>JAUIIR010000055.1 GCA_030431485.1 Alphaproteobacteria bacterium
AGGGTGAAGTCGACATCCTTCACCTGGCTCGGCGTCTTCATCCAGTCCAGACGCTGCGCAGCTTCGGCCCAGAACCCTTCAGGATCAGACACTGACCGCGCATACATCTCCTCATACCGCGCCGCATTTATGTGGGCGCGTGCGACGGTTTCAGCGGATGGCGGATACACGGCCGTACCATCTGTGGTGGTGGTTTGATCGTTCATGGTTTTGGTCTCCCTCGCGCCGCCTGATCCCCCTCAGGCGCTTCAGACTGCGATCACAGACGTGTTATCGCGGCTTGTTTCGATCATAGGCGAAGGTGAAAACAATAAAATAAGTAAAATAAAAACAGGTATTTGGTTGTAAAAATTTTTCAGAAAGTAAGGAAAATACGTAAACAAATTTACTTTCCGCAGGGTAAAGCCCTAAGAAACAAGGTAAGTTCTTGGCATGGGTTTTTTGGCTGTTTGCGGTAACCGTGACACGCGGTAGCAGGCTTGGAATTCGCGCCATGGGTGTGACATATTGATCCGGTATGCCGCTGTATGCAGAATTTTCGCTGCCCGCTTTTTGACCAACTCACAAAAACTGCCCGAAAACCGGGCGCTGAGTCGGAGGCCAACTCAACACCAGACTTGGTGCCTGTGCCGCGCTTGGCCTAGACTGAACGCATCACGCACAGGAGCGCCGAACCAGATGACAGACCTGACCCCTTTGGAACGCCGGATCGCCGTGGGCCGTGGCGATGCACCCGCAGACCTAGTGTTGCGCGGTGCCAAGACGCTTGATCTGATCACCGGTGACCTCATGGATGGCGATATTGCCATTTGCGATGGCATGATTGCAGGAACGTGCGGCAGCTATGACGGGGCTGAAATCCGGGACATGACGGGTCTGATCCTCGTTCCAGGGTTTATCGACACCCATCTGCACATCGAAAGCTCGCTGGTCACGCCTTATGAATTCGACCGCTGCGTTGCGCCACACGGTGTCACAACTGCGATTTGCGACCCGCACGAGATCGCCAATGTGATTGGCGCAGCGGGTATCCGATACTTTCAGGAGGCCAGCCGCCACACGCTGATGGATATTCGCGTGCAGCTGTCCTCCTGTGTGCCGTCCACCCATATGGAGACCGCTGGGGCAGAGCTGCTGGCTGCGGATCTCGCATCGCTCATGGGCCATCCATCGGGTATCGGGCTGGCAGAATTCATGAACTATCCCGGAGTGATCTATCGGGACCCTCAGGTGATGGAAAAGCTGTATCTGTTCGACGGGGGCCATATCGACGGCCATTGCCCGCAACTGCGCGGTATGGATTTGAACGCCTACATTGCCGCCGGAATTTCGACGGAGCATGAAGCGACGACTGCCGAAGAGGCGCGCGAGAAGCTGCAAAAGGGGATGCGCGTGCTGATCCGTGAGGGGTCTGTTTCGAAGGACCTGCACGCGCTGCAACCGCTGCTGACCGAGCGCACCTCTGCGTATATGTGCCTGTGCACAGATGACCGGAACCCGCTCGACATCGCCGAGGAGGGCCATCTCGATTACATGATCCGTACGCTGATCGCCTTGGGTACGCCACCGCTGGCGGCGTACCGCGCCGCGTCATTGTCGGGGGCTGAGGCGTTTGGGCTCAAGGATCGTGGGGTGATCGCGCCGGGCAAGCGGGCGGATATCGTCGCGGTTCGATCGCTTGAGGATTGCGATGTGCAGACCGTGTTCTGCGCTGGTGTAGAAGCTATCGCAAAGAATTTTACCAAACGGTCAAAAATTGACCCGGTAGGCACCGGATCGGTCCACGCGCCGTATCTGATGCCCGAGGATTTTCGCGCCAAGGCCAACCGGCCAGAGACTGACGTGATCGGCATTGTCGAGGGCAAGATCATCACCGAACATCTGCACGAAACCATTGCGGTTGAGGATGGCGACAAACACCCGGACCCGGCGCGCGATCTCATTCGCATCGCGGTTGTGGAACGGCATGGCAAGAACGGCAACATTGCCACCGGATTTGTGCGTGGCTTCGGGTTGCAGCGGGGGGCGATTGCCTCGACCGTCTGCCACGATCACCACAACATCGCCTGCGTCGGGGTGGATTACACCGACATGGCGCGGGCGGCGAACCGGCTGTCCGAGATCGAAGGTGGGTTTGTGGTTGCTGCTGGGGGCGAGGTTCTGGCGGAACTCGCGATGCCGGTGGCGGGGTTGATGAGCCTTGAGCCGTTTGAAGAGGTACATGACCGGCTGGTCGATCTGCGCGCGGCGGCCAAGAGTCTTGGTGTCACGCTCAATGAACCATTCTTGCAACTGGCATTTCTGGCGCTGCCGGTCATTCCCGCGCTCAAGATCACCGACCGGGGGATGGTCGATGTGACGAAGTTCGAGATCATTCCCTAACGGACTGCGGCCGCAAGCAATTCGGTCAGCAGCGGGTTCGGATAGCGGCGGTCCAGCGTCACCGCGTAGAACAGTTCATGCAGGTCGAGCATTGCCGCCTGCACCAATTCTCCACGCGTTAGTTCGTCCTTTACGACGATAGGCGGCACCACGGCCAACCCGGTGCCGCGCAGGGCCAGAAGGCGGATCATCGCCATGTCGTCGACTTCGGCGGCGATGGTCGGTTTGGCGCGAACGCGGGCCAGCAGCGTGTCGAAGGCGTTGCGGATCTGCGTGTCGCGGGTGGGCAGGATCAGGGGGTGCTCGGCCACCAGATCTTCGAACGGGCGATTGCCGCGCACCCGGTCGGGAGTGCCGAAAAGACCCACGGTCTGATCCGCGAGTTTCTGCGTCAGGTAAGGGCTGATCGCGTCGCGGGCGGGGGGCGTGTTGGTCAGCACCACATCGAGGTTCAGCGCGTCCAGAGCGGCGTAAAGCTCTGCCGCGCTGCCGGAGCGGAGGATGACTTCGACATCGGGGCGACCAAGGACCGGTTCCAGAAAAGTGATCTGGAAGTTCCGCGACAGCGTTGACAAAGCGCCAACCCGCAAGGCGCGGGCCGGACGGGCGGTTTCGCGCAGGGTGTCGAGCAGTTCTTTGCCGGCGCTAAAGATCGTGTCGGCATGGTCGAGCGCGATGCGTCCTGCCTCGGTCAGGTGTAGGGCGCGGCCCCGGCGTTCGAAAAGCGTCTGGCCCAAGCGCTCCTCCAACTGCTTGATTTGCGACGACAATGCCGATTGCGACAGGTTCAGCCGCTCGGCCGTGCGGGTGAGGTTGCCGTCATGGGCCACGGCCCAGAAGTAGCGCAGGTGGTGGTAATTCAGATCCGACATTCGTTCTTTTTAAGTGAACGATTTATCCCAAACAATGTATTTTTCTTCACCAAAGCCGCAGGCTACGTCCCCGATCAAGATCACGACCTCAGAAGGAGACCGTATCATGATCACCGCCTTGCCACTTCTCGCGCCTTTGTTCTTCGCCCTGATCGGTGTTTTCTACAGGACCCGCGACCTGCCGCGAGGATCTGCGCTTTTGCGACTTGGCGAATATGCCGGTCTGGCTGCGATGGTCGTGTCGCTGGGCGCTTTGGCGCTGCTGATCACCCACGGATCGGCCACGAGCCCGCTGATCGGCGCGGCCGGGATGGGCTTTGCAGCGCGGATCGACGCGGTCAGCGTGACCATGCTGACTCTGGTGGGCTTTATCGGCTGGGTCGTGATGCGGTTCGCAGTGACCTACACCGATGGGGAAAAGAACCAGACCCGGTTTCTTGGCTGGTTGAGCCTTGGCCTTGCGTCAGTCCTTCTTCTGGTGACGGCAGGCAACCTGATCCAGTTGATCCTCGGCTGGGGTGCGGTAGGACTTTGTGTCAACCGGCTGCTGCTGACATACCCCGAGCGGGCGGCGGCGCAGCGGGCGGCGCGGAAGAAAGCGCTGTGTTCAATGGCGTCTGACGCGGGGCTGATCTTTGGCGCGTTTGCGTTGGCTGCGGCTTATGGAACGGCGGATATCCACACCATCACCGAGGCGGCACGGGCCGGTGAAGGCGGCGGAGCGGCGATCTTTGCGGCGGGCCTCTTGGCGATTTCGGCGCTGTTCAAGTCCGCACAGGTGCCGACGCATGGCTGGCTGACCGAGGTAATGGAAGCGCCGACGCCGGTGTCGGCCCTGCTGCACGCGGGCGTGGTGAACGCGGGTGGGTTCCTGCTCATCCGGTTCGCGGATGTGATGCTGCTGGCCCCCGGCGTGTTGTCGGTACTGGTGATCCTTGGCGGGTTCTCGGCGTTGTTCGGCGGGCTGGTCATGCTGACCCAGCCGTCGGTCAAAACCTCGCTTGCGTGGTCAACCGTGGCGCAGATGGGCTTCATGATCCTGCAATGCGGTCTTGCGCTGTTCCATCTGGCGCTGCTGCACATTGTGGCGCATTCGCTTTACAAGGCGCATGCCTTCCTTGCCTCGGGTGGGGCGGTGGCGCAGGTGGCGTCAATCCGGCGGCCCGGCCCGGTGGCGATCCCGAATGGCAGGGCGGTGCTCAAGGCGTTTGCCATCGCATTGGCCATCTACGGCACGCTGGGTCTTCTGCTGGGCATCGAAGGCAAGTCGGCACAGGCGATTGCGCTGGGGGCGGTGCTGGTGATGGGCGTCGCCTATCTGCTGGCGCAGGGCCTTGCGGATCACGCGCCTGAGCTGCTGACCCGGCGCATGGCGGTGTATTCGGTGGCGACCACGGTGAGCTACTTCGCGCTGCAATCCATCGCGATCTGGCTGACCACTGGCGCACTGCCCGCAACCCCGGCGCCCGGCCCGCTGCAATGGGCACTGATGGTGCTGACCATCCTCAGCTTCGGCACCGTGGCCTGGGCGCAGGCGACCTTTCCGAACTGGGCCAGCCATCCGGCGGCACAGGGCCTGCGGGTGCACCTTTCGAACGGATTTTACCTAAACGCGGTGTTTGACCGGCTGACCGGCGGCTGGGCCGCACGGACACGGTAACGGAAAGGACAGGAGAACAAGACATGCTGACAATGGTTGAACGGTTCTCGGGTCCGGCCCTTGAGATCATGGCAGGTGCAAAGAACGCCGCCGCACATATCCCGCCACTTTGGTCGCTTGAGGCGACGGTCGCGGTAAACCCTTACGTTGGTCAAGCAGGCGAGCCGTTGCAGATGGCCGCCGCGCGGCTGGCGCGGGTGGCCGGTGTGCGGACAGTGCCAGAGCGGGCGCATTTCAAGGCGAAGTTCGCGTCAGGTGGGCTGAGCGTGGCCGACCTTGAAGCGGGTCTGGCCGAGGTGCCGGAGCTGACGGCGACGGTCGACGACCTGATCGCGGCGATGGACAAGACCGTGCCACTGCCCGAAGCGTTGCCGACGCTTGCCGATCTGGCCGAAGAGGTGTCGGACATCAACTGGCCTGACTTCGTGGCCGAACGGATCGGTCACTGGGCAGGTGGTCATTACGATACCGGTCAGGCGCTCTGGCCTGCGCCCAAGACACGGGCATGGCTGTCTTGGCGGTCCTTTGCGCAGCGCGACCTGACGCCAGAGATCTTTGGCCTGACCGGGTTTGCATCGCGGGTGGCGTCGATGTCGATGTCGGCGCGGGGCGCGCTGACCAAATGTACCGAGGATATGGGGATCACGGCAGATGCCTGCGAGAGCTATTTCCACACGCTGCTCATGCGGCTGGGCGGTTGGGCGCAACTGGCCTCGGGCGAGGCGTTCCGCGCGAACCTGAAGGGTGAGGGCAATAACGACATCACCGATCTGCTGACCGCCAAGCTGGTCTTCGAAGCCGCTTTGCTGGCGCGGTACAAGGACAATATCGGAGACAAATGGGCCGAGGTGCTTGAGGCGCACGCGCAGCCCATCGTGCCGAGCGAGGACGATCTGATCGACGCAGCCCTTCAGGCGGCAGCGGATCACGCGGCGGCGCGCGCGCTGGACGCCACCTTGGCGCAGCCCGTTGAGGCCAAAGACGTGGTGCCGAACGTTCAGGCGGCGTTCTGCATAGACGTGCGGTCCGAAGTGTTCCGGAGGGCGCTTGAAGCGTCTGGCGAAGGGATCGAAACCATTGGTTTCGCGGGCTTCTTCGGCATCGCGGCGGCGCACCACGGGTTTGCGTCGGACGTACTGGAAACGCGGGGTCCGGTGCTGATCAACCCCGGTGCGACCTCGGCCGCGACCGATCCGCAGGACAGCGACGTGCTGACCCGCGTGGCCAAGCGGGTGACGCGGGCCTGGGGCCGGTTCCGGCTGGCGGCGGTGTCCAGCTTTGCCTTCGTTGAGGCGACCGGGCCTTTGTACCTGGGCAAGCTGGTGCGGGATTCGCTGGCGCAGAAGCATCCCAGCCTTGGCACCGATCCGGCGCCCGCCTTGTCTGACAGTCTGACGCTTGAGGACCGGATCGGAATGGCGGCGACGATCCTGTCAGCGATGTCGATGAAATCGGGCTTTGCCAAGGTGATCCTGCTGGCGGGTCACGGCGCAGGCGTTGTCAATAATCCCCATGCGAGCGCTTTGCAGTGCGGGGCCTGCGGCGGCCATGCCGGGGACGTGAATGCGCGGCTGGTGGCGCTTTTGCTGAACGATCCAGAGGTGCGGGCCGGATTGGTCGAGAAGGGCATCGAGGTGCCTGCCGAGACCGTGTTCCTGGCTGGTCTGCATGACACGGTGACCGACGAAGTGCGGCTGTATGAGGGTGACCTGCCCGCAGGTCACATGCAGGGCGCGACGATCGCGTCACTTAAGCAGGCGCTGTCGATGGCAGCCAAGGTCACGAGGGGCGAACGGGCGACACGCTTGCCAAGGGCGGCGGATCAGATGGCTGTCATGGCGCGGGCCAAGGACTGGTCGGAAACGCGGCCCGAATGGGGGCTGGCAGGTTGTTCAGCGTTCATTGCGGCCCCCCGGTCGCGGACAGCGGGACGGAGCCTTGACGGGCGGTCGTTCCTGCACAGCTATGACTGGCGGCAGGACAAAGGGTTCGGTGGTTTGGAACTGATCCTGACCGCGCCTGTCGTCGTGGCGAGCTGGATCAGCCTGCAATATTACGGATCGTCCGTCGCGCCGGATGCGTTCGGGGCGGGCAATAAGCTGCTGCACAACGTTACGGGTGGCATCGGTGTGGTCGAAGGCAATGGCGGTGTTCTGCGTGGTGGTCTGCCTTGGCAGTCAGTGCATGACGGCGAGACTTTCATGCATGATCCCTTGCGGTTGTCGGTCGCAGTTGAAGCACCGCGCGAAGCCATCAGCGAGATCCTCAAGCGGCACGCCGGGGTTGCTGCGCTGTTCGACAACGGATGGCTCAAGCTGTACGCGATGGACGACGAGGGCCGGTTGGGCTGGCGGTACACCGGTGGCGGACAGTGGGTGTCGCTGCGCGGCGATACCGCTGCGGCGCAGATCGCGGCCGAGTGACTGGCGTCAGGGCTGGGTGATGTCGACTGACACGCCCAGCCCGCGCAGGACGTCCCAGTAGGTCGGGAAGGTCTTGGAGACGCAGTACGGGTCTTCAATCCGCACACCTTTGACCTTCATTGCGGCCAAGGCAAAGCACATAGCGATGCGATGGTCGGCATGGCTGTCAATCAACCCGTCGCTCACATGGCTGGCCAATTCCGGATCGGCATGCACGATCAGGTCGTCGCCCTCGACGGACGACAAACCTTCGCGTACCTGCGACAGACCTTTGTGCACCGCGTCGATCCGGTCGCATTCCTTGACCCGCAGGTTTTCGATGCCCGTAAAGCGCACGGGCGTTTCGTTGAACGCGGCCAGCACGGCCAGAGTCGGGATGGCGTCCTGCATCTGTGAGCCGTTGATGGTCGCAGGCATGTGCGGGAATGCGGCGATCATGTCGTAGGCCCTGGCGTCAGGTTGGTTCATGTCGCTCGGGGCTGTGCCGATGTCGATGTTCCCACCGGTCAGCTTTTCCGCCGCCCACAGGTAAGTTGCCGCGCTCGCGTCGGGTTCGACGTGGTAATCGGCGGCGCTGTAGCCGCCCGGTGCGACGATGATCTGGTTTTCGGACGGGAAGTCCACCGTCGCGCCGAATGCACGCATGACGGCAGCGGTGATGTGCAGATAGCCAACGGCACCGATCTTGCCGCCGCCGATGGTGATGCGGGTTTCAGCGTCGCCCATCGCGGCGAGCATCATGATGGCCGAGATATACTGGCTTGAGAGTTTGCCACTGACCTCGATCTCGCCGCTCTGGAACCTGCCGGTGCCTTTGACTGTGACAGGCGGGCAACTTGTCTCGGAGGTGGCGTCGACGCCCATTGTGCGGAGCGTGTCGAGCAGGGGTGCGATGGGGCGTTTCTGCATGTGTTCGTCGCCAGTGACGATGGTGGTGCCGTCTACCAAAGCGACGGCAGCGGTCAGAAAGCGGGTTGCGGTGCCGGCATTGCCTAGGAAAAGCGGCTCGGAGGCGGGCTGCAGGGTGCCTGAACCTGTGACCTCGACCGTGGTGTCGTCGATTTCGGTGATCCCCACACCCATCTGCCGCAGGGCGGTCATCATGTAATGCGTGTCGTCGCTGCGCAGGATGCCGGTCAGGCGGCTGGTGCCGCGCGCCAGGGCCGCCACCAGAAGCGCGCGGTTTGTCACGGATTTGGAGCCGGGCAATGTCACACGGCCCACCAGCGGCTGGGTCACGGGGGTGATCTGGGCGATGGGCAGCGACATGGCAGGTCTCCGGTCGGAACGTCAGATGCGGGTTTACGGGTTTTGACGCGGGTCGCAATGCGAAAACCGTTGGCTTTCCTGAATGGCGAAACGACTCGTTGACTCCGTATTTATTTCCATTATTCATGAAATATGGAAATAAGAATCGCCTCACAACTTTCGACCCTCGGGCATCCGCAGCGGCTGGCCATCTTTCGCATGCTCATGCGGCGGATGCCCGACCGGGTGCCTGCAGGGGAAATCGCAGACGCGCTGGATATCAAGCCGTCCACTTTGTCGGCCTATCTGTCAAACTTGCAGGACGCCGGATTGCTGAGCCAGACGCGCGTCGGGACATCGCTTCGTTACACAGTGAATATACCACAGGTGCAGGAGATGCTGGATTTCCTGCTGTTTGATTGTTGTCGGGGCAGACCGGACATGTGCAGCCCGATGGCGGCAGGTTTTGGGCAAGGAATGACGGATATGCCTTTGGAGAAGTTCAATGTTCTCTTTATCTGCACGGGGAATTCCGCGCGATCGATCTTTGCCGAGACGATCCTGCGCGACATGGCCGGTGATCGGTTCGATGTCTTTTCGGCCGGGACCAAACCCTATTCCGAATTGAATCCGATGGCGTTGGATGTGCTGCGCCAGAAGGGGCACGACGTGTCCAGCCTGCGCGCCAAGAATGTGGAGGAGTTCATGGCGGACGGCGCGCCGAAGTTCGATTTCGTCTTCACGGTCTGCGATCAGGCCGCGAATGAGGACTGCCCGGCCTGGTCGGGTCAGCCGATCAGCGCGCATTGGGGCATGGTCGATCCTGTCAAGGCGACTGGGTCTGACGCCGAACGCAGCCTCGCGTTTCAAGCCGCCTATGGCGCGCTGCGCAACCGGATCAGCGCTTTTACCGCGCTGCCCATGACCACGCTTGATCGGATTTCGTTGCAGAAAGCGGTCGATGACATTGGACAAATGACCGAAGAGGATGCCTCCCTATGACCACCTACGCGCTGAACGGGCTTGGCCGCATTGGCAAGCTTGCCCTGAAACCCCTGTTGGAACGGGGGGCGACGATTGCCTGGATCAACGACGCGGTGGGCGATCCCGAGATGCACGCCCATCTGTTCGAGTTCGACACGGTGCACGGACGCTGGGATGCTGCGTTTTCGCATGACGTAGACAGCATCACCATCGACGGTGTGCGACTGCCTTTCGTGGGGACAAAAGACCTGTCGGAACTGCCGATGGAGGGCGTGGACGTGGTGATCGACTGCACCGGCGTTTTCAAATCAGAGGCGAAAATCGCACCCTATTTTCAAATGGGCGCGAAGAAAGTCGTGGTGTCGGCTCCGGTCAAGGATGGACCGACCGCGAACATCGTCTACGGCGTGAATGGCGACGTGTATGATGCTGAAACTCATGATATTGTGACGGCGGCGAGTTGTACGACCAACTGCTTGGCCCCTGTTGTGAAGGTTTTGCATGAGAGCATCGGAATAAGTCACGGATCAATAACGACAATCCATGATGTGACCAGTACGCAAACCATTGTGGATCGTCCTGCTAAAGACTTGCGCCGCGCGCGGTCGGCACTGAATTCGCTGATTCCGACAACCACGGGAAGTGCGACGGCGATCACGCTGATCTACCCCGAACTCAAGGGCCGGTTGAACGGCCATGCGGTGCGTGTGCCCCTGCTGAATGCGTCGCTGACCGATTGCGTGTTCGAGATGGACCGTGCGACCACCGTAGAAGAGGTGAACGCGCTGTTCAAGGCGGCGGCTGAGGGTCCTCTCAAGGGGATTCTGGGCTACGAAGAACGCCCGCTGGTGTCGACGGATTACACCAATGACACGCGGTCGAGCATCGTTGATGCGCTCTCCACGATGGTGGTGAACGGCACTCAGGTGAAGGTTTACGCGTGGTATGACAACGAGATGGGCTATGCGCATCGTCTGGTGGACGTGGCGCTGATGGTGGGCGGTCGGCTGTGAGCAAACCCGTCGGCCTGTCTGCCTATATCGCTGTCACGGCGGCCTATTGGGCCTTCATGCTGACCGATGGCGCATTGCGTATGCTGGTGCTGTTGCACTTTCACACGCTCGGGTTTTCGCCAATCCAACTGGCCTATCTGTTTGTGCTCTACGAAATCGCCGGGATGGTCACGAACCTGTCCGCCGGGTGGATCGCGGCGCGGTTCGGCTTGACCTCGACACTCTACGCAGGGCTTGGTTTGCAGGTCGTGGCGCTGGTGGCGCTGGCACAATTGGACCCGACATGGAGCATTGCGGCGTCGGTCGCCTTTGTGATGTGCGTGCAGGGCGCGTCGGGGGTGGCCAAGGACCTGGCCAAGATGTCCTCGAAATCGGCGGTCAAGTTGCTGGCGCCGACAGAGGGTGGTGGGCTGTTCCGCTGGGTGGCGGTTTTGACCGGATCGAAAAACGCGGTCAAGGGCGTCGGTTTCCTGCTGGGCGCGGCTTTGCTGGCGACGCTGGGGTTTGTCGCGGCGATCTATGCGATGGCGGCGGTGTTGGCGGTGATCCTGCTGGCGATCATCGTCTTCATGCCGTCGGGCCTGCCGAAAGGGCGCAAGGGCGCGAAGTTCTCGGAGGTGTTTTCAAAGTCCTCGAATGTGAACTGGCTGTCGGTGGCTCGGGTGTTCCTGTTCGGGGCGCGTGATGTGTGGTTCGTTGTGGGTATCCCGATCTACTTCTATGCTGTGCTGTCAGACGGAACGGAGGCGGGTAATCGCGCGACGTTTTTCCTGATCGGGACATTCATGGCGGTGTGGATTATCCTGTATGGGATTGTGCAGGCGAACACGCCGAAACTATTGCGCGCGGCGGATCGGGGTGAAGCCGCACTGATTGGGGATGCGCGAAAATGGGCGGTCCTGCTTCTGTCGGTGCCGGTGGCCTTGACCGTGGCGGCGGTGATGTCGCCAGAGCCGCAGATGTGGCTGACGGTGATGCTGGTGGTCGGGCTGCTGGTGTTTGGCGCGTTATTTGCCGTGAACTCGGCATTGCATTCCTATCTCATCCTTGCCTTCACCCAAAGCGAGCGGGTGACCATGGATGTCGGATTCTATTACATGGCCAATGCGGGCGGGCGACTGTTAGGTACGGTGCTGTCCGGGCTCAGCTATCAGTTGGGCGGCTTGCCTTTGGTGTTGGGCACGGCGTCGGCGATGGTGGCTTTGTCCGCCTTGGCTGCGGGCAGGTTGCACAGCGAAGACGTGGCGCAAGCGGTTTAGGCGGCGGCCCTCGACACGCGCTGGAAAGACAGGCACATCTCGGGGCAATATCCGAACTCAGGAGTGCCCAATGACCACCTTTGCCTTTGCCACAGCAGACATGATCCGGTTCGGACGCGGTGAGGCGTTAGAGGCGGTGCCTGCCTTGGCGGCGTTGGGGGCGCGGGTGTTGCTGGTCACGGGCGCGACGCCCGCACGAGTGGCATGGCTTAAATCCGCACTCGAATCCGAGGGCGTTGTGGTTGCGGAGTTTGCTGTCGCCAAAGAGCCGGACGTGGCATTGATTGAGGCTGGGGTTGCGCAGGCACGGGAGGCGGGTGCCACGGCCGTGATCGCCATTGGCGGTGGTGCTATGGTCGATGCAGGCAAGGCGATTGCAGCTCTAGCGCCTGCGACGGGGTCGATGCTTGACCATCTGGAGGTGGTCGGCAAGGGCCTGCCACTTGTGGCCAGACCGTTGCCCTTTGCGGCCTTGCCGACAACCGCCGGGACCGGAGCTGAGGTGACCAAGAATGCGGTGATCGCGGTGCCGGAGGCGCGGCGCAAGGTGAGCCTGCGAGACCCGCGCATGTTGCCGACATTGGCAATTGTTGATCCAGCGCTGACGGACAATTGCCCGCGCGGCGTGACTTTGGCGTCTGGACTGGACGCGGTCACACAGGTCATCGAGCCATACTTGTCGTCAAAGGCCAATCCACTGACCGATGCAATCTGCCGTGATGCGATTCCCAAAGGACTGGTGGCGATCCGGCAGATCATGGTGGGCGAAGACCCCGAGGCGCGGGATGCGCTGGCCTGGGTGAGCCTGAGTGGTGGGTTGGCTTTGGCCAATTCCGGTTTGGGTGTGGTGCATGGGCTGGCGGGGCCGCTGGGCGGGTTGTCCAATGCGGCGCATGGGGCCATTTGCGGTGCGCTCCTGCCGCACGGGATGCGGGCCAATGCCGAAGTTGGGGAGCATCCGGTTCTGCAGGCGCGGATTGCCGAGGTGCAGGGTTGGATCGCGCAAGCTTTTGGAGGCGCGCCGGATGATGCGTTTGACACCCTGCACACCTGGTCGCGCGAGGTGGGGTTGCCCGGGTTGGATGCGCAGGGCATCACCGATGCGGCGCTGGCGCAGGCGGCAAAGGATGCGGTGAGTTCGTCGTCAATGAAGGCAAACCCGGTGGCTTTGACCGAAGAGCAGCTTTTGGACCTGATGGAGCGGGCGCGATGACGGACCATACGACAACTCACGATGCGGAAGAGGATGAGCGCAACCGCGATATTCTCATTTACATCAACGGCACGCTTTACCCGCGCGAGGAGGCAAAGGTCTCGGTCTACGATTCTGGCTTCCTGCTGGGCGACGGCATGTGGGAGGGAATGCGGCTGTATGACGGGGTCTGGGCGTTCTTCGACGAGCACATGGACCGGTTTTTCGACAGTTGCTACGCGGTGGGCCTTGATGTGGGCATGGACCGGGAAGGCATCGCTGAGGCGCTGCGGATGACGGCTGAGGCTAATGGCATGACCACGGATGTGCATTGCCGGTTGATGCTGACGCGGGGCACCAAGGTGAAACCGTTTCAGCATCCGAGCCTATCGCGATCAGGGCCGACCTTGGTGATCATCATGGAGCATTCCAAACCCGCACAGACGTTGCAGGCGCAGGGGATCCGGTTGGCCTCGGTGCCGCAGGTGCGAGGGCTGCCGCACAGTCAGGACGCGAAGTTCAACAGCCATTCCAAGCTGAACTGCGTGATCGCCTGCCTTCAGGCCGAGGCGGCGGGGGCGGATGAGGCGCTGATGCTTGACCCGCATGGCTTTGTGAACACGACCAACGCCTGTAACTTTTTCATTGTGCGCAAGGGCGAGGTTTGGACTTCGACCGGGGATTACTGCATGAACGGGGTGACCCGGCAGAAAGTGATCGACCTGTGTCGCGACAACGGCATCCCGGTGTTCGAGAAGAACTATTCGCTTTATGAAGCGTATTCTGCGGATGAGGCGTTTCTGACCGGGACGTTTGGTGCGCAGACGCCCGTGGCGTCGATCGACGGCAAAACGATCGGGTCGGGCGAGCGTCCACTGACGCATCGGATCCGAACGCTGTACAAAGAGGCGATTGCCCAAGACGTTGCAGCGCAGGCCGCGCGTCAGACAATGGCGTAAAGCTCGACCTGAACGCTGCTTTGGTTGCGGGCTCCGACACCCACAAAAAGCGTGCGGTTGACCCAGGCATACCGTTCGTCGCCGGTCTCTAACCGCGCGTGGGTGCGCATGTAGTAGGAGGCGGGATCGACGGGTTCACCGCGTGCAACCGCCTCCAGCACCTCTTTCGGTCCGTGGCGGTAGCCGTAGTTGATGATCTCGACGGTTGCGCCGTCGTCAGTCTCTATTGCGTAACGTGTGTCCAACTCGGCGAGACCGTCGGAGAAGAGCGTCTGCCAGTCGGCGCCAACATTCAGGATGCGCCCGTTCAGCTGTGGGCCAGTGACTGTGCCGCCGACAATTGGGATGATGCGCCGCGCGCCGGCGCGGCCTGCACCCATTTCGCGGATCGGGTCGAGCGTCACGTTGAGCGTGCAGACGTGGTCAAGTTTGGGGTCTGGGAGGTTCATGTCAACCCTTTCAGAGATAAACTGTTTACTAGATTAACAATATGAGATAATTCTCTTCCGGACAACAGGAGATGACAGATGGCATCGGTGCGTAAGACGGACAAGCGGATCGAAGACGAGGCGCTTGTCGAAACCCCGGACCTTGAAGAGTTCATCGGTTATAATCTCAAGCGTGCTTATGTGATCGTGCAATCTGATTTCCGTCGGACCCTTGGCGAAGACGGGTTTGCGCCGAGGGTTTTTTCGGCTCTGTCGTTGGTTGTGCAGTACCCGAATGTCACCTCAAGTGGGCTGGCCCGGATGCTCGGAATTGAACGCTCGGGACTTGTGGCAATCGTTGATGAGCTTGAAGGGCGCGGTTTGCTGAAGCGGACCAATGTGCCGGGGGATCGGAGGGTGCAGGCGCTGGTCCCAACGACCAAGGGCAAGACCGCCTATGCTGAGGCGCGTGCTGCCGTGCGGGCGCATGAAGACAAGCTATTGTCGAATCTGAGTGATGACGAGAAAGCGACGCTGATGTCCCTGCTGGGAAAAATCCGCGCAACCGAGGCATGAGTATGCAGGATTGGGCTGGCTGTGCGGCGATTGTCACCGGGGGTGCGTCGGGGCTTGGGGCCGCGACGGCGCGGAAGCTGGCGGATGGGGGGCTTAAGGTCACCCTGTTTGATCGGGACGTGGACAAGGCGGCGTCGCATGCATCGGCCATCGGTGGCGCCTATGCAGAAGTGGATGTTGCAGACCCTGCGTCTGTGGCTGCAGGGATTGACGCTGCTGTCGCGCACTATGGCGTGCCAAGGGTGCTTGTCAATTGTGCCGGGATTGGCGGGGCTGCCAAGTCGGTGTCGCGCGGGGCGGCGCATGATCCGGCCTTGTTCGAACGGATAATTCGCGTGAACCTCATCGGCAGTTTCAACTGTGCAAGCCAGGTTGCGGCGCGGATGTGCGCGGCGGACCCGGTGGACGCAGACGGCGCCCGTGGCGTGATTGTGAATACGGCCTCCGTCGCGGCCTTTGACGGGCAGGTTGGTCAATTGGCCTATGCCGCGTCGAAGGGGGGTATCGTGTCGATGACCTTGCCGATGGCGCGTGACCTTGCCGACAAGGGCATTCGGGTCTGTACCATCGCACCGGGACTTTTTCTGACGCCGTTGCTCGAGGAGCTGCCCGACGAGGTGCAGGCTTCATTGGGAGCGCAGGTGCCGTTTCCATCCCGGTTGGGGGATCCGGCGGAATATGCAGCATTGGTGGAGCAGATCACGCAGAACCCCATGCTGAATGGAGAGGTGATCCGTCTGGATGGGGCAATCCGCATGGCACCTCGGTAATTGCGCTCAAGGGGAGGGGAGCATGAACATCACGGCAGATCTGGGAGACGCCGATTTCTGGCAGCCCGAATTCGATGTCGAGACTCGCGACGACGGCACGATGCTGATGCGGCAGCCGGGTGAATTGACGGGGTATTTGCCGACATTGGCGGACTACCTCGACAAATGGGCCGACCTGACGCCGGAGCAACCCTGGATCGCACGGAGGGGCGAAGAGGGCGACTGGAACAAGATCACTTACGGAGAGGCGCGCGAGAAGGCGCGGCGGATCGGCGGTGCGCTTCTGGAGATGGGTCTTGGGCCAGACCGGCCCTTGTTGATCCTGTCGGAGAACAGTCTTGAGCACGCGTTGCTGGGTGCAGCATGCTTTTACGTCGGTATCCCCTATGCGCCCGTGTCGCCTGCCTATTCGTTGGTGTCGAAGGATCACGGAAAGCTGCGTGATATCGCAGCAACCCTGCAGCCAGGGGCCATTTTCGCGGATCGGGGCGCATCCTTTGCGCCGGCAATTGACGCGATTTCCGCTGATGGCTGTCACATTGTGACCGCACAGGAGCATCTTGCGGGGGCCGTTGCTTTTGACGACCTGCTGAGGGGGGATGCACAGAAAACTGAGGCTGCGCGGGCTGAGGTGTCAGCGGACAAAGTGGTGAAGTATCTGTTCACCTCGGGTTCTACCGGATCGCCCAAAGCCGTCATCAACACCAATGGCATGATCTGTGCTATGCAGGCAATGGTGCGGGATTGCTACCGCTTTGTCACCAAGACGCCGCCGGTTGTTCTGGATTGGGCCCCTTGGAACCACACAGCTGCAGGCAATAAGGTGTCGTATCTCGTGCTGACAAATGGCGGCACGTATTACATTGACGATGGCAAGCCAGCGCCCGGCAAGTTCGACGAAACCCTGCGCAACCTGCGTGAAGTGTCCTGTACTTGGTATTTCAACGTTCCGATTGGCTGGGACATTCTGGTTGAAGAGCTGGAGCAGGATGCCGAACTGGCGGCGACGTTCTTCAAGGACCTCAAGATGATGTTCTATGCCGGAGCGGGTATGGCGCAGTTGACGTGGGATCGGCTGCGCGCCATCGGTCGCAAGACCACCGGTCACGAGGTGCTTTTGGCGACGTCTCTGGGGGCGACAGAAACGGCACCCTTCGCGCTGGCCTGTACCGAGGTGCAGGAGAAATCCGGCAATGTGGGTGTGCCGTCCAAGGGTTTGACGATGAAGCTGGTGCCGAATGGCGGCAAGCTTGAGTTGCGATTGAAAGGACCTAGCATCACGCCCGGGTATTACCGCGATGCTACGAAAACCCGAGAAGCGTTTGACGACGAGGGCTTCTACTGCATGGGAGACGCGTTGCGTCCTGCTTACCCCGAGGATTTGTCAAAAGGGTTCTTTTTTGATGGCCGTGTGGCTGAGAATTTCAAGCTCACCACCGGGACGTGGGTGGCAGTTTGCGCGGTGCGAGCCGCGCTGGTGGATGCGATGGACGGGTTGATCCGTGATGCCGTCATCACCGGAGAGGACGAAGCAGAACTGGGCGCACTGGTGCTGCTGTCTGATCGCGCGTCGAAATTGCCCGAAACCGAATTGACGCGCGCGCTGAGCGATTGTCTGGCACGGGCTGCACAGGCCGCAACTGGCTCAGCCAGCCGGGTGCGCCGAATCCTTGTGCTAACCGAGGCGCCAAGCTTTGACAAAGGCGAAATCACCGAGAAAGGTTCTCTGAACCAGCGGGCAATGCGCAGCAACTTTGCCGATCAGGTGCGACTATTGCACAGCGGCGGGCCCGGCGTGATTGCGGTCTGATCCTATTATGACTGGGGTGCACCGAGACTGAGGCGCACCCCGGCTGGCTGCCTCACAAGGCGTCGATCACCCAGACCAGCCAGAGCGTGATCGGCGGGAAGGCGGCAAGAATTACAACTCGCACCATATCGGTGATGACAAAGGGCAGGGCGCCCTTGTAGGTCTGACCGATGGGCGTTTCCTTGGCCATCGAATTTATGATGAAAAGGTTCATGCCCACAGGCGGTGTGATCAGCCCCACCTCGACCACGATCAGCACGAGGATGCCGAACCACAGGCCGAAATCATTGGCGCTCATCCCGAAGTCGAGAACCGACATGATCGGGAAGATGATGGGGACGGTCAGTAGCACCATCGACAGGCTGTCCATCACGCAGCCGAAAACAAGGTACATGATCAACACGATGGTCAGGACAAACCAAGGCGAAAATCCTTGATCGCCGACCCAGACTGACGCTGTCTGCGGCAATTGAGTCAGTGACAGGAAGTTGTTGTAGATGCCCGCGCCAAGGATGATGAGAAAGATCATCGCCGACGACGCGGCGGTGGACAGGATGGCCTGGTTGAGTTTGGACCAGCTCATCTGACCCGATGCCAAAGCCACGAGTCCGGTGCCTGCCGCACCTACTGCGGCGGCCTCGGTTGGAGTGAAGATACCGGCGTAGATGCCCCCGACGACGGCGACAAAGATCAAGATCACGGGCCAGACCTGTCCCAGCGCCTTCATCCGGTCTGCCCACGGCACGCGGTCTTTGACGGCTGCGCTGTTTGGGGACATGTGCACCCAGACGGAAATGGCGATCATGTAGCCGATGGCAGCAAGTATGCCGGGGATCAGGGCCGCGACGAACAGCTTTTCGATGTTCTGTTCTGCAAGGATCGCATAGATCACAAGGATCACCGAGGGTGGGATCAGGATGCCCAGAGTGCCTCCTGCGGCCAGTGCGCCGGTCGCCAGTGATCCTGGATAGCCGTATCGGCGCAGCTCGGGCAGTGCGACCTGTCCCATCGTGGCTGCGGTCGCAAGCGACGATCCGCAGATCGCACCAAAGCCCGCACAGGCTCCGACGGCGGACATGGCGACACCGCCTTTGCGGTGGCCGAGAAAGCTTTCAGCTGCGCGGAACAGGGCAGCGGACATGCCAGACAGTGTTGCAAACTGCCCCATAAGCAAAAAGAGCGGGATTATCGAGAAGGAGTAGTTGGAAAACGTGCCATAGGTCAGCGTTTTCAACTGGTTGAGAGTCATCATGGACGACCCGATCACCAGATACGTGCCGCCGACGCCAACGCCGATCATCGCGAGGGCGATGGGCGCGCGCAGAAACGCGAGAAGCAGAAGAACCGGAAAGGACCAGATTGCGAGTTCGATATTCGTCACTGTCTGGTCTCCTAATCCGCGAGACCGGCAATGCGACGACCGGACCTTAACACGCAAAACGCGGCGACAATGATAAAGCCCACCGCGCCTATTAGACTTGCTGCATACCCCTGCCAGACAGGGATTTGCGCGATCAGGGTGGTTTCGCCGAAGGACAGTTTGTCCTGCATGCCTAGATACAACCGCCATGTCCCGACGACTGCGACGACCAGCATCGCGAGGTTGAACAAAAAGTCGAGCACCCGGTCCATCGTTTTGGGCATGACAGATTGAAACAGATCAACGCGCGCGTGGGCTTCGGTGAATTGTGCCCACGGCAGAAAGGCGAAGATTGCGGCAGCCATGCCTATTTCGGTCATGTCATAAATGCCCCTAATGGGGCCAAGCCCGATATCAAACGGGACCAGTGCGCGGCCAATAATCGAAATGCAGGTTAGGACGATCAAACACAAAAGGACCGCTCCGCCCGCGATGGCGAGCACGCGTGCAATCATCTCGGCAATGGTGCGAGCTTGCCTGTACATTCCGCCCTCTCCCTGATGAACGGGGGCCGCTAGACGCGGCCCTCCGTTGCTCCTGCCCGCTTGGGTTAGCCGCCGTGCTTGGCGATGAGCGACTTGGCCTGTTCGATCAAGGCTGCGCCGTCGATGCCCTTGGCGTCCATGTCAGCGATCCAGCGGTCGATCACAGGCTGGGAGGCTTCCTTCCAGCGGGCGACCTCGGCTTCGTCGAGTTCGACGATGGAGTTGCCTGCATTGACCGCGATCTCACGCGCCGGGGCGTCCATGTCCCACATCACCTGTGTTGCGAAGGCCGAGAGCTTGGCGCCGGACTCGGCGTCAATGATGGCGCGCAGGTCGTCGGGCAGGGCTTCATACTTGGCCTTGTTCATCACCAGAACGATGGCCGCGGTGTAAAGCGCCTCGTCGCCAGCAAACTCGGTGTGGTTGTTGACCAGTTCCGACAGTCGGATGGCAGTTGTGACTTCCCACGGGATCACAGTGGCTTTGACCACACCTTTGGACAGCGCTTCGGGGATCGCCGGAAGAGGCATACCCACAGGTTCCGCACCCAGTTCGGAGAGCAGGTCGTTGATGATCCGGGTCGGGCCGCGAAGGGTCAGGCCCTTCATGTCCTCAAGGCTGGTCACACCGTCGGTCGAATGGATTTGGCCGGGGCCATGCACCCAAGCGCCAAGAACTTTGACGTCTTTATATTCGTTGTCTTGGAAGTCGGTTTCGACCATTTCCCAATAGGCTTTCGCTGTCGCAACCGGATCGGTCATCATAAACGGCAGTTCGAACACTTCAGTGCGCGGGAAGCGACCGGGGGTGTAGCCCACAACGGTCATGGACAGATCCACAACACCATCGCGAGCCTGATCCATCAGTTCGGGTGGACGACCGCCCAGAGACATTGCGTCGAAATGTTCGATCTTGATCCGACCACCAGAGGCCTCTTCGACTTGCGCCGCCCAGGGCTTGAGGATCTGCGCGGGTACCGGCGCGGGGGGCGGCAGGAATTGGTGCAGACGCAGTGTGACCTCTTGTGCATATGCTGCACTGGAAACTGCCAAAGCAACCGCCGCGCCGAACACAGCGCTTTTTACGAAGCTTCTTCTTTTCATTGTAAATCCTCCCAGATTTTGAGTGTGATGACCATGTTTCTTTGTGAACACTCCGCTTCATCTAGTGACAGACAAGCGTGAAACGGAATGTCTTCACTGGTCCGGTGATGGTGAGAAACGTGCATTTCGGGCATTGCTTGTTCGCATGAAGCTGTCGTTGGCCCGCCATGCTATTTTCTGAAGTTTGGTTCCCTTTTTTCAAGAAATGCGCGCAGACCCTCTTTGGCGCCATCGGATGTCTGGCACATGGCTGCGGCAAGGCTTTCGGTGAACAGACCGTCAGAACGTGACATGTCATTGATGCGTGAGATCGCATTGATCATCAGGTAATTCGAGAAGGGCGCATTGTCAGCAATCTTGCGCGCCAGCTTGTGCGCAAGGGCCAGGCCTTCGCCGTCACCCACCGTGTAATGCGCCAGCCCGAGAGACAGCGCGTCTTCGGCGCCGTAGTTCCGACCCGTCAACATCATCTCGCGCATACGATCCGCGCCAATGATGCGGCCAACGCGGACGGTTGCCCCGCCGCCAACAAAGATACCTCGGCGCCCCTCGGGCAGCTGAAATCGGGCGCTTGGTTCTGCAATACGCACATGGGTCGAGGCGGCTATCTCCAGGCCGCCTCCTATCACCGCACCGGTCAGGACCGAGATTACGGGCAGGCCGCCATATTCGATCAGTTCAGAGACACGGTGCCAATTGCGAGAATGGTAAACGCCATCGACCGGGGGACGTTGCTCGTGTTCGGCAAGGTCCAGCCCGGAGCAGAAATGGCCGCCTTCTCCGCGCAGGATTACGGCATTCACGCCCTCTGGTGGGTGAGAAAAGAATTGATCAAGCTCGTCAACAAGCGCGTCGTTCATTGCGTTGCGCTTTTCCGGGCGGTCAAAGATCAACGTCGCGATGTCGCCGTCGATCTCGACGCGTGTGACCGCTCCGGACCGTGCTGCGCCGTCGTGCATGTGACCCTCCCCGTCTGTGCCGATGACTTTTGTTGTATATGTAAACGGTTTTGCTGTATAGCGTTTTTTGAAGCGACGAAATGGACAGTGCAGGAGGATGGGGATGGTCGACTTTTCAAAGGTGCAAGCCATTGATTTTCATACACATGCTGAAGAGCCCTGCAATCAGTGCCGAGATGATGGATACAACGAGTTCCAAGCCGGCATGGCCGCATATTTCCGGAATCCGGCTGGTGCCGAGGGTATGTTGCCGACGGTTCAGGACACGGCCGCCTACTACCGCGAACGCAATATTGCGGCGGTGATCTTTCCTGTCGATGCCGAGCGCGAAACCGGGTTTCGGCGGTACTCGAACGAAGAGGTGGCGCAGCTCTGTGCCGAAAATGATGACATTCTGATCCCCTTTGCCTCGGTCGATCCGCACAAAGGCAAGGCAGGCGCCCGCGAGGTGCGGCGATTGGTGCGGGATTTCGGTGCGCGTGGATTCAAGTTTCACCCAACCATGCAGGGGTTTTTCCCGAATGATCGCGAGGCCTGCTACACGGTTCTGGAGGCCTGTGCGGAAGAAGGCGTGATCACCTTGTTCCACACCGGGCAAACCGGCGTCGGCTCTGGTATGCGCGGGGGGATGGGCATGCGGCTCAAGTATTCGAACCCGATGCATCTTGATGATGTGGCGGTGGATTTTCCGGATATGCCGATCATCCTGGCGCATCCGAGTTTTCCCTGGACCGAAGAGGGGCTCGCCGTCGCACAGCACAAGCCGAATGTCTATTTCGATATGTCAGGCTGGTCGCCGAAATACTTCCCGGATATCTTCATCAAATACGCCAACTCGATTTTGAAAAAGAAGATGCTGTTCGGCTCGGATTGGCCTGCCATCACGCCTGATCGCTGGCTCAAGGACTTTGCCGATGCACCGTTCAAGGATGAAGTCCGTCCTTTGATCCTCAAGGAAAATGCGCTGCGTCTTTTGGGTGCTTCGGGTCAGGAGGGCTGATCCGTGACGGGCTTCACGGCACCTACCGATGATATCCTGTTCTCACTTCGTCACGTGACGGGGGCGACGGCTGTGGCCGCCTGGGACGACAGTCTTTCGGAAGACATCCTTACCCATTTTGCCCAGTTTGCCGAGGGAGTGCTCGCTCCATTGAATGGAATTGGCGACGCGCAAGGCGCGCAGCTTGTCGGCGGGCATGTCCATATGCCTGACGGTTTTGGCGACGCCTACGCCCAGCTTGCCGAGGCCGGATGGCAGGGGCTGCAGGCACCAGAGCGTTTCGGCGGCATGGCGCAGTCACCTTTGGTGGCGGCTGGTGTGTCCGAGATTTTCAGCGGGGCCAATCATGCGATGCAGATGGTATGTGGTCTGGTTCCGGGCGCGATTGAGACATTGTTGAATTTCGGAACTCCGCACCAGCAAGACTGCTGGATTCCGCGGCTGGCGTCTGGTGAGGTTTTGTCGACGATGTGCCTGACCGAAGCGGGTGCCGGATCGGACCTGTCAGCGATTCGGTGTCGTGCGGAGCGGGATGGTGACCACTGGCGGCTCAATGGTGAGAAGATTTTCATCTCTGGCGGCGATCAAGACATGTCGGAAGGCATTCTCCATCTGGTTCTGGCGCGCAGTGGGGCGGTGGAAGATGGTTTGAAGGGGCTGTCACTCTTCCTGTGCCCGGCGGGCTCAGGAGTCACTGTGACACGAATTGAGGACAAGCTTGGGCTGCATGCTTCCCCAACCTGTCAATTGTCGTTCAACGGCGCCGATGCGGAACTGATTGGGGCCGAGGGCGATGGGCTGAAGGCGATGTTCACCGTTATGAACCATGCCCGATTGGATGTTGCTTTGCAGGGGGTTGCCCACGCGGCGCGCGCCGCTCAAATCGCGGAGGCATATGCGAGAGACCGCGTGCAAGGGCGGCGCAAGGATGGGTCGGCTGCACGATTGTCCGATCATGCCGATGTTAAGCGCATGCTTCAGGAGCAGGCATCTCTTGCCATTGGGGCCCGTGCCATGTGCCATCTGGCCTATGTTGAGATGGAGAAGAACGAGCGCCCGGACCTCGTCAGTTTCCTGACGCCATTGTGCAAAGTTTTCTGTTCAGAGGCTGGGATCCGATCGGCGGACTTGGGGATTCAGGTTCTCGGTGGCTATGGCTACCTGAATGAATATCAGCTTAGTCAGGTTTGGCGCGATGCACGCATCACGTCGATCTATGAAGGGGCAAATGGGATTCACGAGCGCAGTCTGGCCACACGCGGGCTGAAAGGGCCGGGTTCTGATCAGTTTGCTGATATGATCACAGAGCTTGGCGGTAAGTCAGAGTGTGTAATGACCGAGCTGTCAGAGTGGCAGACGTGGCGCGATGAATTGCGCGCGAGCGACGCGCCAGAGAAAGACGCACATGCGTTCGCTCAGTCGACCGCGAAACTCTATTTCCGGGCGTGTTGGAAAAAATGCAGCCTTGCGGCAGGTAAGCATCCCGATCCAGAGCGGATTATCTCATTGGCCTCCTTCGTGCTCAATTCGTGAACCGTGCCCGATATTCCGTGGGTGTTTGACCACACGCCGCGCGAAAGCGTTTGGAAAAATATGATGGGTCGACAAAGCCAAGCCGGTAGCCGATTTCCGACACGGGCAATTGAGTAAAGGCCAGCATGCGGCAGGCTTCCTGCATATGCTGTTGTTCGATATAGGCTGTCGCTCCGACACCTTTGGCTGCGCGGCACAAGCGGCTGAGATGGCCGGTGCTGATCGACAATGCCTTTGCAAAATCAGAGGCGGACCAGTTGTCGGACAGGTGCTTTGCAATCAACGCATCCAGAGCAAACAGCCGGGCGTGTTTTGTCTTCTGAGTAGCAGGGCTTTCGCTCAGCCTTGTCTCTGCCAGATTGGCGAGCACGGAATGTGCCAATCCGACGACCTGTTGGCCGCGGAACGATATCGCCGCGTCGATGGTGTCGCGCAGGAGCCGTGCCATGCGGTCGAGACTATGCCCGATCCTTCCGACAAACGGTTCAGAGAGCGTGGTCAGCAGGTGATCCGTGGCCGGTGAGATCGTCTGCACAAGTGTCGCGGGCAAAGAGAATATCTTGCCCTGAGAGTTCGGGTGAAACATGAATTCATGCACGCAATTATCTGGTATATATAGAAATTCATTCTCTGAAACATGATATTTTTCACCGTCGACTACAGCGTCGATCCAGCCCTTTTCAACCATGAACAATTGCGACATCTGCCCGTGGCGATGAGGCAGGATGCGCCAGTCATGGATTGGGGCGCGAACCGAGAAATCCTCGTAGTGGATGACGTCCGGGAATTGGTCGGATTCCCCGTAAAGGCCGAAAGCGGGAATGGTGTTTTGCGTACTCATGTTTGATTCTTACCATTGCTCGCGCTTTGAGGCCATTCCTCGCCCGCGCGCCCGTCGTTAAACATCTTCCACGCGTCTGGAGGAGGGCTGCCATGAAAGCCGAAGTTGCGATTATCGGAGGTGGGCCGTCCGGCCTGTTGTTGTCTCAGCTTCTGAACAAAGCAGGCGTCGCGACTGTCATTCTCGAACGCGCTTCTCGAGAGCATGTTTTGTCGCGGATTCGCGCAGGTGTCTTGGAGGCGGGTACCGTAGCGATGCTGCAGGAAGCCGGAGTTGGCGACCGTATGGCAGCGGAAGGTCTGCCGCATGACGGCTGCTTTCTCACCGACGACGAACTGATGGTTCGGATCAATTTTAAGGAACTGACCGGCACGTCGGTCATGGTCTATGGCCAGACCGAGGTCACAGCCGATCTTTACGCCGCGCAGGATGCGATGGGCGCAACCATTGTGCACGGAGTTGAGGATGTCGTGATCCACGATGCGGACAGCTCTGAGCCGTATATCGAATACAGCGTTGGTGGTGAGCGGAAACGGCTCGATTGCGCGTATGTCGCCGGGTGTGACGGGTTTCACGGCGTCAGCCGCAAGACAATCCCTGAAGATAAGCGCAGCGAATTTGAACGCGTTTATCCGTTCGGATGGCTTGGTGTCTTGTCTCGGACCAGACCTGCCCACGAAGAACTGATATACGCCAATTCCTCCAACGGGTTTGCGCTGGCGTCTATGCGCAGCGAAACGCTCAGCCGCTATTATGTTCAGGTGCCTCTGTCTGATAGGGTTGATGAGTGGAGCGACGAGCGGTTTTGGACAACGCTCAAGTCCTGCCTGCCGTCAGAGGTGGCGGACCATATGGAAACAGGCCCGTCGATTGAAAAATCTATAGCGCCCTTGCGGTCATTCGTGAGTGAACCATTGCGTTGGGGGCGATTGTTCCTTGTCGGCGATGCCGCGCATATCGTACCGCCAACTGGTGCCAAGGGGCTGAACCTTGCCGTGTCCGACGTGCATTACCTGTATCAGGCGCTGATCGACGCTGTGAAGAAAGGCGACAAAACAGGCATCGACAGCTATTCCGAACGCGCCTTGCTGCGCATCTGGAAAGCCATGCGGTTCAGTTGGCAGATGACCACGATGCTCCACCAGTTTGATGGCGAAGACAGCTTTGCTGCGCAGATGCGCAAGGCAACGCTTTACCACTTGTCGCAGTCTGAAACGGCGCGGCGCGATCTGGCCGAGAACTATATCGGCCTGCCGTTTTAAGCGCGTGATCCGCCAAGAGGGCGCAGCGCGTCACGGGCGGTCTCCAGTGCACGGATCAAGCCGGATTGCGCATCGGTCAATACACCGTCGGCTCGCATCGAGATACCGATCGGGCCGCCGCGCATCTCATCACCAAGCGGAAGCGCAGTCAGTGTGCCTGTATCCAATTCATCTTCGACGACGCCTCGCGAAATAAACCAGACCGCATCTGACGATTGAACCACCCGACGGCCAAAGGCCAGCGACACGGATTCGAATGCCGCGTTCTGTGCCGCGATGCCATGCCGCGACAGCAACGCACGCACCAATGGTGCAATCACAGCACCAGGTGGTGGCAAAAGCAGCGGGTAAGCGGCCAAGGCGTCAAGCGGTTGGGACGTGTCGCAAAGCGGGTGTTCTGGACGTACGACGGCGGCGATATTTTCGGAGTAGAGATGATGGAAGGACAGGTGCTGCATCACGTCGGCATTGCCCATGCGGCCAACCACAAGATCAAGACTGCTGTCCCGCAGCTGCGACATCAAAAGCCAGTTCGGACCCGTGCTGACCCGCAGCAAGCAGGTCGGGTGACTATCGCGAAATGCCAAAGCGGCACGCGGCATAAGCGACGTGGCTGCTGTTGGTAAAACGCCGACGGACAGGCGGGTGATTTGAGAGGGCGTGTCTTTCACAAGCGATTGAGCGCGTGACAATTCCGACATTGCGGCTCCCGCGTGCTGCTGAAACACGCGCCCCACGGTCGTCAGCGCCAGTCGTCGATGGCTTCGGTCAAAGAGAGGTTTACCAAGAATGTCTTCAAGCTCGCGAATGGTTTTCGACACTGCAGGCTGAGAGACATTCATGGCTGTTGCAGCGGCCGAAAGTGAGCCAAGCCGTGCGGTCTCAAGGAAGCACCTCAGATGGCGAAGACGGATGCGGTGATCAACCATATATAACCTATGGGTTATCTATTTTCGCAAAGAATATAATTTTCAGCATGTAGAAGTCATGCGAAAAGACAGCCAAGGGGAGGAAGCCTTATGCAAACTGTCACGTGTCAAGGCGTTGTTCTTCATGTCCAAGTCGATGGGCCCGAGGATGGCCCTTTTGTGATGTTCGCGAATTCGTTGGGCACTGATCTCCGGGTTTGGGAACCGCTGTTGCCAAGTCTGCCGGCCGGTCTTCGAATTGTCCGCTTTGACAAGCGGGGGCACGGTCTTTCGGATTGTCCGGAGGCACCCTATGACATTGATACACTCGTTTCGGATGCCGAGGCGGTGATTGACGCTTTGGGGGTAGGGGACATTGTCTTTGTTGGCCTTTCGATCGGTGGGTTGATCGGTCAGGGTTTGGCTGCAAGGCGACCCGAGTTGCTGCGCGGGTTGGTGCTCATGGATACCGCAGCCAAGATCGGATCGCCCGAGATGTGGCAGGAGCGGATTGACGGGCTGCGGGCCGGAGGTATCGGGTCGATGGCCGATGGTATTCTGGACCGCTGGTTCGCTCCCGAGATGCGCAACGATGCGGCGCGCTTGGCCCCGTGGCGCAACATGCTCACACGTACACCGCTGGAAGGCTATATCGGCTGTTGTTCCGCCATCGCGGGTGCCGATTTCACGGCGTC
This sequence comes from Alphaproteobacteria bacterium, assembly GCA_030431485.1. GTDB lineage: Bacteria > Pseudomonadota > Alphaproteobacteria > Rhodobacterales > Rhodobacteraceae > Marivita. Next base: position 27,783 of record JAUIIR010000055.1, read on the forward strand.
CACCT
>JAUIIR010000143.1 GCA_030431485.1 Alphaproteobacteria bacterium
CGGATTGAAGGGTTTCGTCCCCCGGAGACGCCCCACGGCGAAAACTGCGTTGCTGTAAAAGACTGTGTAAATCACTGCAAAGAAACGCGTCACGCTACAAGCGGTGTTGGGTGACACAGTCTTTTACAGTGGATGCCGGAAGAGGGTCGATGAAGGCGGGAGACCTCGGATGGCAATAAAACCAAGGGGTTGAGGAAAAGGTTGGGAACCGTAGCGCGCCGGGCAGATGTTTTGCAGTCGGAGCCAAAACAGGCGGTTTCAAGGGGTAAGCTGCGAAACGAGCGGCGCGACCTAGCCGCAGGCCCTGATGCGCTGAAAGCCCTTTCAAATATGGTTCAACGGTCCGTTCGGAGGGTGTTGAGCGGGGCGAAAACGACTGGCATGAGGCTTCGGAACTGCGAAATGGTCTGCGCAGTTCGATCCGCGTTTCGCAGAAAGCCATTCCGGCCATGTAAAACAATGACTTAGGGAAAGTCAGGCCGCCCAGATGCCAAGGCGGAACTGCGAAACGATTTTCCGCAAGCCAAACGCTATTCCATCAATCGTTCCGCCAACCCGTTGCCGAACATGCCTGCCGCTTTGCATAGTACGGCGACTTGCCATGGGTCCGATATCCATACCATGCCCGTCGAGCCAGTCGAAAAGATCGAGGTGTGAAACGGTTGCATCCCCGTCATGCCGCCAAACGAATTTCGAGCACTGACAAAGCCGCATACGTCTATCGAGGTTTCGTCGTTTCGGCGGGCATAGATCGAACCGAACTCGGCACTGCCCGGGTCTTTGAGAACCTCTTTAACAGCTTTCTTGACCTTGCGTGTTTCAAACCACGACAGATGCACCGGGCCAAGGGTTGGCTCGGGGTCAGACTTAGACGGTTTTGCGATCGCAATGATGGCCACTGGCGAATGCATCGCGTAATGTACGCTCAGGTATGCCAGTTGCGTCGGCCAACTGTTTTGGGCTCAGGCGTGTCAATCTGCCTGTTCCTTTATACCGAGTGCGACGGCGATTTTGTGGGCTTGCCCATAATTGCCTTTGTTGTGGCCAGAAATGATCGCGCGCACCGAGGTCACCGGAAAGCCGTTCTCTTCGGCCCAAGCTTTGATCGTGACACCATTGGCCTTTAGACGCGCCTTAGCTTGTTCAACAGTCGTTGTCACTTTCGCCTCCTTTGTGCTACGATACACAAGCATCACTTTATACACACAATACACGAGATACACAAATGACACAAGAGGCTTTCGACAACGCGATTGGTAAGCGTATCCGCGCGCTGCGTGGCAACGAAACTCAAGCGAGTTTTGCTGAGAAAATTGGCGTTTCGCGTGCCGCCCTGGCCAACTACGAAACCGGGCGGACCAGACCAAACGACATGACAGTCCTGAAAATTGCAAACCTGACAGGTGTATCGCCGTCGTCGATAGTTTCTGATGAGGTCTACTCTTTTGACGACTTAGCAGCTTTGGTCGGAGCTAAGCTAAAGCTAGACAACATCGGGGACCTTTCACCAGCGGAAAGGGCTATGGTACGGCTCATCCGCGTGAGCGATGACGCTATCGTCAAGCAGGTCGTTACAGCGATCCTTGCAGGCATCAAGGAACGTAGCTACCGGCGCGACATGGTAGATGTCTTGAATTTTGAGAGCGACGTCACCCAACTCGCAGTGATCGAAGCGGACGGCGGGCGCTAAATTCGCGGCTTCACACGTGATACACTCGCGGCGATTATCGCCGCAATGAGCGCCAATGAAGCAGGCGAGCCCAAAACTGACGATGAATAGTCAGGATTAGTTGCCGCAATCGTTGCCGCAATCAATTGCCCATCTTGAAAAATCAATGACTTAGGCGTCGGCGAGCGCGTCTCCGATTGCGGCCATTCTCCGAGGTGTAGTATCTCAACAAATTCAAAGCCTTCCGGGGTTCTGACGGTCAGTCTAGGAACGATTGGTAGGTGTCATCCGGGAAGGATTGAAAGGTTGCGCCTCACCACGACGGCCATGATTGCAGCTACTGCGGAGATCGAAAGCATTGCGCGTCTACGCTGCTCGGCTTCATGGTCCATTGCAAACTCCCTAAAATAGTACAAAACCTGCCAGCCAATCTGCCGGGGCTAAAGTGAGCTTTGCTCAGTGGCGGCGCTTATCAATCCGCTGAATGCCCCCACCAGACCGCCTTGCCCACGACGCGGAGGGCGTTGATCTCTTCGTCGCGCAGCTCGACGGGGTCATAGTGCGCGGTGTTTTCCGAGAAGATGATCAATCGGTGTTCGGAGGGGCGGCGCAAGGCCTTGACCAGCAGGCTTCCCTCCAGCTCGACCACGTAGATGTCGTCCTGGTAGCCCTTGCGCAGCGACACGGCCTTGGGATCGCGGATGCGCGGGACGGTGCGGGACCTGTCGATCATGATCAGGTCGCCGTGCCATATGACGGGCTGCATGCTGTCCCCCCTGGCGCGGAGAAGTGCGGCATTGTCGACGCTGATCCCGCGCCGTGACAGCCACTCCTTGCGAAAGGCGAGCGCGCCATCCGAGGCCACGTCCACGGCTGTCGCGCCGGGGCCGGCCGAGGCCTCGACCGGGTAGGCCGCAACCAGTGCGTAATCCAGATTGTCGGTTGGGTCTATGGTGGGCGCATCAGCAGGTTGCCGAGGTGGACCGATGTAGAAGTCGATGCCCAGGAACTCGCAAAGCGCGTCTATCTTTTCTGGGCTTGGCAAGCGGCCTGCGCGAATGTCGCGAATGAGGCCATCATGGCCCACAACAGCGATGGATGCCTGACGACCTGAAACACCGGATTTCTTCAGCGCAGCAGAAACGGTCGCCAGAAAGTGCGCTTTAAATTGCTCCGTTCGTTCTTTCGTCACCATGCTCATGCCCCCAGTAAGCACGGTTAGTAAGATAGATAAATCTGATTCGCGAAAGTAAGGAATATCTATCTTGCAAGGACAAGATAGATGTGTATGATCCTGCGTATGAGCAGTGATCCATATACCTCCCTCATCACCTTGTGTGATGCATACTCGGCCCACCATGGGATCACCCATTGGCGCACGGCCTTTCTCGTCCGGGGTGACGGTCAGTTTTTTGACCGCCTTCGGAAAGGAGCGGGGTGCCATGCCAAGACTGAGAGAAAGGTCATGGCTTGGTTCTCCGAGAACTGGCCCGAGGACCTCGAATGGCCCTCGGACATCCCGCGCCCTGTCGCGGCTGACCCCAAGCGGGGGGCGGCGTGATGGCGGTTCCCTTCTGCAAGATGCGGCCCGAGTTGCGCGGCCTTTTGGCGGGTGCCAAATCCGAGTTTGCTGCCTTGAACATGGCTGTGCGGGCTTACGCGCCAGTGCGGCCACGTCCGCAAAGCGACAAGACGCGCGAGGCGGCTCGGCATGTCCGCTTGCTTGACCAAGCTTACACCGCGGGGACTGGAATAGCCGCGCCTACATGTGGCGATCTCTGGCCATATCAAGGCCCGATGTATCAGTGGCGGGATAGCCGAGAGATCATCGCCCGCCGTGTTGCCGGTGCCATCGACAGGGCGCGGCGCGGATCAGTCGGGATGCATCCGCACACGGCTATGATCGTGAGCGAGTTCTTTTCCGCCATCTGGCCTGAGGGTCTCGCCTGGCCGATCTCCACCCCCCGTCCCATTCCCCAGACCAAGAAGGAGGCATCGTGATGCTGGGCTGGTATCTGCTGGGCGGCATCGTGACCGCCGCGCTGATCGTGCTGGCCGAGGACCTGCGCCGGGTGCTGCGCAGCTGGCCGCTGGTCGTGCTTTTCGTGATCGTCACCCTTGGGTGCTGGCCGGTGATCCTGCCGTGCTGGCTGGCGGGCGCGATCCTGTTTCCGGAGGTGGATGAGTGATGCGCGACGAGGCCCCCTTCATCCATATCGACGACTTTGACTATCCGGGCGAGTTGGCAGGCAAGGCCACCACTCACGAGCAGCGCTCGCCCGGTTCCCCTGCGTTGCAGGGGCGCCCGCGCCGCCCTCTCTCCTCCTCCCTGAGGGCGGCGTGGGACTGGATCATGACCTTCGAGGAGCGCCACGACACGGGCCTTTATGGCGACGTGATCGGGGCGGTCTGCCTGATCGTCTGGATCATCGGATCGGTGATCTTTCTCCCCCTGTTCTTCCTGTCTTGAAGGAGCGTTCAATGCCCATTCCCAACGCCATTTCCGATGCCAGCACGGTTCGTCGCGTGCTGGATCGCTTGCAGCAGCTGCGCGAACGGCGCACCCAGCAGTTTCTGGCGGATGAGCGCGGCGATGATGATGCCGCACATTGCCATGGTCGCGTGATTGACACGCTGACGGACGGGGTCATGGCGGATCTGCACCGCCTCGACCTGGACGGCCATCTGGGTCGGTTGGAACGGCTGCTGGCGGCGGACGTGGCCACAACTCGTGCGCCGGAGTGGCTTGGCAACTTCGCGGCGGGGCAGTGCAATGGCTGATCGGTATCGCATCGTTCAGGAGGGCGGTCACTACCGTGTGATCGATCACCTTGGCAAACCCAAGAGCGGACTGGTCAACATCAAGGCTCTGGCCGAGATCAAGGTTGATGAGCTGACCCGGAAGGACGCGCAAAAGACCCGTGTGTGCATCGCCCATGGCTGCACCGCCACGTTCGAGAGCGAAGGGCCGCACCACCGGATGTGCAATCGGCATCGCGCCATGGTCGATGATTGCGGCATTCACCAGAACACCGGCCGCCGCGTCCGTTTCCGGAGCAGCTGACATGAACGCGGCATCCGCCCTCAAGAGCGCCCGGTTGCAGCGCGTGTTGAAGGTCCTGTCCGACGGCAAGGAGCATTCGACCTACGAGATCATGCGGCGGGCCAAGGCCCCCGCA
>JAUIIR010000002.1 GCA_030431485.1 Alphaproteobacteria bacterium
CCTCTGAATTATCCGCCTTCCGTTCCACCCAGACCTCAGCCCAGCATCCCTTCCAGCGTCCCAACGTGCACCTCAGCGCCGCCGGTGAAGCGCTATTTAGAGATGCTCCCAAACCTCCGCAAGCGCTTTTTTCACCTTTGGCCAACTTTTTTTCGATGCTCGGGATTGCGCCTTTTTTAAGGCGAAATCCGCATCGAACTAGAGACCATCCTGTCTAAGACTTACGCGTTTACCACCTTCTTCATGAGACTCAGCAAAAGCCGCGACTCGTCTTCGCTCAAACCTGGCAGAATGTCGGACTGCAGATCCCGGACAATCGGCAAGATTTGGGCGTAGGCCGCCTGCCCCGCTTCGGTCATCGTTATCACGCGGGCGCGACGATCTCGGTCGCTGACCGCGCGTTCAATATAGCCCTTTTGCAGGAGCCGTTCGATCACGCCGCCGATTGTGGCACGGTCATAGGCAATCATTGCAGCGATTCCCGCCTGATCCAGACCGGGCGTTGTTCGTATCGCATCGAGAGCCGCGAACTGGACGGGGGTCACGTCAATTCCGGCCGCCTGCATACGCGACGCGAAGACCTGTGTCGACAATTGGTTGAGCCGGCGGATCAGGTGTCCGGGCATATTCAGTGCTTCCACGACGTACGCTCCTTCCATGAGGATTCGGCCCCAGTTTGCGAGCGGTGCCGAGCAAGAACAAGAAATAAATATGTATACATATCAATTTTTCCATGCAATTGATATGTACGCATATCGATTTCAGGCATCGGGCCGCGGAGGAGGAAAATCTCATGCAGTACTACGTTGACGGGTTCCGCCCCGGTGACCCCGACGTTTCCCCAAAGGCCGCGAATCTGGACATCGGCGATCGTACGGATAGCGCGCTGCCAGACACTGTGGATGTCCTGATCGCCGGTTGCGGGCCTGCTGGGCTTTGCCTCGCCGCGCAGCTGGCGCGCTTTCCGGATATTTCGACACTTATTGTGGAGCCAAAACAGGGGCCCATGGAGAAAGGCCAGGCAGATGGAATCAGTGTCCGATCGATGGAGATGTTTCAGGCCTTCGGGTTTGCCGACAAGGTAAAACGAGAGGCGTATTGGGTGAACCAGACCACATTCTGGCGTCCAGACCCGGAAGCGCCGCAGAATATTACGCGCGTCGGAATTGCTCAGGACGTGGCGGACGATCAGTCAGAGATGCCGCATACCATCATGAATCAGGCCCGGGTGCATCAGATGTTTCTGGACGTGATGAAGAATGCGCCGACACGGCTGGAGCCTTCCTATGGAGTGCGCGTGCGGGATCTGACAATCGACACGAATACAGATGATCATCCGGTCACCGTCATCCTCGAACATGTGGCGCCAGACGGCAGCATCGACGGGCTCTCGAAGGTGCGCGCAAACTATCTTGTTGGCTGTGACGGTGCACGCAGCGCTGTACGCACAGCGATCGGAGGCAAGCTCCATGGCGATGCCGCGCATCAGGCATGGGGTGTCATGGACATTCTGGCCAACTCGGATTTTCCGGATGTCCGGCGCAAATGTCTGATCCAGTCCGCAAACGAGGGCAACGTCCTGATCATTCCACGCGAAGGCGGATACCTGTTCCGGATGTACGTCGAGCTTGACAAGCTCAACCCAGACGAACGCGTTGCCAATCGAAACCTCACGTCAGAGCACATCATTGCTGCCGCAAACCGGATCATGCGTCCTTACAGCCTCGACGTCAAAGAAGTGGTCTGGTGGTCAATCTATGAGATTGGTCACCGGCTGACCGACAAATTTGATGACGTCCCTCCCGAGCAGCAGGCCCAGCGAACGCCACGCGTGTTCACCGCGGGCGATGCCTGTCACACCCATAGCCCGAAAGCCGGGCAAGGCATGAATGTATCGATGGGGGATACGTTTAACCTTGGCTGGAAACTCGCTCATGTGCTCAGGGGGCTTTCGGCTCCAAGCCTGCTGCACAGCTATTCTGCTGAACGTCAGCTTGAGGCCAAACGTCTGGTTGAGACGGATCACAAATGGGCCCGGATCATGAGCGCGCCGCCGGGCAAGTCTGAGCTCGACGGCAGTGAAATGCCGCGCTTTCAGGCGCAGTTCATTCAGAACCTCGAATTCACTGGGGGGCTGGCAGTGCAGTACGAGCAATCCTCGATTGTCGGGACGCCTGAACACCAGCATTTGGCGACCGGTCAGATCCTCGGAAAGCGATTTCACTCGGCCCGCGTTGTGCGGCTTGCAGACGCGAAACCGATGCATCTCGGGCATGTCGCAGAGGCGGATGCCCGTTGGCGGCTCTATGCATTTGCCGGACGGGATGACAACGGCGAGCGCGACGGCGCCATTGACAGGCTATGCACGTACCTGCTTTCCGATCCCGCGTCACCGATGCGGCGCAGCCTGCGCGAGGGACAGGACCTCGATGCGGTGATTGATCTGCGCGCCGTATTCCAGCAGGACTTTACCAAACTGCGGTTTGAAATCATGCATGAGGTCTTGCGCCCTGAGAAAGGTAAATACGGGCTGCGGGATTTCGAAAAGGTCTTTTGCGTCGACCATAAATCCGGCGAGAACATTTTCGAACTGCGCGGTATCGACCGGGACCGGGGTTGCATGATTATCGTCCGACCGGACCAATATGTGGCGCATATCCTGCCTTTGGACGCGACGACCGCTCTGTCGGATTTCTTTGACCATATCCTTTTACCAAGCGCCTGACCGGTCGACACACGCCAACACGCTGGATCGGAACGGGGCGATGCAGGTTGCAGAACAAACTCTGAGCAGGGCCTCGCAGAACATGCGCGACCCAGTCGGACAGTCATTCTATATACGGAGCACTGGCGATCCCTGAAGGACTCGAACCCTCAACCTGCTGATTAGAAGTCAGCTGCTCTATCCAGTTGAGCTAAGGGACCGCTAGGTGTGTATTTGCCGTGTTTGGCGATACGGGGCAAGAGAGGCTCAGAGAGTTCTTGTCATAAAAACACTGAGCGGGTCTTCGGCGTAACCGGCAAATGGCGGGCAGTAGGTAAAGCCGTGACGCTCGTAGAGACGCCGGGCCGGCGCGAAGGGGGCTTCTGATCCTGTCTCAAGGCTGATGCGTGTCATCCGCAGATCGCGTCCGACAGACAGGATGTGTCGCACCAAAGCGGCACCCACCCCCAATCCGCGAGCCTCTGCCTTGGTGTGCATGGACTTCAGTTCGCCGTGTTGAGCGTCCAGCGGCTTGAGCGCTGCAAGTCCCATTGTTTTGTCATCGCTGCGTAAAGCGAACACATGCGCCCCCGCATTGAACAGATCATCGGCGGTCATGACATGGCAGCTTTCCGACGGCGTTTGCGCCCGCATCATGTCAAAATGTCGGTTGATCACGTCCGCAACGTCAGACGTCAGCGAGACGACCGGCTCGATGCGGAAAACAGGATTGGACGATGCAGTCAAAACGGTCTCCGCTTCGCAGTTTTTCAAAACGATATGCAGACTGTTGGATATCGGCGGCGGTTCTTCAAGGCAAGGAGCCTCATGGGTCTGTGCCAACCGGCTGTGACGCTGACAGATTAGTGAAGGATGTAAGACACATCTTGGACCAGCGCAGGTCGAGCCGTCAGGGATTTTGTCCGGATCAACTGCCGCCTTGGCGCTCAGGTCGGCATAACCTTGTCAGACAATCAGGACGACCAATTGGTCTGCGTCACTGCGTAGCCAAGAGCACGACTGGCGCATGAAATCGATAGATCGCAAAGCTAAAGGAAAACCGTTGCCGTGCCCGGCACAAGCGCCACGATGATGAGCACCACCAGCATTACCGCAATAAACGGCAGCGTTGCCGCGAAAATTTGTTCGACAGACACGTTCGGGTCGTTGAGCGTGTTGTGCACGGTGAAGACCGATATCCCGAATGGTGGGGTGAGCAAGCCGATCTCGACCGCGATCACGGTGACAATACCAAAATGCATGAGGTCGATGCCGAGGCCTTGGGCAATGGGTGCCGCGATGGGCACCATAATGAGCAAGATCGACGTACTGTCGAGGATCATACCCATCAGCAGGATGATCACGGCATAAAAGAAAAGGAACCCGAGCGGCCCAAAACCCGAATCCGTGACCAAACCTGCGATGGCATTTGGCAGCCCGGCAATCGCCAACATACGAGAATAAAAAGACGCAGCCACAAGCAGCAACAAGATCGAGACCGAGATCACGCCGGTCTGCTTCATCACTTGCCAAAGTTTGTGCCGATCAAGGCTGCGTCGCGACAGAGCCACGATCAGCGCACCAAACGCGCCAATGCCGCCCGCCTCAGTCGGGGTAAAAAAGCCGGTGTAGAGCCCCCCAAGCACGAGAATGACAAGAAGGATGATCGGCACCAGCTTGAGGATCAGTGTCCTCAGCGGCATGGGTGTGAAATCGCGATCCAACCGCCGTTCACGGACCGCGTCCGGGTCGTTCAGGACAAAACTCGGAAACGCGATAGTGATCCCGATCAGCATGGCGACAAAGCCAAGTGCTAGCATCAGGCCCGGAATGATCCCGGCAATGAACATGCCACCGATCGAAACCTCGGCGAGAACGCCGTAGATGATCAACAGCAGCGACGGCGGGATTAACATGCCCAGAACGGACGATCCGGCAACAGTACCGGCAGAAAACGCCGGACGATAGCCATGACGCGTCATCTCGGGCACGGCAACCCGGGTAAAGACTGCAGCCGAGGCGATTGACACGCCAGTAACCGCCGCAAAAATCGTGTTTGCGGCAACCGTCGCCACGCCGAGCCCGCAAATCATGCGGCGCAACAGTTCCTCTGCCACTTCGAACGTATCGCGTCCAACGTTGGAGACGCTGACCAATAAGCCCATCAATACGAACAGCGGGATTGTGGCGAACAGATAGTCGGCGATGCCAGAGTACGCAGTCAATTCCAGCATCCGGAATGACAGGTCGATATTTCCTCGGATGACCCAGATGCCCAGAAATGCCACGCCGAACAATGCATATGCGATCTGCATTCCAAGAAGCACCAGACCAACCAGCACGGCGATCAGAATGAAACCGATGGTCAGCGTGGTCATGCTGTGCTCCTCACGCTGCGAAGCTCTTCACGGGCTCTGTAAAGTGCAGCCAGTGCGGCGACTATACACCCAAGGATGGTGATCCCGCGAAACGGCCAAGTCGGGATGGTCCAGACTCCCTGAACGCCGAAGAATTCGGCGGTTTGCCAAGCACTCAGGAATTTCGGCCAAGAGGCCCACAGGATGAGCGCAAAAACGATGGCACCTACGAGGCAAAACAGCGCCTCCAGCGTCGCGACAAGTCCTGGGCTGACGCTTTGCAGACGGCGCACCAGAAAGTCGGCACGTGTCAGGCGCAGTTGCAGGATCGCAGCAGGGACTTGCAAAAAGACAATGGCCACAACGGCACGAGCGGCGATTTCGGACACACCGGTGATCGGGGCGTCCAGAAAATTCCGACCGATCACATCCGCCACAATGAGAAGCATCAGCGCTCCGATGCTCGCCGTTCCCACCGCCGACATGGCGGCCGCAAGCGATCCGAGCACCGCACCAAAGGGAGCCTCAGAGAAGGACGGCACAAAGCGATCCGCTTGCAGCTCTGGTGTGTCTTCATTGCTCATATCGTGGCGTCCTGCGGTCAACAACACGCCCGCCCGGTCCACTTTGGGCCGGACGGGCGCAAAATTCAGGTTTTGGCCTTAAAGCCCTTCGTCCCAATTCCGAAGCGGTGTCGCGCCCCGCTCGCGCAGAGCCGCGAAATATGCCTTTAGCACAGTCTTGCCTGCATCGCCGGTCTGTTCAAGCCAAGGCTCGATGATGTTCGGCAGACCGTTGACCCACTTGGCTTTTTCTTCGTCAGGAAGCTGATGAATGGTCAGGCCTGCGGCCTGCATCTCGTCCAACGCGCGCGCTGCCAGGTCACCAACATAGTCGCCATGCGCAATCGATGTCGCCTGCGCCGCTTCACGGAAAGCGGTTTGTACCGGCGCTGGCAATCCTTCGAAGAAATCTTTGTTCGCAGCAATACCACCGAAATACATCGAACCGATGCCCACTCGGGTCAGCTCTGGTGCAACTTCGTAAACGCGCGTCGGCAGAATGCCTGATGCAAAGGACAAGGTGCCCTCAGTCACACCGGTCTGGATATTGGTGTAGTAGGTGGTCAACGCGCCGTCGACCGGCGTCGCCCCGGTTTCCCGCAGCCAGTTGGCCGACGTTCCGGGTGCATTCAGCTTGCGGTTCTGCAGATCCGCCATCGAGGACACTGGGAACGTGCCATAGATGTCATAGCTGTCGGTGATCAGCGAAGACAGGTGCACCATTCCGTTTTCGGCCCAGCTGTTTTTCAGCTCGGGCAGATTTTCTGAAAGGTCATCGAAGATTTCGATGATCATGCGGTGATCTTCAGTGGCGAAAGGTGTGAAGTAAGTCACGTTCTGAAGCGGCATGTTGGCCCCTTCCCACACCGTGCCGACCATGCCGACATCAACAATTCCGTCCATGACCGCTTCACGCGTATCGGTGAACTTGTAGAGCGTGCCTGCGTAGTTCTCGACCCAGTTGACCTGATATTCGTTGCCGTTTTCGGCAAGGATACGGTTCACCTCGGGCTGGAAGGTGTTTTTCATCGCGTAGACCCAGATGTTGGCCTCTGGATGCGACGAGCCGATATTGACAGTCAGGCTTTGCTGAGAAAGCGCAGCGGTGCCGATGAGCATTGCACCGATTGTTGTAAGCGCCGTGAGTTTCATGGTTGTCCTCCCTTTTGATGGGCGCACTCCCCTGCGCCCTTTTGGTTCAGTCGTTGATCTTGCCCAGCGCCCTCAGGATACGTTCGGGTGTGAAAGGCATTTCCGTCACCTGAGCACCCAGAGGACGCAGAGCATCATTGATTGCGTTCATAACAGCGGCTGGCGCTCCGGCGGTTCCCGCCTCACCCGCGCCTTTGGCACCGAGTTCGCTTTCCTTGGTCGGCGTTTCGACATGGGCGATTTGCATATCAGGCATCTCGGCGGCCATCGGCACCAAGTAATCGGCCATTGAGCCATTCAGAAGCTGACCATCCTCGTCGTAGTGAATTTCTTCGTAGAGCGCGCCACCAAGACCTTGAACAATCCCCCCTCGGATCTGTTCGTCCACGAGTTGAGGGTTGATCACGCGTCCGCAATCTTCAACGCACCAATGTTTGAGAAGGGTCACAACGCCTGTGTCTGGATCGACCTCGAGGTACGAGGCCTGAACGCCATTGGTAAAGGCGAACGGATATTCCATCGTGATGAAATGCCGGGTCTGGACCAATTCGCGCGGCAGGTCCTTGGGCAATGTATCGCCCCGAAAATAGACGATCCGGCCCAGTTCCTCGAGTGGCATACGCTCTTCGCCAGTGTCGGCATCGACCACCTGTCCGTCGCGAATATCAAGCTTGTTCGCATCAGTCTGAAGCATGGCTGCTGCCACTCCGAGGATCGAGTCACGCAACGCTCGCGCCGCCTGCAATGCCGCCTCGCCTCCGATACCGGCGCCGCGCGAAGCCCATGTGCCGCCGCCATAGGGCGTGACCTGCGTGTCACCCGTGATCACGCGTACCTTGGACGGTTTCACGCCAACGCCTTCAGCTACGACCTGGCTCAGCATCGCCTCAGTGCCCTGCCCCTGTTCGGTCACACCCGACAGCGCCACGACCGACCCATCCGGATCCATCCGAACGGTGCAGCCGTCTTGCGCCGAAATCCGTGCGCCACCGATGCCGTACATGAATGGCGACGGGTTGGTCAGTTCGATGAAAGACGCAATACCGATCCCGCGATACTTACCATGCTTGCGCGCTTCGGCCTGATCGGCGCGCAGCGCATCGTAATCCATCATCTCGATGAGCTTGTCCATAGATGCGTGATGCGACAGGCCTTCAAATCTCATCTTTGCAGGCGACGTCACCGGGTAGGCGTCGTCGGCGTACATGTTACGTCGACGGATTTCGACCGGGTCCATGCCGATCGCCGCCGCGGCCATATCCACCAAGCCTTCGGTGATTGCCACAGCAATGGGGTGCCCCACGGCGCGGTACTGGCAGGTCGGTGTCTTATTCTGGAAGACCACCGTGGTCTGCGCCCGATAGTTTGCAAAATCATACGGACCGCCACACAGGTTCACGACCTGATTGCCCTCGATCGCTGAGGTGCGCGGATAGACCGAGTAAGGCCCGATACCGGTCCAGTCATCGACGTCGATCGCAAGGATCTTCCCATCTTCATCAACCGCAATCTTTGCCTCGATCTCGTGGTCGCGGGCGTGAATGTCAGTGCTGAAGCTTTCCAAACGATCCGCGATGAACTTGATCGGACGGCCCATCACCTTGGCAATCGCGGCGGTTGCAACTTCGTCAGGATAGACATGCACCTTGATGCCATAGGAGCCCCCCACGTCACCACAAACCACGCGCACCCGGCTTTCAGGAATATCGAGATGCTTGGCAAAGACCGTCTGCATCATGTGCGGCGCTTGGGTCGCGTGATACGCTGTCATTTGCCCTTCGGCTGGATTCCAATCGACAAGGATCGACCGTGGCTCAAGCGTGACGCCGGTGTGGCGTGCCGTGCGAAAGCGTGCCGAAACCACTTTGTGGGCGCTCTTGAACGCAGCATCGACGTCCCCCTCCTCATGCAGGCGGCGAAAGGCCAGGTTGTCCCCCAGCTCGGGGTGAATGACCGGCGTGTCGGCGTCGAGCGCTGTCATTGTATCGGTGACTGCGGGCAGTTCTTCGTAGTCGACAACCACCAGCGACGCCGCTTCTTCAGCCGCAGCGCGCGAGGTTGCCACAACGGCGACCACCGGCTCGCCAACCCAGCAGGCGCGGTCCACTGCCAACGGATGTTCAGGCGGCGATTTCAGACCTTTGAGGTGCGCCAGTACCGCGACCCAAGGCGTACAGACCTCGGCCAAATCGGCTCCGGTGAAAATGCGCACAACGCCTTTGACGGCTTTGGCCTCTTCAAGATCAAAGGTGCCGATCTTTGCATGCGCCACAGGCGATCGGGAAAACGCCACGTGCAGCATACGCGGGAGCACGATGTCGTCGACATACCGGCCCCTTCCCTGCACCAGCTTGGCTGCATTCGGGCGTGGGACAGTCTTGCCAATGTATGAGTTCGGACGGTCGGGATTGTTGAACGGGATCGTCATGCTGTGACCTTTCCGGCGCGGTCTTGCGCGACGCTCTCGACGGCATCGATAATGGCCTCGTACCCTGTGCAGCGGCAGTAATTGCCGGATAGGTGTTCGCGGATCTCGGCCCGGCTCGGAACCCCGCCTTTCGACAGCAATTCCTCTGCTGCGACGAGCATTCCCGGGGTGCAGAAACCGCACTGCAAAGCATTCCGCGCAATGAAAGCATCTTGCAGATCGTCGATTGTATTGGTGTCGGTCAGGCCCTCGACAGTCCAAACCTCGGCTCCATCGGCCTGCGCGGCAAGCATCAGGCACCCACGCACTGCGTCGCCATCAACGCGGATGGTACACGCTCCGCAAACGCCGTGTTCACAGCTCGCATGAGCGCCGGTCAGCCCCAGCTCAAGCCGCAGGAAGTCGATCATGTGTTGCCCTGCCGGGACGCGCGCCTCGACCGGCTCGCCATTCACCGTCATGGACACGTCAACTTTGTCACGGAACGGTTCGGTCATGCGACATCTCCTTTGAGGCGGGCAACTGCGCGGCGCAAAAGAACTCCAGCCAAGTGCCGACGATAGGCCGCGCTGGCCTGCGTGTCAGATGGCGGGTCAATCTCGGCAGACAGGCTTTCGACTGCGGCATCCAGATCACCGGCGTCGAGAGCCGCCATCGCCCCTTTTGCGAGAATGGGTTTCGGCCCGACCGAGAACAGCGCGATGCGGTGCCCCGCAGAACGTTTGACGAGGCAAAGCCCCACCAGCGCATAATCGCCAGATCGACGTGCGACCTCTTCTAGGACCTGCACTTCGCCGTTCTCTGCAACCGGCACAGTTATCGACGTGAGGAGTTCGCCCTCGTTCAGCGCTGTGGTAAAAACATCTTCGAAGAAGTCCTCTGCCGCGACACTGCGCGCACCGTTTGCTCCATCAACATGCAGAATCGCACCCAGCGCGAGGGCGCAGGCCGGGAATTCCGCAGCTGGATCTGCATGGGCCAGCGCCCCCCCGATTGTGCCCCGATTGCGAATAGCTGCATGCGCGATATGCGAAACAGCGTCTCTCAAGAGCGGTGTGTGGACATTGACAAGCGGGTCGGAGCCGACCTGCGCGTGGCGGGTCAGAGCGCCGATCCGAAGCGCGCCATCCCCGACTGCGACGCCAGACAAGTCACTGATCTTCGAGATATCGACCAGCAAGTCCCCAACAGACAACCGCATGTTCATTGCAGCGATCAGGCTTTGACCACCAGCCAAAACACGCCCCTGACCCTCCGCTGCAGCCAGCAACTCAAGCGCATGGCCAACGCTCTCGGCCCGGGCATAGCCTCCCGCTGATGCCTTCATGGCGTCCTCCCCTCTTTTTTGATCCGCGCCTTATTAAGCACTTGATCAATACTATTGAGCAGATGATCTTTAAAGGCGAGTCGTTGCAAGAGAAAAATTTTGGCACTACCAGACATCCGAGAGCGTATGATGGACGGACATTCCAACAACCCCGCCCTGGACGGCGAAGAAGGCGTCGCGCGCAAGCGTTTGCCGCCCGCAGAGCGCCGCCAGCAGATTGTCGATGAAGCCGTACGTTTTTTCGCCGAGGTCGGTCTCGAAGGAAACACGCGTGAATTGGCGCGCCGCCTTGGTGTGACCCAGTCTCTTATCTTCAACTACTTTGGAACGAAAGAAGAGTTGATCGAGGCGGTCTACGAGAAAGTCTATATCGGCCGACTTTCACCGGACTGGCCAGAGCGCCTGACAGACCGCAGCCATCCTCTTCGTGACAGGCTGATCGCGTTCTATAGCGAATACAGCTCGCTGATCTTCGAACGCGAATGGATGCGCATCTTCATGTTCTCAGGACTTGCCGGTGCGTCGCTGAACCAACGTTATCTGGAGCATCTGGGCAACGTTATCCTCTTACCTCTCCTTGCAGAAACCAAAGCTCTGGCCCGCTCAGACCGGGCACCAAAGATGGAGGATGTTTGGAATCTCCACGGTGGTATCGTCTATATCGGGATACGGCAGCACATTTACCGCATGCCGGAACCCAGCACACCACAGGACGAAATTGAACGCGCCATCGAAAAGTACCTTCAGTACTTCGGAATAGAACCCTAAACTATAGCGGCCCGGCGAAAGCCGCCCTCGGGTCGTTGGAGCGTCCTTTCTGTCGTGAGAAAGGTCGAACCGACATCTTCCACTGAAAATACGGGCAAAGTTGTCTCCAAGAAGCAAAATTAACCGTTTTAAATCAGATACTTATTTTTCAAATATTCCAACTCGGAGCAAAGATCCCGCGAAAATCAGGGCAAGATCCCACGACAAGCGCAAAACTACACCAAAATAGAGACCAACAGAACACGAAAAAGCCCGCCGAAGCGGGCCAGGTCGATATGTATTTATTGAGCGATCAGGCTGATCTTCGTAAAGCAACTAAGGCTTCAACCTCCACATGGATTGATCTGATGCCTAGGGTCTTTGGGTCACGGAAAGCAGGGATTTTTCCCTCCAAGATATCCGCAAAAATGTGCTCAAACCGGCCTGCGCCACGCTGACATGCGTACGAAATCGTGTGAAACCGCTCTCGGCACTTTCCATCAAGAACCGGGAGATCGGAAATTTTTGTCAGGACACCATCAAGATGCGCCCGGCCAAAGACCACATTGCGTACAGCGCCACGCTCGTCGCGCGGAACAAGCGGCTTGAGCAGCCCTCCCCTATAAAGAATCTCCACCTGTCGCTGACTGGCGCCGAAGTATTCTGCAACCTCATGGAGCCGAATTGCAGTGGTGAACGCTTCGATAATGGGGATGACCTTGTCGACTTCAAGAACCATATTGCCGCTTTCCACCTCAGTGGCATCCGCAGGGATTCCGCCAAGCTTTTTCAGCAGGCGCGACAACCGAGAGCAATCAATTCTCACTGCCTCTGAGAGACTGTGGATTGTGTGATACCGCCGTTGATTGATCTCAACTCCGAGAACCTTGGTTCCCGGTTCAATAGCTGAATGCTTCACAATATGATCGCACAAGATGTCGCGGATCTGACCGGGATCGGTGGCATTGCTCCGACGATCCAGCCAGTCAAAGAGCTTACCATAATAGGCCAGCGGACCGGCTTGCACTGCAGTCGCAGGCGAGGCATTGCGGATGGTGTCCAGAGCTTCCTCGACTGCATCTGGTCTCTCCGAATAAATTGAAAAACCGATATCTTTTGCCTCTTCCATTGTTGCCGGCGAAAGAGATGTGAGTGCCATTTTGTGCCCAAGCTCAAGGATCGCACCAATCATCTCTGATTCTGCTAAGATCTGATCCATCGTCTGCCCTGCCAGCTACAGCTCGTCGGCAGCTTGTCCATGTACGCGCTTGCGGAACCACTCTAGTAGGCAGGCGTGGCGTCCTTGACTTTCACAGGCGCTGCCATCGGCTTGTCATGCAGAGCCCGCCTAAGATTGATCGCCGTGCTACTGCCGGTGATGTCGAGCCAAATGCCGTGCCGATCGCAACGCTGAACGTGACGAAAGCCCCAGATCAGACGGAACCTCCAATCCAAGCGGCCTCCGTCTTCTGCGAGGCAGAAAGCACAATAACGCTTTGCCTGTGGCAACAAGAAGTTTTTCGATGTTGCCTCGCCACGGAACTCCACTCCCCGTGGAAATACGCGGATTGCACTGCGCTGCGCATCGTCAAGACTCTGTTGCACAAATCGGCTGAACGCCGAGGTACCCCTTTCCCCGGACGGACTCATCTCACGGCTTCCGTGACAGGTATGCCGAGCGCGGTGTAGCCGTTCGGGACGGCGATACGGACCTGGAGTTCCGCAACCTGACGGTCGAAGTCTCGCGCCATGAGGCGCTGCCCCAGCAGCTTCACACAATGCATCTTCGTCTCGACGCGGCTCCGGCGGTGGTATCCACTCCATCGTCGCCATATGGCGCGACTAAGGTATTTGGAGGCGCGCAGGGCCTCGTTTCGAGCGACCGCGCCGGCGGTGACGGTCTTCCATGGCTTCCCATTCTTGCGGGGCGGGATGACAGCATATGCGCCGCGGTCTGCGATCGCATCGTGGCATTTGCGGGAGTCATAGGCGCCATCAGCCGTGACGCTGCGGATCTCCTGGTCCTTCGGGATTTGGTTGAGAAGGTCCGGTAGGATCGGCGCATCGCCGATGTGGCTTCCAGTAATCTCGACGGCTCGGATCTCCAGCGTTTCCCCGTCGATCCCGAGGTGGATCTTGCGCCAGACGGGGCGTTTCGGGCCGGCATGCTTACGCGCATGCCACTCGCCTTCACCCTCCACCTTGATCCCGGTGCTGTCGATCAGCAGGTGCAGTGGGCCCTTCGACCCACGATAGGGGATGTTGACGGCCAGGGTCTTCTGGCGGCGGGACAGGGTGCTGAAGTCAGGCACCGCCCAGTCGAGACCAACCAGCCGCAACAGGCTTTCGACGAAGCCTGTCGTCTGCCGAAGCGCCATGCCGAACAAAACCTTCATCGAAAGGCAGGTCTGGATAGCGGCATCGCTGTAGGTCTGCTGTCGGCCACGCCTGCCTGTCGGCGCGGAATCCCAGTTCATCTCAGGGTCAAACCAGATCGCCAGCGAGCCCCGGCGCTTGAGCGCTTCATTGTAGGCTGGCCAGTTCCTGGTCTTGTAGGTCGGGGGTGTGGGTCTGCTCATGCACCCCGGCTACCACGCTGGATTCACTAGATGAATCCCTCACGAGATTTGTGCAACAGAGCCCCTCTCCGCCCAACTTTCCAGCCAGCACGCCATGACCAAGGGGTGCAGCTTGCTCACCCAAAATCCACGACGCGCTCCCAGAACGACGCTTTGCGGGCGTGATTTGCCTTCAGTCCGTCGAGATATTCCTCGTGCGTCGGGTGCCCGTCATAGTCTGGTATCGCCATGTCCGCTGTCGCACAGGACGCGAGGTGGCGGGCGGCGTGGCCGTAGCGGCCTGAGCGAGACTTGGTAAGGGCGAAGTCGATCATCGACCGCCAGAGGAGGACAGCAGCCAGTGGGCGGGTTGCAATCAGCGCATCGGCCAGCGGGGTCAGGATGTCATAGGCATCGCCGTCGATCTCGGCGTGGCGCTCAATAACGATTTGGGTGGCCAGTGACATGTCCCGGACTTGCAGGCAGTACGCCAAGGCTGTGTCCACCCCTGGAATTGTGAGCACATGCTGGCGGGCGGCGTCTTCGGCTTCGATGTCCTCGAAATCCGGCAAGAGCTTGAGGTGTCGGCGCAGGGCATCCGGGCAGAGGCGCTTTTCGAACCGCGCCCATAGGGCATTGCGGAGGTCATCCTTGCGGCCCAAAGCCTCAAGGCAGGCGAAATGCACTTCATCAAGATCGGGGCTGTCGAACCAATGATCATTCGGCAGGGCACCTTCGACAAGCCGAAGCGCCTCGTCGGCTCGGCCCACAGCCAGCAGGCGTGTCGCGGCCTCGGGGGCGATGGTGTGGAAGGTGAGTTGCTCGGCTGTGTACCGGGACAGCCATGCGTCTACGTCCCCCTGCAAATCGGCAACATCCTGCAGGATCATCTCGACAGTCCGGTCGCGGGCGACCCGCGCGCGGTCTTCGCGCTGTGCGGGGTCGGTGATGAACTCGTACAGAATCAGATCAGCCTCGGTCAGCGGCGCAGACCGCGCAGCCTCGGCCAGCGCCTTGAGATGTGCCAGACCGGTGTCACCCAACGCCTCTGCCAAGGCATGGACGGCGTGATCGAACGCGCCGTATCCGTCGACCGAGGCCGCCTCGAAGACGTCTTCCGCCAGAGCCTTCGGGTCCTTCGTCAGAGATGGCGCAACACGCGAGATCGCGTCCATCGCGTCGCGCATCACATCGCCAATTGTGCCCCAACTGTCATCCGTGCGCTCATGGATGCCGGCCGCCAGATGTAACTGCGCCCAAAGCAAGTCGAACGCCAGGTCCGGCGCGTCAGGCGCGATGCCTGTTTCGATCAGCTGCGTGAGGTCGGACAGTTCCTTGGCCAGCGTCTTCTGCGCCTTGCGAGAGATGAAGCTGCGCCCCCGCCGGACCTGCTCAAATCGTTTGCGCACATCGGCTGCGATGGTCTCGGGGCCCTGTTCCGCCGCAAGCGCCATGCGCACGCGCCGTTGGCGGGCCGCGTCGCCCTTGACGCTTTCAAGAAGCAGGTCGGCCAGAACATCTGCGCCCAGGGTCAGCAAGTTCGCCTTGTTCAGAGCTTTTCCCGCCATTGCCGTCCTCCTGTGCCGCAGCTCTCGACCAAAATCTACATATAGAAAAGGCGCCCGTTGGGCGCCCCATATCTAGATCGAACCATCGTCTTCGCGAAATCTTTGCCCGATTCCGTGCTAACTTTGCCCCGATTTACACCACTCAGTGCGTCCACGCACCTTTGCGGTCCACGGCAAAATTCTCCGCGTATCCACGGGCGCGGATGTTTGGTTTGCGCTTGTTCGGCGTGAGCTGGATAACTTCGATCCCATGCTCTTTCGCATAGGCCTTGGCCGCATCCAGGGTGTCGAACTTGAGACGTACCTGAGTTTGCGTGTCCGACGAGGATGTCCACCCCATCAGCGGGTCAATCTCGCGCGGGCTGTCCGGCGCAAACTCAAGCACCCAGTGGCGTGTCTTTGCCGTGCCGGAGGACATTGCAGTTTTTGACGGCTGATAGATCCGGGCGCGCATGAGTCTCACCTCTATTATTCGTGGGGCTGGTATGCTCAAAAACGGGCCCGCGCGCAAGGTTATGATAATGTCGCAGGGCAAGGATGATCGGTGCAAGCAGGGCGTCATCCACCTTCGAGCCGCGGGGAGCGAGGGGTGGGTGTGTGCAGCCCGAAAACTCGTGATACCAACTGCTTGCAAATTAAAGGTACTTATTTCGTACAGCTTTTAAAGAAAAAAAGGCGCCTTCATTTCCGACACGCATCGAAAACGGCTGCAATTTTTTGCGGAATTGGTCCAATAACAAGCCCCTATGCGCAAGCAGGCTCACCTGTGGGGAAGGTTGCATTTCTGTCAGCAGCCACCCATTTTGACTTTCCCTGTTGTGGTTGCACCTCATACTGCACATCCTCGAATCCCATTGGTGAGATATGGCTGAGACTGAAATCCTGCACGCTCCTGCTCCTAATGTGCGTGACCGCGAGAAACTTGAGGGCGGCATTCGTTTTCGGATGAACACCGAATTCGAACCCGCTGGCGACCAACCAAACGCCATTCGTGAACTGTCCAGCGGTGTTCTGGGGGGAGAGCGAGATCAGGTGCTTCTTGGTGCCACCGGTACGGGTAAAACATTCACGATGGCAAAGGTGATCGAGGAAACGCAGCGCCCCGCGATCATTCTTGCCCCCAACAAGACTCTGGCCGCGCAGCTATATGGAGAGTTCAAAGGCTTTTTTCCAGACAATGCCGTCGAGTATTTCGTCAGCTATTACGATTACTATCAGCCCGAAGCCTATGTGCCGCGCTCGGACACCTATATCGAAAAAGAGTCGCAAATCAACGAACAGATCGACCGGATGCGCCACTCGGCCACGCGGGCACTTTTGGAGCGGGATGACGTCATTATCGTCGCCTCGGTGTCCTGCATCTACGGCATCGGTTCGGTTGAAACCTATGGGGCGATGACGCAAGACCTCCATGTGGGCAAGGACTACGACCAGCGCAAGGTAATGGCCGATCTGGTCGCGCAGCAATATCGTCGCAACGATCAGGCGTTTCAGCGAGGGTCATTCCGGGTCCGAGGGGACAGTCTTGAGATTTTTCCAGCGCACTTGGAAGACCGCGCGTGGAAGCTGTCTTTTTTTGGCGACGAATTGGAATCGGTCACCGAGTTCGATCCGCTGACAGGCGAAAAGACAGGCACGTTCGAACGCATTCGCATCTATGCGAACAGCCACTACGTTACGCCGAAACCGACGATGCAACAGGCTATTGTCGGCATCAAGAAAGAGCTGCGGCAGCGGCTGGATCAGTTGGTGAACGAAGGCAAACTGCTGGAAGCGCAGCGTTTGGAGCAGCGCACGAATTTTGATCTGGAGATGCTGGAAGCGACCGGCGTCTGCAACGGGATCGAGAACTATTCCCGTTACCTGACCGGGCGCGCACCAGGCGAGCCGCCACCCACCCTGTTTGAATTCATACCCGACCACGCAATTGTTTTTGCCGATGAAAGCCACGTCAGTGTGCCACAGATTGGCGGTATGTATCGGGGCGACTACCGTCGCAAGTTTACGCTGGCCGAACATGGTTTCCGGTTGCCGTCATGCATGGACAACCGGCCGCTCAAATTCGAGGAGTGGGACGCGATGCGTCCACAATCGGTGTTCGTTTCGGCGACACCGGCGAAATGGGAAATCGAGCAAACGGGGGGCGTGTTCACGGAACAGGTGATCCGACCAACGGGTCTTTTGGATCCAGAAGTCGAGATCCGGCCGGTTAATATGCAGGTGGATGATTTACTTGACGAGATCCGCAAAGTGTCTGCCAAAGGCTTCAGGACTCTGGTGACGACTCTGACCAAACGAATGGCGGAAGACCTGACCGAATATCTGCACGAACAGGGCATCCGCGTGCGTTATATGCACTCCGATATCGACACGATTGAACGGATCGAAATCCTGCGCGATCTTCGGCTTGGGGCGTTTGACGTGCTGATCGGCATCAACCTGTTACGTGAAGGGTTGGACATTCCCGAATGCGGGTTGGTGGCTATTCTGGATGCGGACAAGGAAGGTTTCCTCCGGTCTGAAACCTCACTGATCCAGACCATCGGTCGTGCGGCGCGGAACGCGGATGGGCGTGTCATCATGTATGCCGACCGGATCACCGGGTCGATGGAACGGGCTTTGGCCGAAACCAACCGTCGCCGGGCAAAGCAGATTGCCTACAACGAAGAGCACGGCATCACGCCGGAGACCGTCAAGAAAAATGTCGAGGACATTCTGGCGGGTCTTTACAAGGGTGATGTCGATATGAATCGTGTCACGACGAAGATCGACGATAAGATGCAGGGGTCGAACATGCAGGCGGTTCTGGAAGGCCTGCGGACCGATATGCGCAAGGCTGCAGAAAACCTTGAATTCGAAGAGGCTGCGCGGCTGCGCGACGAAATCAAGCGGCTGGAAGCTGTCGATCTGGCGATTGCTGACGATCCCCTGGCGCGTCAATCGGCTGTCGAAGCTGCGGCAGATGCGGCGGTAAAGTCGTCCGGTCGTTCAACCGCAGGTCGCCCCGGACAACGCGGCGGGAATGTAAAACGGCGGAAGCGGTCCTGAGAATTGGTAAATTCGCCCGTTGCGGGACAGTCAGCACCCTGGAACGTTGTGGCTATTCGAAGCCGAAGAATGCCCGCGATCGAGAACAAAGTGCTGGCTTACTGCCTGAGTTTTGGCCCCTTCGACCACCCGGCACAGCCATCAAATAAACGGAACGAATGGCACGCCGCATGCGGAGACGGATAGAAGTGCCGCCAGAGCTAACAAGACACGCATAACCATTGATCCTTTTTTGGCCGGGCAATGCATTCCCCCTACCCCGCCGGGATACGAAAGTCGAACGCGACATAAAACGCGGGAGGATTTGTCTGTCTGTGCGTGTTCTCCTGCAAGCGTGAATAGCTGCCCAAGCGCGTCCCTTGCTATTTATGAAATGGAAAGCTGATTCGCTGGCGCAATCGGAAACCGACGCTACTTTACCATTATGCGATTGGTTACCGTAGCTCTCACGCTTTGTTTCGCCCCGCTGTCGTCCTTGGCGTGGGAGTTCACACCCGTACCCATTTGTACGCTGTTCCACCAAGGTGACGATATTGCTGTGATGGTCGCATATGACCCAAACGGCGGCGAGTATGCGATCCATCTGTCACGGGAAGGTGGCTGGCCGGAAAGCAGTGTATTTTCCATGCGCTTTGAAGGCCCACGCGGGCTGACAATCTCCACCACGCGGCATGTGATAGAGTCCGAGGACACGCGCACACTCACCGTAAGGGACAGAGGCTTCGGCAACGTTTTGAACGGACTGAATTTTAACCAGAAGGCCGTAGCGATCCTTGGTGACCTTGAAGTCCCGGTATCTCTGGACGGCGCGGCGCCTGCTGTCGAAGAGTTCCGCGCCTGCCCGACAGACCAGTTCGTGAATGCACCTTTGATCCAAGACAACCGAGCGTCCTGAGCCGCCGCTTGCGATTGGCACTGTGACCGGCATAGAACACGCCATGTCCCGGCTTCCAATTGACTCTGTCCTGCCTGATCTGGTGTCGCATCTGCGCGATCATGGCCGTGCTGTTCTTCAGGCACCGCCCGGTGCGGGCAAGACAACGCGTGTGCCATTGGCACTTCTCGACGCCGGGTTGACCGATCAGAAGATCGTAATGCTGGAACCCCGGCGGCTGGCCACACGGGCGGCAGCAGAGCGGATGGCGGAAACCTTGGGGGAGACTGCCGGCCAGACAGTGGGATATCGGGTGCGCGGCGATATCAGGGTGTCGGAACGGACACGGATTGAAGTTGTGACCGAGGGTATCCTCACTCGGATGATCCAATCCGACCCCGAACTAGCCGGCATTGGCGCGGTAATCTTTGACGAGTTTCACGAAAGGTCGCTGAACGCCGATCTGGGCCTGGCTTTGTGTCTGGAGATCACGGGTGCTTTGCGTGACGATCTGATTTTGCTTGCGATGTCGGCCACACTCGACGCGGCTCCGGTTGCGGATTTGATGACTGCTCCGATTGTCACGTCGGAGGGGCGCAGTTTTTCGGTCGATACCAAATGGCTGGACGCGCCGATCGGAAAAACTGTGCGTTTTGAACATGCAATGGCCGATTTGATCCTGACTGCTGTGCGCGAAACAGACGGAGGCATTCTGGCATTCCTGCCAGGAGAGGGCGAAATCCGGAGGGTTCAGGCCGTCTTAGACGGACGCCTTACGAAAGATTCCCATGTCCGCCCCCTTTTCGGCGCGATGCCATTCAAGGCGCAGCAAGACGCTATCCGTCCCGAGACGACTGGCCGAAAAATTGTGTTGGCCACGTCCATTGCCGAAACCTCGCTCACGATCGAGGATATTCGAGTTGTTGTCGATGGAGGCTTGGCACGCCGTTCAAGGTTTGATCCTGGGTCTGGCATGTCGCGCCTGGTCACCGAGAAAGTAACCAAAGCAGAAGCCACACAGCGCGCAGGCCGGTCCGGCCGTATTGCCGAGGGCGTGGCCTATCGGCTTTGGACCAAGGGGGAAGAAGGGGCACTGTCGGCCTTTCCGCCTGCCGAGATCGAGGCCGCTGACCTTGCCGGGCTCGCGTTGGAACTTGCGCTCTGGGGGGCACAACCCGAAGATCTGCCGTTCCTCACGCCCCCGCCTCAAGGTGCGTATACCGAAGCGCAGGCGTTGCTGCGCATGCTGGGTGCCTTAGATCGCAGCAACCGGATCACAGAGCACGGTCGTCTGCTGGCGGGCCTACCCCTACATCCGCGACTGGCGCATATGATAGCGGTCGCCGGACCTGCGGCTGCTCCCTTGGCAGCGCTATTGTCGGAACGCGACCCCGTGCAGGGCGCCGGGGTCGATCTCACACGTCGCATCGAAGCGATACGCGACCCCAAGCGCTTTTCGAAAGAGCGGTCGTCCACTATCAATCGCGCAGCGGTGGAACGTATCCGGACCGAGGCAAAACGTCTTGAACGGTTGGTTCCAAAGGCATCTGAAGCGGCACTGGAAGCTGCCGAAATGGTCGCTCTCGCTTATCCAGACCGCATCGGCCTGCGCCGCAGGGGGGACGCTCCACGATACCAATTGTCCGGTGGCAAAGGTGCCGTCATGGACAACGGAGATCCGTTGGCCGGTGCCCGTCTCATTGTTGCAAGCGACCTGGACGGAAATCCGCGCGAGGCACGCATCCGTCAGGCAATTCCGATCACGGAAAGCGCCTTGCGACGCCTGTTTGCGGACCAAATTTCGTGGGCAGAGGTCTGTGAGTGGTCAAGACGTGAGCGCCGCGTTATCGCCCGCCAGCAAGAGAAACTTGGTGTGATCGCGTTGGACGACCGGGTTTGGAAAGACGTCACATCTGATCGCGTCGCGCTGGCCATGCTAGACGGTGTTCGAGATATCGGGCTTGCGCCAGCAATGACAGGTGCGGCTCGGCGGTTTGTGTCTCGGGTCACGTTGGGCCGGGACGCCGGGTTGGATTTGCCCGAACTGTCAGAGGCGGCATTGATGGACTCGCTGGACATATGGTTGCTGCCGCATCTCAATGGCGTGCGAACGGCTGAGGATTGGAAGCGGTTTGATCTGTTGCCAGCACTACGAGGAATGCTTGATTGGTCGCAGATGCAAGCACTGGATCGTCAGGTGCCCGGCAAATTCACAACACCTTTGGGGCGCGAGATCCCGATAGACTATTCTGGGGAACATCCTGAAATCTCCTTGCGCCTGCAGGAATTGTTCGGCCAAACGACACATCCCTGTGTTGGCACAACACCTCTCCGGGTCACGCTCTTGTCGCCCGCGCAACGGCCTGTGCAGACGACCTTGGATCTTCCCGGTTTCTGGGCTGGCTCTTACGCAGATGTGCGCAAAGACATGCGCGCCGCGTATCCGAAACATCCGTGGCCTGAGGACCCGACCCAGGCAGATCCGACGTTGCGCGCCAAGAGAAGACCGTCAGGCTGATCTTTAGACCACACCGCTGTGCTCTCTCGCTTGCCGCGCGCCTGGATCCGCCGTACATGCCACGCCATGTTTGATGATGCAGATGACATACACCCGCTGTTCTACGGTGCGCCCAAAAGCACCGAATTCAAGAAGCTGCGTAAACGCATTGTTCAAAACGTCCGGGAGGCGATTGAACACTATGGCATGGTGTCCCGGGACACTGACAAAACACCGAAGTGGCTTGTTTGTCTGTCCGGTGGCAAGGACAGCTACACGCTCCTTGCTGTTCTGCACGAACTGAAATGGCGCGGACTTCTGCCCGTTGATCTCTTGGCCTGCAATCTGGATCAGGGGCAACCGGGCTTTCCTGCGACGGTTCTGCCGGAATTCCTGGAAAAAATGGGCGTCCCACACCGTATTGAATATCAGGACACCTATTCGATCGTCGTCGACAAGGTTCCACAAGGGCGCACCTATTGCGCTCTGTGTTCGCGTTTGCGGCGTGGCAATCTCTATCGCATTGCCCGCGAAGAAGGCTGCGACGCTGTTGTTTTAGGTCATCATCGAGATGACATTCTTGAAACCTTTTTCATGAACCTGTTTCACGGCGGACGGCTGGCAACGATGCCCCCTAAACTGGTGAACGAAGACGGCGATCTGTTTGTCTACCGCCCCCTTGCACATGTGGCGGAAGCCGATTGCGAGAAATTTGCCAAAGCAATGAATTATCCAATAATTCCCTGCGATTTGTGTGGAAGTCAGGATGGGTTGCAACGACAGCAGGTAAAAGCGATTCTTGATGGCTGGGAAAAGAACAGCCCGGGCCGCAGACAGGTGATTTTTCGTGCCCTGACCAATGCAAGACCATCTCATCTGTTGGACAGTGGTCTGTTTGATTTCAAAGGCTTGGCAACACGACCGCACAACGATACCGAAAATTCTTCGGATATTCCCGACCTGCGTTAAGTCCACAGTTACCGATCTCGCGAAATGCTTCAGAACACCTGGTTTGAGGCACACTTGCGATGCGACTACACCTAACGGCGACAGGATTGCGGCAAGCAGTACGCTCTGCGCTTGCTGGGCCTCAGATGATGGCATTTCTTCCTGCGCTCTGTCTTGCCGCATATTGGCTTGGGGGCGAGGCATTGCTCGTTATGTGTGCTTTGACACTGCCGGTTCTCTACGCTTTGACAGGCAGCTTTGGATTAGGTGCGACGGCTGCGCAGATTGGTGCCAAGCAACGGCCCGACCTTGAAAAGACCGCGCGGGATTTTCTGGAAATCGCGCAGCACCATGGACAGACAGCGGCATGTCTGCAGATTGCGATTCCTGAACTGAACGACGTTGCACAGCGTTTTGGTGCGGAGACCGCACGACAGTCTCGCGATCTGCTTGCGGCGCGGCTCAGGTCATCACTGCGCGATAGTGACCACGTGTTTCAGTCCGGTGAGACACGCTTCACCGTTCTCATCGCACCGGGTTTCCGACTTCGCCTGGACAGCCTGATTGATTTGGGAAAACGGCTACGGGCATCGGCGGAAATACCATTGTCGCTTGGTGGTGCATCGCACGACCTGACGGTATGCATTGGGATCGCCTCGTCGCTGACGCTTGGCCGCAATGCAACGGCGGAAAAATGGCTGTCCTGCGCAAATGATGCTCTGGACGATGCACAAGCGGCAGGTGCGGGTAGCACACGGCTATGGTCCGCAAGGCTGGCGCGGCAACATAAGTCGCGCCGGAAACTGCAAGATGAATTCGACGCAGCTTTGGACACCACTCGAATTCACGCGCACTTTCAGCCGCAAATCCATATCGGAACTGACGCTATCATCGGCGTTGAGGCCTTTGCACGCTGGGAACATCCAACGCGTGGTTTTCTTACTGCCTCAGATTTCCTGCCTTTTGTACAAAGCAGTGGACACATGATGGACTTGGGCCGTGTCATGTTCCTGCAAGCTGTTTCAGCCCTGCTTGCATGGGATGACGCAGGGTTGGATATCAGAACGGTAAGCGTCAACCTGTCAGAAACAGAATTGCGCGCCCCCGACCTGCAGAAGCGCATCGCAACTGACCTTGAGCGATGTGGCCTGCCTGCACACCGCGTTGTCTTCGATATTCCTGTCACTGTGTTGAGCGACCAGGGCGATGATATCATCCGACACACACTGGCCGGGCTCTCCGACCTTGGGTGCGGACTGGATCTTCAGGGTCTCGGCTCGGCTGGTTGCGACATCGCCATATTGCAGCACAGCCCGATCACGCGTCTCAAACTTGAACGCACGCTTCTGTTTGGCATCGGCACATCCGATACGGCGCGGCAAGCTTTGCACACCATTCTTGGCATCGGCGACCGGCTCGACCTGCCAAGCATTGCGACAGGCGTCGAAACCGTCGCTGAACATGGCATTCTGCGGGACTTGGGGGCTGTCTACGGACAAGGCGCAGTGTTTGCTCTGCCAGCCGACATTCGAGCCACAACGCGTTGGTTGACCGAGCGGCAAAATCTGAAAAGGACGATCAAGCCCAAACACATCCGCAGCATCAAATAGTCCCCGCACCTCAACTCAGCAGCAGTTGTAATCTGCGCAGATCAAATGCCGCACCGCGCCGGACTCTGCTGTGAATCCGCTTGACCTTCGTGCACAGTGCCTGTTGAACGCAGCGATAACCCAAAAACCACAGGCGGCGGGCCCCTATGGACGATCAGAACAAGAACCTATTAATCGCGACAGCTCTCAGCTTTGCGGTCATTCTGGTATGGTTTGTGATGTTTCCTCCGCCGGAACCAACCGTCAACCCGGACACACCTGTACAGACGGCAGGGGAAGACGCGGCCCCGGCCATTGCGGCCACCCCGGATGCGGCGCCTGGCGATACTTCTGCGGTCACCCAACAAGGTCCCATAGCGGTCGAAGACGCTCCGCGCGTGCCTATCAAAACCGACCGGGTTGTCGGTTCGATTTCGCTTATTGGTGGTCGCATTGATGACCTGTCACTCAAGAATTATCGCGTCAGTCTCGAAGAAGATGCAGACGTCGTACATCTTCTTAATCCCGTCGGGTCTGAAAGCCCGTACTACGCCCTTTTCGGGTGGGCGCCCGGCGGCGGATTGACGCTTGATGATGTCCCAAGCGTGACGACCGATTGGACCGTTGAGGAAGGCGAGACGCTGACCGAAACCAGCCCCGTCACTTTGCGTTGGGACAATCCAAACGGAACAATCTTCCGTCGTATCATCGAAATCGACGAAGACTTTATGTTTACCGTAACGCAGTCTGTTGAGAATGCGGGTGGCGACGCCGTGACGATGGCGCCGTACGGCTTAATTGCACGGCATGGCGAGCCTGCCGATCTCAAAAACTTCTTCATCCTGCATGAAGGCGTTGTTGCGATGGCCGACGGAACATTAGCCGAAATCGACTATGCCGACATGACAGACTTTGCGGTTGTCCCGTCCGAGGGCGCGCGTGCCGAGGTGACACAGGTCACAGAAAACGGCTGGATTGGCTTTACCGATCACTACTGGATGACAACGCTTATTCCGGAGAATGGTAGCCCATTCCGTTCCGTCGCCAAGTACAACGACGCAAGCAATATCTATCAGACCGAAGCCGTCCAACCGACGATCACGATTGCCCCCGGTGAAACGCGCGAAGTCGCAACCCAGCTGTTTGCGGGCGCCAAAGAATGGGAAACCATTCGTGAGTATCAGGACCGTGGCGTCGACCGCTTTATCGACAGCATTGACTGGGGTTGGTTCTTTTTCCTGACTAAGCCGATCTTCTGGCTATTGCATAACCTGAACGCGCTAATCGGCAACATGGGCTGGGCCATTATCGGCCTGACACTGATCATCAAAGCGGTGCTCTTCCCGCTGGCCTACAAATCGTATGTGTCGATGGCCAAAATGAAAGAACTCCAGCCAGAGATGGAAAAGATCAAGGAGCGCGCTGGCGATGACCGTCAGAAGCTCCAGCAGGAAATGATGGAGCTGTACAAGAAGGAAAAGGTCAATCCGGCGTCTGGCTGTCTGCCGATCCTGCTGCAGATTCCGATCTTCTTCTCACTCTACAAGGTAATCTTCGTCACTCTTGAACTCCGTCACGCGCCATGGTTGGGACCGTTCCAAGACCTCTCGGCACCTGACCCGACCTCTCTCATGAACTTCTTTGGTCTTTTGCCTTGGGCAGCGCCGACGCCGGGATCCATTCTGGCCCTGATCTTCATCGGTATCCTGCCACTCTTGCTGGGTATCTCGATGTGGCTGCAGCAAAAGCTCAACCCAGCCCCCACCGACGCCACACAGGCGATGATCTTTGCCTGGATGCCGTGGGTCTTCATGTTCATGCTGGGTGGTTTTGCCAGCGGGTTGGTCGTGTACTGGATCGCCAACAACACGATCACCTTTACGCAGCAATATCTCATCATGCGGTCACAAGGCTATAAGCCGGACGTGTTCGGCAACATCAAATCAAGCCTGAAGCGCAGCCCAAAAACAGGCAGCAAATGAAGGCCAATGTCACCGAAATCTGGCGCCACCCGATCAAAAGCCACGGTCGGGAGCCGCTGGACGCGGTGACCGTTGAAGCGGGCGGTACGATCCCTTTCGACCGCCTTTGGGCCGTCGCCCACGAGCGCTCAAAAGCGGACGGGGCGGAATGGGCGAGTTGCGGAAATTTCTGCCGCGTTGCCAAACTGCCTAGCCTCATGGCCATAAGCGCGCAATTTGATGAGAGTCTCGGTCAGATCACATTGAGCCATCCCGATATGCCTGATCTGACCTTCAGCCCTGATCGAGACAGCGCCGCCTTTCTGGCCTGGGCTCAAGATCTTGTGCCGGAAGATACGCTCAAACCAGCGCGTCTTGTCAAAGCAAGAGGCCCTGCCTTTACCGACAGCGACTTCCCGAGCATCACATTGTGCAATTATGCATCCCACCGCGCGGTTGAGCAGCGGGTCGGCCACCCCCTGTCGCATTTGAGATGGCGCGGCAATATTTGGATCGACGGACTGGCCCCCTGGGAGGAGTTCGACTGGGACAATCGTGAAGTCCGCATCGGAGACGTGATCCTTCGCGTCCGCGAACGCACGGACCGGTGCAAATCGACACATAGCAATCCAGAGACTGGCAAGCGCGATGCTGAGGTCCTGCGCGCGTTGGAAAGTTGGGGACATCAGGATTTTTCCGTGCGCGCTGAAGTGATCCGCGGCGGTGTGATCCAAATCGGTGATGAGGTATCCCGTGTCTGAGATGAAACTCCCGTTTCCGCTTGCGGAAGAGCCTGACGACATCAGTCGCGAAACCGGACGCAAGCTTTTTGCAGGCGAGATTGATTTCCTCAAAGGCGTCGTGACCATGTCTGGGTTGCCTGCCGATGACAGAATCGAAGTATGTTTTGCCGGGCGGTCCAACGTGGGTAAGTCCTCGTTGATCAACGCCATCACCGGGCGGAAAGCACTGGCACGCGCATCGAACACACCCGGGCGCACTCAAGAAATCAACTATTTCACCCTAGGCGATGAACGCTATCTCGTCGACTTGCCCGGATATGGATACGCCAACGCACCCGTCAAGGTGGTTGAAAAGTGGCAAGCCTTGCTCAAGCAATACTTGTCAGGGCGCGCCAGCCTACGCCGCGCGTTCGTTCTGGTCGACAGCCGCCACGGAATTAAACCCGTCGATGAACAGATTATGACCCTTCTCGACCGGAGCGCGGTCACGTTTCAAGTGGTGCTGACCAAAGCCGACAAGATCAAACCCTCTCAGCACGACAGTTTGCTCCAACAGGTTCGCAGCAAGCTTTCGAAACACCCTGCAGCCTTTCCTGAACTCGTGATCACCAGCAGCGAGAAGGGCGAAGGCATTGCCACGCTGCGCAGCATTATTGCAGGCATCACCTAAACGCAAAACAGCTTGCCACTCGGAAAGCGTTGGCGCACACAAGATGAGCGCGGGACACCCACCCGGCATGAAACGAGAACAAGCATGAAATCCCGAGATATGAACCACGACTGGATCGCCACCGCCCGCACGCTTTCAGAGGCCTTGCCCTACATGCAGCGCTATGCCGGGGCGATCGTTGTTGTGAAGTTCGGCGGCAATGCTATGGGCGACGACGCGGCGATGGCGGAATTTGCACGAGATATCGTGCTCATGCGTCAGGTTGGAATCAACCCGGTTGTTGTGCATGGCGGCGGGCCCATGATCAACGACATGCTTAACAAACTTGGGATCAAATCGGAATTTGTGCGCGGCAAACGAGTGACCAACAAAGCCACGATCGACGTTGTGGAAATGGTTCTGACCGGGTTGGTCAACAAGCGGATTGTCCAAGCCATCATGGACGAAGGCGGACGAGCCGTGGGTTTGTCCGGCAAGGATGACGATCTGATGGTGTGCGAAGCAGATGATCCGGAATTGGGCTTTGTCGGACGTCCGGTCGAGATGAACCCGCAGGTTCTGCGCGACCTGTTCAAAGCAGGCATCATCCCAGTCGTGGCGCCCGTGGCCACTGGCATGCAGCCCAACGAAACGTTCAACGTGAATGGTGACACCGCCGCCGGGGCCATTGCCGGCGCTTTGAAAGCAGACCGGCTGCTTCTGCTGACCGATGTCAGCGGCGTCAAGGACGGCAACGGAAATGTCGTGACAGCCATGACACCCGATGAGGTGACGGCAATGATCGCCGATGGCACCATCGCCGGTGGCATGATTCCGAAAACCGAAACCGCGCTAAAAGCCATTGAGGAGGGTGTCCGCGCGGTTGTCATCCTTGACGGTCGCGTTCCGAATGCCTGCCTGCTTGAGCTTTTCACCGAGCATGGCGCTGGCTCACTTATTCGCCCCTCCCGATGAGTTTGGAGGCACTTGGCACAGCGGCGCGGTCAGTCGGGCTGGCAGTGCGAGGTGCCCTGCATCCAGAGCCGTCGGACATTTTTCCCGAGAGAACACGAACACTTGTTCTGCTTGGTCCGGACGAGCCTGATTTCTGGGAGATCTTCACGAGTTCTTCGGAATATGGGGATGGTGAGCAGCATCCTCTGGATCGTTGGTCCAAACGGGTTGTGGCATCCCTTGCTGAACCGCTGCATGGCACAGCGCTTTTTCCATACGACGGACCGCCCTATGCCCCGTTTTTACAATGGGCGGAGCAGAGCCTCGAAAGCTGGCCATCGCCGGTTGGATTGTTGGTGCACAAGACCGCCGGCTTGTTCATCAGTTTTCGCACAGCCCTTGCCCTTCCCCAAAGGCTAGAGCTTCCGCCTCTCGGCGAAAGCCCTTGCAAGACCTGTGAAACACGCCCCTGCGAAACCGCTTGCCCGGTCGGCGCCTTAGCACCTGCTCAGGACTATGATGTCCCAGCATGTACCGCGCATCTCAGGTCACCTGACGGTACAAAATGTCGAAATGGATGCCTTGTGCGGCGCGCCTGCCCAATATCAAAGACGTTTGGGCGACTCCCTGAACAATCCGCTTTCCACATGCGCGCGTTTTTGGGAGAGTGACGCATAGCCAACGAAAGGTGGGAACCTTTGAAACGACTGATCCTAATGCGTCATGCCAAATCGGATTGGTCAACATCTGGGGATGATCACAGTCGACCGCTGAACACACGGGGCCGACACAGCGCGCCGGCGATGGGTCGTTGGATGAAACGCATTGGTTGGCTGCCCGACGAAGTGCTGTGTTCCACAGCAGCGCGAACCCGTCAGACGCTGGACCTTCTGGAGCTGCCGCCGACCCCTACCCGGTTTGAGCGTAGCTTGTACCTTGCCGATGAAGACCAGATCCTCGACATGCTCCGAACAGCGTCCGCACAAACCGTTCTGCTGTTGGGCCACAATTACGGGATTGCAGAATGCGCCCAAGAGCTTGTTGAGCGTTGGCCAGAACATCCGCGTTTTGAGGATTATCCCACATGCGCTACAACGCTGATCGAGTTTGATGTGAGCCAATGGGAAGAAATTGAAAAAAGCCTGGGGCGCTGCGTGGACTTTGCAGTGCCGCGGGAAGTCCTTGCAACAGAGCAGCCGGACCACTGACCCCTTTCAGTCAAATAAAAAACGCCCCGGATTTCCGGGGCGTTCTGACAGGTAATCGCGCTGATATCAGTGTCCGAGGATCTGGCTCAGGAACAGTTTGGTCCGTTCGTTCTGTGGATTGTTAAAGAACTCTTCGGGTTCGTTCTGTTCCACGATCTGACCGGCGTCCATAAAGATCACGCGGTTCGCGACCTGGCGGGCAAAGCCCATCTCGTGTGTCACGCAGAGCATGGTCATGCCCTCTTCCGCGAGGCTCACCATCGTATCGAGCACCTCTTTGATCATTTCCGGGTCAAGCGCCGACGTCGGTTCGTCGAACAGCATAATGCGTGGACGCATGCACAGCGAGCGGGCAATCGCCACACGTTGCTGCTGACCACCGGAAAGCTGCCCGGGATACTTGTTGGCCTGTTCGGGGATCTTGACCTTTTCAAGGAAGTGCATCGCGGTTTCCTCTGCTTCACGCTTGGGAATTTTACGCACCCAGATCGGGGCCAACGTGCAGTTTTCCAGAATGGTCAGATGCGGGAAAAGGTTGAAGTGCTGGAACACCATGCCAACCTCGGAACGGATGGTGTCGATGTTCTTGATGTCCGACGACAGCAAAGTGCCATCGACGGTAATCGACCCTTTCTGGTGCTCTTCCAGAGCGTTGATGCAGCGGATCAGCGTCGATTTGCCCGATCCAGAAGGACCGGCGATGACAATGCGTTCGCCGCGGTACACCGTCAGATCGATGTCCCTCAAAACATGAAATGACCCATACCACTTGTTCATGCTCTGGATCTGGATTGCCACCTCATCCGAGACAGCCATTTGTGCATTTGCAGTTTCAGCCATGGATTGGCCTCCTGTTTATGACCCTTGTCGCTTGGGCGATCTAAGGGCTTATCGATGATCGGTGGCGAGCTGTCGTTCGAGCCACTGTGAATATTTCGAGATGCTGAAGCAGACGATGAAGAACAAGAAGACCGCAAAACCCCAGAGTTCCCAATAAACGCCGTTCCACTCGGTCGATGCGAGAATTGGCCCACGGATCATGCCCACAAGGTCAAACATTGAAATCACCGATACCAGCGTCGTGTCTTTGAACAACCCAACCGCCACGTTCACGATTCCGGGAATCGAAATCTTAAGAGCTTGCGGCATGATGATCAGGCGGGTCGCCTGTGCGTAATCCAGTCCCAGGCTGTCCGCTGCTTCGTACTGACCGCGCGGAAGCGCCGCGAGACCACCCCGGATCACCTCAGCGATATATGCAGCCGAGAACATGGTGATCATGATGATCACGCGCAGCACAAGGTCTATATTCGAACCTGGCGGGAAGAAGTAAGCCAGCACCACGTTTGCCACGAACAGCAATGTAATCAACGGCACGCCCCGGATGAACTCGATGAAGATCACGCAGATCCACTTGATAATCGGCATGGAGGATTGCCGTCCAAGGGCGAGCAGGATGCCCAGCGGCAAGGACAACGACACGCATACAGTGCCGAGGATCATGTTCAGCATGAAGCCGCCCAGATCACGTGACTGAACCGCCTGCAGCGCCAGTGCATCCGGCAAGGACGCCGGGATGATCCCGCCCGCCCAGATTACGACGATGGCCGCAACAAGCCCCGCCAGCATGCCCATCGCAAAGCTCTGGCGTTCGAACTGCTTGAACGCGAAGTAGCCAGCGATCAATCCGGCGAGGATCATCAGCGGCGCAAGCAGCGTGCCGCCCCAGATCAGCCAGTAGGCAACGAAAGGGTAAATCCCGGTAAAGACCAACAATTGCCGCGGCGCTTTAGGGTACAGAACCGGGGCAATCGCCACGATCAACAGGACAAACGCCAATGTTGGACGCCAGTAGGCTTCTGGCGGATAAGTAAAACCAAACAACAACTGATTCCAGCGTTCCGTCAGAACCGAGAAACACGCCCCCGTCATACCGTCCAGCATCTCGCGGCATTCCGCCAAAGAACTGGTGGTCCAGATGCCATTGGCGAACCAAGGATATGCTCCGGTCACGATCTTGAAAATGAAGTAGAGCGCCACGATAGTCAGGATCGAGTTGAACCAGCCTTTGAACAGGTTCTCCCGCATCCACTTGATAACACCGGCCTCGGAGGCGGGTGGCGGCTGCTCGGGCAACATGGTGTCGCGGACGAAGGCAACGGTCTGTGCATGTGTATCTGACATCTCAGCGCTCCTTCAGCTTAACAGCATTGTTGTAGACGTTCATGATCGCCGAGATCGCGAGCGAGATGGCGAGGTAGAACAGCATGAGCAGAAAGATCGCCTCAATGGCGCGGCCGGTCTGGTTGAGCGTGATGCCGCCCAGCGTGCCGGTCAGGTCCATGTAGCCGACCGCAATTGCCAGTGAGGAGTTCTTGGTCAGGTTCAGGTACTGAGAAATCAGCGGCGGAATGATCACTCGAAGTGCTTGGGGAAGGACTACGAGGTTCATGATACGACCCGGACGCAAGCCAAGAGAGGCCGCCGCTTCGGTCTGACCTTTGCTGACAGCAAGAATACCTGCACGAACGTTTTCCGCGATAAAGGCGGCAGTGTAGATCGACAGAGCGAACCAGAGCGCAATCAGTGAGTTGCGCATAAAGATCCCGCCCTGGAAATTGAAGCCTCGGAGTTCAGGGTATTCCAGCGTGATCGGCCGTCCGAAGATAAAATAGGCGATGATCGCTGGAATGAAGAAAATAGCGACCGACGGCCAGAAGGTGGGGATCAGTTGCCCGCGTTCGTACAACGCTTTCTTCGCATAGTTGCGGAAGGCAAAAATGCCTGCAATCGATGCAAGGAAAACAGCAATGACTGCGCCAGAGCCCGGTCCAAAGATGGGAGCCGGCGAATAGAAACCACGACCGGTGAACGCAAAGGCATTCAGGAACATCGTCGCTTCGGGATCGTCTCCGCGGAAATCGCGTGGCTGCGGCAACACGGCGATGAACACCGCCATAATGATCAGGATCCAGATCAGAACCGGGACGTTTCGGAAGATTTCGACGTAGACCGACATCAACTGGCGGACCAGCCAGTTGTCACTCAAACGAAGCACACCGACGACCACACCAATGACCGTCGCCATCAAACACCCGAGAAATGCGACCAGCAGAGTGTTGAGAACACCGACCAGAGACGCCTGCCAATGCGTGGATTGGCTTGTGTATGGAATGAGCGTTTGATTGATGTCGTATCCGGCTGGCTCACCAAGGAACTGGTAAGAGATGTTCAATCCGGCAGCTTGCAGATTTGCCAGCAGGTTATAACCCAAGTAGGCAAATGCCAGAATGAGCAGGATCAGCGCGATGAATTGAAACGTGTAGGACCGGTATCGCGTGTCGTTGATCAGCATAGATAGCTGAAACGACCCCGAAGGTGGGTCTGAAATCGTGGACATTTTGTTATCCCTGTTCTTCCGGAGCCTTGTGGCGGCGCTTGTCGCGCTCTGATGCCGTCTCCGAAGGCTTTTTCTTGAATTTGAAAAAGGGCGCGGAGTGATCCGCGCCCTTTTCCGAGGTCAGGTTTTAGCGGAAGGGCGGGCTGTAGAGCAGGCCGCCTTCGGTCCACTGCGCGTTCAGACCGCGTGCCAGACCGATCGGTGTGTTCTCACCGATGTTCTTTTCGAACAACTCGCCATAGTTGCCGCCAGCCATGATGGCCTTCTTGGCCCAGTCAGCCTCAAGACCCAGCATTTCGCCCAGCGTACCTTCGGTACCCAGCAGGCGGTTGATTTCTGGGTTGGACCCTGCGGATGCCGACATTTCAGCAACGTTTGCCGATGTGACACCCAGTTCTTCCGCCGCGATCAGCGCGTTCAGAGTCCAGCGGACAATGTCGCCCCACTGGTTATCACCGTGGCGCACGAGCGGACCAAGCGGCTCTTTCGAAATGATTTCCGGCAGAACGACGTGCTCGGACGGATTTTCGAATGCTGCACGTGTTGCAGCAAGACCGGATGCGTCCGTTGTGTAAACGTCGCACGCGCCTTCAAGATACAGCGGCTGTGCTTCCGCATTGGTTTCGATCGGAACCGGCTCATAGCTGATGTTGTTGGCACGGAAGAAATCGGCCAGGTTCAGCTCGGTCGTGGTGCCGGTCTGGATGCAGACAGTCGCACCATCAAGCTCTTTTGCGGAGGACACGCCCAGTTCTTTCGGGACCATGAAGCCCTGACCGTCGTAGTAGTTGATGCCGACGAATTCAAAACCAAGGTCAACGTCGCGCGAGAACGTCCAAGTGGTGTTCCGTGCGAGCATGTCAATCTCACCGGAGGCGAGTGCTGTGAAGCGTGTCTTACCTGTGGTCGGAACGAACTCGACCGCGGTCGGGTCGCCAAGAACGGCTGCGGCAACGGCACGGCAGACGCCTACGTCAAAGCCTTCCCATTCGCCATTCGCGTTCGGCGCTGCAAAACCGACGAGACCTGTTGTCACGCCGCAGTTCAGCTTGCCGCGTGCTTTCACGTCGTCAAGCGTGGCGGCGGACGCAACACCAGCCGAAAGGCCGGCAACGGTCATCGCGCCAAGAATTGCAAGTTTTTTCATGTTTACCTCTTCCTGTTTCCCCGCGCGTGTCAGCGCAGTTTTTTGACGAGCTCAAGAATGGCTCATACGACGAAAGTAGGGAACCCTACCATCAATCGCACCGATTTTGCGGGGATTCATCGCCAGAGGTCAAGGCGCGCAGCCCATTTTTTGATCACAAGCGCGCGGTTTACCCTGCGTCAGGCGTCAGATTGCCCGTTGAGCAATCGCATAAAATCGAAGGCGTGCAAAAAGGCGGCTTCCTTGTGCTTTGCCATCTCGCTCGCTTCTTCGTCCTCGCCCCACTGTTCCTGTTGCCAGTCTTCATCAACACGGGATGCCGCCCAAAGCTCTTCGATCGGATGAGCACCGGACTTCGCGGCAAAGCCGATGATAAGCGACCCGCTGATCGCAACAAGATCGTGAAAAGCAGCCAATTCGAAAGCATTCATCGCTCTGACGCGCCCTCGCAATTCCGAGATCGCCATAGGATCCTGCGGTGCGTGCATAACACCGACACGCGGTTCCAGTTTTACGTTCAGTTCACGCTCAGCCCAATCAAGCAACGGATTCCAAACCAAATTCTGACGTTCAATAAGCGCATCAGGTGCGTCGGCACGGTAGCAAAGAAGGTCGCTATCACCGTATTCGGCCAGCATGTCGGCAACCTCCAAAAGCTGCAGAGCGACCTTGTCGATGGCTGCATTCGCAGTTTTGGTAAAGGGCATTGTGCGGGGATCGATTCTGTCCCCTTGAGCAGCAAACTCGGCCGCGATCTTTTCTGCAATCGCCCGGCTTGGCACCTCAAGCATGGCTTTGGCCGGAGTACGAACAGGACGGCCATCCAGCACCACAGAAAAACCGGTTTCGGTTTCCTCTACATCGGACGATGTCCAAAAACGTTTTGGGGCCCATTCATTCATGCGAGTTCCTCAATCCAGGCATTCAGCGTGCACATCAATTCATCGGCCGTTTCCACGATCTGGTCCGCACCTGCAAGATACTCATGCGGATGGTTGCCCCAGGTCACGCCAATAGTTCCAACCCCAGCCGACTTGCCCATCTGAATGTCATAGCTTGTGTCTCCGATCATCACTGTGTGGGTCGGTAACACTCCAGTTTCAGAAAGGGCCGCATGGACCATGGAAGGATGCGGTTTCGACGGATGTGTGTCGGCAACCTGCGTTGACTCGAAATGGTGTTCCAACCCGTGCTGCGCGATTATCCGGTCGAGACCACGCCGCGACATGCCGGTCGCCGTTGCCAGAAGTGTGAAATCGTCGCGGTGCAGCGTGTCCAGAACCTTTCGAATTCCGGGGTAGAGGATCACCTTTGCGTCCGGACCGGCAGCCATATGCTGCGCGAGAGACTTCGATCGGTATTGATCGGCCAGCGCGGCGTGGACGTCTGACGACTGTTCCGGCACCAACTGGGCCATGTACTCGGGCAAAGACAAGCCAACCCCGTGGAGAACAGCTTCGCGGGTTGGTGCCTCAAGCCCAAGTTCCAAGAAAGCGCTTTGCATCGCCTCCACGATATGAGCTCGGCTGTCGACCAGCGTTCCATCTACATCAAAAACCACCAGCCGAAGTGGCTCGGACATTATTCCAAATCCTCGAACGGATCGGCCGGTACGTCGCGCGGATCCCACTGCAGAAATTCCCAGGTCCGCTCCATATGTTCTGGCAGGGGCGCGGTCACTGTAAGCTTGGAGCCGGTGACCGGATGCCGAAACGAGATAGAGCGCGCGTGCAGGTGCAGTTTCCGACTGATCGCCCCCCCCAGCATAGCGCCCCAACCGTCACCTAGGTTTTCCTGACCAGAGCCACCGTATTTTCCATCGCCGATGATCGGGTGTCCGAGTTCCGCCATATGCGCACGCAGCTGATGGGTGCGACCTGTCACCGGGACCATCGCAACCCAAGCGGCTCGTTTCGCCAGTGCGCTGAGCACCGCATAATCCGTGGTTGCGTGTTTCGCACCTTCGGTAGTCGCCACGTCGCGCGGGTGCACGGCACGCATCTTTTCGTTTTCACCGCCAGCCCCGTGGCCGGGTGCTTTGACCAAACCGAATTTGATAGTGCCCATTTGCGGCGCAGGCACACCCGCTACGGCGGCCCAGTAGATCTTGCGCGTTTCGCGGGCCCTGAACGCTTCGGTCAAGGCTCCGGCAACCGCCCGCGTCCGTGCCAACAGCAATACGCCAGACGTGTCTTTGTCCAATCGATGCACCAGACGCGGCTTTTCCTCATACCCAAACGTCAATGCTTCCGAGAGCCCATCGACATGACGGATTTGTTTGCTTCCCCCTTGCGTCGGCAGCCCCGGCGGCTTGTTGAGCGCAATGATGTGATCGTCTTTGTAAAGGACCAGCGATTTCATCATCGCCGCATCC
Organism: Alphaproteobacteria bacterium; assembly: GCA_030431485.1. GTDB lineage: Bacteria > Pseudomonadota > Alphaproteobacteria > Rhodobacterales > Rhodobacteraceae > Marivita. The sequence goes on from JAUIIR010000002.1 coordinate 36,797, forward strand.
TTGTCAGAAACATTCGGTTTTGGACGGGATTGAACCTCGCCCGGTGCAGGAAGCGGCGGGATACGCACCTCCTGCCCCGTGGATATCCGCGTGTTCGCTTTGACCCGCCCGCCATCGACACGCAGTTCACCCTTGCGGCACATCTTTTCAATGCGCCCTTGGCCAAGATGCGGAAACAGACGTTTCAACCAGCGATCCAGGCGTTGGTCCGCGTCTCCAGGTCCGACAGTGATGATCTGAACCTGGCTCATGCAAACACACTCCGTGCCACGAAAAGGCCCAGTGCCAATCCGGCAACCGATAGGACCACCGACAGAGTAATATACAGCATCGCCGATCCAATCTGCCCCCGTTCTATCAATGTAACTGTTTCCAGCGAAAACGTCGAAAAGGTTGTGAAACCGCCCAGCATACCCGTCATCACCAAAGGCGAAAGATGCGTCAGACCGCGATGTGCAGCCGCCACAACGAAGACGCCCATCAGAAACGACCCAAGGATGTTCACGGTCATGATGGCGACCGGAAACTCGGTCTGGCCGACAAGGCGCACAATACTGACTCCGGACAAATACCGAAGTGACGCGCCAATAGCACCGCCCACAGCAACAAGAGACAGGGTGTTCAACATAACGGCTCTGTCGCGCGGCACCTATGAGATGTCAAGCAAAGCCCATTGCGCTTTGCCACTTCCACTCTACTCTTCAAGAAAGAGAATTTGAAGGAGCCGACATGCAGCGTCGTCAGTTTCTGGGCAGCATTGCCGCTGCAAGCCTCTTTCCACGAGGCGGCTTTGCACAATCATCTCAGCGTCGCCTTACTGCTGCCGCTCATCGGCAGCAAATACTGCCTGAAGACTATCCTGACACGGAAATCTGGAGCTTTGATGCGGCGTTTCCCGGTCCAGAACTACGCGCACGGCAAGGCGAGACGCTCAGCGTCACTGTCGAAAACGCCTTGCCAGAGTCCACGTCCGTGCATTGGCACGGTTTGCGTCTGGAGAATGAGATGGATGGGGTGCCTGGCCTCACACAGGACCCGATCGCACCCGGTGAGGCCTTCGACTACCATTTCGCGCTGCCTGATGCTGGGACCTACTGGTATCACAGCCACGCCAAAAGCATGGAGCAGGTGGAGCGCGGTCTCTACGGTCCTTTGATCATCGACGAAAATGATCCGCCCGATGTGGATCAGGATATTACACTCGTCCTTGATGACATTCGCCTTCAGCGCGATGGAACGGTTGCAAGCTTCGACAATTTCCACGACCTGAGCCACGCTGGGCGTATCGGCAACCTCTGGCTTGCGAACGGTCAGATTGACCCCGCCTACCCGCTGAAACGCGGAGAGCGCGTGAGGCTGAGATTGATCAGCGCAGCGAACGCACGGGTCTTCCGGCTTGGGCTGCAAGGGTTCGACGGCTGGATTGTCGCGCTGGACGGCATGCCATTGTCCGATCAGCAGCCGATGCCCGATGAACTTGTTCTGGCACCAGCACAGCGCATCGACCTGATTGTCGATGTCACAACGGACGACGACGAGGCGTTTCTGATTACATTTGAGCGCGATGGCGGTTATGCAATCGCGCATTTTCCAGTAACAGGTCCATCGGCGGCAGCGCGCCAAATCCGCGCCGTGCTGCCCCCAAATCCAGTATTCCCCATCGACCTTCGAAATGCGCGCACAGCCACATTGATGATCGAGGGTGGCGCGATGGGCGGAATGCGTGCCGCCCGTTTTGAAGGCAAGGAGTTGGGCGCGCGAGACCTTGCCAGTCGGGGTGTGTTCTGGGCTATTAATGGCGAGGCTGGTCGCCCTGATACGCCCCTGCTCGATCTGTCTTTGGGCGAAAGTGCGCGGATTGGAGTGGCGAACAACACTGCATTTCCGCATGCGATGCATTTGCACGGCGTCCACTTTTCAGAGGTCCTTGCCGATGGCCGCCTTGGCCCATTGCGTGACACCATTCTGATCAACCCGCAAGAAACCCGCGAAATCGCTTTTCAGGCACACAATCCGGGTGATTGGCTCTTCCACTGTCATATGCTGGCACATCATCAGGCTGGAATGGGAACCTGGATCCGGGTTTCTGCCTGACCGGTCAACTGTTCCGTTTCGCGCGCAGCTTTGCAAAATACTCGACACGCTTTTTCAGATCTCTCTCGAATCCGCGTTCGACCGGCGCATAGAACTCGGTCCGCCCCATCGCCTCCGGAAAGTAGTCCTGCCCGGAAAACCCGTCTTCGGCATCGTGATCATAGGCGTAGCCAAAGCCATACCCTTGCTCTTTCATGAGCTTTGTTGGGGCGTTCAGGATATGTTTGGGCGGGATCAGAGATCCGGTTTTCTTCGCTGCAGCACGAGCCCCTTTATACGCGGCGTATACCGCGTTCGATTTCGGAGCTAGTGCAATGTAGACCAAGGCCTGAGCAATCGCCAATTCGCCCTCAGGACTGCCAAGTCGCTCGAAGGTTTCCCAGCTTTGCAGGCAAACAGCCTGCGCCTGCGGGTCTGCGAGCCCAATGTCTTCCACTGCCATGCGCGTTATACGACGCGCCAGATAGCGCGGATCCTCGCCAGCATCGAGCATCCGTGCAAACCAGTAGAGAGCGGCATCCGGATCAGAGCCGCGCACTGACTTGTGCAGCGCCGAAATCAGATTGTAGTGCGCATCGCCGGATTTGTCGTATTGTGCCGCGCGCTTCATCAGCCGCTGACTCAGCGCCGCACTATCGAGCGGCGTGTCGATATGCCATGCCATCACCTGCTCGATCAGATTCAACAGCGCGCGCCCGTCGCCATCGGCCATCTCCAACAGGTTCTCGCGCGCTGGTCCATCAAGCGGCAAGGTTCGGCCTAGCTCCACTTCGGCTCTTTGAGCCAGGCGCTCCAGATCAGCCAGGTCCAAACGCTCCAGCACCAGCACCTGCGCCCGGCTCAGAAGAGCGGCATTCAACTCGAATGACGGGTTTTCTGTTGTCGCACCAACCAGGAGGATCGTGCCATCTTCCATATGTGGAAGGAAACCATCCTGCTGCGCCCTATTAAAACGGTGTATCTCATCCACGAAAAGCAAGGTTCCCTGCCCCGCCTTGCGCCGCTGTTTGGCCGCTTCGAAAACTTTGCGCAGTTCAGGCACGCCAGAGAAAATGGCACTGATCTGAACAAAATGCAGATCGGTCTCATCCGCGAGCAATCGTGCAAGGGTGGTTTTGCCAACACCCGGCGGCCCCCAGAAAACCACTGAACCAAGACTGCCTGCCTCAAGCATAACAGTGAGCGGTGCATCCGGCCCGATGACCTGTGACTGGCCGATCACATCAGCCAGCTTCTGTGGTCGGAGGCGATCCGCAAGCGGTCGCGGCGCATCTCGGGACGCGTCGCCGGTGTCGAAGAGATCCGCCAACGGTCAGGCCCGGAACCGCAAGAGCAACCGCTGCCCGCCGCGTTCGGCCTCAATGGTGATGTTTGGCGCCGCCCGCCGGAGCGCCGGTCCGACATCACCCGGGGACCTGATAACGATCCGATCCACCTGGCGAAGCACGTCACCGGTCTGCAAGCCGACCCTACGGCCCAGAGACCCCGGCTTGACCACGACGATGCCTTCCTTATTCAGCGGCAGCCCCAGTTCAGCCGTGACAGCAGGATTGATCTGCGCGACCGTGAGACCCGTCAACACATCCCGATCCCCCAGCACCCGGAGATCGCGCGGCGGATCATCTGGCGGTGCAATCAGCGCGATTGTTGTGCGCGAACTGTCCCCATTCCGAAGGTACACCAAATCGACATTCTCGCCGATGCCCTGAACCGACATGCGAAACAGCATTTCCGCTGGCGTGTTGACCGGTTGCCCTGCGACCTCAACGATCACATCACCAACCTCAAGGCCTGCCGCAACCAGCGGGCTGGCAGGATGTAGCGCCGTCAGGACAATACCTTCGGGGCGCAAAAGACCCAGACCATCAGACAGGTCCGCATCAACAGGCTGTCCGGTGGCCCCCGCCCAAGGACGCTGGAAAGACGTCTGTCCCGCGCGGGCTTGATCCAGAAACTCTGCGACTAAAGCGGCAGGGATGGCAAATCCGATCCCGTTCGACCCGCCAGAGCGAGTCAGGATGGACGTGTTGATACCAATCATCCGTCCAGCAATGTCGATCAGAGCGCCCCCGGAATTGCCCGGATTGATTGGCGCGTCGGTTTGGATGAAATATCCGCGCGCATTGCCTGTCGCAGTTCCGGAGCGGGCCAGCCCCGACACGATACCTGATGACACTGTCTGACCGACGCCAAATGGATTTCCAATGGCCAGAACAAGCTCTCCAACCTCAACGGTATCGCTGTCACGCAGATTGAGGAAGGGCATGTCTTCTGCGTCAATCTTGAGAATGGCAAGGTCCGCTTCCTCGTCGCCGATCAGCACCCGCGCCTGAAATTCACGCCGGTCATTCAAGACCACCCGAATATCGTCCGCCTGTCCGACCACATGGTAGTTGGACACCACGAAACCATCTGCAGAGACAATGACACCCGAACCCAAAGAGTTCTGGACACGTGGCCGAGGCGCACCGAAATCGCGGAACAATCCGCCAAAAAAAGGGTCATTTTCAAAAGGACTGCGGCGGGACTGAACAACCCGACGCGCGTAGATGTTCACGACCGCAGGGGCGGCCTCTTTCACCAACGGAGCAAAGGACAGGTTGATCTCTGCAGCCGATTGCGGCACCCGAGGCACATCGGCTTCCTGCGCAAAAGCCGACACGCCCAGAAGGCCACAAACGAAGATGCAAAACGCGCGGAGTCTGTTCATGCCGTGCATATGTCGCTGGCCGACAGCATTTGCAAGTCTGACGATTATGGGAGAACCAGTGGCAGCCCGTAGGGGAATCGAACCCCTCTTTCCAGGTTGAAAACCTGGCGTCCTAACCGATAGACGAACGGGCCACTCTTGGTGAGCGGTGTTTAGGCAAACCAGCGCGGCCATGCAAGCGGAAATTCAATAGTTTCTGCGGTTTTTTCAAACTTCACGAGATTATTTTTACCAGTTGGCAAAATCAATATTTTTCAGATAGTTAACAGCTTCAAGCCGTTGCTGGCGCCGCGTCTTCCAAGCGCAATTGCACAGAGCGCCTGCCGCCCCATTCATTGATTTCCAAACGTCCTGCCAAATGGAATCGTGCACCGCCGTGCTGTTCAAGCGCCGCTCCCAACGGCCCGTCGAATGCGCCAAATGAAATCGCGTCGATCCGTGCGCCCAGACCGTCCCCAAAACCGATCTTGAGATGGCTGCTGCCGACACGTTTTGCAAAACCAATCTGCATATCAGGAAACACGAACCTCGGCGCTGCGGCACCTGCGCCGAACGGCCCTGCCTCGTCCAATTGCTCTACCAGTTCTGGCGTCGCCGCTCCCGGCATCAATGTGCCATCCAACCTCAGATCCGAAGCACCCAGCTGATCCGCGCCCTGCTTTGCAAGAATCTCCGAAAGGCGCGCCATCGCCGGTTCCAACTGTGATCTGGTCAATGAGAGCCCCGCCGCCATCTTGTGGCCACCGCCCTTTTCCAGATGGCCTTCGGATGCCAGCTTTTGGATCGCAGCACCAAGGTCGATCCCGCTGACGGAGCGGCCCGATCCCTTGCCCGCATCACCGTCGAAGCCGATGACGATGGAGGGACGATTGGTGCGCTCCTTAAGACGTGATGCCACAATCCCAACAACGCCGGGGTGCCAGCCTTCTCCGGCGGCCCACACCAAAGGTGCATCGAAACCGCGCTCTTCCGCCTGCTCCAAAGCCTGAGCCCGTACAGCTTCTTCTATCTCGCGGCGCTCCGTGTTGAGCGTGTCCAGGCGTTCTGCAAGCGCCTTGGCCTCGTGTGGATCGGTACAAGCCAAAAGCCGCGCGCCAAGATCGGCTTTGCCGATCCGGCCACCGGCATTCACGCGCGGGCCCAAGACAAACCCCAGGTGATAGGATTTCGGGGCGGTGTCCAGCCGCCCGACATCACACAGCGCCACCAGACCGGGACGCGCCCGTTTTGCCATCACGCGCAATCCTTGCCGCACCAAAGCGCGGTTCACGCCCTTCAACGGAGCCACGTCCGCAACCGTTGCCAACGCCACAAGATCGAGCATTGACAGCAAGTCCGGTCCAGACTCGCCCGCCAGACGCATTTGGCGACCCGCCTCGACGAGGGCAAGAAAGACGACACCCGCCGCACAAAGATGCGCCAAAGCACCGTCTTCGTCCTGCCGGTTCGGATTTACAACGGCAAAGGCATCCGGAAGTGTTTCGCCACCGAGATGGTGATCAAGGACGACCACGTCCGCACTTTTGGCTGCCGCGATAGGTCCATGTGAAAGCGTGCCGCAATCCACACAGATAATCAGATCGTGGTCTTCCGCCAATGCTGACATGGCGGCTTCGTTTGGACCATATCCTTCGTCAATCCGGTCCGGAATATAAAGCGTGGCTTGGCGACCCAACTGCCGCAGCCAGTCGATGAGCAAAGCTGCCGAAGCACCACCATCGACGTCGTAATCTGCAAAGATTGCGATCCGTTCCCGATGTCGCACTGCCTGAAGCAGGCGACCCGCCGCGCGCTCCATATCCCGCAACGAACGCGGGTCGGGCAAGAGTGCGCGGAGTGTTGGTTCCAGATAGGTCGGTACATCATCAACAGCGACCCCCAAACGCGACAAAGTCTGGCACAGCGCTGGTGGCAGGCCAGTCTGCTGCACCAAAGCTTCCGCATGCCGAGAGATGTCAGCCGCCGGACCGATCCAGCGCCGTCCGGTCAGTGACCTGTCAACGCCGAGATACCCGGTCACGCCTGCCTCATCAGTGCATTGGGTTTCGATATGTCATCCGCCGGACCGATCCAGTCTTGGAGCGCATCAACAGTGTTTCGGTCGTATAGAACCCTACCTCGCGCTTGATGCCCGCCAGTAGCGACCCGCTGGTGACACCTGTTGCCGCAAAGATGACGTCCTCGGTGACCATCTCATCACGTGAATAGATCTTGTTGAGATCCGTGATCCCAGCTTTTGCCGCGCGGCCTTTTTCGTCGTCGTTCCGGAACAGTAGTCGGCCCTGAATTTGCCCCCCCATACATTTCAGGGCTGCAGCTGCAAGCACGCCCTCTGGCGCGCCACCAGTGCCCATATACATGTCAATGCCGGTCTGGTTCGGTTCAGCGCAATGCATGACACCCGCGACGTCGCCGTCAGTGATCAGGCGAATGGCGGCACCGGTCGAGCGGATCTCGGCGATCATATCTTCGTGGCGCGGACGCTCCAGAACGCAAACGGTGATATCACGTGGGCTACAGCCCTTCACCTTTGCCAACGCCGCCACACGTTCCCGCGGCGTCATGTCAAGCGTTACAAGCCCTTCTGCGAAGCCCGGCCCGATGGCGAGCTTTTCCATGTAGACATCTGGTGCGTGCAGCATTGACCCACGCGGCCCCATTGCAATTACCGTCAGCGCATTCGGCATATCTTTGGCCGTCAGTGTTGTGCCCTCCAAGGGATCAAGCGCAATGTCCACACCTGGCCCGTTCCCTGTACCGACCTCTTCTCCTATGAACAGCATTGGCGCTTCGTCGCGTTCGCCTTCGCCAATGACAACCACACCGGCGATGTCCAACAGGTTCAGCTGCTGACGCATCGCGTTTACTGCGGCCTGATCTGCTGCTTTCTCGTCCCCCCGCCCAATCAGATTGACGGTCGCGATTGCGGCCTGCTCCGCCACCCGCGCCAAACCAAGGGACAACATACGGTCATTGAAATCAGCGCGCGCGGTCATGAAACTCTCCAGTCACGAAAAAAGTCAGGTCCGTTGCGTGTTACGCGGGTGCCCCCCGGCTGACAAGGTTGATTGCGCTAAAGCACTCAGACCTGTTCGATCCGCAACGCTACGGGTTCGCCTTCCACGACATTAGTTCCGACCATCGCGGCCAAAGCCTCGTCGAGCGCCGCCCGCGTCGTTTTGTGAGTGACGATGAGGACAGGTGCCGTGTTCTGATCATGGCTGCGCTGGCGCATCCGGTTTATCGAGACACCAGCATCGCCCAAAACGGCCGCGACTTTCGCCAAAGCACCTGGCTTGTCCAAAAGCGCAAGGCGCAAATAGTACGGAGCAGGTGTCGCCGTTTGCGCAGGTTTGGTCATCTCAAGACCTGCTGCTGGCTGACCAAAGGTCGAGATCCGTGTCCCGCGTGCAATGTCAAGCACGTCGCCCATCACGGCGCTGGCCGTTGGGCCTTCGCCCGCACCAGCCCCGCGCATGACAATCTGCCCAACCTGGTCGCCTTCGATGACGATCATGTTGGTGCCACCATCAAGCTGACCCAGGGGTGATGTAGCTGGGACAAGACAGGGTGACATGCGCTGTTCAAGCCCACGCCCCGTCATCTGGCAAACACCCAGCAGTTTGACCTTGTACCCCATGTCGGCGGCCTGACGGATGTCTTCGATGCTGACGCGCCCAATGCCTTCAAGCTCAACCGCGTCGAAAGCCACTTGAGTTCCGAAAGCGATTGAGGCGAGCAGCGACAGCTTGTGCCCAGCATCAATCCCGCCGACATCAAGGTTCGGATCGGCTTCAAGATAACCAAGGCCATCCGCTTCGGCAAAAGCCTCGTCGTAGGTCAGACCGGCCGTTTCCATGCGCGTTAGGATGTAATTGCAGGTCCCGTTCATAACACCCATTACACGGGTAATGTCATTGCCTGCCAGCCCTTCGGTGAGGGCCTTAACGACCGGGATACCCCCCGCGACCGCGGCCTCGAACCGAAGCACTGCGCCCGCCGCCTCGGCTGCAATGGCCAGATCCTGACCATGATGTGCCAGCAAAGCCTTGTTGGCCGTGACAACGTCCTTGCCCGCACGCAGTGCCGCCTCGGTTGCGGCTTTGGCCGGTCCATCACTGCCGCCAACCAATTCGACGAACACATCAATATCATCACGCTGCGCCAGAGCGACCGGATCGTCTTCCCAGTCATAGCTGTCCAAGGACACACCGCGATCCTTGGCACGATTGCGCGCACTTACCGCGCTGATTGTAATAGAACGCCCGCCCCTGGCTTCGAGCAACGCCGCTTTCTGGCGAACAATCTTGACGACGCCCGCGCCAACAGTGCCAAGCCCCGCAATTCCAAGGCGCAGAGGTTTAGTCATTCGGGCAATCCTTTTGCAGTCGGGGTGTTTTCGCCCGCAATAGCGCCTTGCGATACGGCCTGCAACGCCCCTGATCAGGGCTGCGCCACGCCGTCGTCCATTCGGTCACGTGTGCCACGATCGATGACGGGTCCGCGCAGGCCATTGGCGCGACTGCGAAGATCTTCGGCGCGACGGATCAGGACATCGTCGTCGGCAGCGGTAAATTCACCATTCTGCTGCGCCACCAAGTCCTCGAAAGGCAGCAACGCCGGATACTCGGCCTGAGGTTCGCCGGTGGCCAACGCGGCATCGACTTCTGGGAACTCTGCGCATGAGGCCAACAGAAAAACAGGAATGAGTACCGCCCGCCACATAGGTCTTGCTCCTTTTGCACGTCATGTCTTGCCGCAGCGCGGGCGTCTTCGCAACCACGGGCTTGATCTGAACAGGTGTTCAGTTAATCTGCTGGCATGGCACGCACGGCTGGCTCACATTCGGATATCACAGGGCCACGGGTGCGCGAGGCGGCCCTTTCGCTCTTTGCGCAGCATGGCTACGCTGCGGTGTCGATGCGCCAGATTGCAAAAGACGTCGGCGTTCAGGCCGGTGCGCTTTACAATTACACACCAGACAAGCAGTCGTTGCTGTTTGACTTGTTGCGCGGACATATGGACGAGCTTTTGACGGCGCGCGCGCAGGAACGGGTGCCGGACACGCCCCTGGCGCAGTTGGAAGCCTTCAGCAAATTCCACATCCGCTTCCATCTGGAACGCCCGCTCGCCGTTTTCATTTCGTATATGGAGCTCAGAAATCTGACACCTGAAAACTTCGCAACGATTGAAGAGCTTCGGCGCAGGTATGAGGGGCAGCTTGAAACAATCCTGCGGGATGGGCACGAGGCTGGCGCATTCCATGTGGTCGATACAAAGATTACGACGCTTGCCATCATTGCGATGCTGAACGGCGTGAATACGTGGTACCGCAGCGGAGGACGGCTGTCGCTTCCCGAGGTGGAAGCGATCTATTGGGATATGGTGCGGAAGGCCGTCACGTAGAAACGGATTTCAAATCTTCGTCTCTTACGGGGCCTGACACTTCTGTCCTGTCTCAGACAGATATACCCGATGCGCCACCCGTAAATTCATCATAGGCCTCAAGCGCTTTCGCACTGAAGGCAACCGACGGTCCGCCGCCCATATAGGCAATCATAGCCAAGGCTTCGCACAGCTCGTCACGGGTGGTCTTCAGCCGAACCAAAGACTTGACATGAAACGCGATGCAACTGTCGCAGCGTGTCGAAATCGCGATACCCAACGCGATCAACTCTTTGGTCTTTTCGTCGAGCGCCCCATTGGTTTTGGCGGCACGGCCCATTTGGTTGAACCCAGCAAAAGTCTCAGGCGTTTCCTTTTGCAAAAGATCGAGACGTCCAACCGTCTCTTTCATAAAGTTTGACCAGCTCATAAGGGGTCTCCTGGTTATCGACTCTCGTCCGCGCCCATCTTGCGTTCAAGCCAACGCACAAAAAAGCTAATGATCAAAACAAGCACAAGATATTCGAGGATCAGCAGCGTGTAAATTTCCAGCGGCCGATACTCGGTCACCACCAATTCGTTGGCGCGGCGCGTCAGTTCCTGCATGCCGATCACCGAGGCGAAGGCCGACATTTTCACGATGTAAATAAACTGGTTGGCCAGAGGTGGCAGAATGCGCCGGATCGCCTGAGGAAGAATAACGTAGCGCATGGTTTGACTGTAGGTGAGGCCCACTGTGCGGGCGGCCTCCGTCTGGCCTTTCGGGATCGACTGGATGCCAGAGCGGTAGATTTCGGCCGTGAACGCGCTGTCCGAAATAGCCAGCGTTATGATCGCGCCCCAGAACGCGTCAATGGTGATCGGAAACCCAAGCGATCGCATGACCACAGGCAATCCGTAAAAAACCCAGAAAAGCATCGGAAGTAAGGGAATAGCCCGAACGAATTCGATATAAACTCGTGATGGCAACCGCACCCACCGGTTCGAAGACATGCCCGGCAGTGCAACCAACAACCCGATCGTCATCGACAACGCAGTGGCGATCAATGACAACTGGATCGTTGCCCAGAACCCACCAATCAAGAAACGCACATTGGATTGCCCCTGAGGCGTTGTGGGGTCAATCACATACCACCCCCACGTCCCGTCACCTGTACACGCTGCAAGAAAAAGGCATGCCCCCAGCAGCACCGAAAGTTTGAAAAACCGTGTCATGCGCGATGCCTCAATGATGCAGGATTTTTTCGAGGAAGGACTTGAAGCGCTCGGTTTTTGGCGCTTCGAACACTTCGGCGGGTGTTCCGGTCTCGACGATCTCGCCGCTATCCATAAACACCATGCGATCCGCAACCTTGCGCGCAAAGCCCATCTCGTGGGTCACCACAAGCATGGTCATTCCATCGCGCGCCAGTTCGACCATGACATCGAGAACCTCGGAAATCATCTCGGGATCAAGCGCCGACGTTGGTTCATCAAACAGCATTATTTTTGGCTTCATGCACAAGGACCGTGCAATCGCCACACGCTGCTGTTGGCCTCCTGAAAGATCACGCGGACGTTTTTGCGCCTGCTCGGGGATACGCACGCGATCCAGATATTCCATCGCAAGTGCCTCGGCCTCCTTGCGTGACATCCCACGCGCTTTCATTGGCCCAAGCGTCAGGTTGTCGATTACGCTCAAATGCGGAAACAGGTTGAACTGCTGGAACACCATGCCGACTTCCGCACGCACCCGTTCCACACCGCCGGGTGCAGACAGAGACATCCCATCTACAGTGATCTTGCCGGAATCATATTGTTCCAATCCATTCACGCATCTGATTAGAGTGGACTTACCCGAACCCGAAGGTCCGCAAATGACGATACGCTCGCCCAGACTGACATTCAGGTCCACATTGGTCAGTACCTGGAAATCCCCGAAGGATTTGTTCAGCGAACTGATCTCGATGACGCGGTCAGCGTTCATACTACACTCCGATCCACCAAATTTGCTCTCAAGATAGCGCGCACACTGAAAAAACAGGGTGTGGTGATGGCCGTCGGAGCTTTCAGCCTATGTAACCCCACGAAGACAGACACGAAAAGGGAAATACCATGCGTTTTCTGAAATCACTGGGCCTCGCGGCCGCTTTTGCAGCCTCGGTTCTTGCTGCACCTGCATCGGCACAATCGGCGCTACAGGAGATCCTGAGCGAAGGCGTCCTTAAGGTCGGCACAACCGGCGACTGGAACCCGATGTCGGTCCGCGACCCCGCAACCAACAGCTACAAAGGGTATGACATCGACGTCATGACCCAACTGGCGACCGACCTTGGAGTTGAGTTGGAATTCGTCCCGACGGATTGGAAGACTCTGGTGAACGGCGTTGTTGCCGGGAATTACCACATGACAGGGTCCGCCTCGATCAGCCCCGCGCGGATGAAAGCTGCAGGTTTCTCAGACAGCTATATCTCGGTCGAAATCTACCCTTTCACCACCGAAGACAAAGTCGAACGGTTTTCCGGCTGGGACTCGATCAATTCGGGTGACGTCAAGGTGGCAACCACACTGGGCACCACATTCGAGAAACTGGTGAATGAATGGTTCCCCGACGCCGAGATCACCGTCGTTGAAGCACCCGCCCGCGGCTATCAGGAAGTGCTGTCCGGACGCTCGGATGTGTTCATCACCTCGAACATCGAAGGGTCCACGCTGGTCAGCAAATTCCCGAATGTGCGCCAGATTGAAACCGACGGGCCACGTGCTCCCTCGCCGATTGCGATGCTGTTGCCACAGAACGATCAGGTTTGGATCAACTATGTGAACAGCTGGATCGAGTTGAAGAAAGCACAGGGCTTCTTTGAGCAGACTGCTGAAAAATGGGGCCTTTGAGCACCGTTTCATATTCCAGGAAAACCGGCCAACGGCCGGTTTTTTTATGCCTAGTGATTATTGTTCGCGTCCGATGTCGTGTGGCCCAACCATATCCACGACCTTAATCATCCAGCGTAGCACTTCCGCATCTTCCTCTGTGACGGTCTCCGCCTCGAGCAAGTTTTCGGCGTTCTGACGCAACTGTGGCCATCTCTTATAGAAATCCACCGCGTCGGTGATTTCAAGCGGAGCGTGCTTTTCGGACATGAAGTGGTCCTTTTCTGTTGCCGTTCCCGAAGGTTAGCAAATGCAAAAACCGACTTACTGTGAAATAAGTGTGAACAGCTTGGTTCCCGCGCTGCGCGTGGTTAGCATCCCGGCAAGTAATCGAAGAGGCTAACGTGGCCGCAGGGCTTGAGATTTCCTTGTTTGGATCATGCGTGCTGCGGCGTGCGGATGCGCCCGCGCAAGAGATCACCGGCGCCAAGCACCGCGCATTTTTTGCCTTGTTGGTAACTGCGCCCCTTAACCGGCGGTCGCGCAGTTTCTTGCAGCAAACGCTCTGGGGATTTGCCGATTACGAAAGCGGGCACCAGAATCTGCGTCGCGCCCTGTCTGATCTTCGCAAGATCCTTGGCGCGGACTTCGATGACATCCTGACCGTGACCAATAAAGAGATCGAAATCGACATGTCACGCGTCAAGGTCATCGGCCATCCATCGGATGGAACCTTCCTGGACGATCTGAATGTCCGCGAACCGACATTCCTGGAATGGCGCGACAGCATTCGTTCTGATCCCAGTTCGGTCAAGGCCCTCTGCTTCATGTCAAACAAGCGTGGTCCGACCCGGATCAGGCCACGTGTCTGTGCCCTGCCTCTGACGGTACCGCCGGGAGACGCCGAACTGGCCATTGCAGGCGACTGGATTGCCGAGGAAACCAGTCGCATGATGTCGAGATCCAGCCTGTTGTCAGTGATTTCGCACCTGTCCGGACGTGCCATGTCGCAACGGTTCATCGACATCGTAAATGTGCGGGACACGTTGGATGTCGATTATCTTCTGACCGGGGCCATGCGGCGCAACGGAGACACTCTTATTGCCGACATCGACTTTACCGATGTGCAAAGCGGCACGCTTCTGTGGAACAGGCACTTGTCCTGTCCGATGGCCCACTTCTCGCATGATGCCACGCGGTGGTTGGTCAACGTGGTTCAATCCGTTGGACGCGCGATTGCCGAAACTACCCTTCACGCCGGTCGTCAGACACCCCTGCCGGACTTGCCGGACCACAAGCTTCTCATTGCTGGCGCAACCGCGATGCACCATCCGAAGCTTGGCGATTTCCTGCGGGCACGTGAATTCCTGGACGAAGCAGCGGGCCGTGCCCCAGCCAATCCGCATGTCCACGCTTGGCTGGGCAAATGGTATGTGCTCAGCATCTTCAAGAATTACAGCACCAATCGGCTTCTGGATACGCAGAAAGCTCTGGACTGTACTGCCCGCGCTTTGGACCTTGATCCACAGTCAAGCTTTGGATTGACCATCGACGGATTTGTAAACGGCAATATCCTCAAGAACATGGATGTCGCTGAGCGACGCTACAGCGCAGCGCAAGATATCAATCCCAGCGAAAGCTTGTCCTGGTTGCTGCGTGGGTCGCTGATGGCGTTCCGCGACGAAGGACAATCCGCGATCCGCGCCACAACGATGGCCCGGGATCTGTCCCCCATCGACCCATTTGGGTACTACTTTGACAGCTTGGCAAGCTCTGCCCATCTGGCCGGCGGAGACTATGAAAAAGCACTTGAGCTTGCCAACCGGTCGCTTGAATCGAATGATCGCCATATCTCGACGCTCCGCACGCGCATCGCAGCCTTGCATGCATTGGATCGGGGCGACGAAGCCCGCGAGACAGCACAAGATCTTTTGCGGCGGTTTCCGCATTTCAACCTGGATGACTATCGAAAAACGCACCCCTCTGCTGACAGCAAAACCGGTCAGCTTGTCATGACAGCGCTGGCTGCAGCGGGGCTTTCTTAGAACGATTTCAACAAAGGGATAATCTCATGTCACAATATGGCGGATTTGGAGGGTTTGGGGGCTTCGGCGGGTTCGGAGGCTTTGGCGGATTTGGAGGGTTCGGCGGATTTGGTGGCGGAACGAACTTTACCGGGTTGGGGGGCTTTCTGGGTAGTGAAGACCCCGGCGGATATGACCCCGCGACAACTCTTGGTCTTCAGACCACAGCCGAAGGTTTGCGGCACCTGACCGAAGACGGCACGACCCCGACCGACAAGGAACTTGGCTTTTCTGATCCCAACAACCTGAGCGGACTCGCCACGTGGGTGCGCGGTTCGCTTTACGTGAGCGAGTATCTTGCTGGCATTGGCTCTGACGCGATTGTCGACACAGGCGGCGCACCCGATCGTGTCTCGCTGTCTTTCGACGGGACAACCTTCCTGACGCTTGATCGACCTGCGAACGATCTGCTGCGGTCGCAATGCGCACTTGTGTTAAACTATGCCACCCTACGCGCCGAGCGCAGTGCTGAAATCACATCACAGCTTGGCTTTCCGACAGCCTATTTTGCCATGATGCTTGGTCTGCACAGCGCCCAGAACAAGAAGACCTTTGAGTTGATCACAGCCACGCAAGTGGCCGCGGCGCACACCGCGATGATCGTCAAGAACCATCTGGCCATCCGTCGCCCCGATCAGTTGGACGCGCGGCTGATGCCGATGATCCCGACACCGGGCCACGGCAGCTTTCCGTCGGCCCATGCGACCGAGGCCTATGCCGTGCTGACCGTGCTTGAAGCGCTGGTGACAGCTTGGGACAGCCATTCGGACGGCGAGCAGGGCATCAAGGCGCTGCGCGGTCTGGCGGAACGCATTGCGGTCAACCGGACCGTCGCGGGTGTGCATTATCCCATCGACAGCTGGGCAGGTGCCGCGCTTGGCCGGATCGTTGGTCAGGTTGTGCTGAACCGCGCAGGTGCGGGCGCGCCGGTTGCGGAACTGGCCTACAGCGCGGGCGATCACGACTTTTTCGATGAAGACCAGCGCGATCCGGCTATCGCAGCGACGAAAGGGCTGACCGCGACTGGGGCCTCTGCAACGCTCTCGGCCAAGCCTGCGTTTTCGTGGCTCTGGTCCGGGGCCGTGGCCGAAGCGCAGAAGGTCTGAGCCATGTTCCCGCACCGACATGATGACGACCGGATCGACAAGTATACCGGTCCCTATGAACGCTGGATCTTCTCCGAAGACCTCGGACGCCCCTTCGCGTTCCCGTCCATTCGCAAAGGTCCGTCGAGCCACATCACCGCGCTGATGGAAGGTGAGGGTATGCTTGCGAGCACGGATGACGTCGAAATCCGCGTTCCGCCGCTCTGGAAGGACAATCCTGACGTCACGCCCTTTGCCATGTGGAACAAGGCGCTGACCCCGGACGCCAACCCGGCGCAGGACGACGCCGAACTGGCGCGCTGCCTGCATGCGCTGAACGGGACGCGCTACAGGCTCAACATGCCGATTGATCCTGTAACCTGGCCCGCAACCTACGACCCAAACGCCACGCCAGAAGGCTGGCAAAAGCCCAAGGTCAAACCCCGCGTCATCATCGGTGTGATCGATGACGGTATTCCATTCCTGCACCGGGCCTTCCGCGACGCGGCGGGCGACACGCGGATCAACCTGTGTTGGCTGCAGGCCGCGCGGGCGGATACATCAGCCGCCGTTCCTTTCGGCTGCGAAATCACCGGCACCCGGATCGACCAGTTGCGCACGCAGTTTGGCGATCAGGAGATCCGCGCCTACAAGGCGGCCCATGCCATCGACGCCGATCTGCCTGAAGTGGACACCGTGCTCATGCACCACGCCACCCATGGCGCACATATCGCCGGGATTGCCGCTGGGAACGACCCCTTTGTGGGGGCAACCGATCTGCCCGACGATGCGGCAGTGATCGCTGTGCAGTTGCCCAACACCATCGCGTGGGACACGTCGGGTTTTGGCAAGGAAATGATGATGCTCAGCGCAATTGAATACATCTTCAACCGTGCTCGCATGATCGCAGGCGCCTACAATTGCCCTGAGATTCCGTTGGTGATCAATTTCAGCTACGGCTGGAGCGCCAATCGCCATGACGGGCAATCGAGTTTCGAACGCGCGGTCGAGGCTCTGATCACGGATCGGCGCAAGGTGCAGCCCTGCACGGAATTGGTCATGCCGACGGGCAACAACTTTGCCAACGACATGCATGCACGGTTTGCGCCCGGGGATCTGGAGAACGGCGCGGTCAGTTTTGGCTGGCAGCTCAAGCCAGATGACCGCACGTCGAGCTATCTGGAAATCTGGCTGCCACCGGACCGCGATCCGCAGGGCTGGACCGTCACCGTCACGCCCCCCTCTGGACAGCCACCCGAGTTGCAGAAAAGCATAGCAGTGCAAGCTGACCCGTTCCTCCAAGACGGTGACCCGCGTCGCTTTGTCGAGATCGAAAGCGGCGGCAAGAATATCGGCCAGTTGTCTGCAGACAAACATCTGGGCAACCGCTGGCGTGTGATGCTGGCGATGATCCCGACCGCCGGGAACCTTGGCGCCGTACGGCGCACGCCGGTCGGGCAATGGACCATAACCATCGACACCGGCTCCGATCCGCTTGGCGAAGGCCAACATCTCGACGTCTGGGTGCAGCGCGACGATGACCCCACGCAGCTCGGAACCGGCGGACAGCAAAGCTATCTGGTCGACCTGTCCCACCCGACACCGCCTCGTGTGTTCGAACCGCCGACCCTGACTCCGGTGCGAGGGTTTGGCTGCCTCAATGGCATTGGCACTGCACAGTCTGTGTTCCGCATCGCGGGCTACATGGAATCCACGCTGAAACCTTCGGGTTACAGCGGCAGCGCGTCGGTAAAGATCGACGTACAGGGTGGCGCTGTTGTCGATGCCAATCTGCCCGCCGCAACGGCGACGGCGGATCAAGGTTGGTTCAGACCCGGCCTGCCCTCCATCGGAGTGCTGTCGGGATCGGGTGCGCGGATCATCGGGACAAGTGCAGCCGCTGCCACGGCAACGCGGTTGATCGCGCTGAACTTCATCGCAGGCGAGCCTGCGCGGCAGGGCTTCACAGAGCTGTATACGGACATCACACCAGACGCCCGAACCCTTGCAAGAACAGGGCCTTACAGGGTGCCACCCGTGTGCGGCACAACCCCGAAACACGCAGAGGAGCAGCCAGTCATCGCGGTGTGAAAAACGCGTTCACACCGTCCTCACTCACCTGACGTAAACCATCTCTTTACCCTTTGGATCGTGTCGAGCGGCTGCTGCCCCTGCCGCGCACGATCCTTCGGAGTAAAGACGATGACGTTCCAAATGCAATCACATGGTGGGGCGCAGAAGAAACGCACTCCCACCGAAAAACCCCAACTTCTCGAAGCATTGCGCCCCGCTGATGGTGACATTGCCGTAGACGAAGCCGCCGATTTCGGCTTTCTGCTGCCCCCCGGTGGCGATGCCAGCCAATACCTGCCCGCCGTCCCGGATGCCGATCTCGACCAGCTTGGCACCCTTATGGTGCCCGACGACAACGACGTGGACGCCACACCAGACGGTGGCATGGCGCCAGTGATGACCTACTGGGGGCAGTTCCTTGACCACGAATTGACCGCCCGCACCGACCGCGAAAGCGAACTGACAGGCATCGACGATCCGGCACCCAAAGCCGCAGGCCAAGAAATCGAACGGCAACTCAAGAACGCACGCACGCCGCGCTTTGATCTTGACTCGGTTTATGGTGGCCTTCCCGTCGGTACATTCTCAGACCCGTCCATTCAGCACGCCGCATCCGTCCTGCGCACCGGACTGCGCCACCCGGTCCACACCGCCAAGATGCGCGTCGGGACAGCGGTCGAGCCCGGCCCTCTGCCCGACGACAAGCTCGACCCGCACCGCGACCTGCCGCGCTTTCACCAGGTCGAGCAAAAGGTCCGCGACGCCGCGCTCGACATTGCCCGCGCGCAAATGGACGATGACGCATTTGCCAAGTTCGAAGCCGGTCTGCCTAAACGTGCTCTCATCGGTGACATGCGCAATGACGAGAACATCATCATTGCGCAATTCCACCTGAGCTTTCTGCGGTTCCACAACAAGGTGGTGGATTTCCTGACCGAGAACGACACTGGTTGGATTGCCGATTTCGACGCGGCCAAATCCCTGACCAAGCTGCATTACCAGTGGCTGGTCGTGCATGGTTATCTCAAGGAAATCTGCGACCCGACTGTCGTGAGCCGCATTCTGGACACCCGCAACGCGCATTACGACGCCTTTCGGGCCGACTATGCTGCGCGCAATCCGGGGCGTGTCGTGGGCAACGTGATTCCGCTGGAATTCTCGGTTGCGGCGTTCCGGTTCGGCCATTCGATGGTGCGCAATATCTACGACTACAACCGTACGTTTGGCCGCCCAAACGGTACAGCCCCTTTCGATCAGATCTTCGCCTTCACCGGCGGCGGCGGTATCGGGGCGCGGTTCGGGCTTGACCTGAACAGCATCCCCAAGAACTGGGTGATCGACTGGGCACGCTTCGTGACCCCCGATGCCAGCTTTGCCGATGGCGGCCCGCAGCGCGTGGCGCGTGCAGTGGACACCGTGATCGCGCCCCCGTTGGGTGACATGGCGAACGAAGGCGCAGATTTCGACACAGACACGCCGGACGGGGCTGCATTGCGTGCCCTCTTCCGGAACCTTGCTCGCCGCAATCTGCGTCGCGGTAAAAGCCTGCGCCTGCCAACGGGCCAAGCCCTGCACGCCCATCTGCAAAGCATAGGTGCGGTCACAAGCGGTCCGCAGACGGATGTTCGGGCATGGCTCGACAACAAGCCCGAGCTTGCAGCCTTCCTCGACGGTCACGCCTTCAACAGCGCCACCCCGCTTTGGTTCTATTGCCTCGCCGAAGCCGAGGGCACAGCCGGTCCCGGCCTCGGTGAGATGGGCAGCTGGATCGTCGCCGCCACCTTCATCGGGGCACTGATGGACGACGCGGATTCGGCGCTGTCACGGGAATTCTCGCCCGACCAAAGCCCCTTGCGCACCCCCGATGGCGACCCGATCGACACGATCGAACGCTGGATGCGCTTTGCGGCGGTCCTCGCCTGACCGCCCCGGCCGGTCCTTTCCTCCCGGGGACCGGCCACCCTTTCCCCTTTGCGACAGGAGCACATCATGCTGCATTTTGACGACTTTCAGGTTGAGACCTTTCTGCGCACCGGCGAACACGAGGCCACCCTGCGCGCCGAATTCGGAGATGCGCTGTATGATGACCTCGCGCATCTCGCTGAGCAAACAGCACGTGAAGCATCGCTGTTCGAAGCCCGTCGTCGAAAGGTTTTCATCCTGCCCGGCATTATGGGATCGCGGCTCAGTGCGATCCGCAACGGACAGGCCGATCTGGTCTGGATCGACCCGACCGACCTTGCCGCTGGGGGCATTGCCAAGCTTAAATGGGGTGCGACAGTTGCGGCTACGGGCACGGTTCTGGCTCCCTACCTTCGGATGAAACTGCGCCTGACGCTGGCCGGATACGATACCGAATTCATGCCCTTTGACTGGCGGCAATCACCTGCGGTCGCCGGAAAGATGCTGATCGACCGGATACGCAATCGCGGCCTCACCGACGTGTCACTGGTTTGCCATTCGATGGGTGGACTGGTTGCCCGGCAGATGGCGGCAGAGGACGTGGACGGGTCCCTGATCTCGCGCGTTGTGACCATCGGCACACCAAACCACGGTTCTTACGCGCCGGTGCAAGTGTTTGATCTCAGCCACGACATGCTTGGCCCATTGGGCTTTGCCGATCTGACCAACGACCGGAAGACGATTATCGACAAGTTTCTGCGTGGCTTTCCCGGTTTGGTCGAGATGATGCCATCCCCCAACAAGCGCCCGGATGAGACCTATTTCACGCGCAGTTTCTGGCCCAACGGCGCGGTGCCCCCAACCGCCAATGCCCTGCGTGCCGCCAAACTGGGCCGCGACGATCTTCCGTCACCAGACGCACGGTTTCACCAGATCATCGGAACAGGAGAAGAGACCGTGGTCAGAGCGGCCAAAACCGCGGGTGGTTTTGCCTATCACCGCTCGTTTGACGGCGACGGAACCGTGCCCCGCGATCTGGCGGAAATGGGCGATGTCGCCCGGTACTATACCGAAGGCGCGCATGGTTGGCTGTGCAACCGTTCGGACGTGATTGCGGGCACGATTGATCTGATTGGAACAGGTGCGACCCATGCGCTGGACAGCACGCCACGTCGTAGCACGGTCGAGGCCGCAATGCCGGATGTGACCAGCGCAGATTTGCGGCTTGAGACCCTGTCGGCGCTGCCCCCCCTGCGCGAAACCGATTTCGCAGGATCGTTCCTGTCCGGACGCGCCGATATTGAACAGCCAGCAGGCGCGATCATCTCGGACGCGCCCGCGACCGATCAAAGCGCCTATCCTCGGGCCGTTGTCGATGCGGCAAGCCTGCGCTGGAAAGCATCGGATGCAGAGCGCAAGTCGGTGCTCCAGTCGCAGCATGAAGCACGGCCGCTCAGCGCGGAAACTCCGGAACGGATCGACGCCTACACGCGTCGTCTGCTGACAATGGTGGACGCCGCGAGCGCCAATGGACAGGGCCGCAAGCTCAGCCGCGAGCTTGAGACCGCGCTGGAGGGTCTGGAAACCAAAACACCCGGCGTTCTGCCTCCGACCGGAGCAACTGCCGCGATCCTCGAAAGGGTGATTGGTGAGGCCGAAGAATTCTTGTCAGTCATGTTCATCAAACGCGCCCTCGTGGCTGCAAAAGCGGTTGGACGGATCGTGTCCACGTCGACCGGCCAAGGTTTTGGCACCGGATTCCTAATCGGGCCGGGGGCACTGATGACCAACCACCACGTGCTCCGAAACAGCTTTGCAGCTAGCCGCGCTTCGGTGCAGCTGCGCTATGAATTGGAAATCGACAGCCGCCAAACCACCGGGCACTGTTTCGCACTCGAGCCTCAACGACTGTTCTATGCAGACGAACGAATGGACATGGCCATTGTCGCAGTCGCGCCGACCAGTGAGGACGGCGTCGATCTGTCAGATTTCGGGTATTTGCCACTTATCGGCGTCGAGGGCAAAATTCGCAAAGGCCAGCCCGTTAATATCGTGCAGCACCCGCTTGCAGGCCGAAAACAGGTTGTGTTCCGTGAAAGCCTTCTGACCGCCCTGCCCCCAGAAAACGACCATGTCGCGCATTACACTGGTGACACGCAGCCCGGTTCCTCTGGGGCGCCCGTGTTCAGCGATCTGTGGGAGGTGGTGGCGTTGCATCACTCTGGCGTGCCCGACCAGACTGAGTCCGGGCATTACGTGACCGTCGATGGCGGCATCTGGAACCCTTCTGCCGATCCCGAAATGAAGACAGTCAAGTGGATCGCCAACGAAGGCATCCGTGTATCGCGCCTTGTGGCGCATCTCAAAACGGTGGCGGACCGAATGTCACGCGAGGGCACAGGAGGGTCCGATCTGCTGGAAGGCGTCTTGGCCGTCGGCCGCGATGCCGCGCACACCGGCGGTTTTCAGATGCCGCCCTCAACTCAGCAGGAACGAAGACCCGCACCGAGTACGGCAGTTGTGCCAATGGCGTCGAACGCGGGCCAATCCGCGAGTCTCACGATTCCGCTGCGACTGGACATTTCCATAGGAGCTTCAGACCGCCCCCCTTTTTCAACCTCGTCCTAGGGGCGGCGCCTCTGGCTGGCCAGCAACTGGGCCAGGTTGATCCCTTCGGGACCAACGAACCGGCTGCAATTTCCGACTATATTTCAACAAGGACTTTAGACATGGCTAAATCAAAGAAAGAGGGCGTCGGCCACGTGCAGGAGAGCCCAAGCGATCCGATTTTCGTTCCTAATTTTGAGGACATCGAAAGCCTCAAGAAAAAGATGCTGCAGGAATCGCTGACCCCGGATCGGCTTGAATATGGCGACATACGCGAAACGATATGCGGCACGACCGACGACAGTCAGCCGGTTGAACAATATGACGGTAGTCTTGGTGTTACCCGCGCGTTCGTCGATGCGCATCAGGCGCCTGTCGGGGTGCTGCGCTGGCATACCAATCTCGCCAGCATCTACACCAACCCGGGCAACGTCGCGGGGCAGCGGTGGTGCACCGGCACGCTGATCTCGAACAATCTGTTCCTGACAGCAGGCCATTGCTTTGACCAGACAGGTGGCGGCTGGAGCCGTCCACGCATCAATGGCACGACCAACATCATCTCTTCGCAGGAAATCGCGACACGGATGAATGTGGAGTTCAATTTCCAGGTCGACAGCAACGGTGTGCAGCAAAGCCCGGTCTCCTTTGCCGTGGAAGAGCTGATCGAATACCGGCTGGATGGTCTCGACTTTGCGATCGTGCGCCTGTCCGGCAATCCGGGCCAGCAGTTCGGCGTCACCCGTCTGGCCGAAGACGATGGCAATACAGGCGACATGATCTGTATCATCGGCCACCCCGCCGGTCAGCCCAAGCGGATCGAAGCCGGTCCCATCACCAGCTTTGAGGACTTCCGCGTTCGGTACAACGACATCGACACGCTGGGGGGCAATTCCGGGTCCGGCATCCTGCGCGCCAGCGATGGCTGCATCGTCGGCATCCACACCAATGGCGGCTGCAACGCGGCGATGACAGGGTCGAACTTTGGTGTGCGGATCACGCGCGTTCGTGCAGCGTCTCCGACCATTCAAGCGATCGGAGCGCATACCAATACGATCCGCGATATCCTGACCAACACAGTCGCGGATCGGCTCACCACCGTGCAATCGGATCGCCTGACCACTATCCGCGATGATCAGATCCATTCGCTGCCGCACCTCGACCGTCCGCCAACGAATGTCATTCTGGACAAACGCCCGACCAGCATCCTCGACGACCGGGGTCCCACCAACGTCCTGCGCGATTTGCGTCCGACGTCGATCATTGACGACCGGGTGCCCACCAGCGTTGTTCTGGACCGGGGGCCGACGAGCATCCTTGATGATCGCGGGCCGACCAATGTGCTGATGGACCAAGGCACCAACATCATCGCTGATCGCGGCACCAGCGCCATTCTGGACCAAGGCACAGACCCCATCGGCGACCGCAAGGTCAGCGGTCTCGACAAGCAGTTCTCGGACCGCATCCCGGATCGGTTTGGCGGCTTGCGCGGTGGGCGCCTGGGCGAAGCAGGGGCGATGCCATTCGTCATGGCAACGCCACATCACGCATCGGGAGCGATGGCGGGTCTCCAGCAGACCTATACAGGCGATGCAGAAGCGCAGCAAATCGAAGAACTCGTGATCTACTACGAAGGGCTTTCGGCGATGCTCGAAGAGATCATGGCCGAGATGGCCGAGATCGAAGCGCTGTTCGATGATACCGAAAATTGAAGACAGACGGAAAGGGCCAGCTGGCCCTTTCCAACATTCCCCGACAGGAGATTTCCCATGATCCTCATTCTTTCCAGTGACGACGACGTCCACGCCCAGCACGTTTTGCACCACATCGCAGAACGCGGTCACAGCGCTACGCTCCTCAACCTCGCTGATTTCCCAAAGGACGCCCATTTGATCTTTGAGGCCGGCCAGTCCAAATCCCGTCGCCAGATGCAGTACCGGGGCCAGACGATCGACCTTTCCAAAGTGTCCTCCGTCTGGTGGCGCCGTCCGCAGCCCTATGGGATGCACCCCGACGTGACCGATCCCGTGCTCGACCATTTCGCCATCCGCGAGGTCGACGAGGCCATCCAAGGCCTCTGGCTGACCCTGGACGCGGAATGGATCAACGTGCCGCATCGCGACGAGAACGCCAGCCGCAAGGCGTGGCAGCTTGACGTGGCGCGCTCGGTTGGCCTGACGGTGCCACGCACGCTCATCACCACCGATCCCGACGCCGCCCGTGCGTTCATCGACTATGAAGGAGTCGACCGCACGATCTACAAACCGTTTCAGGGCAGCGAAGATGCCTGGCGCGAGACCCGGCTTCTCAAGGCGGAAGAGTTGGACAAGATCGACGCGGTAAAATACGCGCCGGTGATCTTTCAGGAATATATCGAGGCCACCTGCGATCTGCGTGTGACCGTTGTAGGCGATCAGATCTTTGCCGCCGCCATTGATAGCCAGAAAGCCAGCTATCGTGTCGATTTCCGCATGGACATGAACGTGGCCATCACACCGACGACGCTGGCCCCTGAAACCGAGGCCAGCATCCGCAAACTGATGAGCGCGCTAGGCCTCACGTATGGAGCCCTCGACTTCCGGCGTCGCCCGAATGGCGAAGAGGTGTTCCTCGAAATCAACCCGGCAGGCCAATGGCTATTCGTAGAAGACCAGACCGGCCAACCGATCAGTAAAGCCGTGGCGGATTGCCTGATCGACCGGGCCAGAACGGGCACTATCCCAAAACGAACGCATCCTTTGATGGACACCGTTCTGGCAACGAACGCTCCTTCTCTGGTCAGATCAGACCAGACCGTCGCCGCGAGATGACAACCAGCATCAGAATGGTGACAAGATACGGCAGGCTCGACAGCATTTGCGATGGCAGACCCACGCCCATCGCCTGGGCTGTCAGCTCGCCCAAGGACAGGATACCGAAGAGCAGCGCGCCGAACGCAACCCGTCCAGTCTGCCACGTGCCAAACACCACCAGCGCAAGCGCGATCCAGCCCCGCCCGGCGATCATACCGTCGGCCCAAAGTGGCGTGTAGACGGTTGAGGCATAGGCCCCCGCCAGCCCGCACATCGCTCCGCCGAACGCCACGGCGCAGAGCCGGATCAGAACGACCGGGTAGCCGATGGACCTTGCCGCATCCGCGTTTTCGCCGACCGCCGCAATGATGAGGCCCAGCTTTGTCCGGTTCAGCACCCACCACAGCACAATGGTGCCAAGGACCGCCAGCCAGACCACAATGTCCTGCGTCAGCAGCGTCGGCCCTATCAGCGGGATGTCGGATAGAATGGGAATGTCGATTTTGGGCAATCCGCTGATGGTCCGGCTTTCGTACGACTTCCCGAAGAGTGCGGACAGTCCAAGCCCCAGCACCCCGATTGCGAGCCCAGCCGCAACCTCGTTGGCCTTCACACCGATTACCAGGATCGCAAAGAGCATTGCGACAACCGTGCTGATCAGCGCTGCAGCCGCAAAACCCAGCATATGGGAACCCGTATGGAAGACGCAGATGAACGCTATCGCCGCCCCGATGGCCATCATGCCTTCAAGTCCAAGGTTCAGAAGCCCTGTCTTTTCCACAACCATCTCACCTAATGCCGCCAACAGAAGCGGCAGGGAGGCGGCGAGCGTGCCCGCAAGCAGAAACTCCAGCCCGCTCATGCCGGCACCTTGCGGTCAAATTCGATGCGGAACCGGATCAGGGTAAAGGTCAGCAGGTAGAAGAACAAAAGCAGCCCTTGAAAGACCTCGACTGCCGCGACCGGAAGCCCAGCGGACACGGTGGCACTGTCGCCGCCGATATAGATCACCGAAATCAGAAAGCTCGACGCGATGATCCCGAGCGGGTTCAGCCCGCCAACATAAGCGACGATGATCGCCGCATAGCCGTAGCCGGACGTTACAGAACGCTGGAGCTGACCAAGCGGCCCGGCAACTTCGCTCGCCCCGGCGATGCCTGCGGCCAAACCGCCCAAGCCAAGACCCAGCCACACCATTCGAGGGGCAGAAAACCCGGCATAAAGCGCCGCACGCGGCGCAAGGCCCGCCGTGCGCAACTGATAACCCCGAAAGTGATGCTGCATCATCAGGTAGGCAAAGACGCTCGCCAGAAGTGCGAAGATCAGCGAAATGTTTGTGCGCGTCCCGTCGAACAGGATCGGCAGCAGCGCATTGTCGGGGAACATCACCGTCTGCGGGAAATTGAACCCGCGCGGGTCTTTCCACGGACCGAGCAGCAGGTAGTTCAGGATCTGCACTGCAATCAGCGCCATCATCAGCGTGACAAGGATCTCGGAGGCACCAAAGCGCGTGCGCAAGGCCGCAGCGATCAGCGCATAGACAGTGCCGCCCAAAGCGCCGAACGCGATCATCGCGGGCAGCATCATCGGGAAATCGCCATCCGGGAAATAGACCGGCAGTGCAGACGCGCACAGCGCGCCAACGATGAACTGCCCCTCTGCCCCGATGTTGAACACGTTGGCGCGGAACCCAATGGCCAGACCCTGCGCAATCAAAAGCAGCGGCGCCATCTTCAGCAGGACTTCGGAAAAGCTGTACCAACTCAGGAACGGCTTTAGCAGCAGCGCGTGCAACGCTGCACCCGCGTCTTTGCCCAGCGCAGCAAATAGGATGAGGCTCGCCAAGCAGGCTAGAGCGAGCGCCAACACGGGTGCTGTGAACATCGCAAGGCGCGAGGCGGAGTCGCGGCGGATCAGTCGGAGTTTCACGTCGCAGCCCCAATCATGTAGCGTCCGATTTCCTGAGGGCTTGTCTCTGCCGCGTCCAGGGCGGGCGACAGATGCCCTTTATGAAGCACATGGAGCTTGCTGCACATCTCGAACAACTCGTCCATTTCCTCGGAAATCACCAGGATCGCACAGCCTTGATCGCGCATGTCGAGCAGACGCCTGCGAATGGCCGTCGCGGCCCCGATATCGACACCCCAAGTGGGTTGCGACACCAGCATCACGTCCGGGTTCAGCATGATCTCGCGGCCCAGAATGAATTTCTGCAGATTGCCACCTGACATCGCGCCCGCCTCGGCATCGGGTCCAGGGGTGCGCACGTCAAAGGCCTCGATACACTCACGTGTAAAGGCGCGCTCCACACCGCGTCGGATGAACCCGCGCGACAGCATGCTGCGGCTGTGGGCGGTCAGCAGGCTGTTGTCGGCCAGTGACATTTCGGGCACCGCACCGCGTCCCAGCCGTTCCTCGGGCACAAAGGCAAAGCCCAGCTTCCGCCGCGCCATCGGGCCTAGATGCCCGACCTTTTTACCCATGATTTCGATCATCCCGGGTTCCTGCGCGCGGGTCTCGCCGGAAATCAGCGCCGCCAATTCTTGTTGCCCGTTGCCGGAAATCCCCGCGATGCCGACGATCTCACCGCTGCGCAGTTTGAGGTCGATGCCCTCCAGCGACGTCCCAAACCGGCTGGCGCGTGGGTGACTGAGTGCATTCAGACGCAGCCGCTCATCCCCTGGGTGTTGCGGCGCTGCATGAGCGACGTTGGGCATCTCGCGCCCGATCATCAACTGCGCCAGGGACCGCGCATCGTGCTCGCGTGGATCGACGCGGCCCGTCACCTCTCCGCCGCGCAGAACGCTCGCGGTGTCACACAGCTCGCGGATCTCATCCAGCTTGTGCGAAATGAACAAGATCGCCATCCCATCGGCCTGCAATTTGCGCAGGGTCTCGAACAGGCGGCGCACGCTTTGCGGCGGCAGGACCGAGGTCGGCTCATCCAGAATGAGAAGCTTTGGATTGAGCAGCAGGCACCGGATGATTTCCACCCGCTGGCGTTCGCCCACCGACAGCCGATGCACCATCGCGTGTGGATCGACGGATAGGCCGAACTGGTCGCCCAGATCAGCGATCTTCTGCGCCAATTCCGCTGTTTTGCCGGGGATCATCAGAGACACGTTCTGCACGACACTCAGCGTCTCGAAAAGCGAGAAATGCTGGAACACCATCCCGATGCCCAGCGCCTGCGCGTCGGAGGGTCGGGCAAGATGCACCTCTTGCCCATTCCAGTAGATATGGCCCACATCCGGCTGTTCGACACCGTAGATGAGCTTCATCAGGGTGGATTTCCCAGCCCCGTTTTCACCCAGCACGGCGTGGATCGACCCCGAATGAACCTCAAGGTCGATCTCATGATTGGCCTGAACGGTGCCGTAGCGCTTGGAGACCTTCGAAAGCCTCAGAAGCGCATGCTGGCTCACGACGGCAGCGGCGTGGTCACGCCCGCAACATGCCAATCCATGCCGATGATTTCCGCATCGGTCATCGCCACACCATCTGCCACGCGCTCGGTACCCGATTGATCGGTGAGCGGCCCTTTGAAGACCACGAAGTCACCCGCTTCGATCTCGGCTTCCTTGGCTTTGATCTGCTCGATCATGTCCGCCGGTATGTCTGGGTTCCAGTCGGCGGTAAAGACCACATCATCTTCCATGCCCAGCCAGTAATTTGCGCCCGGGAATTTGCCAGCCACGTGACCATCTACCAGACGCTTGAAATGCGGACCCCAATCGGTGCCGACGACCCCAAGATATTTGCTCGGCGCGTATTTCTTCATCGACGAGTTGAGGTTATAGGCATAGACCCCCGCTTCTTCCGCAACTGCGATCACCGACGGCGTGTCCTGCGCGTTCGAGAAGAGCACGTCCACATCCTGTGAAATCAGCGCCTTGGCGGCCTCCTGTTCCGAGGCAGGATCAAACCAGCTGTTCACCCAAACGACGCTCATCGTGATTTCGGGGTCGACCGACAGCGCCCCCAGCATGAAGGCATTGATCGAGGTGATCAGTTCCGGGATTGCAAATGCCCCAACGCAGCCGATCTTCTTGGTCTTGGTCAGCGACGCAGCGGCCATGCCCATCAGGTAGGTGCCTTGCCAGTATTTCGCGGTGAAGGGCGCGAAGTTCGGCTCGACCATGAAGCCCGAGGCGTGGATGATCGACACATCGCGGTTGCGTTTGGCGATCTGGATACCGCCATTCTGATATCCGAAGGAGCCGAGCAAAAGAACCTCGTTGCCTTCGGAAACGAGCCCGTTGGCAATACGGTCTGCATCCGGGCCTTCCATGATGTTTTCCAGCACCGTCAACTCCAGCTTGTCGCCATAGGCTTCCTTCACGGTGTTCACACCTTCCATCAGCGTGTGCGACCAGCCCACATCGGCAACCGGCGACGGCAGCACGACGCCCATCTTCAGAACATCCTGAGCATAGGCCCGCATCGGCAGCGCAAGTGCGGTAGTGGCGGCCAGAGTGCCTTTGAGAAAGCTTCTTCTCTCGAGTGTGTCAGACATTATTTTCCCCGTTGGTTGTGTTTGGCAGTATTGTGTGAAGTGTCTCTTCGGCGGCCGCGAACAGCACGCCTTCATCGATCCCCGGAAACTCGCCTTTGTGCCAGACGATGCGGCCGTTGATCATGGTCAGGTCCGTGGGTGAGCCGACGCCGACCTTGGCCAAAAGGCTGATCGGATCATGGCGTGTGCCCACGAAATCAAGCTTGCGGGTGTCGATGGCAAACAGATCCGCCGCCATGCCGGACCGCAATGCGCCAATGTCGGAGCGACCGAGCAGAGAGGCCCCGCCTTCGGTCGCATAGTGCAGGAACCGGCCCGGAACCGGCACGCCATCTTCGCGGCTGGAGGCGACAAGGCATTGCAGCATGTAGCCGGAATGAATGCAGTGCATCAGGTTCGAATTGTCGTTCGATGCCGCCCCGTCACAGCCAAGCCCAACCCGCACACCCAGCGCATCCATCGCCGGGATGTCGGTAACCTCGGCTCCGACCAGATAGACCGGTTCCGGACAATGCGACACGCCGGTGCCCGATACGGCAAGCTTGCCCAGTTCATCGCGGGTCAGTTCCCAGCCATGCGCATAGAACACGTCCGGCCCGGCAAATCCGATCTCTTCACAGTAATCGACTGTACGCTTTCCGTGCACCTGCTCGATCACCGGGCTCTCACCCTCGCCAACATGGCTGTGCAGGATCACACCATTGGCGCGTGCCAAGGCCACGGACTGTTCGAATGTTTCGCGGTAACAGTTGACCGGTTGACAAGGGGCAACCGCGACCTGACGCATTGAGAACGGCCTCGGATCGTGGAACGTGTCGATGGCGTGTTCGCAAGCCGCAATAAACTCGTCTGTGGTTTCCAACATCTCATCCGGGATCGTGCTGCCCTCGGACTTGGGCAGCGTGTTGCCCCCGCGACCCGCGTGAAACCGCACGCCCAGAAGCTCAGCCGCCTCGAACTGCCGGTCGATGATGTGCGATCCGGCATGCCGCGGGAAGCAGTACTGGTGGTCAAACGCGGTGGTGCAGCCGTGTTTGATGAGCTCGGCCATGGCGACAACTGAACTGTGATAAAAACAGTCCTCGGTCAGCCGCGAGAAAATGGGGTAGATGCGATCGAGCCATTCGATCACCGAATAGCGCGTCCAATCGAGATCGGCCCTATTGCGAACAAAACACTGGAAGAAATGGTGATGCGTGTTGACCAGTCCCGGATATACGAAATGACCTGCGGCGTTGATTGCCTCCGTCCCGTGTGGCGCCAGACGAGACAGGTCTGGTGCAATCGCGGTGACGACGCCGTTCTCACAAAGGATATCGTGGTGCCACAGCACCGGATCGCTGGCGGAGGTTACAATCGCCTCGCAGTTCTTGAGAAGGATCGCGGTCATGCGGGGTGCGCCAGTTCATGCAAACGGTGGATGCCCGGCATTTCGATGAAACCGGGGAGTGATCTGATTGCCCGCATCCAAAGGCGTACAGATGGATACGGATCAAGACTGACACCGCCATCCGGGGCCAGCGCGGTGTTGGGAAAGCAGGCAATGTCGGCAATTGTCGGTGTCTTGCCCGTCAGGAAGATCAAGCCGTCGAAGCGCTGTTCCGTCAGGTGCGCCTCAAGCCGGCGCAGCGCTGTCACGCCTGCCGCGCGGGTTTTGTCGATGTCGGCCGCGTAGCCGATCACGTCATGCAATCGCGCGAGGCCAACGCTGTCGTTCAGGTCGGACGCGAAGGCCAGCCACGTGTCATCATCAGTACTTCGCCACTCCGGATGCTCCGACGTCAGGTGCCTCAGAATGTCCGCGCTGTCTGCCAGGACCGTATCACCATCCGTAAGAACTGGCAGTGTGCCTTTCGGGTTCAGTGCCAGCATCTCGGGTGACTTGTGTTCGCGGCCAGGGTGAAAGTTCACCGCGCGTAGAGTCAGCGACTGACCCAGCAGAGCTGCCATCAGACGGACCTTGTAGCAACTG
The DNA here is from genome assembly GCA_030431485.1 of Alphaproteobacteria bacterium. Taxonomy (GTDB): domain Bacteria; phylum Pseudomonadota; class Alphaproteobacteria; order Rhodobacterales; family Rhodobacteraceae; genus Marivita. The sequence continues at coordinate 68,864 of JAUIIR010000002.1, forward strand.
GCGCTCAGGACATAGTCGTAAAGGATCATGCCGCCACCAACTTTGCGCCGTAGGTGTAGCCGATCTTCTTAAGCCAGCGGCGATAGGCGACCGAGGTCATGTCGGCCTGTGTCGGCACCTCCATCCCCGGATCGAGCGGCAGTTTGCGCGGCAGTTGGTTTTCAAGGATCGAGCGGTCCTGCATGAAGATCAGTTGCTGAAAGCTGACCATCTCGGACATCGTTGAGTCGTCGTCGTAAAGCGCCATCCAAGGCCACACCTCGCACCATTCGTCGGTCAAGGGCTGCACGAAAAGCGTGATAATGTCCCATTCACCAGGACGTGGAGGACATGTCTTGTAGAGCACCGAACAGGTCGGCGCGGGCACGCGGTACATGTATTCGGTGGTGATCCCGCCCGCGGCGGACTTGGCGGCCTGAGGCTGGTAGAACTTTACCTTGGTCGCCCAGACCTCGTCCACCTCTTCTCGGATTTTGACGTCGTAGCGATCTACCTCGGTGTGCGGCTCTGCGCCCAGAATGTCGGTGTGCACAAACGGGAAATGCGCGATGTCGAGGAAGTTCTCGACCGCGCGCAGCGGCGAGCATTTGACTTTGACCGATCCGACATCCACCAGGCGGCGACCGGGACTGTCCGCTTCGGGAATGGTAAAAAGATCACGGTTGGGCTGACCGGGGCTGGTCCAAAGGTGGCCGAACCGTTCTACAGTCGGCAGTGGCGTGCCCTGCGCATTTTTGACCCAACACGCCCCTCCGTCGCGGCCCAGCGAAATTTTTTTACCAAGCAGTAAAGTCTCGCGCGGCGCGTCTATCCCCGAAATCATCGCAACGGGATACCAATGATTGTCGATGGCCGCGCTCATGCTGGCACCCCCTCAAGCGTTGTGCGCAGCTCCTCGACCCAGCGCGATACGGCCTTGGGATCCGCATCCGGCGTAGCGAGGACATGGAGAATGCAAGAGGTATCCGTACACGGCTGTACGGCTAGTAGAGTGTCATAGTCCGACACCACGGCGATTGTGGTAAATCCGGCCGTTCCGAAATGCGCAGCAACATCCTTTGCAGACAGAGAAACCGGAACCGACCGGATTGGCACCCGCGCGCCCAGCGCTGGCAGCGGATCGTTGCCCGAGTTCAGCGAAACCCAAATCACTCCGCCGTCTTCGACACAGGTGTAGGTCGGAACGCAGATCGTATCCGGTGGCGTCAGCTTGGGGTGGGCCGGGATATAGTCACAGGACCCGGTCTCGTTATACTGCCAGCCATGATAGATGCAGGCGAGCGTCTCGCCCCGGACGAACCCATGTGACAAGCGCATGCCCCGATGCGGACAGCGATCGGACCACGCATGGTAGCGACCCGAGGGCGTACACCAGATTGCCATTTCCGTGTCTTCAATGCGGCTTGGGATCACCACACCCGGGGGCACATCCTGCGCCAAGCCAACAGCAATCCAGTCCATAGGTTCTCCGTCAAAGTCGGGGAAGGTTAGACGGACCGAACTTGTGCAATCAATAAGCCGACGCGACGACATCGCCGGGAACCGGTGATTTTTGCACATTTATTGCACTAAGCGATGAAATTGTGATCACCGGTTCTGTCAGGCGCACGTGGTGGTTGTGATGGTCATGGTCTCAATGAGCACGCTTTCCGGCCCAAGACTCACCCCAAGAGCCAAAGCCTGAAGCATTTCCTCGGCACCGACTGCCGTCACTTCCAGACCAGATGGCACCTGTTCCGTCGTCACATGATCAAGACCCAGTTTGTGGGCATGACGGGAAATCCAATCTGGAAAGTCGGGACTTTGCACGTGGCCGGTCAAATGTATGCGTGCAGACATTTTATCAGACATTCGGATCGCCTTCGGGCCCTCTACGCGAGACAGGATTTCGGGATCATCATATGGACACCCTTTTCGCGGTTGACGGTTTGTGTGATCCGAAGATCGCCCGCGAGAGAGCACAGCATGTAGGCCTCTGCGCGGGTGATGCCTATGCGCTGCGCGACAAATTCAATCATTCGGCGGAGCGCAATCTCGACACAGACATCCAAGTCGGCGTGCAGGCCCATAGTGATGTAATGCGTTTGCGTCTCGGCCTCTGGGTAGATCATATCGAGGTCTTGTCGCACCGTCAGGCGGAAGCGGCCTTGCAGCGCTGTTTCAATCGCAGTCACACAGACTTCGCCGTCGCCTTGTGCTGCATGACCGTCACCACAGGAAAACAGCGCACCTTCGTTGAAGACCGGCAGATAAAGCGTGGTGCCCGCCACCAGTTCCTTGTTGTCGAGATTGCCACCATGTGCACGCGGTTCAATCGTCGAAATGCGTCCCCATGCTGGGGGCGGAGCAACGGCCATTACGCCAAAGAACGGTGCAAGCGGCAGCTTGAGACCCCAAGGCATGATCGCCTCATTCCGGCTTTTGTCGAGCGGGATGATGACTTTATGGGTGGTATCGAAATCAAGCGGCAACGTGCCAGCGAGCGGTCGGATGACGTTGTAGCCCCAATCCTGCCGCAGTTGCACATCGAGGATATCGACCTGCAACACGTCTCCCGGCATCGCGCCCTCAACTGCAACAGGTCCGGTCAGAATATGCCCGGGTGCAGTCGGTTCACCTGCGGCCTGCAACTCCAGGAGTTCGGGGGGCACGTAATAGCGGTCACCGGGCAGCATCGCCTTGCCTCCGGATACCGAGTTCATGGTGACTTCGGTACCGCTTTCAACCTGCGCGATTGGCGCGACGGTGGCGTCGAAATAGCCCCAATGACAGGTTTTCAGACCTGCTTCGATGATCATGCCGGAAGCCTCTGTTCAGCAAGGGCGACCCAATAGGAACAGCCGGTCGGGATAACCTCGTCGTTGAAGTCGTACTCGGGGTGGTGCAGCCCCGGACCCGGTCCAATGCCCAATTGGATATATGCTCCGGGACAGGCCTGCAGCATATACGCAAAATCTTCTCCACCCGTGGTGCGGGGGGCATCTGTGATACAGTCGCCAGCGACGTCTCGGGCTGCCGAAATGCAGTGTTCGGTTTCTGTATCGTGGTTTACCATGACCGGGTAAGGTTCTTCATCAAACCCAAGTTCCGCCTCTGCTCCGTAGCTTTGTGCAGTCAGTTCAGCAATTGCACGAATGCGATCCAAGGTTTTCGCGCGCACCTCCATGTCGAAACTGCGCACCGTGCCGCGCAGGACTGCATGTTCCGGGATCACGTTGAAGGCCTCGGATTCGGTCCTGAATGACGTGACCGAGACCACCACCGCCTGCTGCGGATCGGTATTGCGCGAAACTACGGATTGCAGGGCCATCACGATGGCAGAGGCCGCGAGGGTCGTGTCCACGGTATTGTTAGGGCGCGCGGCATGACCGCCCTTTCCGCGCACATTGATGTGGAAACTGTCCACGGCAGCATAGAACGCACCGGGTCGGATCGCGAAGGAGCCCAGCGGCAAAAGCGGAGTATTGTGCAAACCGTAGATTTCAGAGATGCCGAACTTTTCAATCAGGCCGTCTTGGACCATCGCTTCGGCCCCTGCACCGCCTTCTTCTGCAGGCTGGAACACGATGGCGACCGTACCATCGAAATTGCGGGTTTCGGCAAGGTACTGCGCTGCTCCAAGCAACATCGCGGTATGACCGTCATGCCCACAGGCGTGCATCTTACCCGGTGTTTTTGACGCATGCGCCGCGCCCGTTGCCTCGAAGATCGGCAGAGCGTCCATGTCCGCGCGGAATGCGATGGTTTTGCCCGACTGGTTCGTTTTGCCGTGGATCAGCGCGACGACCCCGGTCCGCCCGATACCTTCAACCACGCTGTCACAGCCGAACGCGCGCAGCTTGTCCGCCACAATCCCGGCCGTGCGCGGCAGGTCGTATTGGAGTTCCGGGTGCTCGTGCAAATCCCGCCTCCAAGCTGTGATGTCTTCGTGCAATTCGGCAAAACGATTGCGGATGGGCATAGTGGCTCCCGTGTCTGATTTGGGTGGATGCCGGTATCAGACCCGATAACCGAGTGAGTGGCAAACGGGAAAACTGCCTAGCGCCCGATGGCGTAGGCCTGCATCAAACGCGGTGTGGCGGCAGCGCGCAGCAGACCGTCCGGCTCGCGCAGTGCTGCGGTCAGACGGCCCACTGTCCACGGCTCGGCTACGGTAACGACATGCCCGCGCGCGCGCAACTCGGCAATCACTTCCCCGCCGACATTTGGCTCGATCATCATTTCTCCCGGGCGCACCTCACGCGGGAAGAACGAGCCCTGAAAATGCATCGAATGGAACAGCGGCTGGTCCATGCACTCCTGCAGCCCAAGGCCAAAATGCACGAAACGCAGGAACCAGATCAATTGCCATTGGTCCTGCTGATCGCCTCCCGGTGTTCCGAAGACCAACTGACGTCCGTCCTTTTCGGCAAGGCTGGGAGTCAGGGTTGTTCGCGGGCGGCGTTTTGGAGCGAGCGAAGTGGGCAAGCCCTCTTCGAGCCAGAACATCTGGGCGCGCGAATTGAGCGGGAAGCCAAGGCCGGGAATGACCGGGTTGCTTTGCAGCCAGCCGCCCGAGGGTGTAGCCGACACCATATTGCCCCAACGGTCGATGATATCGAGATGAACCGTGTCGCCGCGCTTTTCCGTAAGATGGGACATGGTGGGTTCCTGCGCCGCAACCGGACCCACATCAAAGTCGCGCTGCGCGCGTTCGACATATGCATCGGCTAGATGCTCGAAGCCCGGAACCCGACCGGGACGCTGCTCGACCGACGCAGTGTCGCCGATCAGACCGCGGCGGTCGGCATTGTAGGCGTCACTCAACAGCACATCCATTGGAATTTCGCTGAAATCCGGGTCGCCGTAGTATGCCTCGCGATCTGCATAGGCGAGCTTGATCGCCTCGATCACAGTATGCACAAATTCGGCCCCGTTCGGGTCCATCGCGGCAAGATCATATCCCTTGAGGATGGCGAGCGCTTGCAGGAGCACTGGTCCTTGAGACCACGCCTGGGTCTTGTGGACTATCCATCCGTGGTACTCATAGCTCAGCGGGCTTTCATAGGTGGCGCGCCAGTCGGCCATGTCGGACGCGGAGAGCACAGCAGAGTGTTTTTTGTCTGACACATCCATCACATGTGCATCGGATAGGTAGTCAAAGATGGCCTCGGCAACGAAGCCTTCCAGCCAGTCCCTCCGGGCGGCTTCGATCTGATCTTCGCGGGTCTCACCTGCGCTGCTGGCCAAGCGCTCATAGGTCGCGGCAAGATCGGGGTTCTTCAGCAAGGCATGCGGCTCTGGCGCTTTGCCGTCCTGCAACCATACCTTTGCAGAGCTTGGCCATTCCGTTTCGAAGAACTCTGCCAGGCCGGCAATTGTGTGTGCGACCCGGGGCAGAACGGGATGGCCGTCGCGCGCATAGTCTATGGCAGGTTGCATGACGTCACGCAGCGACAATGTCCCGTGATCCCGCAACAGGATCATCCAGCCGTCAAACGCACCTGGCACCACCGTAGACAACAATCCGGATCCCGGCACGAGCGTCAGGCCTTCTGCCTTGTAGTGCTCCAGCGTGGCTGCCTCGGGCGCAACGCCTTGAGCGCAGAGCACGTCCACGCGGCCGGTATCCACTGAATAGAAAATCGCCGGCATATCGCCGGCAGGACCGTTCAGATGCGGCTCGACAACCTGAAGCGTCAACGCGGTGGCAACGGCCGCATCAAAGGCGTTTCCACCTTTTTCGAGGATGCTCATGCCAACGGCAGAAGCGATCCAATGCGTCGAGGTCACAACGCCAAATGTACCGCGGATTTCAGGTCGGGTGGTGAAGTCTGACATGGTGCCTCCGGATTGCGCCCTTTCGGACTGCGCTGGGGTCGGGACATCCGGAAACTGGTACGGGCGGTGGGACTCGAACCCACACGGCACTAAGGCCTTCGGATTTTAAGTCTTGTGTTGAAAGCTCGTTGCTCTTTCGAACACTAACTCAACAAAAACAAGTATTTGTCGAGCCGGATACGCCTACCAATCAAACCCCTACGTCAATTCCTGATATCACAATCCATGATCATGAATCGCATGTCAATCACACGAGAAAGGGCAAATGTGTGCCGAATGTGTACGCGATGTGTCCCAAGATCAGAGGTATGATTTAGAAACAGGGCTCAGGACTCACACCAACAAACAATCCTGACGACCTCACGGATAGTCTCTTTTCAGAGGTGAGCAACATTGCCATGATGAGCGCAAGAAACCGGAGGCCACATGATACGACGGATTACTACCACAGGTCTTTTTCTCGGAACCTTTATCATTCCGACGGTAGTGCAGAGCGAACTTGGTTTTGACACACCGCCCTCGACTAATACAGACGAGCAATACTCAGTTACACAGCCCGATTATGACACTGGAACTGATTTCAAAGAGCCGACAAATGAGTCCAATCCTACTCAGGAAGGACCAAACCTGCGTGACAACGGTTACGAAGACGATTCTCCCCGTCGAGAACGTGAACAGAATGTTACTACCAACGCAGGGAGTGTGATTTCACCTCTCAGCCTCGGGATCGACCCAACCGCAGCCATTACACAACGGCTTAACAACGTAGAACGCATCTGTGAGACTATGGGAGATGAATATAAAATTGCTTGTTTCGCAGTAACTTACAGAGACCTTGCCAGAGCGATCAGACAATCAAAAGGCGATCCCGAAATTGGAAGGACGCTTAGTGAAGCTGCTGATAAACTTGACGCGCTAGTCCGTCGTAACCTTGATAGCCAGAAACCCGCCTTGCGTGCTCATCTCGACAGCCCAACGGGATCACGTCTCATCACAACTCCACCTATGCATGCAGTCAAACAGGCCCGAGCTGCGGAAATACAACGACAGGCTGCAAATATTCTGGAGGAGGCCGAAACCGTTCTTCTACGTTCTGCAACCTCAGTCGGGCCAACTCGATCTCTTTCATTCCAAAGGGTTGCTGCTGCCATTGGCTCTAACAAAGTTCTTTTGAGGTCTTCATGAGCCTTCGGAAAGGTGGAACGCGACACAAATGAACAGCTATTGTCACAGGCCAGATGATAGACAGAAGCAGTCTCCCACCCTTGATCCTTGAAATTATGTAAAAGGTCAGAATGAACCAAAGGTGGGTACGCATGGGCCACCCGCCCCCTACCTGATGGATGATACTTAGCTACTGACGGTGGTGGGACTCTCAGAGTTGTAAAGTACTTTCGGGGATGAAGAATTGGAATTTACATTCAATGTTTGGAATTTGTATTTTCACACAACGGGACGGGTACGAATGCCCCCATCGGCCTAACCGCATGAAATCCAAGCTCAAAGTCGTCAAGCAAAATTACGCCCCCAGAATCTGTGCATAACGTTGTGGGCAGACCCTTGAGATGAGCGACTAACCAACTGGTTTTTATACACATATCCAGAAGCGATTAAAAATTAAGCAAATCCTCAACATATTGATTTTATGAAAGAAATAAGTTCATAATGAAGCAACATCGGGCGTATATGCCTCAAAGTAGTGTCAAGAGTTAGTTTGAGAGCCGCTGGGGGATAACTTGAATGTTTCAAACGTCAGGTCGACACAACTTCTTAGGCGCAATTTCAGATATTGAGCGGTAAATGAAAGCCCTGACACACTCAACGCCTTGACAACACTGCACAAAATCTGTCACTATTCGACTTGCATTTAGAGTGTGAGAAATCACCGCCAACCTTGCTCATGTAAAGGTGGCCTCCACGATTAGGTGGGATGCGCCAGACACAACGTCTGGAAACATGGTCGCTCCCTTTTTCAGCGACTTAATTTTAACAAAGGAACTATTATGCAATCAAAGCACAACTTTGACGAAAAGTCAACCCCAACCAATCTCCCCAGCGACGAACCAGCATATGTCAGATTGAGATTGAACTCAAAGCAGCCAGAGGAACCGAACTGGCAAAACAATCCGTTGACGCGGTGGGCAATCGATCAGAACAGTCATAACATCGGTCTACTTTTGGGCAAACGGACCGGACTGGTAGACATAGACTGTGACTGTTCAGAAGCGGTTCACCTCGCCCAATACCTACTGCCAAAACCCGCACTCCACTTCCAAAGGAATGGGTCTTCCGCGCATTATATTTACCGGTGCAATGATGCAGAGGGGACAGTTCAACGGGGTCATAGTAGTACGTTCATCGAGCTACGAGGCACGGGTGGTCAAACGATGATACCGCCCTCGGTCCATCCTGATGGCGATCAGCTAGAATGGAGCATAATACCCAAACAGTCCGGACCGGTTGCATACGTTGACCTCTTGAAGCTGGTGAACCTGATTGCTGCTGGATGTCTGGTGGCACAAGAGTATTCGGAGGGAAGCCGTCACTTCATCTCCCTTGGGTTCGCTGGTCTCGTGAGGAAGGCTGGGTTTGATCAAGACACCTGCGAGACAGTGATCCAATCGATCTCATCTTGGGCAAATGATGGTGAGGACCGCACACCGAACGTGACGAGCACATATCAACAGAACATCAGTTCAGTATCAGGCTATCACCTTTTGAAAGACCATCTCGACAAGGCCGCTTTGAACAAAATATGTGACTGGTTTGGGGTTAACCGCGACGTCCCTGCCCTTGACGGAGAAGTTCTGGATGATGGGGACACAGGACAAATGCCACGGGCAATCACCAGTGACACAATATCCGAGGCGGTTCTTTCCGAAAACTTTGCCCAAGAGATCGAAGGGGCACACTGTTTTGTTCCGCAGGAAAAGCAATGGCGATACTGGGACGGGAGCCGTTGGATGCCAGATGATCGAAATGTGTTCGGCGCTTCGTTCATGGATTACCTGAAGGCTCAAAGAGCCAAGACGAACGACTACAGGACACAAGAGGCGCTTCAGAGCTTCGAGACTTGGTATAAAGCGAACAGCGTCGCGAAACTCACACAGGCATCTCGAGCGGTTGATACTGACCAGTTTGACCAGAAAGATACGCTGTTGAACTGCCCAAACGGTGTTGTCGATCTAAGCAGTAGCGGACTGAAGCGGCACGATCCCTTCAACTACCTGACCAAACAGACGACGACAGCTTTCGATCCGGAGGCAAGTGCACCAAGGTTTGAGCGGTTTGTTCTAGAAATCTGTGACGGAGACGAAGACCTTGCGGGTTATCTTCAACGGGTAGCAGGTTATGCACTTGAGGGGGGCAATCCAGAGCAAGTCATGTTCATCCTTCATGGAAATGGAGCCAACGGGAAATCTACGTTCGTCGAGATTTGCTCAGAAGTTTTGGGAGGTTACGCCAAGACGGCTCCGGCATCTGTTCTCGTGGAAGGGCGATCTGGTGGCGTCGGTGACGATCTGGTTTTTCTGAAAGGGGCACGGTGGATCAATGCCAGTGAAACAGGCCAAGGGGCATATTTGGCGGAGAGTAAGCTCAAGCAGATCACCGGGGGTGACACCACTGCTGGGAGAGCCTTGTATGCTTCTTACCAAGAGTTTCAACTGTCTGGTGTCGTTCTGTTCTCTACGAATCACTTGCCGAGGGTACGAGGAACAGACGAGGGGATTTGGCGACGGATGAATGTCATTGAGTTCAAGCGCACCTTCAAAGAGAATGAGAGGGACCCATACTTGAAGGACAGCCTACGGACGGAGAAATCGGGGATCCTCAACTGGATGCTAGAGGGTCATCGCCGGTACAAGGCTTCAGCACTACAACCACCAGCTTGCGTTCAGGATGCCAACCGGCGGTATCGGAAGGATATGGATGTTGTCTCTGCATTTCTGGAGGAATGTTGCGAATTTGCTTCTGAGGCTCGATGCAACCAGACGATTTTGAAGAATGCCTATGAACGGTACTGTCAGGATAATGGTCGTTCAGAAGCTTCTTGGAGGGACCTTACGGCAGCACTAGAGGCAAGAGGATTAGCGAAAAAGAAGAGTAATGGTCAACGCTTTTGGTCAGGTATCAAGCTCACCGAAGGATAAGAGGCAGGGCACATAGGGCAGGCTGAAACATACTTTTTTAAAAGGGCATTCACTTCAGAAAGTTTGATTTGGGGTGCCCTACCTGCCCTTAGGACGCGCGCAAGGATAACTCCTACGTTATCGCTGTCTGTCGTGGTTTGGTTGTGTAATTCCATTCTGGGTGGAACTGGTGACGCCTTTCTTCACAGGTGCTGTCGTCGATCGCACATGGAAGCGCTCGGTGCGTGGATGGCACGCGGTCAGATCGCAGCTCGCCATCATGTTCGAAGACCGCTTCCCAATAGCGTAAGAAGATGTGTAAGGAACATAATCCGGCACAGTCTCCAAATTGGACTTCCATTGCCTCACCAATCTACAATTTAGAAAAATTCTCACCTGAAATGCTTTGTGACAAGTATTATGAACGGACAATAAATTTTATAAAGCACTCCGTCGTACCATTAATCATCAAATCTAAAACTTCTTCAAGAATGCCAAACTTTTGGAAAACCCATAATATTCCATGTTGCCTTTGGTTCCATACGGGGACTAATCTCGTTCTTTTCACAAATTCTAAATTCTTAGCCGTTCCTGCGTCTCGCCCATTTTTCTCTCCAAACACCAGTATCAACTCTGTTTCTCCCGCAATCATGCAGCTGCAAAGCGGATCGAACGCTGGATGCTGAACATCACCTCGAAGACAGCGTATAGTATCGTCAATAGGTGCCCCACCAAATGAAAATCCCTTGGCCAAGTTTGCAAGCCTAGCATAGCGCAACGCAGGTAGTCCACCTGAACTAGTGCCAACCGAAATAGCGGTTTCATAATGCGCAACCCAATGCCTAAGAGCTTTTGGCAAATCGTAAAGTGAAAGCTCTCCATTTAATATGTTTCTCCTATAGTGATCACGCCACGGATCATATAACACTAATATATCTGTATTTCGTGGCAGCGCCTGTATGAAGATAGGTAATGGCATCATTGGGCGCATAGCCGCTCCCGTAAAAACTACAAGTAGATTCTCTCTTTTCGTGCTTGGATTAGTGAGTAATCTCGCATATCTTGTATCAGCCTCGCATCTGATTTGTGACGGCACTCGGGCCCCATTTAGCACGCCAACGGTTTCCGACCTTTCCAGAACTTCCAAAAATCCGAAATTCTTCTGACGCTTTACATCGTCGTAAGCGGACAAAAACTCTAAAGGAGTAGAGAATGTCTCCAATTGACGCAGCCGTTGAAATAGCTCCCTGTCCATTTAGGTCTTTCACAAAAATTCACTGATGCAAGATAGAAGATTCGATGTTCATCAAAAGCTCGGAAAAAGTTTGAGATGACAAAACTATACTTGGCTCCAAGTCCACCTCAAGAGCATCCTCTATTTGCATAATAACCTCGTATGAAGACAAACTGTCTAAGTCTAGCTCTAGCAAATCAAAATCCTGATCAGAGTTTAATTTTTTAACCAAAGAAGACCGCTCCATGAGCCCGCATGTCTTGTCAAGAGCCATGATGACTGCATCCCTTACATTCATTGGACGAAAAACTCCCTGCTTCATTTCTTCTGAACAACAAATACCTTAGGCATATCAAACACGTCATGCTTTAACAATTCAAATTCTACTGGCACCAAACTACAATCTAAGCCGGTCAACTTTTCACAGAAGACCGATATGAAGTCTAAAGCCAAGGTCCGACCCAAACACACATGGCTGCCAGCACCAAAGAAGTGACGGCGTAGTTGCTCTGGAGCATGGGTGAGTGTATCTAAACGACATTCGATTAATGCCCCGGAAGAAACTGGACATCCTGTAATAGTATTGTCATTCTTTGCAACACGGCCGATTGCAGGGATGCTGGTATGGGTTGGCATCACAGGCAGACCTTTAGAATTTAAGTTCCTGCCGTTGAGATCAGCCAAGAAGTGATACAGTGATAAACAAAGCATTCCCACAAGCGCATCTCTACCCATCGTCCATTGACCAATACGAATCATACGCTGCCGATCTGATTCACTAGGAAACAAAATACCCAGTAATGCGATTTGTTCACGCAACACGGATTCCAACCGAAGGCGCGCAGAAACCCCTAAATTTGAGCTAAATATACTAGGCATATCTGCAAGAGATTTTGCACTTGGCGGAACACCTGTAATCTCATACATGAAAGTATCTACTGAGCATCGGACAACTTCTAATAAATCAATTTGGGGGTTAGAAAATTTTTCATTAATTATATTACCGATTCTTCCGGAAGTTCGCTTTAACTTATGACTTGAATCTTCATTTAAAAATTTAGCGGTCTCCCGTCGCAAATCGCTGTGTTCTTTTTCATCAGCCCATAGGGGCAATACTCGCATAACAGAAAGAGTTGCAGATAAATCAATGCACAATCTTTCTGACAGAGATTCAACAAACCGGATATGGTTGGTTGTGGAAAAATTATTATCGGCCAACACTGAAACTGCGGCACTACCACCAATTACAAGGTCGGGGACAGCAGGGTATCCTCGCGGCGCAAGTCGATTAAACATAATAATTCTCCAAACATCCATCCCACGCTTACGTCAAATTTTGACATTCTTTTTCTAAACAAGCAAATTCGACATTTGATTGACTGCCAAGAGAGAAATTCGCTTGATTACCTTGTTAGTTGGCACCTCAAGCAATCGCAACATCCACTACTAAACCAAGGTCCCGCCTAGCCATTCGCGCACTTTATCCAACGAGTAGCCATGCCCGTATCCTACGCCAACGCCACCAACAGACTTCCACCCACCGATCTGGTCAATCAGCTCTGAAGGACACTCCACAGCCCTTAGTCGGTCCCTCATGGAGTGCCTGAGGCAATGTCCCGTCAGTCCATCAAAGTCCTGTTTCAACCACTTGTTCAGCGCGTTTGACGCGTGTGTGGCCTTGCAAGTGCCATCCTTGATGTATCGTGGAAACAACCATTCACCATCTGATTGCCGTACCGCCATCTCCATGGCCAGCTTGGCGTATCCCATAAGAGGAAGCGTCCGTATCGAGTTTGGTGTCTTCAACCGTCTGGCCGTATTCGGACGAATGTGAATCAAGTCTCGCTCAAGGTCGATATCTTCCAACCTCAAACCCACAATCTCTGCCAACCGACATCCAGTCTCCCCCAACAATGGCATCAGGAGCTTCACAGTGCTGCCAGAGGACAGAGCCTTGTCGTATCCCTGTTTGAGTTGGTCATTGGTGAAAGTGCCTCTCTTGTGCTTATCTTCGCCCTCACCTTGGATCATCAACCGGGTGAAAGGGTTCCGCTTTTCCAGATCAAGTTCTGAGTACGCATAGTTCAGGATAGCTGACAGGCTGTTGAGTCTTCGTCTTATCGTGGCTGTCTTGTTACCCTTGAGGACCATGTGACGGACGAACATCTTGGCATCTTCACGGGTATAACCGCTCACCTCCCTGTCACCAGCCAACATAAGGAATGTATTGAGAGCTACCCGTGGTGGTTTCTGGTCAATCTTCCTCAGGGAAAGGTATTCCTCTGCCATCTCTGACAGCGTGACCGACCTTGGTTTGAAACTCTCGACCACTGCCACAACGTCAACTGGTGCTTTACATGTGCCATGACTCCATGAGGCCTCAAGAACATTACTCAGACGTTCCGCATAGGCTTGGGCTTCATCTGGGTCTTTGGACAGGGCTTGCCGAATGTATGACCCGTAGATTCCAACCGCATGTTTGGGCACACGACGATTATAGAAATAGGTCCCTGAACGGCAGATTGTGTACTGAATGTGTGACACGAATGTCTCCTCCGATGATAGGTTTCGAAGGAATTTCAGTAGGTTATCTGATTAGTATGGTACGGGCGGTGGGACTCGAACCCACACGGCACTAAGGCCTTCGGATTTTAAGTCCGATATGTCTACCATTCCATCACGCCCGCACTGCGTTATCCCTAACGGGGGCATCGGGCGAAAACAATGGGTTGGTTGGTCCAATTCCCATCAGAGCCAAGATGGCGTTAGCCATCAAAGTTCGTCACCCTCAGGCTCTTTGATCAAAGCGCGCTCGCTCAACCAGGGGTTTAACGCGACCGCATCTTTCAGGAGCGGCTGAGCTTCATCCTCTCGCCCCATTGCTATGAGGGTCAGCGCCTTGCCGGTCAAAGCGCCCGTGTGCCGGGGATTCAGTGAGATGGCCTGATCGAGATCCGGTAAAACGGCAGGATAGTCCCCGCGCAGGTAATTCACGAAAGCCCGCTGGTTATACCCTTCCGCATAGAACGGGCAGTAAGACACCAGCATGTTCAGACGATCCGTTGCCCTAAGGTAGTCGCCCACCCGCATCGCGCGCAAAGCCTCGTTCAGCATCATCTGCGACGGCTCATCTGGCGCTTCGAGCCAAAGCTCCCACAACTGGTCAGAATAGGCACCGGCAGCAAATCCATTCGGCGCGCGCTGAATTTCAGAATAGAGGCTGTCCATAGCAGCGGAATGGTCCGGTGCGACTGGGCATCCATCGGCGAATGCGGTTTGAGCCGCCAGAATAAGCGCAAGTGCAGAGGCAAATTTTTTCATGCGATTATTAGTCAGGGCCAATGGCCATCGGTCAAGTCACGTTCCCGAAAGCCTCTTCTTTCACCGCTTGCATTGCGACATAGGTCGACGTTGCCGCAACATGGGGAAGGGTCGAGATTTTTTCCGCCAGAACCTGACGATAGCTGCGCATGTTTGCCGTACGCACTTTCAGAAGGTAGTCGAAATTTCCTGCTATGAGGTGAGCTTGCTCGATCTCGGGAATCTTCGCAACCGCTTCATTGAACGCCGCGAGCGCTGCTTCGCGCGTATGGGTCATTTTCACCTCAACAAACGCGATATGGTCCAAACCCAGCCGGATGGGATCAAGCAGCGCGCGATACCCTTGGATCGCACCCATCTCCTCCAGCCGCCTCAAACGCGCTTGCGTGGGCGATTTCGACAAACCGATGCGACGCGACAGCTCGGTAATTGATACTCGACCATCGCGCGCCACTTCCTGCAAAATGGCTTGGTCGAATCTGTCCAGGTCAGAAATGATCAAATCGACTGTCCCTCCTCAAAAAATCAGGTCATTTCCCGCATCAATCGCCAGAACTCCGGCGCTTTCCCTTCATTGCATGCGATATCCTACACCAAATGACTGGAGTTCGCTATGCCCCGTGATGACATGCCCAATCTGCGCCCCCTGATCGACGACAATACCTATGCCAATGAAATGCAGGTGCTTGAAGAACAGCGCTCTTCCGCGGGTCTGAGCCAATCTGATCGCGATGCAATCAAAACGAATGCGACGAGGCTGGTCACTGCGATCCGCGAGGATTCCCGCCCCGGTCTGATGGAAGTGTTCCTGAGCGAATATGGCCTTTCCACCGAAGAAGGCATTGCGCTGATGTGTTTGGCCGAAGCCTTGTTGCGGGTGCCAGATGCGGACACCATTGATGCCTTGATCGAAGATAAAATCGCCCCCTCGAACTGGGCCAGTCATCTCGGCGAAAGCACGTCACCATTGGTGAACGCATCGACATGGGCATTGATGCTGACGGGTAAGGTGCTCAAGGATGAGCACCCCGGCCCTGTGGGCCATTTGCGCGGCGCCATCAAACGGCTTGGCGAGCCGGTGATCCGTACTGCGGTTGGGCGGGCGATGAAGGAAATGGGCGCTCAATTCGTCTTGGGCGAGACGATCCAATCCGCAATGAAGCGCGCCGCCAAGATGGAGGCAAAAGGCTACACGTATTCCTATGATATGCTGGGTGAGGCCGCGCGGACAGAGGCTGATGCGCGCCGCTATCATCTGTCCTATTCCCGCGCCATCAGCGCGATTGCAGAAGCCGCCAAGTCGCACGACATCCGCGAGAATCCCGGCATCTCCGTCAAACTATCCGCACTGCATCCGCGCTACGAAGAGGCGCAACAGGAAACTGTCATGAACGAAGTGGTGCCACGGCTGCGGACGCTGGCACAATTGGCCCGCTCCGCGGGGATCGGATTGAACATTGACGCTGAGGAAGCGGATCGTTTGTCAATCTCGCTCGACGTCATTGAAAACGTACTTTCCGAACCATCGCTCAAGGGCTGGGAGGGGTTCGGCGTGGTGGTTCAAGCCTACGGGCAGCGCGCAGGGCATGTGATTGACTGGCTCTACGCACTTGCAGAACGGCTGGACCGCAAGATCATGGTGCGACTGGTGAAAGGTGCGTATTGGGATACCGAGATCAAGCGTGCGCAGGTGGCGGGCCTTTCGGCATTCCCTGTCTTCACCGCGAAGCACCACACAGACATCAGCTACATCGCCAATGCACGCAAACTGCTGAGCATGACGGATCGGATCTATCCGCAATTCGCGACGCACAACGCACACACAGTGGCCGCGATCCTGCACATGGCTACTGACCGCAATGCGTTCGAGTTCCAGCGCCTGCATGGCATGGGTGAAGCGCTGCATGACATCGTCAAAGGCGCCGAGGGCACACGCTGTCGGATTTACGCGCCGGTCGGTGCGCATCGCGATCTGCTGGCTTACCTTGTGCGCCGCCTTCTAGAAAATGGCGCGAACAGTTCGTTTGTGAACCAGATCGTCGATACGGATGTACCTGCCTCCGAAGTGGCCTCGGATCCGTTCGACGCGCAGGACATGCCAAAGCTGACAACTGGGCCGGAATTATTCGCTCCCGAGCGCCCAAACTCGAAGGGTTGGGACCTCGCTCACCGCCCGACCCGTGCAGCGATCGAAGAAGCGCGCATGCCGTTTGCGACAGTGCAATGGTCTGCAGCACCGCTGGTGGCAACAAAGGCCGAAAACGGAGCAACGGAGCCGGTTATCAACCCGGCCCGACCAGGCGACACTGTCGGTTCTGTCACTTGGACCACTGCTGAAACTGTCGCGTCGGCCTGTGGTTCTGCATCCCCTTGGAATGCAAACGCCATAGAGCGTGCGAGGGTGCTGAACAAGGCCGCAGACCTTTACGAAGCCAACTATGGTGAACTTTTCGCGTTGTTCGCCCGAGAGGCTGGTAAGTCGCTGCTCGACGCTGTGGCCGAACTGCGCGAGGCGGTGGATTTCCTGCGATATTACGCCGCTCGCGCCGAAGGTCCCGACCCGCAAGGCGTCTTCGCCTGCATCAGCCCTTGGAATTTCCCACTGGCCATTTTTACCGGGCAGATCGCTGCAGCTTTGGCGACCGGTAATGCCGTTCTGGCGAAGCCGGCTGAACAGACCCCTTTGATCGGCCATCGGGCGGCTCAGTTGCTGCACGAGGCGGGCGTCCCGAAAACGGCCTTGCAGCTTTTGCCCGGTGCGGGGGATGTCGGTGCGGCATTGACATCAAATCCAGCCATCAAAGGTGTTGCTTTCACCGGCTCGACCGAAACCGCGCAGATTATTCATCGCAGCATGGCTAAGCACCTCGCGCCAGGTGCGCCGTTGATCGCGGAAACCGGTGGGCTCAATGCGATGATTGTCGATAGCACGGCGCTCCCGGAACAAGCGGTGCAGGCGATTGTGGAGTCGGCGTTCCAATCCGCAGGTCAGCGCTGCTCGGCCTTGCGATGCCTTTATGTGCAGGAGGACATTGCCGAGGAATTTACCAAAATGCTGATGGGCGCGATGGACGCGTTGGTGATTGGCGATCCGTGGACCTATGGTACCGACGTTGGCCCCGCCATTGATGCCGAAGCGCGCGACGGGATTATCTCATATGTCGATACGGCCGAGGCTGAAGGCCGCGTGCTGCACCGCCTTCCCCTGCCCGGGGGTGGGACTTTTGTTCCTCCAACCCTGATCCGCGTATCTGGCATCGCCGATCTGGAACGCGAGATCTTTGGTCCTGTCCTGCATATCGCGACGTTCAAATCCAAAGACATTGATAAAGTGATCGACTCCATCAACGGCACCGGTTACGGCCTGACTTTCGGGCTTCAAACACGGATCGACGACCGCGTTCAGCATGTCTCGGAGCGGATCGAGGCGGGCAATATCTACGTGAATCGTAATCAGATTGGCGCAATTGTCGGTAGTCAGCCGTTTGGCGGTGAGGGATTGTCGGGCACCGGCCCCAAAGCAGGTGGTCCGAATTATCTGGCCCGTTTCCGTAGGCACGCTCCATCTGAAGCCACCGAAAGCTGGACAACGCAAGACAGCAAGGACCGTCTGGCCAAAGCGCTGATGGCCGTGTCAGGCAAGCATAACGTCACAAAGACCACTCTGCCCGGGCCGACGGGTGAATCCAATGTGCTCACGGCGATGGCGCGTGGACCAATTCTGTGTATGGGGCCGGGCGCGACGGCCGCGTCGGCACAGGCGGAAGCCGTTAAGGCTTTGGGCGGTCGCGCGGTTGTTGCAGCGGGCAGCATCGACGCGGCTTGGCTGTCCGATCTGGCTGCAGAAGGCGTAGTCTGGTGGGGTGATGCGGATACCGCTCGGGATTTTCGCACCGCTTTGGCCAACCGTACCGGACCGATCCTGCCATTGATCACCGGCATGCCCGACAAAGGCCATGTCTGTCACGAACGCCATGTCTGCGTCGACACCACGGCGTCTGGCGGAAACGCACAGCTTCTGAGCGGCGCGGCTTGACGCGCCGCCGCTTTGGCACAACTGTCGCGGCATGTTTCCGATCCGCGATCACAACCCGTCGGGCCGCACGCCCTTTGTCACATACGCGCTGATTGTCGCGAATGTCGGCATCTTTCTGAGCTATTGGCCGCTGATGCAAAGCGATCAGCAGATCATGCGCTTTTACTTCGACTACGCTTTGATCCCCGCATTGGTCAGCGAAGGACAGGGCTTCACCGGATTCTTCACCTCCATGTTTCTGCATGGCGGCTGGATGCATCTGATAGGCAATATGCTTTTCCTGTTTATCTTCGGTGACAATATCGAAGACGAGATGGGCCATATTGGATTTATTCTGTTCTACCTGGCCGCCGGACTAGGTGCTGGCTTCATCCACTATATCAGCGCGCCGGGTTCTCCCGTGCCAACCGTAGGTGCCTCTGGTGCCATTGCCGGGGTGATGGGCGGGTATCTCCTGCTTTTCCCCAAAGCCAAAGTCGATATCCTGATCATCATTGTCATTATCTTCCGGATCATCCCGATCCCCGCGTGGATCATGCTGGGGCTGTGGTTCGCCATGCAAATCTTTGGCGGATTCGGGACGGCCGCTGACGAAGGTGGCGTTGCCTACTGGGCGCATGTCGGTGGCTTTGTCATTGGATTGGTGCTTACCACTCCGCTTTGGCTGCGCCTTGGTGGACCACAATTCTGGACGCGTACCGAAGGCCACCCGCCACATCCCGAAGCCAAGTACCAGCTGTCGCGAACCCGTGTACCATCAGTGCGTCGGAAATGACGGACCGGGTCAAGGTCACCTGCCATTGTGGCGCAGTCGAATTGGTTGTCCGGCTCAAGCACGGTGTGGAGGCTGCACGACGGTGTGACTGCAGCTATTGCAAAAGGCGGGGAACCCCGACCGCGAGCGTGGCCCGCAGCGATCTCCAGGTCCTCAAAGGAGCAACGAAGCTGACGCGTTATTCTTTTGGAACGCATACCGCACAGCACTTCTTCTGTAGTATTTGCGGGATCTACACCCATCACCAGCGCCGCTCTGACCCAGACGAATACGGCGTGAACATGGGCTGCATTGAGGGCGTGAACCCAAGGGATTATGAGCCAATCGGCTGGCACGACGGCGTAAATCATCCTTCGGATCAATGATCCCGCCACGCCAGAGCGCATTTCCAAACACAGCCTGAACACGTGCGATTGCACGGACCTGCCTGCACGTGTATCCCTCGGCAAAATCGAAATTCAAAGGAACGCGATCATGGCCTCCTACCAGTTTGTCTACCACATGAGCGGGGTCTCCAAGACCTATCCCGGTGGGAAGAAGACGTTCGAAAATATCCATCTGAACTTCTTGCCCGGCGTGAAAATCGGTGTTGTCGGCGTCAACGGTGCCGGTAAATCCACGCTGCTCAAGATCATGGCGGGCCTCGATAAGGATTTCTCGGGCGAAGCGTGGGCAGCCGAGGGCGCCAAGGTAGGCTACCTGCCGCAGGAGCCGCAGCTTGATCCGGCGCTCAGCGTGCGCGAGAACGTGATGCTGGGTGTGGCCGAGAAGAAAAGCAAACTCGACCGTTTCAACGAACTGGCGATGAACTACAGCGATGAAACCGCTGACGAAATGGCGGCCCTTCAAGACGAGATCGACGCCAACAACCTTTGGGATCTGGACAGCCAGATCGACGTTGCGATGGAAGCTCTGCGTTGCCCGCCGGATGACGCGGACGTGACCACGCTGTCTGGCGGTGAAAAGCGCCGTGTCGCGCTGTGCAAGCTGCTGCTCGAAGCGCCGGACATGCTGCTCCTCGACGAACCGACCAACCACCTTGACGCGGAAACCATTGCGTGGCTGCAAAACCACCTGATCGAATACAAGGGCACGATCTTGATCGTGACCCACGACCGCTACTTCCTCGACGACATCACCGGATGGATCCTCGAACTCGATCGCGGTCGCGGCATTCCCTACGAAGGTAACTATTCCAGCTGGCTGGAACAGAAAGCCAAGCGGCTTGAACAGGAAGCGCGCGAAGACAAGGCCAAGCAGAAAACGCTGGAGCGCGAACTTGCGTGGATGCGTCAGGGACAGAAGGCGCGTCAGGCAAAATCCAAGGCGCGTATTCAGGCCTATGAAGAGATGGCCGGTCAGTCCGAGCGCGAACGCGTTGGTCGGGCTCAGATCATCATCCCGAACGGTCCGCGCCTCGGGTCGAAAGTGATTGAGGTCAATGGCTTGAAGAAAGCTATGGGCGACAAACTCCTGATCGAAGACCTGAGCTTCAGCCTGCCGCCGGGCGGCATTGTTGGTGTAATCGGCCCGAACGGGGCCGGTAAATCGACGCTCTTCAAGATGCTCACCGGCCAGGAAAAGCCAGACGCCGGCGACGTGACCTACGGGGACACCGTGCAACTGGCCTATGTTGACCAGTCGCGCGACGACCTGAACCCGGACGATACCGTCTGGGAGGCCATTTCAGGCGGGGCCGAGATCATCAAACTGGGTGACGCCGAGGTCAATTCCCGCGCCTATTGCGGGTCTTTCAACTTCAAGGGCGGCGACCAGCAGAAGAAAGTCGGTCTGCTGTCAGGTGGTGAACGCAACCGCGTGCACATGGCGCGTCTGCTCAAGGAAGGCGGGAACGTGCTCCTGCTCGACGAACCGACCAACGATCTGGACGTCGAAACGCTCCGCGCACTGGAAGACGCGATTGAGGATTTTGCCGGCTGCGCCGTGGTCATCAGCCACGACCGCTTCTTCCTCGACCGTCTGTGTACGCATATCCTCGCTTTCGAGGGCGATGCCCATGTCGAATGGTTCGAAGGCAACTTCGAGGACTATGAGGAAGACAAGAAGCGGCGTCTGGGAGCGGACGCGCTTGAGCCGAAGCGGGTGAAGTTCAAGAAGTTTGTGAGGTAAATATTGCCTCGGGTGGGCTTTGGCCCACCCGCAAAAACCCGTGCAGTTGACGCCGGGGGTGGCGTTACAGCGTAGTAACCAGCGCTGCGACCCACATCCCTGCTGCGAATACCGTATGCGCAGCAAGGCCCATGCCGCGAACGCGCCACGGGTTGTCGGTGCGGCTGGCTGCCCATCCCAATCCCATCCCGGGCAACAGGAGAAACCATCCAGCGGCGATGGTGACCAGCGCGAAAATCCAGAGCGGTATGAACGGTTTACCGACAAGCCACTGGGAACCAACGATCATCAAAAACAGAATACCGTAGAGAATGCCTACGCCATAGTGCACAGCCCATCCAATGTGAGTTTCGCCAAAAACGGGCGGCACCTCACAAATGTCAGAATGGAATACACGTCCCCTAGAAACCTCGGTCGCCCACCTCCCGACATTGCCCCAATTCGGTAAGGGTTGACCAAAAAACCGGTGCAGAACCATTGCCCAGAGGTCCATCGATAGAGTTCCAACGACCCCCATAAAGACGCCTATAGTCACCAAGCCCATAGCCCGCTCCCGCTTAATCGCTAAAACAAACTACAGACTTGGACACAAATTCCAATGCCGGGACCGAGCGCTTACCCAACCCAACCGACAATCTGATCCGCCCGCATCGCGCCCGACTGCCGCGCGCCCTCGCGGCCTTTGTCGAAACGGATCATCGTCGGAATTCCCCGGATGCCGTAGGTTTGACCGGACTGAGGGAAGTCCTCGGTGTTCAGTTTCACCAAACGAGCCCGCGATTTTAGCGCACCCGCAGCTTTGGAAAACTCCGGCCCCATCATCTTGCACGGCCCGCACCACGGCGCCCAAAAATCGACGACCAGTGGAACTTCATCCGTGCGTGCTGCTTTTTGCAAAGTTGCCCAATCGACCTCAACCGCCTTGCCTGGCATCAGTCCCGCGCCACAGGTGCCGCATTTGGGGTTTTCGTCCAGCCGGTTTTCGGGAACCCGGTTCGTCTGTCCACACTCAAGGCAGGTAAGTTTTTTTCCAGCCATGACATCACTCCAAAACATATTCTGTGATTGATATGTGTGTGCTGAATCGAGACGCTTCAAGACCCATCGCTGCCGTCAGTCCTCCGCAAGACTGCGCACCAGATCAGCCTTAGACATCTCAGATCGACCGTCGATCTTGCGCTCTTGTGCCATGTCGTAAAGCTCATCCTTGGTTTTCTGCTCCAGAGCAGACACAGACTCTTCGCCCCGGCCGTCGTCATCGGTGGCGTCTTCTATTGCCGAAATCAACTCATCCTTATTCATCGTCGATCGCCCTTCGATGTCCAGATCAGCTGCCCGATCCAAGAGCATATCCTTGGTTGGGCCGCGCTTTTTGATGAGCGCAACCTTGTCCCTCACATCGTCTGGTTGATCGACAAATTGCTGATCTCCGTCTTTCTTTTTCTGGGTAGATCGGGCGTATTCATCTTCTGTCAGCAACATCCTGACCTTCTTGGGCAGGTAGCGTTCACCAGTCGCATCCGAAGCCGCGCCCGACTTGGTGCCCCAATCTTCTTCGGTCCAACGGTGCAGATCGGTCTCCTCCTGATCAGGGCCGTCATCCTCATATCCTCCGCCCCGCTTCTGATATTCCTGTACAGCCAACTGCGCTTTCCGCGCGGACCATTGCCCGGGATCCCCGCCCTTGTCAGATCGAGTGACTTCTTTTTTCACGGTCTCCCATAGATTGGGATCCGTTTTCTTGGCCGAACTCATGCGGACGTCTCCTTCACCAGGTCGTGGTTCCGGGTCATCAGGGGATAGCGCCATTCGAACCTCTCAAACGCGCTGTCCGGGACGCCTTGCGACAGGTGAGGTTTCACATAGCCGAGGACTTTTGGCATGTGATCCCGCTGATTTTGGGACAGGCCATCCTTTTCCGTGTCTTTGATCTGCGCAATCCGGCGTCCGGATTTATCGCCGCTACTCTCACCTTCTTCGGCGTTCCCACCAGACCGGGAGTCCGCCGTATCGAGCCGCGGCTCCACCTCGGATTGGGTCATTTTGACGAGGTCTTGCCATTCGTCCCAGACTTGGTTTCTGGATTTTGATGACGACATGTCTCACCTTTCTTTCCTATCGAAAGACAAGGCATGTGACGCAATGAAAGTTCCAAGGATTCGCGACATGCTACGCATGCAGTCACTTGCAAATTCGCGCTGATTCTGCGATATAGGTGAGGCTAACGATCTTCTATTCGACCCTCTGTTTTCCGACACCGGCACACAGTCATCGATCCAGACGTGACTTCGCCGGGTTGCCGCATGTTGCGGGCAACGGAAAACACAAGGATACTTCACATGGCCTCTGGCACAGTGAAATGGTTTAACACCACAAAAGGCTACGGCTTCATCGCACCCGATGGCGGCTCCAAGGACGTTTTCGTCCACATCTCCGCTGTTGAGCGTTCGGGCCTGACCGGTCTGCGCGACGATCAGAAGGTGACCTTCGACATCGAAGCCGGCCGCGACGGTCGCGAGAGCGCAGTCAATCTCGCGCTGGCGTAAGCCAAACCTTACACAAAAAAAAACTGTCCGTCGCGAAATGCGGCGGGCGGTTTTTCTTTACCACCGACCTGCAATCGGTTTGGACATGATCAGCGGTGTTGTGGCCAATGTGCCGCAATTGTTATTTCGCAGTGCGTGTCAGTCATGCGATGGCGCTTGTTTTCGCCTAAAGCCTCGGCAACATGTCGCGTGCCTTTTTTTTGCGATTTACCAACAATGAGGAACAACGCTGCCCATGTTTTCCAGACGTCACTTTCTGGCTGCCACCGCCGCCGGTCTGGCTGCCCCAAGCCTTGCCAAGGCGCAAGGTTTCCAAATTGATCCAATCTACATGCCCCAGAATGTTCGCATCAAAAGCGATGTGGCTCCGGGGCAAATCCTGATCCTGCCGCGTGCGCATTTTTTGTATCACGTGACCCAGCCCGGTGTGGCGCGCCGCTACGGTGTTGGCGTCGGTCGGGCCGGGCTTGAATTCACAGGCACTGCGGAAATCGCGGTCAAGAAAGAGTGGCCAACATGGCGACCAACGGACGAAATGATCGAACGTGAGCCGAAGACTTACGCGAAGTTCGTCGATAACGACTACGTCCAGCCAGGTGGACCCGGCAACCCACTTGGCGCGCGAGCGCTTTATCTGTTCCAGAACGGGCGGGACACATTTTTCCGGATCCATGGAACAACAGCCCCGCGGTCAATCGGTCAGTCCGTTTCAAACGGATGTATCCGTATGCTTAACGCCCATGTCGAAGACCTTTATGAACGCGTGCCCATCGGCACCGTCGTTACGGTCCTTTAATTATACAGGCCTCCGAGGCGTGATCCGCACGCGCCTCGGGATTGTCATTCTGCTGCCTTAAATTCGAGCGCGATGCTGGGCCATCACTGGCACATTACTGATACGCGTGTTCCTTGAGTGAAGAGGCAGAACATTGGCAGCCATAACATTCATCGCTGGAAGCATTTTGGGTTGGATCGCAGCCGCCACTGCGTTGATTGCAGGAGCACTGGCCTCGACAGCGCTTATCGTCTTTGTGGCAACCAGCTTCGGATTTTCGTGCCTAGCTCTGCTCGCAGCCTCGCTAAGAGCGCAGCCCGACGTCTGACCACAATCGCACAGTCATTAGGCAGGCGCGCGAAATCGCGCCGACCCTGCTAGTGTTACAGCAGGACGTGTATCACGAGCAGATTTGGAATGATGAACGCAGCAGCGATACAGAACAACTTGGCCAAATGCGACGCCGTCTGAAAAAGCTTATTCTCTTCCATCGCATCGCCATAGGCCAACGCCGCAAAGAATAGTGCACCGGATTGTCCGTTTTCAATCAATCGGTTACGCTCGATCTCGGCGCGGGCTTCGGCATACCGCTTATCCAGCATACTTTGCTCTGTTTTGGCGGCCACCCGTGCTTCCATGCCTGACATTATCCCTCTCCCTGCAGTCTGAGACGGTGTAAAGATGGTGCGCAACGCGCGCAGGGCAAGGCACTTACAAATGAAAGTCAGCACTTGGCTTTTTTCTTGCGTCATTTCCGGAATCACATGAAAACGTGACTCGCAACGTTACCAATTTCGACCACTGCTCCCATCCCGGCTCAGTTACGCGATTTTGACTGACCGAGCCCGTCGCGCCGTCTTGCCCGGCGGAAGATAAGACAGACAGGAGTAGAACGGATGGCCACTGGCACCGTCAAATGGTTCAACACCACTAAAGGCTACGGCTTCATCGCACCGGACAGCGGCGGAAAGGACGTGTTCGTACACATTTCTGCCGTCGAGCGATCTGGCCTGACCGGACTCGCGGACAATCAGAAGGTCACCTATGACCTTGAAGCTGGTCGTGACGGTCGCGAAGCTGCGGTCAACCTCGCGCTCGCATAACGTGGTTTCAGGGCTCCGCCCAATCCACGTCCTTGGCTTCTGAGATCGTCAATCGGCCATCCGGCCAAGGTCGGAACAACGCGCGGGCGGCTGTTGCGTCGCCCGTCAACCAAAGACCTAAGTCTTTTGGTTCAAGAATGACCCCCATACGATCGTGAATATTGCGCAGGTCCGCATTGGGCGGACAGGTCAGCGTTGCAATTTGTGGCACCTCAATGCCACCCGGCGTAGACCAGACGTCGTAAATAGATGCAAACCAGAGCGGTGCGCCCTCTGCCGAACGGATATCCCACGCCGTCTTTCGACGTGATTGTCCGGTCCACTCGTACCATCCGTCCACAGGTACGACGGCCCGACGCATGTTTTCAAAAGCGCTTTTTTCGAAAACCGTCTCAGAACGCGCGTTGACGATGGTTTCCATGACCGGGCGTCCTCTGGCATTCCGGCGCCCAGTCGGGATCATCCCCCATCGCATTTTGCAAAAACCGGTCTCAATCAGTGCCAAAACCTCCTGCCCGGGCTTGATGTTGCGCCTTGGCGGTTCTGCGTCTGGGACATCCACACCTGCGATGTCAGCCAACTCCGCAACGGGCCTAGTCAGGTATAGCCGACCCGGCATCACTTAGCCGCGCGTTTGACCAATTCGGCAACAGCCGGACCCATAGCCTCAACGATCAAGTCCACACCCTCCGCGTTCGGGTGGATGCCATCCATCTGCATGACATCGCGCAGTTCGGCTGGAGTGCTCCCGACGCTATACAAGCCTTCGAAAAAACGAGGGAAGTAAAGCGCGCCGTAGGCATCCGCCAATTCCGGATACATCGCGTCGAATTCAGCTTTGTATTCAGGGCCGTAGTTGCCCGGCGCTTCCATTCCGACAATCAATACATCAAGCGCGTTCTCCTCGGCGACTTGTAGAATGCATTCGAGATTTTCACGCGACACCGATGGGTCTAGCCCCCGCAGAAGGTCGTTCCCGCCGAGAGCCACGATAAGTGCATCTGTAGACGGCGACAGCGACCACTCAACACGTGACAAGCCGCCCGCTGTGGTGTCTCCAGAGACACCGGCATTCACCAGCCGCACATCAAGGCCCTGTTCCGCAAGATAGCTGCGCATCTTCGGAACAAAGCCGTTCTGGTCGATCAAACCATATCCCGCTGTAAGGCTGTCGCCCAAGGCAATCACCTCTACCGGTTCAGCTTGGACAGCCGTGACTGTGCACAGGCACACAACCGCCACGCGTGCCTTGCTCAGAACCCACGACGCCCCATATGTGAATGAGTGAAACATTAAAAAAGCTCCGTACCCAATGACCCAACCCGTCCTCGACCTCAAAGATGTCACGCTCAGCCTTAAGGGCAATGCCGGAATGGTTGAGATCCTACATGGGATCAGCCTTTCCGTTCACAAGGGCGAGACATTGGGCCTGATCGGTCCTTCTGGCTCGGGTAAGTCTTCTTTGCTGATGGTGATGGGCGGCCTTGAGAATGCCACATCCGGCAGTGTGGTCGCCTTGGGACAGGATTTGACCGCGATGGACGAGGACAAAATGGCCCGGTTCCGCCGCGATCATATGGGGGTGGTCTTTCAGTCATTTCACCTGATTCCAACCATGACTGCACTGGAAAATGTCGCCACTCCGCTGGAGTTGGCTGGCGAGAAGGATGCGTATGCGCGTGCTGAAGCCGAACTAGAGGCAGTCGGGCTCGCGCATCGAGCCGATCATTACCCGGCACAGATGTCCGGCGGGGAACAGCAACGTGTCGCGCTGGCGCGTGCGTCGGTCACCCGACCGGAAATCCTTCTCGCGGATGAGCCGACAGGCAATCTAGATGGTGTGAACGGACAAGCGATCATCGACTTGCTGTTTGGTCTGCGCGACCGCCACGGGGCAACGCTTGTTCTGGTGACGCACAGCCGTGAACTTGCCGCAAAATGCGACCGTGTGATCCGCCTGACCGACGGACATATCGCAGATAGCGAACTGAAGGCGGCAGAATAATGGCGCTAGGCACAGCGGCTCGTTTCGCCCGCCGGGAACTACGTGGCGGTCTGAAGGGCTTCCGCATCTTTCTCGCTTGTCTTGCTCTCGGCGTGGCCGCAATCGCGGGGGTCGGTTCAGTCCGGTCAGCAATTCAGTCAGGTCTTGAAGCACAAGGCTCGATCCTGCTCGGTGGGGATGCGTCGGTAGAATTTACCTACCGCTTTGCCGAGCCCGAAGAACGCGCCTATCTGGAAAGCATTTCCACCAGCATCTCCGAGATTACCGATTTCCGCTCCATGGTCGTCAAAGACCCTGACGGAGTTGCCGAACGCGCGCTCACACAGGTGAAATCAGTTGATGACGCCTACCCGCTGACAGGCGATGTTGTTCTTGAGCCGGCCATGACATTGGCAGAGGCGTTGGTCGGAACCCAGGCCCAGCCCGGCGCGGTTATGGCTCCTCTGCTTGCGGACCGGTTGGGTCTTCAGCCCGGTGACAGTTTTCGCCTTGGAACACAGGATTTCACGCTATCGGCAATCCTCATCAATGAACCTGACAGTTCAGCCTCTGGCTTCTCACTGGGCCCGCGCACCTTGGTGACAACCGACGCTCTGCGCGACGCCGGCCTCTTGCAACCCGGCACCCTCTACGAGACCGAGTACCGCTTGCTTCTGCCCGCAAACAGCGATCTCGATGCACTCGAAACTGCAACGGTACAGGCGTTCCCAAGCAGCGGCCTGCGCTGGCGGGATTCACGAAACGGCGCACCAGGCGTGGCACGGTTCGTTGAACGCTTGGGCGCTTTCCTGATCCTTGTAGGTCTGTCTGGCCTTGCTGTGGGCGGTATTGGCGTGTCTGCCGCCGTCCGCGCCTATCTGGCCCGCAAGACCAGCGTGATCGCCACGCTTCGCACCCTAGGTGCCACCCGCGCCACGATCTTCCAGACCTACTTCCTCCAGATTGGCGTTCTGAGCCTGTTGGGCATCAGTATGGGCCTTGTCCTCGGAGCACTTGTGCCAATTCTATTTGGCCCGCTTATCAGCGCCTCGCTGCCCGTACCCGCGATCTTCACTATTCACCCAGCCCCGCTGATCGAAGCGGCGCTTTACGGGATCCTGACGGCGTTGGTATTCACCCTCTGGCCGCTGGCGCGGACCGAAGACATCCGTCCGGCAACGCTCTTTCGCGATGCACTCGATGGCGGCAAAGCACTTCCCGCGTGGCGCTATGTAATCGCGACGCTTGTCTTGCTGGGATTGTTGGTCGGTGTCGCCTCACTCTTTTCGGGCAGCCCGTTTCTGACGCTCTGGACAGCCGGAGGTCTGATCGGCGCGCTTGTTGTCCTCGTGGTCGCAGCCATTGCTATCCGCTGGATCGCGAAACGCTCCACCAAAGCCACACGGGGCCACCCTGTCTGGCGGTGGGCGCTAGCGTCTATCGGCGGTCCCCGTGATGCCGCAGCCCCCGTTGTGCTATCACTGGGCCTTGGCCTGTCCGTTTTGGCTGCCGTTGGTCAGATCGATGGAAACCTGCGCACTGCGATTGACCGCGACCTGCCCGACGTAGCGCCGGCCTATTTCTTCGTCGACATCCAACCCGATCAGATGCCGGATTACATGGATATCCTTGAAAACGATCCCGCAGTAGACCGGATAGACACCGCCCCGATGTTGAGGGGCGTCCTGAGCGAAATCAATGGACGTCCCGCACGCGAGGTGGCTGGTGATCATTGGGTCGTTACCGGCGACCGGGGGATAACATACGCGGCGCAGCCCGATGCAAACACCCGCATCGTGGCTGGCGAATGGTGGGACGCCGATCATGACGGCCCTGCGGAAGTGAGCTTTGCAATTGAAGAAGCCGAAGAAATGGGTCTTTCGCTGGGCGACACACTGACCGTCAATGTACTTGGCCGGGACATCACAGCAACGATCACGAGCTTTCGCGATGTGGACTTCTCGACCGCAGGTATGGGCTTTGTGATGACCCTGACACCGAATGCGCTACGCGGCGCACCGCACACATTTATCTCGACCGTCTACGCCCCAGCAAAGGACGAAGCCCGCATCCTGCGCGAACTCGCCACTGCCTTCCCGAACATCACGGCGATCAGTGTTCGCGATGCCATCGACCGCGTAAGCGTCCTTCTTGAAGGGATCGGTGCTGCCGTTCGCTGGGGCGCTGCGGCCACCCTGCTCACCGGGTTCCTTGTTCTGATCGGGGCAGCCGCAGCGGGGGAAGGCGCGCGCACTTACGAGGCCGCTGTCCTGAAAACACTGGGAGCCAGCCGCGCCCGTATCCTGCAAAGCTTTGCCTTACGGTCGGCGCTACTCGGCGGCGGCGCGGGAATCGTTGCTTTGGCGGCAGGCATCCTTGGCAGTTGGGCCGTTATGACCTTCATCATGGACAGCAGCTTTGCCGTGGTCTGGCCGTCTGCATTAGGCATAGTTGTCGGCGGCGTGTTTGCCACGCTTGTTGCTGGGCTGATCTTTGCCTGGCGTCCCCTGGCGGCGCGGCCTGCCCAAGTGCTCCGCGCGCGCGAATGAAAAGCCTTGGGAGCAAGCAAGGGCAATAAACCACCTTGCCCTGACGCCGTTCCCTTGGCATGCCCCGGGCAACTTACCTTCCAGAACCGAGTCGCCCGATGTCCGATAGCCTTCCGATGACGATCCCGGCCCCCCTGACGCCGGCACGACGTACGCAGATCATAAATCTCGTCCGCCGCGCCGCACGCGCTGAAATTCTGCCGCGTTTCCGGACGCTGAGCACCAATGACATTGACCAGAAATCCGGTCCTATGGATGTGGTGACCGCCGCCGACAAAGAGGCGGAAAAGATGATTGCGCGGGGGTTGCTGGCCCTCTTCCCCAACGCCCATATTGTCGGCGAAGAGTCAGTGACAGATGACAAGGTCGCTGGCCTAGCAGACGCTGAGATGGGGTTCACCATTGATCCTGTTGACGGCACCTGGAACTTTGCCCACGGTCTGGCGACCTTCGGCGTTATCTTATCCATGACCCGCTTTGGCGTTCCCGTGTTCGGTTTAATCTATGACCCCATCACAGACGAAGTACTGATCGCCGACGAAACCGGACCGGCGCAAGTCATCGCACCACGGCGCCCCGCACGCAGCGTCACCGTTTCCAAAGGCGGTCCGGTGGAAAGCCTCAGCGGCTTTGCTTCAGTCTACAACATTCCGGAAAACAAACGCGCTGAGTTGATTGGTCTGATGACCCGGTTCCAGAGGCTTTATTCACTGCGCTGCGCCGCACATGAATTTCGCATGGTCGCGCAAGGACATGTCGATTTTATCCTCTGTCCGAACCTCACACCTTGGGATCATGCAGCCGGATCGCTCATAGTGCGGCGTGCTGGTGGGCATGTCGCGTGCCTTGACGGCTCGGAGTACCGGGCTCAGATGCGCGATGGCTATCTGCTCTGCGCGTCAGACGCAGCAACCTGGGGGCGCGTCCGGGACGCAATGTCATTCCTGCTGGAAGATCAGCCCAAGGGCTGACTTGTCTACCGCGACAGCACAACATCAGCGCGGACGTCCAGGCCCCGCTCGACTGCGTCAATCAAGTAGTGCGCCACGCTTGCCCGAGAAATCAGCCCGTTGCGCCATGTCTTCGGATCACGCAGAACCTTGTAATCGTCGGTTCTTACCCCCGTCGTCAGGATCACTGGCCGAACAATAGTCCACTCCAGTTGTGACGCCTCAATCAGAGCCTCTTGGCGATCTTTATCCGCATACGGCTTGCCAAGGATGGCACGATGCCCGGTACGCTCAACCCAACTCATTGAGGCCTTGCTACGCCCGGCACCAAACCCGGTCACCGCGACAAGCCGCGTTTGCGCCATACCGGACATGGCGTCGATCAACACACGAGTGGTTTGAGAAAAGAGCGTCTCTTCCTCCCACAGCATGGCCAGCCGTTCCGTGATGCCGAGCGCGTAGATCACGGCAGACACACCCTGCACTGCGCGCGCCACGTCCGCCCCAGAGGTGGCGTCCCCTTTGAAGGGTTCGACCATATCAGTCGCTTCAAGCGTGTCCGCACTTCGACCGAAGGCACGGACAGACAGCCCGCGACGCACGGCCTCGTCCAAAGCGCAGCGCCCGATTCCGGACGTGGCTCCCATGATCAGGATTGGCTGGCTCAATTCTGCAGATCCTCAAAATGTGCGGTATAACGCCGATGCTGCGACCGGTCGCACTTGAGCGCGAGGTTTCCGCGATAGGGTGACACCGTGACAACGGGAATGGCGCGTTGCTCATCGGGCAAAGTCTTGCTTCTGATGCCATGCATCCAACGTCTCAGCTTCCGCAGTATATGTTTCATATTCCTGAAACGTAGTGCGGCTGGATTGGTTGCAACGCCTTTGACTAAATTTTCAGCTGAACTTGTCCAGAGCACAACAGGCCAGGCAAAGACCCGGCCTGTCGCAATATCGAAACTCTCAGACGCTTACTCTGCTGCCTCAGCGTAGTCTTCCATCGGAGGGCAAGTGCAGATCAGATGCCGATCCCCATACGCGTTATCAACACGGTTGACGGGCGGCCAGTATTTGTCCACCCGGAACGCGCCTGGCGGGAAACAGCCCTGTTCGCGGCTGTAGGGCCGATCCCATTCGCGCACCAAGTCCTCCATCGTGTGCGGAGCCAATTTGAGCGGGTTTACATCCCTGTCGATCCGACCCTCCTCAATGTCCCGGATTTCCTGCCGGATCGCGAGCATAGCATCGCAAAACCTATCCAGCTCTGCTTTGGTCTCGGACTCGGTCGGCTCCACCATCAGCGTCCCCGCGACAGGCCAGCTCATCGTTGGCGCATGGAAACCAGCATCCATCAAGCGCTTGGCAATGTCCTCAACCGTCACACCCGCTGATTTCTCGAAAGGCCGCACGTCCAGAATGCATTCATGCGCGACACGCCCCTTTTCGCCGCGGTAAAGAACATCATACGCCCCTTCAAGACGCGTTGCGATGTAGTTGGCGTTCAGGATCGCAACTCGCGTCGCCTGGGTGAGTCCTTCTCCCCCCATCATCAGGCAGTACGCCCAGGATATGGGCAACAACGAGGGCGACCCGTAGGGAGCCGCACTCACAGCGCCTTCGCCCGTCAACGGATGTCCGGGCAGATGCGGAATCAGATGCGCTTTGACACCAATCGGCCCCATACCGGGTCCACCACCACCATGCGGGATGCAAAAGGTCTTGTGCAGGTTGAGGTGACTGACATCGCCCCCAAGATCGCCAGGCCGCGACAAACCGACCATCGCGTTCATGTTCGCCCCGTCAATGTAAACCTGCCCGCCATGCTCATGAGTGATCGCGCAGACATCCTTGACCGTGCCCTCAAAGACGCCGTGGGTTGATGGGTAGGTGATCATCGTCCCGGCAAGGTTCTCGGAATGCTGTTCTGCCTTGGCCCGGAAATCGTCAAGGTCGATGGAGCCGTTCTCGCCACATTTCACCGGCACCACTTTCCAGCCGACCATCTGGGCCGAGGCCGGGTTTGTCCCATGGGCGTTCACCGGGATCAGACAAATGTTGCGATGCCCTTCTCCATTCGCCCGGTGGTAACCGGCAATGGCCAAAAGCCCCGCATATTCGCCCTGAGCCCCCGAATTGGGCTGCATCGAAATCGCGTTATAGCCCGTGATTGTACACAGTTTTGAATTCAGGACGGCGATCAGGTTGTGATAACCGCGCACCTGATCATCGGGCACATAGGGATGAATATCCGCAAATTCCCGCCAGCTGACCGGCATCATTTCGGCTGCCGAGTTCAGTTTCATCGTGCACGAGCCAAGCGGGATCATCGCCCGATCAAGCGCCAGATCGCGGTCCGCCAGACGGCGCATATAGCGCATCATCTCGGTCTCAGCCCGGTTCATGTGGAACACATCGTGCTGCAGATAATCGGACGTGCGCAAAAGCGCATCGGGAAGGCGATATTCCGGCGTCAGATCATCGTCTTTCTGCACAAGACCAAATGCGCGCCACACCGCCTCGATCGTCGCAGGACGGGACTTTTCATCCATCGAGATACCGATCTTGGTCGTGCCGACCGGACGCAGGTTCAGCCCTTCGCGGACCGCTGCCTGCAAAACGCCGCGCTGCAAAAGTCCCACATCCACGGTAATCGTATCGAAAAACGCTGTTGGCTCGACCTTGAACCCAGCCGCTTCAAGCCCTTTCGCAAGGCGTACGGTCTTGCGATGGATGCGCTGCGCAATAGCCCGCAAGCCTTTCGGCCCGTGAAACACCGCGTAGAACCCGGCCATCACCGCCAGAAGCGCCTGCGCTGTACAGACATTCGACGTCGCTTTTTCGCGGCGGATATGCTGTTCACGGGTCTGCAATGCAAGGCGGTAAGCCTTGTTGCCGTGACTGTCGATAGAAATGCCCACGATCCGTCCCGGCATCGCGCGCTTATAGGCATCTTTGGTGGCCATATAGGCGGCGTGAGGACCACCGTAACCCAGCGGAATCCCGAACCGCTGGGTCGAGCCGATCGCGATATCTGCGTTCATCGCCCCCGGCTCTTTCAAAAGGCACAGCGCCATCGGATCCGCCGACATGACGGCAATCGCCTTGGCCTCATGCAGCCGCGCGATGTCCTCGGTGAAATCTCGCAAATGCCCGTAGGTGCCGGGATACTGGAATATCGCACCGAACACCGACTCGGGGTCCATGTCCGCAACATCGCCAACCACCACCTCGATACCCAGCGGCGCTGCGCGCGTCTTCATCACCGCAATGTTTTGCGGATGACAGTTTTCGTCGACGAAAAACGCATTGGCTTTCGATTTCGCGACCCGCTGCGCCATCGTCATCGCTTCGGCACAGGCGGTCGCCTCATCCAACAAAGACGCATTGGCGATTTCCAGACCGGTCAGGTCGCTGATCATGGTCTGGTAGTTCAACAGCGCCTCAAGACGGCCTTGGCTGATTTCAGGCTGATATGGCGTGTAAGCCGTGTACCAGGCCGGGTTTTCGAAAATATTGCGCTGAATGGCAGGCGGGGTGACTGTGTCATAGTAGCCCATACCGATCAGTGATGTCATAACCGTGTTCTGGGACGCCACCTGTCGCATATGGTATAGCAATTCCCGCTCGGACAGCGCTTTGCCAAAATCCAGCGCAGTTTCCTGCCGGATTGCTTCAGGAACGGTCTGCGAAATCAGCTCTTCAAGCTCGGACACACCCACCGTCGCCAACATGTCGGCCATCTCTGCGGGGGACGGACCGATGTGGCGCCGGTTGGCAAAATCATACGGAAGATAGTCTATGGCGTCATAACCCATATCGTGCTCCTTGCGGTCCGGAACGGCTCAGCGTCCCCTGCTTCTTCTTTTTCCAAATATGCATCTGCGACGACAGCCAGAGGCTGCTCAGTCGAGGCAAAGCAAAGGGCGGGCACCCCGCCCTTGGCGGGATCAGCCGATGTACTTCTTGTAGGCGGCTTCATCCATCATATCGTCCAAAGCAGACAGGTCCTCGATCTTCATCTTGAAGAACCAGGCATCGCCCTCCGGATCTTCGTTGACCTTGCCCGGCTCATCGACAAGTGCCTCGTTCACTTCGGTGATCTCACCGTCCAGCGGCGCAAGAATATCCGAGGCGGCCTTTACCGACTCGATCACGACGACCTCGTCATCCTTGCTGACGGTTGCCCCTTCGTCCGGCAGCTCGATGAACACCACATCGCCCAGCTGCTCGGCAGCATGTGCGGTGATGCCAACGACCACCTCGTCGCCCTCGACGCGCAACCATTCATGTTCTTCAGTGTACTTCATGATGTCCCTCTTGGAGTGATTATCGTTTAAAACCTGCCGCGACGAAGGGCAGCGATGCAACTGTTACCGGCAGCCGCTTTCCACGAACCTCGCCGAACAGCGCAGTTCCCACCTGGGAATGGGCGGTCTCGACATATCCCATCGCGACCGGTCCATTGACACTTGGTCCGAACCCACCCGAGGTCACTGTGCCAACAGGATCGGTAGCAGCTTCTGTGGCAAACAACGCCGTGCCTTCCCGCATCGGCGCGCGACCGTCGGGTTTCAGACCGACCCGCTGCCGGGAGACGCCTTTAGCAAGCTCGCTCAGGATGCGATCTGCGCCCGGAAAACCGCCTTCGCGCGCTCCCGAGGACCGCCGGGCTTTCTGAATACCCCATGTCAGACCGGCCTCAACCGGCGACGTTGTGTCGTCGATGTCATGCCCGTAAAGGCACAGGCCCGCCTCAAGCCGCAGGGAATCCCGCGCACCAAGCCCAATTGCTTCCACATCGTCATGCTCCAGGAGAGCCCGGGCCAAATCTGCGGCTGCCGCCACAGGCACGGATATCTCGTATCCGTCTTCGCCGGTATAGCCTGATCGGGACACCCAGCATTCCGCACCGGCGATCGGCACAGTGGCAACATCCATGAACCGCATCTCGGATACCATCGGATGATGCTCGGCCAACACTGCCTCGGCTTTGGGTCCCTGCAATGCCAAAAGTGCACGGTTTTCCAACAGCTTGACCGTTACCTCCGGTTCCAGATCTTCACGCATCCGGGCCACATCGGCCTCCTTGCAGGCCGCGTTCACCACAACGAAGAGGTGATCACCCCGGTTGGCAAACATCAGATCGTCTTCAATCCCGCCGGCAGCGTTGGTGAAGAACCCATAACGTTGCCGACCCTCGCCCAGACCCAGCACGTCCTGCGGGATCAACCGCTCCAGCGCGGCTTTCGCGACATCAGGGTTCTCAGACCGCAGGATGACCTGACCCATATGGCTAACATCGAAAAGCCCGGCCGCTTCCCGGCAGTGCAGGTGCTCTTTCATTACACCTAGGCTGTATTGGACGGGCATTTCGTAGCCCGCAAACGGCACCATCTTTGCGCCAAGCGCGACGTGCAGATCGTAGAGCGGAGTGCGTTTCAAATCGCTCACGCGGCATCCCTTCAGTTTCGACCGGATGCTTGTGTAAGACAACCGGCATATTCCAAGCCACGCAACTGCGCGTCTGTCCTATGCCCCCTCTGTCCTTTCGCCTGAGATCGTTATCCCTTCGGCGCTCCGGGTCATGCCCGGAATCTCTCCAGAGTTTATGTCCGCGACGGTCCTTCGGCCTGAGAGTTTCCGGGGGCGGTTGCTCCTTCGGCACCGGCGAACCGGTTCTCCCATCGTGGATGTATGCAGTGGTAGACCGAATCTTTCTCGGTCTCAAGTCTCAATCTGCGAGAGCCGCCTCGCGCGCCGCGCAGCCACGCTCTGGGTTCAGAATATCCAAAAGATCGGCATTGGTGCAAACAAGTGCATCCAGCGTGATTGGATCAAGCGATTGGTAAAACGCTTCGACCGCATCGGTCAGAGCCGTTCGCAAACGGCACGCCTCGGTTAAAGGGCAGGTGTTGTCCACGTCGGCAAAGCATTCAGCCAATGGCACCGGAGCCTCCAGCACGCGGAAAACGTCACCAATATTGATCTGGTCCGCAGGCCGCCCCAAAGACAGCCCGCCATTGCGGCCACGTTGAGTGTGCAGGAACCCAAGCTGTGCAAGTTGGTTGATCACTTGCGCCAAATGGTTTTCAGAGGCGTTGCAGCGTTCGGCGATTTCCGTCTTGGTCACGAGACGCCCGGTGTTTGCCGCGCAGAACATGAGGACACGCATCGCGATATTGGTACGTTTTGTGACACGCACGGCAGTTATCCTTATCAGATCAGTTGGCCAAACCTAGCGGTTCATGCAAAGTTGTCTTTGATATACATCAACCATCCCAGAGCAGATAGTCCCGTGAAGCACCCCCACTTTTTTGGTTACGGATCGCTGGTCAACCGCAACACGCATGACTTCACGCCCCTCCACGAGTCCCGGATAACCGGGTGGCGGCGCATCTGGCAGCGCGCTCCGAACCGGCCGGCTGCGTTCCTTTCGGTGATCGCGGATACAGCCTCAGACATTGAAGGCGTAATCGCACCTGTTCCCAATGACGACTGGGCGGCGCTTGACGCCAGGGAGTTTTCCTACGCGCGGCTTGCCGTAACCGACGCGGTGAGCCACGCAGCAGACAATGTGCGAGACATCTCAATCTATGCCATCCCACCCAACAGCGCAGCTCCACCGGATGCCGATCATCCCATTCTCCTAAGTTATGTTGATGCTGTCCTGCAGGGCTATCTGCGGGAATTTGGTCATGCTGGCGCCGAACGCTTTGTCGCGACCACCGAGGGGTGGAACACACCGATCCGCAACGACCGGGATGCCCCGATCTACCCGCGGGCACAACGGCTCTCGAAAGAGGAGCTTGCATTCGTGGATGACATCTTGCTGGCAGCACGTGCCAAAGTGTTTGCCTGATGCGGGAACGGATCTGGCTTTGGCTCAAGAGACTCTGGCGGCGTCCGGGCATTCGAATTTCGGCTTTTGGCGCGGCGGCACTGCTCATTGCGTTTATTGCACCACTTCTGGACCGCTTCCTCCCGGATTCGCTCGCCGACCGCTTCTCGCGTGACGCTGTTCTGCCGATCCTGAATATCCTCGCCTCGTCGATGCTGGCAGTGACCACCTTTTCACTCGGCATAATGGTGCAGGCGTTCCGCTCGGCCGCCGGACAGGCGACTCCTCGTGTCTACAGATTGCTTATGCAAGATATGACGACACTCAACGTAATGTCGGTCTTTGTCGGTGCGTTCTTGTTCTCCCTTGCCGCAATCGTCATGTTCCGCGCGGGGTACTATGGAGAGTCCGCCACGGTGATCGTCTTTGCGATGACGATCCTGTGCATCTTCCTAATCGTCGTGGCGATCCTAAGATGGATTGCACACCTCAGCCAACTGGGTAGCCTGCATCACACACTGACACTGGTGGAAACCGCTGCAAAACAGCCGCTGATCCGTCTCGCCAAGCAACCGAACCTTGCCGCGCGCGCCGCCAGTGATGCACCGCGTGCGCCGGGCACATCCAAAGCCCTGAAATCCCCCCGGTCCGGCTACGTGCAGTTCATCAGTCTTGCCGAGTTGAACGAACAGCTTGAAAAGGATGATGCCACTTTGTGGGTCTATACGCCTCCTGGAAGCTGGGTTCTGAAAGATACACCGCTTGCCTATGTCGAGGGCGACTGCGACCCTGACGC
The DNA here is from genome assembly GCA_030431485.1 of Alphaproteobacteria bacterium. Taxonomy (GTDB): domain Bacteria; phylum Pseudomonadota; class Alphaproteobacteria; order Rhodobacterales; family Rhodobacteraceae; genus Marivita. Next base: position 107,853 of record JAUIIR010000002.1, read on the forward strand.
TCTGCTTGAGAACTTCACGATTGGGGACGAGCGCACCGTCGAACAGGATGCCCGCTTCGGTCTGGTGGTCCTGTCGGAAGTGGCGTCGCGCGCTCTATCTCCTGGTGTCAACGATCCCGGAACCGCCATTGACGTCATCCACAGGATCGAACGCATCCTGTGGGATCTTGGTCAGGGCATGAGCCGCGAAGACCGGGAGACAAAAGCCCAGTTCGACCGGGTGATCATCGGCACGGTATCTGCCGAAAACCTGATGCATGATGGGTTTGCCAGCTTGATGCAAGACGGCGGCGACCGGTTTGATGTCATGGCGCAAATGCTCAAGGCCGCCAACCGCCTGAGCAAGAGCGATTGGTCAGAACTGGCTCAGGCCGCCGAAGCGACCCGAGACGCAACACTTGGAATTATCGACCGGCGGATCGACGACCCTGACGCAATTGAAAAACTGCACAAAAAGGCGAAAGAGACTTAGCTCTTTGCGAGTTTGCGCGCAGGAATGGTCTGCAAAATTGGCAGCAGATCCGCCATTTCCGGTCCCCGCTCCTGCCCTGTCACAGCCTTGCGCAGCGGCATGAAAAGACCTTTGCCCTTGCGGCCCGTCGCGTCTTTCACAGCAGTCGTCCACGTACTCCAGGAATCTGGACCCAGCGGTCCTTCGGGCAGCAAGGCCATCGCCTGAGCCACGAACTCTGCGTCCTCGTCGGCAACCATTGGCTCTGCTCCATTGACGCAGAGGTCCCACCACTTGGCGATATCCCGCCGCGTGGTGATGTTCTCACGCGCGACAGTCCAGAACGCCTCCGCCTTTTCCTCAGGCACGCCCAGCGCGGCCAGATCCTCTTTCATCACGCTGTAATCAAGCGCATGCAGCTTGCGCGCGGTCAGTGGGAACAGGTCCTGGAAATCGAACTTTGTAGGCGCCGAACCGAACTGGTTTAGATCGAATCCGTCGGCGATCTCATCCAGCGACAGCCGCAGTTCCACCGGCTGCGACGATCCGAGACGCGCCATCAGGCTCAAAAGCGCCTCGGGCTCCACACCCTGCTCACGCAGGTCTCGCAACGCCAGAGTACCCAGCCGCTTGGACAACGACTCGCCCTGAGGGCCGGTCAGCAGCGAATGGTGCGCAAACGACGGCACAGTGCCGCCCAACGCACGGATGATCTGGATCTGCGTGGCAGTGTTGGTCACGTGATCCGACCCGCGCACCACATGGGTCACACCCATCTCGGTATCGTCAACGACAGAGGCCAATGTGTACAAGATCTGTCCATCCGCACGGATCAACACAGGGTCGCTGACGCTTGCCGCGTCGATTGAGATGTCGCCCAGGATGCCATCGGTCCACTCAATCCGCTCATGATCGAGCTTGAACCGCCAGACACCATCGCCCCGCTCAGCGCGCAGTTTGGCCTTTTCATCCTCGGACAAGGCGAGCGCGGCTCTGTCGTAGACCGGCGGCTTGCCCATGTTCAGCTGCTTCTTGCGCTTCAAGTCCAGTTCGGTCGGTGTTTCAAACGCCTCATAGAACCGTCCCATCTCACGCAGCGTGTCTGCAGCCGCGTGATACCGGTCAAGACGCTCTGACTGACGCTCTACCCGATCCCATGTCAGACCCAGCCATTCCAGATCCTGCTTGAGCGCATCGACATATTCTTCCTTTGACCGTTCCGGGTCGGTGTCGTCGATCCGCAGAATAAACGTGCCGCCCGATTTCCGGGCGATCAGGTAGTTGAACAAAGCGGTGCGCAGGTTGCCGACATGGATATATCCGGTGGGCGACGGCGCGAAACGGGTGGTTGTCATGGACTGTGTCTCCTGTTGACCGCGCTTTCACACAAAGGGACGCTTTTGTCCAGAAAGCCCCGCACCAATGCACTGCGTGATTGCACAGTCACGAAGGCGTGAATGGACAAGCTTTGGGCGGAATTGCCGCTACTCTCATCTTCATTCTAACCAGGGGAGCATCCACCATGTCTGAATTTACCATGTCGCGCCGCAGCCTTCTGGCCGGTGCCGCCGCCCTTCCGATGGCCGCCGGTCTCGGAGCAACCCGCGCCAGCGCCGGAGGCCATATGCAGGGCGCCCAGGTCCCCCGCGTGAACCGGTTTGGTGTGGGTGATTTCGAAGTAACCACCCTCCTCGTGGGCAGCCGCACCGTTGAGGAACCGCAGGGCATTTTCGGCATGAATGTCGAAGCAGACGAATTTGCCGCCGTATCTCAGGAAGCGCACATTCCTGTCGACAAGGCGCAGTTCTTCTTCACCCCGACGCTGGTCAACACCGGCTCCGAGTTGATCCTCTTCGACACTGGTCTCAACGGAGGCGCAACGGCGCAAGCCGTAGAGATGGCCGGGTATTCAGCCGATGCTGTCACCCATGTCGTTCTGACCCACATGCACGGCGACCATATCGGTGGCCTGATGACCGATGGGGCAGAAACCTTCGGCAACGCCGCCTACGTCACTGGGCAGGCCGAATTCGACCATTGGTCCGGCACAGACAATGAAGGCTTTGCAAACAACGTCAAACCGCTTGCGGAAAAGATGACGTTCCTTGGCGACGGCGACAGCGTGACCTCGGGCATCAGCGCTATGGCCGCGTTCGGACACACACCTGGCCACATGACCTATATGCTGGACAGCAATGACCAGCAGTTGCTGATCTTTGCTGACCTCGCCAACCACTATGTCTGGTCGCTGGCCCATCCCGATTGGGAAGTCCGTTTCGATATGGACAAGGCCGCCGCCGCCGCGTCGCGTCGCAAAGTGTTGGGCATGCTGGCGTCAGACGGAATGCCGTTCATCGGCTACCACATGCCCTTCCCGGGTGTGGGTTACGTCGAAACGCGCGGGGACGGCTTCCACTACGTTCCGCACAGCTATCAGCTCTTGCTCTGATCTTGGCTTGACGCTGTCACTTTGCGCGGTGCTGATACGCGCATGACCGCGCAAGACGATATCGATGACATCACACGCTATGCCGAGGCAGCCCTGACCGGGCTGCCTTTGCCGTTCCGCGATCTATGCCAGGACGTGCTGCTTCAGGTCACTGACTGGCCACCACAAAGCATTCTGGCTGAATTGGACATCGACGATCCGCTGGACCTGACCGGTCTCTATGACGGCATTCCCTTGACCGAGAAATCCGCTGGCGACCCATACCCGTTTCCCGATCAGGTCTGGCTGTATGCAGAACCCATCCTTGCGGAATGGCGCGAGAGGAAATCGGTCACGCTACAGGAACTGGTGGCCCATATCGTCATTCACGAAATCGCGCATCACTTCGGCTGGACCGATGACGAGATCGCGCAAGTGGACCGCTGGTGGGAATAGCTCCAAATAATTTTGCAAACCCGCGCACAGGGTTTGCAAAGCCGGCCTCAGCCGTCCGTCAACGCGCCGTTAACCCATTCGCCGGTAGCCGTCTCACCTGACGCATAGCGCATGGTGCCGGAGCCCTGACGTTTGCCATCAAGGAACGTGCCCTCGTAAACATCTCCGTTGGCATAGGTCGCGGTCCCCTGACCGCTGATCTCGCCATTCTGCCAGTCCCCGACATATCTGAACCCGTCGGTCATGGTGATTTCCCCCTGACCGTGACGCTGGCCGCCTTCGAACTGGCCGACATACACCGTACCATCCGTATACGTCGCGGTGCCCTGACCGTGGCGCTGACCGTCTTGCCACTCACCTTCGTACTTGTAGCCATCCGGATAGGTCATCACACCATATCCGTGATTGCGCGCGTTGCGGAACGCGCCCTCGTAGACCAGCCCATTGGCATAGACCGCGCGGCCCTTGCCGTCGATCACGCCATCGACCCAAGCACCCTCATAGGTCGAGCCATCGGGATAGGTGATCTTGCCCTCACCATTAGCCAGATCGCCACGGAACTGGCCTTCGTAAACCGACCCGTCGGGATAGGTGACTTTGCCCATGCCTGCGATCTGTCCGGCGACCCAAGCGCCTTCATAGCGATAGCCATCCGTGCCGATGAACGTGCCTTGCCCGTGGCGCAGATCGTCTTTGAACTCGCCCTCGTAGACGTCTCCATTCGCATAGAGCACTTTGCCTTGACCATCGCGGCGGCCCGCCACCAATTGCCCCTCATAGACATCGCCATTGGACTGCGTCAGGGTGCCGATCCCGTCGATCTGACCGTCTTTCCACATGCCGTCATAGATGAGCCCATCTGGCATGGTCAGCTTGCCCTGTCCTTCGCGGTCGCCATCTGCAACACGGCCCTCGTAGACCGATCCGTCAGGATAGGTGATCGTGCCGTTGCCTTCCTTGACACCGTTTATCCAGTCGCCTTCGTAAACATAGCCTCCGGGGCTTTGCATCGTGCCGCGTCCGTGGTGCAGTGCGTTGCGGAACGACCCTTCATAGCGCACACCATTTGCATAAAGCGCCACGCCCTGCCCGGTGATTTTACCGTCGAGCCATGACCCTTCATAGGTCGACCCGTCCGCAAAGACGATCTTGCCGATCCCTTCGGGCTTGCCCTTGGCGAATTGGCCTTCGTAGACCGACCCGTTCGGAAATCGCGCAACGCCGTCGCCCCTAATTTCGCCCTCAACCCAGTCGCCGGTATATTCGTACCCGTTGGGTAGCCGATACGTGCCTGTACCGTGCTGCAATCCGTTCAGGAAGGTGCCCTCGTACACGCCCCCATCATCATATTGCTTGGTCTGCACCTCGCCGTCCTGCGCGCCAACGCCTTGTGCGATCAAAAGTGCGAAGGACGCACCCAGAATGACTTTGCTGCCCGGTCTCATTTATTCGGTATCCCACTCATGTCCGTTGCCATGACCCTGTGCGGGAAACCTAAGCGACACGGCGGGGTCAGACAACGTCTTATCCCACAAGATGCTTTCCCTCGCGCGGGGTTCTGCTATGTCACCCGCGATATCGGGAAAGGAAGGACCGCCCCATGTCGGACCGGTTTCGCATCACTCTGGCGCAGTTGAACCCCACCGTGGGCGACCTTGCAGGCAACGCCGCAAAGGCCCGCGCCGCGTGGGAAGAGGGCAAGGCCGCAGGCGCCGATCTTGTTGCCCTGCCTGAGATGTTCATCACCGGGTATCAAGCCCAGGACCTGATCATCAAACCTGCTTTTGTCGCTGCGGCACAGGCAGAACTGACTGCGCTGGCCGAAGCGTGTGCCGAAGGTCCGGCGCTTGCCATTGGTGGTCCAAGTGTTGGCGAAGACCTCAAACTGCACAACAGCTACTTCGTGCTTCAGGGCGGCAAAATCGCCTCAACCGTGCACAAGTACTTTCTGCCGAACTTCAACGTCTTCGACGAAGTACGCCTGTTCTCTCGGGACATGATGCAGGGGCCGGTTTCGGTAAACGGCGTGCGCATCGGGATGCCCATCTGCGAAGACGCTTGGTATCCCGACGTGGTCGAAGCGCATGAAGAAAGCGGCGCGGAATTCATCCTTGTGCCCAATGGTTCGCCCTATTTCCGCGACAAATTTGAAACCCGTTTGAACCACATGGTTGCGCGCGTCGTGGAAAGCGGATTGCCGCTTATCTACCTCAACATGGTTGGTGGTCAGGACGATCAGGTCTTTGACGGCGGGTCGTTTGCCCTAAATCGCGGCGGCGTACCTGCAGTCCAACTGCCGATCTTCGACGAAGTGATCAGCCATGTCGATCTTGAACGGCAAGACGACGGTTGGCACGTACTCGATGGAGATTTCACGACCCATCCGGAATCGATGGAACAGGATTACCGCGTCATGGTTACCGCACTGCGGGACTACATGGCGAAGACGGGGTTCAAGAAGGTGCTTCTTGGTCTGTCCGGTGGGATCGACAGTGCCATCGTGGCAACCATCGCGGTCGATGCCTTGGGTGCAGAGAACGTCCGCTGCGTGATGCTGCCGTCGGAATATACCTCGCAAGGATCGCTGGATGATGCCAAGGACGTGGCGGAAAACCTAGGCTGCCGCTACGATTTTTTACCAATTGGTAAAACCCGTGACGCGGTGACCGAAACGCTGGCTCCGCTGTTCGAAGGCACTCAGCCCGGTCTGACCGAAGAAAACATCCAGTCCCGCATCCGGGGACTGCTGCTCATGGCGCTCAGCAACAAGTTCGGCGAGATGCTTTTGACCACCGGCAACAAGTCCGAGGTCGCGGTGGGATATGCCACGATCTACGGCGATATGGCGGGCGGCTACAATCCGATCAAGGATATGTACAAGACCCGCGTATTCGACTGCTGCCGCTGGCGCAATACGAACCACCGCGACTGGATGATGGGGCCAGAGAGTGCGGTGATACCCGACGCGATCATCACCAAACCACCCTCGGCAGAGTTGCGCGCGGATCAGAAGGACAGTGACTCGCTGCCCGATTATCCGATTCTTGATGGTATCCTGCAGATTCTCGTCGACGAAGACGGCTCCATAGCGGATTGCGTCGCCGCCGGATATGACCGCGCGGATGCCAAGAAGATCGAGCACCTGCTTTACATCAGCGAATACAAGCGCTTCCAATCCGCCCCCGGCGCACGCCTTTCGAAACGCGCCTTCTGGCTGGATCGGCGCTATCCGATTGTGAACCGCTGGCGCGACCCAAGCTAAGGGCCGCGCCGCATCGGTCAGCTTGCCTTGAGAACACCGCGCTCGATCTGGTCAGCCTCAATGCTCTCGAAGAGCGCTTTGAAGTTGCCTTCCCCGAAGCCGTCATCGCCTTTGCGTTGGATGAATTCGAAAAAGATCGGCCCAATCACGGTTTTCGAGAAGATCTGAAGCAGGATGCGGGTTTCGCCACCACCGACCACACCTTCGCCGTCGATCAGGATGCCGTGTTTCTTCATACGGTCGAGCGGTTCTTCATGGCCGACCACACGCTCTTTGCTGAGATCATAGTAGGTATCCGGCGGCGCAGGCATGAACTTGAGGCCACGCCCTGCGATCTCATCCACTGCGTCGTAGATATCGCGCGCACCCACCGCGATGTGTTGGATGCCTTCGCCCTTGTACCGCTTGAGATATTCAACGATCTGCCCGGTCTCGCCCCGGTCCTCGTTGATCGGGATGCGGATGCGCCCGCAAGGTGACGTCAGCGCGCGGCTTAGCAGACCTGTGTATTTGCCTTCGATGTCAAAAAAGCGGATTTCTTTGAAGCCAAAAATCTTGCCGTAGAAGTTGAACCACGTGTCCATGTTGCCCTTGTGGACGTTGTGGGTCAGGTGGTCGAGGTAATGGAAGCCGACACCTTCGGGGTTGGCTGTGGACACCCAGTTGAATTCGTCGTTGTAGGGATTCTGGCCGTAGTATTTGTCGATGAAGTAGATGAGCGACCCACCGATGCCGACAATCGCGGGAACATCCATCGCCTTGTCGTCGCCGTCATAGGGTGTCGCGCCAAGCATCACTGCCCGGTCATAGGCGTGTTTCGCATCAACCACCCGCCAGCCCATCGATGGAGCACACGGGCCGTGCTCTTCGACAAACCGCATGGCCTGGCTGCCGGGTTCGTTGTTCAGGATGTAAGTGATGTCACCTTGCTGCCACAGCTCGATCTGCTTGGTCTTGTGCGTGGCGGTGTGGGTGTAGCCCATCTTGGTAAAAAGATCGCGCAAGGCGTCCGGATCGGGATGGGCGAATTCGACAAACTCGAACCCGTCGGTCCCGGCGGGATTGTCGTTGGTGATTTTGGCTTTCGGTGCATCGTGCGGGAACGGACCCATAGCATCCTCCTTAATTTGTGGAGAAAATAGCTCCAGCGCTCTGCGTCATGTGCTCATAGTTGGATAAGTTCAGAGAAATATATGCGTCGATATTGCATGTTTTCGGCTGAACATGCAAAATTTACGCATGACCTCACTCGACCCCAAAGATATCAAGCTTCTCGCGCGCCTCCAGAGAAACGGTCAGATCCCGGCGCAGGACCTGGCCGAAGAGCTTGGCATGTCGGCGTCACAGATCAGCCGCCGCCGGCAACGTCTTGAAGCGGAAGGCTACATTTTGGGCACACCGTGCCGGTTGAACCCGGAAAGGCTGGGACTGACGGTACAAGCCTTTATTCAGGTCGAAACCCGTGCGCAGAGCAACGGTACACATCAGGCCATCAAGCGGCTTGTGGCGAGCACTCCCGAGATCGTGGCTGCGTGGACGCTGACCGGAGAGGCAGACTACATTTTCCGGGTTTATTGCTCTGATCTCGCGGCGCTCAATCGGTTGGTGCAGGACGTGATTTTGCCGCACGATTCCATCGGCCGGGTGCACAGCCAGATCGTGATGGACCAGGTCAAGGACGACACCGCGCTGCCCCTGCCGCGCTGATCAATCCACCTTCATGAAGCGCGCGCCGCCCGCCCGCTCGCCAACGGTGACGCGCCGCGCTCCGGCCGACACCGGGGCACGGGCGGCATAGTTGCGCATGTCCTGCATCATGGCAGCGACGGTCGCCGGAAGCGCCATACCAATCGCCTCCTTCTCAGAAGAGGGTGCGGTCGACATCATCGAGATCACTGACAGAATACGCAGGCGCCCCTGATCGTTGACGAAAACCGGCGCGCCGGATGATCCGAAGGTCACGTCACAATCAAAGGTCATCACACCGCCGCGGTATGTCTGCTTATGACGGCACCCGGATTCGCGCTGAAGCGACGTGTTGCGACCGCGCCCGTAGGACACCAGCGTCACCGGTCCCAAGGACATCTGCCTATCATGAATGCGAAACGGTTCGGCCTCGGTGCCGAAGATCGGACGGTCCAGCCGCAACAGCGCCAGATCGGTGCGGACCTGATCGGTCAAGTCGCCGTTGATCGCGTCAAGATATCCCTCGGCCAGAACGATCCGCACGACTCGCCGGGTCGCGGCGGTGAACTCATGTGTCAAACCTGCAGAGAACCGCATGCGCTCTTTGGTCAAGACACGGCGCGCCTCCAGATCCACCACACAATGCGCGGCGGTCAGGACCATGTCCTTGGCGATGAGAGTGCCGGTGCAGGTGCCGACCTCGGTATCAAGACGCCCAACACCCTCCCATCCAAGCACTTCACCGCGATGATCCAGCCGGTCACGTTCTTGCGCCGAAATCATTGCAGGCATCGCAAGCAAAGCTGCGAGGCAGAGTCCAAGGATTGATCGCAACATTCGCCGCCTTTTGTCGTACACTCTACCCAAAGTAGCAGCGCGACATGGCACAAGATGGGCGGTATTGCGACGAGACGCGGACTACACAAACTGCTCGCGGATCAGTCGCTCCTCAAGCCCATGACCGGGATCAAATAGAACGCGGTGGGCAATCGAGGGCTCAGATCGGATATCGACCCGCACCACGTCACGCACGGCCCGGGCATCAGCCTCGGCCATGACCGGACGTTTGTCGGGGTCGAGCACATCAAACGTAACCTCGGCCGTCTTTGGCAAAAGTGCCCCCCGCCAGCGGCGCGGACGAAAGGCGGCCATCGCCGTCAGCGCCAGCACATCCGATCCGATGGGCAGAATCGGACCGTGGGCGGAATAATTGTACGCGGTCGATCCCGCAGGCGTGGCAACCAGTGCACCATCGCAAACGAGTTCGGACATACGCACCTTGCCATCCACACTGATCCGCAGCCTGGCCGCCTGCGGACCGGCACGCAGAAGTGAGACCTCGTTGATTGCCAAGGCCCTGTGTGTCTGGCCATCATGGCTTGTGGCGAGCATCGACAGCGGATTGATGACCTCTTCCTGCGCCTGCTGAAGACGCTCTTCGAGCCCGTGCTCGGAGTATTCGTTCATCAGAAAGCCAACGGTTCCCCGGTTCATCCCGTAGACAGGCGCAGCCAGGTCCTGGGTCCGGTGCAGGGTGGAAAGCATGAACCCGTCGCCCCCCAGAGCCACAATCACATCCGCGCCATCCTCGTTGTGGTCGCCATAGCGCCGGGTCAGCCCGGCTTTGGCGGCTTGAGCAATCGGCGCCGGGCTGGCAGCAAACGCAATGCGCATGGACATACGGGTGGGTTCCTATCCGGGTCGTATGGTTCCGAAACAAGCACAAACGTCCGCTCTGCGCCAGACATGGCGCAGCTTTGTGTCGTGTGGTCGCTTTCCAACCTTTGCCTTTTGGCGCGACTCCTATACGTAATCGCCAACGTTTGACCCGCTTCAAGGAGGCCCTGCCCATGAACGCCCCGCACCGCGACACCGGTTTTTTCACCAAATCGCTGGCCGACAGCGACCCGGACCTGTTCCAGTCGATCACCGATGAGCTTGGCCGCCAGCGCGACGAGATCGAACTGATCGCTTCCGAGAACATTGTCAGCCGCGCCGTGATGGAAGCGCAGGGCTCGGTGATGACCAACAAATATGCCGAGGGCTATCCGGGCCGCCGCTATTACGGCGGCTGCCAGTTCGTCGACGTGGCCGAAAACCTTGCCATTGAGCGGGCGTGCCAGCTTTTCAACTGCGGCTTCGCCAACGTGCAGCCGAACTCCGGCTCTCAGGCAAACCAGGGTGTCTTTACCGCGCTCTTGCAGCCCGGTGACACGATCCTTGGCATGAGCCTCGATGCAGGTGGTCACCTGACCCACGGCGCGGCCCCGAACCAGTCGGGCAAGTGGTTCAACGCGATCCAGTACGGAGTGCGTCAGCAGGACAACATGCTGGACTACGATCAAGTTCAGGCGCTGGCCAATGAGCACAAACCGAAGCTGATCATCGCCGGTGGGTCGGCCATCCCGCGTCAGATCGACTTTGCCCGCATGCGCGAGATTGCCGACAGCGTGGGCGCGTATCTGCATGTGGACATGGCGCATTTTGCTGGTCTGGTCGCTGCGGGCGAACACCCCAGCCCGTTCCCGCATGCGCATGTCGCCACCACCACAACGCACAAAACCCTGCGCGGTCCGCGCGGCGGTATGATCCTGACGAATGACGAGGCGCTTGCCAAGAAGTTCAATTCGGCCATCTTCCCCGGCATTCAGGGCGGTCCGCTGATGCATGTGATCGCGGCCAAGGCGGTTGCCTTTGGCGAAGCGCTGCGCCCCGAGTTCAAAACCTATCAGCAGAACGTCATCCGTAACGCGCAGGCGCTTTCGGATCAGCTGATCAAAGGCGGTCTGGACACCGTGACCCATGGCACCGACACCCATGTGGTTCTGGTGGACCTGCGCCCCAAAGGCGTGAAAGGCAACGCGACCGAGAAGGCGCTGGGTCGCGCGCATATCACATGCAACAAGAACGGTGTGCCGTTCGATCCGGAAAAGCCAACGATCACGTCGGGCATCCGTCTGGGGTCACCTGCTGGCACGACGCGCGGGTTCATGGAGGCCGAGTTCCGCCAGATCGCAGACTGGATCATCGAAGTGGTCGATGGACTTGCCGCCAATGGTGAGGACGGCAACAGCGCGGTCGAGGACAAGGTTCGCGCCGAAGTGGCCGAACTGTGCGCCCGTTTCCCGATCTACCCCGATCTCTAAGATTTTATGGCGCGACCCAAGATTCTTCGTACGAAGAATCTCGGGCCAACCCGTAAAGATTTGAAGAACAGATATGCGCGCCCGGGCACTGGTGCGCATTTTTTCTGCCCTAAGGTCATTCCACGGGTTTTCTTTCACAATTTGCGGCGTATAGTCCGCGGCATGACAGGTCAGGCACATATCGCTTCACACATGCGCTCTAGCGCGCCGCTTGTGCTGGCCATCCGTCTTCTCCTAATCCGCCTCTGAGCGCGGCCGATCGGCGCGACCGCTCAGAGGATGCCCGTGACGCGCCGACGCACCCGGATTGGAAAGACCCATGAACAAAATCAACCTCGCTGAAAAGCTGGCCCAATTTTCAAGCCATTGGGACCCGCATGTCATTGCAAGTTACAATGGCAACGACGTGATGGTGGTAAAACTCTCGGGAGAATTTCCCTTCCACAAGCACGACAACACTGACGATTTCTTCCTCGTTATTTCAGGTGAAGTCGTCATGGACTACGAGAATGCGCCCTCGGTGACATTTGGACCGGGCGAATTGGTTATCGTGCCGAAAGGCACCGTCCACCGCCCACGCGCCAACACCGAGGCATACGTGTTGTTAATCGAACCATCGGGCGAGCCGAATACCGGCGACAGCGGTGTAACACCGGCCGCAAAGCCTGCGATCTAAGGACCAAACACATGACAGACGACAAGAACAGAGTTGTCATCTTCGACACCACTTTGCGCGACGGTGAACAATCACCGGGAGCCACCATGACCCATGACGAAAAGCTCGAGATTGCCGAGCTTCTGGATGACATGGGCGTCGACATCATCGAAGCCGGGTTTCCCATTGCCTCCGAAGGCGATTTCCGCGCGGTGAGCGAAATTGCCCAACGCTCCAATAATGCGGTGATCTGCGGCCTCGCGCGGGCGCAATTGCCAGATATCGACCGCTGCTGGGAAGCGGTGCGCCACGCTGCCAAGCCGCGCATCCACACGTTCATCGGCACCTCGCCGCTGCACCGGGCCATTCCGAACCTCACGCAGGACGAGATGGCGGAACGGATCGAACAGACCGTGACCCATGCGCGCAACCTTTGCGACAACGTGCAGTGGTCGCCGATGGATGCGACGCGCACCGAATGGGATTACCTTTGCCGTGTGGTTGAGATTGCGATCAAGTCCGGTGCGACCACGATCAACATCCCCGACACGGTCGGCTACACTGCGCCGGTGGAAAGCGCCGATCTGATCCGCCGGTTGATCGAAACCGTCCCCGGCGCGGATGAGGTGGTCTTCGCCACCCATTGCCACAACGATCTTGGCATGGCGACAGCCAACGCGCTCGCCGCGGTCGCTGGCGGCGCGCGGCAGATTGAATGCACAATTAACGGTCTCGGTGAGCGTGCGGGCAATACCGCACTTGAAGAGGTGGTGATGGCGCTCAAGGTGCGGCACGACATCATGCCCTACCACACCGGCATCGACACTCGGAAGATCATGCATATCTCGCGCCGCGTGGCGACGGTGTCGGGCTTCCCGGTGCAATTCAACAAAGCCATCGTCGGCAAAAACGCCTTTGCGCACGAGAGCGGCATCCACCAGGACGGCATGCTCAAGAACGCCGAGACGTTCGAGATCATGCGTCCCGAGGATGTCGGCATCGCAGGCACATCGTTGCCCTTGGGCAAACACTCGGGCCGGGCTGCGCTGCGCGCCAAGCTCAAGGAATTGGGTGTGGATGTTGGGGACAACCAGCTCAAAGATATTTTTGTCCGCTTCAAGGATCTCGCCGACCGGAAGAAAGAGGTCTTCGACGACGACATCCTCGCGCTTGTGACGGCAACAACCGAAGGCGACGACGCCCTGCAGTTGGTTAACCTCAAGGTGGTCTGCGGAACTGGTGGACCGGCTGAAGCAACGCTTGAAATGGAGATCAACGGCGAGGACAAATCTGCGGTCAGCGAAGGCGATGGACCGGTGGATGCCACCTTCAAGGCGATCCGCATGCTGCATCCGAACAAAGCGCGCCTGCAGTTGTACCAAGTGCACGCAGTTACCGAAGGCACTGACGCACAGGCGACGGTTAGTGTACGGCTGGAAGAGGACGGCATGATCGCCACCGGGCAGTCAGCGGATACCGACACCGTGGTGGCGTCGGCCAAGGCCTATATTCATGCGCTCAACCGGTTGATCGTGCGGCGCGGCAAAACCGGCAAGGACGTCAAGGAAATCTCGTACCGGGATGTGACCTAAGTCCCGGTGCGTGCAAGCATAAACCCTACGTAGGATGGGTGCTTGCACGCACCGTTTTCAATACGGCACCCGCCATTTCGGTTGACTTGGATGTGCTTCAACCTGCGCCAGACCGCTGGTCTCCATCAGCCGCGTGATCTCTTCTTCCAGAAGCCGTTCGTCCGCCTGCCCCCGCACCGGCACACGACCGGGTTCAAGAAATAGCGGCGCCGCCAGAGGCGTCACGCGGTCGAGGCGCAGCAGGTCGATACGGTCGCCCACCCGTTCTGCCATCTCCCGGATGCGCGCGAAATCGACCAATCCGCGCATTGCCTCTTCGCGTGTGATCTGCATCAGCAGGTGGTCGGGGTCGTATTTAAGGAGCGTGTCGTAAAGGATATCCGACGACATGGTCGCCTGCCGCCCCGTCTTTCTCTGACCGCCGAGGTTGCGTTCGATGAGACCGGCAATGGTCGCAGATGCCCGGAAGGTGCGTTTCATCACGGCATTGCCCGCCAGCCAGCCGTCCAGTCCAGCTTCCAACGCTGCCAGATCGAAAAGCGGTGCCGGGTCGATCACTGCGTCCAGGCCCCAGATCAACACGGCGTAGTCGGTGGCGACAAAGCCCATCGGAGCCAGCCCTTCCTCTTCCATCCGCTTGGTCAGCAAGAGGCCAAGCGTCTGCATCGCGTTGCGTCCGGCAAAACCATAGGCCACCAGTTGCTCACGCCCGTCATGCGGGAAGCTTTCGATGAGCAGGCGCCCGGGTTCGGGCAAGCGGCTGACGCGGCGCTGAATGTGCAGCCAGTCACGTGTGTGGGCAGGCAACTCTGGCCAATCGTCCTGCTGAAACATCTGCAGAATACGGTTCGACAATTGGGTGGAGGTGGCAAATTTCGTGCCCATGAAAGTGGCGATCTTTGGCTTTCGCCCAGGGTCGCGCGTCACTTCAACGGTCAATTCGCGCAGCCCTTCATACCGGACGATCTGGCCGCCGATCAAGAAGGTGTCGCCTTTGGTCAGGGTCGCGGCGAACCCTTCCTCAATCTCTCCCAGAGGTGCGCCACCCCTACCCCGCCATTTGACCTTGAGCGTGTCGGTGTCCTGTATCGTGCCGATGTTCTGGCGGATGCGGGCGGCGGACCGCGGATCGCGCAACTGCCAGCGCCCGTCGGGCAATTGCTTGAGCCGCTGCCACTGGTCATAGGCTCGCAAAGCATAGCCGCCCGTGGCGCAGAAATTCAGACAGGCGGTAAATTCGGCACGGCTGAGATCGGCATAGGACCCGGCGCTTGTCATCTCGGTGTATAGCAGATCCGCATCGAACGGGCCGGAGCAGGCTGCGATCAGGATGTGCTGACACAGCACGTCACGCGGCCCGCGACCACGCCATTCGCCATCCAGATCGTGCGCCTTGACGGCTTCCAACGCAGCCACGCATTCGACCACTTCGAACCGGTTGGCAGGCACCAACAGCGCCTTGGACGGTGCGTTGTATCGGTGGTTCGCACGGCCAATCCGCTGCACCAAACGTTTGACGTTCTTCGGCGCACCGATCTGGATCACCAGATCCACATCGCCCCAGTCAATGCCCAGATCAAGGCTGCCCGTGCAGACAATCGCCCGCAAGTCACCTCTGACCATCGCCGCTTCGACCTTTTCGCGCTGCTTCCGGTCGAGCGATCCGTGATGGATGCCGATGGGCAAGGCGTCTTCATTCGCGAGCCACAGATTGTGAAAGAAGATCTCGGCCTGCGCGCGGGTGTTGTGGAAGATCAGCGTGGTCTTGTGCTGTTTCACCTGCTCCAGCACTGCGGGAATGCTGTATTTCGCGCCACCACCGGACCACGGCGGGGCTTCGTCCGTGACCAGCATAGAGATGTCGGGCTCCGGCCCCGGATCGGCCATCACGATCTCGCAGGTGTCGGGATGACGTGCCAGCAACCGCGCGATGGCGTCCGGGTCATCGACAGTGGCAGACAGGCCGACACGGCGCAGATCGGGGCACATGCCTTGCAACCGGGCCAGCGCCAGCATCAATTGATCGCCGCGTTTGCTTTCCGCCAGCGCATGGATTTCGTCCACCACCACCCGCTGAACACCTTTGAACATGCGCGGCGCATCTTCGTAGCTGGTGAGCAGCGCCAGCGACTCGGGCGTGGTCAGCAGGATGTGGGGCGGGTCCGCCCGCTGCCGTTTCTTGATATGGGCCGACGTGTCGCCCGTTCGGTCCTCGACCCGGATCGGCAATCCCGCCTCGTCAATGGGCGTGCGCAGGTTGCGCTTGATGTCGGAGGCCAGCGCCTTGAGCGGGCTGACATAAAGTGTGTGCAGACCTTCGCGTGGCTCCTGCGCCAGCTCTACCAGCGTCGGCAGAAACCCTGCCAGCGTCTTGCCCCCGCCGGTGGGCGCAATCAGCAAAAGGCAGGGGTCCGCCGCCCGGTTCAGCATATCCTGCTGATGCGAATGGATTGCCCATCCTCGGGTATCGAACCAAGATTGAAGTGAGGGCGGCAACGCGATCATACCTCCTACATATGCCGCAGGGCGGCAAAGAAAAACGCACAACTTGCATTGCGGGTTGGCGACACTTGGCAGATGGTGCGAGGAATCGCGAAAGGCGAAGATATGCGCAGCCCCCACCCTCTTCTACTGACGCTCACGCTGTATCTCGCTGGCCTTGGCGCGGCAGGACAGTTTTCGAAACTGGCGGTAAGTTTCGTGACGCTGACCGAGGTCTATGCCGGACATGGCGAGACCATACTTGGGCTGGCGGTGTCGCTGATCAGTCTTGTCGGCCTGATACTTGGGCTGGTTGCTGGCATCGTCGTCACTCGCATAGGGGCACGCAGGGCATTGCTTGCGGCTTTGGCACTGGGCGCGGCAATGTCGCTCTGGCAAGCCATGCTGCCCTCCTTGCCGGTGCTGATGGTGAGCCGCGTGCTGGAAGGCGCGTCTCATCTTCTGATTGTTGTGGCCGCACCAACACTGATTGCCGAGACCACACCTGATCGATATCGCCCAGCGGCGCTGACGCTTTGGAGCACGTTTTTCGGCGTGGCATTTGCGTTGACTGCGGTCATTGCGCCGGGCGTGATCGCAAATGGTGGTCTGGCTTTGCTGATCGGAGCGCATGGTGTCTGGATGGCGGTGGCATGTCTGGCCGTCCTTTTCGTCTTGCCACGCCCGGTGATGACCCAATCGCCGCCATCGGAAATTTCTTTGCTGCGTCGCCATATCGTGGCCTACGCGACACCTGGAATTGCCACGCCGGCCTTGGCGTGGTTGTGCTATACGCTCACCTTCGTATCGGTCCTAACCGCGTTGCCGCTGCTGACCTCAGGCACCGCGCCCACGTGGCTCGCCGCCATTGCGCCTTTGGTGTCCATCGGTGTAGCCCTGACTGTGGGCGTTGCCGTTCTGTCCCGCCACCCGGCGCGACCAGTGGTGACGCTGGGATTTGCGCTTTGCGTGGCGATGGCTGTGGTTGTTCTGGTCGCAGGCTTTACCGCGGTCACGGTAATCCTGCTCTTCGCCTCTATGGCCTTTGTGCAGAGCTCAGGTTTTGCCATCGTACCCCAGATCAACGCGGATGCGGCGTCACGTGCTCTGGCCAATGGAGCGTTGGCGCAGATGGGCAACCTTGGAAATTTGACGGGAACGCCACTGCTTATTGCGGTTTATCAGGGCGCTCCAGTTCTTGGCCCGTTCCTTTTTCTGGTCATTGCCTATGGCAGCGGCGTCGCAATCACTTGGGTGCTCGGACGCAGGGCAGTGGCGGCAATGGACACGAGGCATGCTTCGATGAACTGAAGCCGCAAGCGCGTCGACGCGTGCGTTACCTCTGCATCTCGGCCAGACGCGCCACATAGCGGGCCAGAGTGTCGATTTCGAGATTGACCTTATCACCCACCTTAGTTGCCCCCCAGGTCGTGACCTCCTGGGTGTGCGGTATGATATTCACACCGAAGCGGGTCTTATCCACCTCATTCACCGTCAGGGATGTGCCGTCGAGAGCCACCGACCCTTTCGGTGCGATGAACCGTGCGAGGGCGCGCGGAGCCTCGAACGTGTAGCGGACACTATCGCCTTCGGGACGCATCTCGACGATCTCTGCCAGCCCGTCGACATGGCCGGAAACGATGTGCCCGCCTAATTCATCTCCGACCTTGAGCGCGCGTTCGAGATTGATTTTCTGGCCTTCGCCCCATTGGCCGATATTGGTCTTGTCCAACGTTTCTGCGCTAATCTCGACATCAAACCAATCGGGGCCAAGCTCAACCACCGTCAGACAAACACCACTACAGGCAATCGACGCGCCGATATCAATGCTTTGTGTGTCATAGGCCGTACCGATACGCGCGCGCAGGTCGCCGCGGCGCTCAAGGCTGCGAATTTCCCCAATGTCTGTCACGATACCGGTAAACATGATGTAGCCCTCACCGTCATCACCCGCACTAGCTATTGCGGAATAGTAGTTCTCAGTATGCCGCCGTTTATGGTATTTACGGGTCAAACCGAGGGATACTGCGCGGACATGACAAAGACAACGGGCAAGCCGACAACATCCTCGCAGCGCGTATTCCTGTTTTTGCAGGGCCCACATGGGCCGTTCTTTAGCAACTTGGCTCAGCGTTTGACCGAAACGGGTGCAATATGTTGGCGCGTAGCCTTCAATGCAGGCGATGGCACGCGGTGGCGCGACAGGTCCACCCTGCTCAAGTTCACAGGTCAGATTCAAGGGTGGCCGGAACAGATGTCGCGGTGGATAGAGCAGACCGGTGCAACAGATATCGTGCTCTACGGGGATGTGCGTCGTCATCACGCGGACGCTGTGCAGATCGCCAAACAGGCTGGTCTCACCGTCCATGTCTTTGAGGAAGGTTACCTCCGCCCTTATTGGGCGACATATGAACGCGACGGTTCAAACGGCAATTCCAAGCTGATGCAGATCTCGATCCAGCAGATGAGAAATGCCCTGAACCGCACAGCTGATGTCCCCGCGCTGCCGCCGGATCGCTGGGGAGATTTGCGGATGCACATGGTGCACGGCGCGCTTTATCACTGGCATGTCTTGTTTCGAAACCAACGGTTCCCGCACTATCGCCCGCATCGGGACCAAACTGTTGGCGAAGAGTTCCGACTGCATGTTCTGCGACTGCTGCGTCGGCCGCGACACATGATTGAGCGCTGGATCACCACGCGGCGGATCCGAATTGGCGGTCGGCCCTATCATGTTGTTTTACTGCAACTTGAGCACGATGCCAGTTTTCGTGCGTTCTCCGAATTCGGATCGCAGACCGAGTTTGTCGATCTGGTCATCGAAGGCTTTGCCAAAGGCGCGCCATCGCATCACAGGCTGGTGTTCAAAGCGCATCCTCTCGAAGACGGAAGAGCACCGCTCGAACACACCATCCTAGAGGCCGCGAAGCGCCACAAGATAATCAACCGTGTTCATTTTGTGCGCGGCGGTAAGCTGGCCTACCTGCTGCAGTCGGCGCGGTCTGCCGTCACCGTCAATTCGACATCTGCGCATCAGGCCCTCTGGCGAGGGCTACCGGTCCGGAGCTTCGGGGTAAGCGTGTATGATAAGCCAGAGCTTGTCTCGCATCAGGCATTGCCTGACTTTTTTGCAGACCCGCAGCCTCCCGACGGTGAGCCCTATGCCGCCTATCGTCAGTTCCTGTTGGAAACGAGCCAAATTCCGGGCGGATTTTATTCGGCCAAGGGGAGGTCTCAACTGCTTCGTCACGTGGTGGATCGCATGCTGACGGGCGAGGATCCCTATGATTTGCGACTGAAAGAGCGCGAGACCGGGGCGCAACAGTTGCGTGTTGTTTGACGACCCCCACAAGCCCTAGTACTGGCCAAACTGCCTGTATTCCGGTAACTTACCCCAAAATATAAAACCCGAGGCAGTCATTTCTGGTCGAGGAGACCGAGCAGTGTTCAGTTCAAATTTCCGATGGGCTCGGCCCATTGCGGTGATGCTGTCGGCATCATTCCTTGCTTCATGTGGGCTGCCGGGGGTTGGTCCGACCAAGAACCAGATCTTCGCCGGGTCCGTTCAGCGCGAGGGCGACGCGTTCGTCGTCGCGATCAACGATCGCGTCACGCGAACCACCGCCGTTGTACCCGCCTTGGGTTTCTCGGACGAACTCAAGCGCGCCGGTGTTCAAAGCGCTGATATCATCCGCCCCGGAGACATCCTGGGGCTCACCATCTGGGAAAACGTGGATGATGGCCTCTTGGCAGGAGTTGCATCCAACTTCACGTCACTGGAAAGCGTGCAGGTTGATGGATCGGGCTTTATTTTCGTGCCCTATGCAGGCCGGATCAAAGCGGCTGGCAATACGCCCGAGGCGATCCGCCGGATCATCACCGCAAAACTCGAAGACCAGACGCCCGATCCCCAGGTCGAAGTGCGGCGGACGGCGGGTGACGGCGCGACTGTCTCGATTCTCGGATCAGCCGGGACACAGGGTGTGTTTCCGATCACGCGACCAACACGCACTCTTGCCTCCATGCTGGCCAGTGCCGGGGGCGTTGGCCCTGCAACCGAGATCGCTCAGATCACCCTGACGCGCGGCGACAAGAGTGAAACTATCTGGTTCGAGGACCTTTATGACCATCCGGAACTCGATATCGCGTTACGGGACGGCGACCGCATTCTGATCGAAGCAGATCAGCGCTCGTTCACGGCGCTTGGTGCGGCTGGAGCACAGACGCGCATGACATTCGAGACGCAAACCCTGTCTCTGGTCGAAGCGCTTGCACAACTTGGCGGGCTAAGTGCGACCTCGGCGGACCCGACAGGTGTCTTTGTGTTCCGCAATGAACCCGCCGAAATCGCAAACGCGGTTCTGGGGCGGAGCGACCTCGTCGGGGCACAGAGGTTGATCTATGTAATGGATCTCACCGAGCCCAATGGCCTGTTCATGGCACGAGACTTCCTGATCCGCGATGGCGACACAATCTACGTGACCGAAGCGCCGATCGTACAGTGGAACCGTACGATTGCCTCCATCACCGGTACGCTTGGCGGGGCGCAGAACCTGACATCGGCCGCGACAGGCGGGGCGATCGGGGAATAAGCAGGCCATGCAGCCCGCAGCTTCACATTCAGACGCCGAAGAGGAAACTCTCCGGCGTTTATACGTCTACAATTCAGGTTTTTTGACACAAACCCGTATCAAGCGGATCCTCCAGCTGGCGGGATGGTCGGTCTCGCTTGGACGACCGTCCGAAGGTGGATGGGTTGGCGTCTGGGGGGGTGCACCCAGTGCCGAGCGCGGACTGACCGTTGCTCATGGGCAGGACGCTCAGGTCCTGCGTGTCGAAGATGCTTTCCTCCGGTCCCTGTTCCCCGGTCGCGTTCGCAAAGAACCACCGTTGGGCCTGGTCCTCGATAAGACGGGGCTGCATTTTGATGCGTCGCACCCGTCTGACCTTGAAACGCTGCTTACCAATGATCCGCTGGATGACACTGCGCTTTTGAATACCGCGCGGGATTTGATGGCCCGTTATTGCAGGTCTCGCCTGTCAAAATACAGCGCCTACGATCCCGATCTTGCGGTGCCTGAGCCGGGATACGTGTTGGTCATTGATCAGGCCGAGGGTGACGCGTCGGTTCTTGCCTCCGTGTCCGGTCCCGACATGGCCCACGCGCGGTTCGCCGAGATGCTCTACTATGCACAAATCGAGCATACGTCTGCACGCATCCTGATCCGCAGCCACCCCGAAACCACAGCGGGTAAGAGAACAGGCCACTTCAACAAGGAGCAAGCACAGGGACGCATCTCGTTTGTTGACGGGGATTTTGCACCTATGGACCTTCTGGAGGGTGCCATTGCGGTCTACACTCTGTCGTCGCAGATGGGCTTTGAAGCCATCCTGGCCGGTCACAGGCCGCGCGTGTTCGGCATGCCGTTCTACGCGGGTTGGGGTTTGACAGAGGACGAACACCAACTGATCCGACGGCAACGGAAGCTGACACGCGCGCAGCTTTTCGCTGGCGCGATGATGCACTATCCGGTCTGGTACGATCCTTACCATGACCGCCTCTGCGATCTTGAGCGTGTCATGACAACGCTTGAATCAACCCAGCGCGCGGCCATTGAGGACAGGCAGGGATGGGTCGGACGGAATATCCGGCTCTGGAAGCGACCACATATGCAGGCCATGTTCGGCGGTCAGAAACCAATGCGCTTTGGCCCGCGCAGGCCAACGGACACAGCGAAGAAAATGGTGTGGGGTGCAACCGCAGAGGACGACGAGGTCATTGCCGAAGACGGGTTCATTCGCTCACATGGGCTAGGCGCAGAGCTTGTGCCTCCACTGTCGCTGGTGCTTGACGACGTCGGTATCTACTTCGATCCTACCCGCCCTTCCAAGCTGGAGCATTTGATCGCGCAAAGCATCACCCTGCCCGATGATGCGTTGGCGCGTGCCAATCGCATCATTCAGCGTGTAGTCCGCGAAAATGTGACAAAATATGCCACGGGCGCGCCAGAGATTTCCCTCAAGCGGGACCACACCCGGCCCGTAATCTTGGTGCCAGGACAGGTCGAAGACGACGCCTCAATCATTCTGGGCAGTCCAGAAATCAAGACCAACGCCGCTCTGCTGCAACGCGTGCGGGACGTCAATGCCGAAGCCCAGATAGTTTACAAACCACATCCCGACGTTGTCGCAGGCCTCCGGCCCGGAACCGTCTCGAATGCCAAGCAATGGGCGGATCAGATTGTCACAGACACACCGATGGCCAGCCTACTGACGGAAGTGGACGCGATCTGGACCATGACGTCGCTTACTGGTTTCGAAGCTCTCCTGCGGGAGGTCCCAGTTACCACAGTTGGTTTGCCCTTCTATGCCGGATGGGGGCTGACAACGGATCTCTGCCCCACTCCGACGCGCCGCGGCCAAATCGTGACTCTCGAAATGCTCGCATATGCTGCGCTAATCGCCTATCCGCGCTATTTCGATCCCGTGACGCAGCAGGCGTGCCCCATCGAAATTGCACTGGATCGCCTAAGCGCCGGAAACATTCCGACGCCACATCGTCTTCGTCTTCTGGCAAAGGCGCAGGGTATCTTGGCGAGCTACGCGTGGCTTTGGCGCCGCTGACGCGTCCAGCTTTGAATGACATCCTGTCCGCTTGGACGCACAGACTTCAGCGAGAAGCGAGGCGCTTCAGACAAGCGGTCCAGTCCAAGTGCACCAAGCGCAGGTCGACCCTCCGCCCCGATCACGACACCACCCACATGCAAATCAAGCCGATCCACGCAGTCAGCTGACAGCAAACTTGCCGCCAATTCACCTCCGCCTTCGCAGAAAATGCGGGTCAGGCCCTGATCACCCAGCACCTGCATCAAAGCCGGGATATCCACTTGACGTCCATGAAGCGGAATGCAGAGAAGTTTCGCTCCCAGCTCCTGCCATGCCAGACGGACATCCTCTGGCGCATCCTCGGCATGGCACAACCAGACAGGCACCTGGTCAAGCGTACGAGCCAGATTGCCATCTATAGGCAGATCCAACCGCCTGGACACAACGACCCGAACGGGTTGTTTTGGTACGTCGATGCCCCGCACAGTCAACAGCGGGTCATCCGCTCGTACAGTGCCCGCACCGACCATGACCGCGTCATGGCGCGCTCGCAGATGATGCACATGGGCGCGGGTTTCCGGCCCGGTGATCCATTGGCTGTCACCGCTCGCTGTGGCGATCCGGCCATCCAGACTGGTCGCGAGTTTGAGAGTGAGCAATGGTCTTCCACTCTCAATCCGGAGAAAAAACCCAGCGTGGTCTTCGGCGGCGTCCTCAGCGCAAACGCCTGTTGTGACCTCAATCCCTGCCGCTCGCAGACGCTCAAAGCCCTGACCTGATACGCGCGGATCGCTGTCCGCAATTGGCGCTACGACACGCGCAACACCAGCCGCGACAAGCGCATCGGCGCAGGGGGGTGTCTGGCCCTGATGGGCACAGGGCTCCAGTGTCACATAGGCGGTCGCGCCCTTCGCAGACTGTCCCGCCTGTAACAACGCCACGGTTTCGGCATGCGGGCGACCGCCCGGCTGTGTCCAGCCTTCACCGACGACCGTATCGCCCTGCACAATGACGCAACCCACCGCAGGGTTGGGCCAGGTGTTGCCCATCCCATGTTGGCCCAGTTCCAACGCCCTGTGCATATGGCGCACATCATCGGGGCGCATTGGAACCTATCACTCCTCGGATTTTGGTTTGTCTTTGTCGGACGGACGCAACTCACTGACGAATTTGTCGAAATCGTCGGCTTCCTGGAAATTCTTGTAGACGCTGGCAAAACGCACGTAGGCCACGGTGTCGATTCGAGCCAACGTTTCCATAACGATCTCGCCAATCTGTTTCGACGCGATGTCGGTCTCGCCCATGCTTTCCAGGCGGCGCACGATACCAGAGATCATCTGGTCGATGCGCTCGGGCTCAATAGGACGTTTCTGCATTGCCATGCGAATAGAACGTTCCAGCTTGTCTCGATCAAAATCCTCACGTCGTCCGTTGGACTTGATCACCACAAGATCACGCAACTGCACCCGCTCATAGGTTGTGAAACGGCCACCACATGCCGGGCAAAAACGCCTGCGCCGAATGGCCACGTGGTCTTCGGCCGGGCGGCTGTCTTTGACCTGCGTGTCGATATTTCCACAAAACGGGCAGCGCATAGGCCGTCCCCCTTCTATTCCGTCTCTGCCTCTGACTGTGGGTTTGCCCCACTTATCCACAGCCACTATAGGTCAGCCGCGAAGTTTTGGGTAGAGGGGAATTCAAGCCGCAAGCTGTGGTGGGAACATCATGCCAAATGCGCAACAACACGCCGGACATGGGGCGCATTTCGGTGCTCGAACAGGTAAATGCCTTGCCATGTGCCCAAGGCCATCCGCCCATTCGAGACCGGAACAGACAAGCTTACCGGGAGCAAGGCCGCCTTGATATGTCCGGGCATGTCATCTGGTCCCTCATAGGTGTGCGTAAGATATGACATGGATGGATCGGTTGTCGGCGGCACCAAACGCTGAAAGAACGCGGCCAAATCCGTCTGAACCTCGGGATCGGCATTTTCCTGAATCAACAAGCTTGCTGATGTGTGCTGAACGAAAAGGGTCAGAAGACCATTGCCGGCAACCCAATCGGCGACCGTGCTTGTGAAGTCGTAGAGGCCCGGGCCGTCGGTATGAATTTGAAAGACTGTTTGCATGGCTACATAATACGCAGGTCGCAAATATCGCCTATCCATTTCTCGGGTGGGAACAGAGATCTTGCGACCCTTTTGGGCAGGCTCAAACAGCGTAAGTCTCAGTGCCTGCTACGTTAGCCAGAGCTTTTCGAACTCTTACCGGCGCATCCGGACTGATTTGATGCGCTCGAAGGAACCATGACTGCGCCCTTGTGCGTTGATGCTCTGACATATCAAAGCAATTCAGAGGGCATCTATGACACGCAAAACACTCTTTATCACCGGTGCATCCACGGGCATCGGCGAAGCAACCGCGCGGGCTGCTGTAGAAAATGGCTGGAATGTTGGTCTTTTCGCACGGTCCGAAGACAAACTCGCTTCATTGGCGGATGAACTTGGGGACCGCGCGCTCGCGCTTCGGGGTGATGCGACCGATCTGTCATCTCAGACCGATGCGCTTGGCAAACTTGCCAATCATTTCGGGTCAGTTGATGCGGCCTTTGCGAACGCGGGCACCGGATTAAGCGCTTCTGGCACAGAAGCCGGAGACCCGGACGAATGGCAGATGATGATCCAGTTGAACATCATGGGTCTTCTCTGGACGACAAAAGCAGCCATGCCGCATCTCAAGAAATCGCAGGGTCACCTGCTGATGACAGGTTCCGCCGCTGGCCGTCGTCACATCAAAGGCTCGGTTTACGGTGCATCAAAATGGTTCGTGCACGGCTATGGCGGGAATATTGCCGAAGAAATGCGCGACTGGGGTGGACGTTGCACGGTCATTGCTCCGGGCATGGTCGACACCCCATTCTTCGATGAAGCGAAGCCAGACAAGCTTGAACCTGAAGACGTCGCCAGTGCCGTTGTGTTTGCCCTGAACGCGGATCATCGCGCCACTATTCAGGAAGTCTTCCTGATGCCGACGAACTGAGGAGGACAGGCGTGACGCGCATCCAAGACAGTGCAGAAACCGGTCGCGGTGAAACGTCAGCCCCCGATCAGGCCGATCACAGGTGAAGAAAAGAAAGACGCGCCACCACTGGCGCGTCTTCCTTTTCTTATGAGCCCGCCAAACTGGTGACGACAATCGTGCCGCTCTCAGGCTGCGACAGGATTGAGTTCACAAGGTCTCCAGAGCCCAAAGGCTGCGAAACATTGGGGTCGGGATAGGCCGCTACAACAGCGGGCAAAAGTACGAAGAGGGCAATAACTGCGTGTTTCATGTGAGCGTCCTTTCATGGCGCACACATGGGCATTGTCCCGAGACTGAAAAACGCACAAAAGCGCAGAGACAATGTGCACGCAAAATTGCGTGACATCGACGTGAAATAGAGCAGCCTAGCTGAAGATGCTGTCGCCCTGCTGATCCACAAGCATCCGTGCCTTGTCGAGCGACGCTTTGCAGGCATCGTCAAAACTTTGCAGCGTGTCGGCTCGCATCATGAAATGCGATTTGAGCTCGCCGTTGATCTCTTTCTCGATCCTGGCCCCGATGCGCCACGTACCGCCATCTTTCACCGGCTCGGCGAAAATGGTGTACCCATTGTGGATTTCTGCTGGGGTGGACGGCGGCGTGTTGTCATTACCGCCGCCGCCAAAAAGTTTCTTGAGAAATGACATCGCTTATTGATCCAGGAACGACCGCAGCTTGCGCGACCGGCTTGGGTGCTTGAGCTTGCGCAGTGCCTTGGCTTCGATCTGACGGATCCGTTCGCGTGTCACGCTGAACTGCTGGCCCACCTCTTCGAGCGTGTGGTCTGTGTTCATACCGATGCCGAAGCGCATCCGCAGCACACGTTCTTCACGCGGAGTGAGCGACGAAAGAACGCGCGTGGTGGTTTCCTTGAGGTTCTCCTGGATGGCACTATCGAGCGGCAGCACCGCATTCTTGTCCTCAATGAAATCACCAAGCTGGCTGTCTTCCTCATCGCCGATGGGCGTTTCGAGGCTGATCGGCTCCTTGGCGATCTTCATCACCTTGCGCACCTTCTCAAGCGGCATCTGCAGCTTTTCCGCCAGTTCTTCCGGCGTCGGTTCACGGCCGATTTCGTGCAGCATCTGGCGACCGGTGCGGACCAGCTTGTTGATCGTTTCGATCATATGCACCGGGATACGGATCGTGCGTGCCTGATCCGCGATGGAGCGGGTGATCGCCTGACGGATCCACCATGTGGCGTAGGTCGAAAACTTGTATCCACGACGGTATTCGAACTTGTCCACGGCCTTCATCAGGCCGATATTGCCTTCCTGGATCAGGTCGAGGAACTGCAATCCGCGGTTCGTGTATTTCTTGGCGATCGAGATCACGAGGCGCAGGTTTGCCTCAACCATCTCTTTCTTGGCCTGACGGGCCTCTTTCTCACCCTTCTGAACCTGCGCCACGATGCGGCGGAATTCAGAGATGTCGAGACCAACATACTGGCCGACCTGCGCCATGTCGGCGCGCAGTTCTTCGGCTTTATCGAGCGACCGTTCGATGAACATCTGCCAGCCGCGGCCCGATTTCTCGGCCATTTCGTCCAGCCAGTTCGGGTCAAGTTCACGTCCGCGATAGGCATCGATGAATTCACGGCGGTTGATCCGGGCCTGATCGGCCAGCTTAACCATCGCAGAGTCGATGGACATGATACGCTTGTTGATCCCGTAAAGCTGGTCAATCAGCGCTTCAATCCGGTTGTTATGCAGGTGAAGTTCGTTCACCAGAATGACGATCTCAGAGCGCAACTTCTGATAGCGCTCCTCGTCGCCTGCGCTGAACGATCCGTCCTCGTTCAGCGTGGCCGAAATCCGGCTGTCCTGCATGCTTGCCAGTTCTTCATAGTCCTGAGCAATCCGGTCCAGCGTTTCAAGAACACGTGGCTTGAGTGCGGCTTCCATCGCCGCAAGCGACATGTTCGCCTGTTCGTCCTCGTCATCCTCATCGTCGCTGTTGATCGGGTTGCCGTCGGCATCCAATTCCTGACCGCCGCCGCTCGAGTCTTTTTCGGAAGACGCTTCGCTCCCAGCCACCACGTTGGGTTCGACTTCTTCCTCGTCGCCCATCTGATTGCCAAATGTGGTTTCAAGGTCGATAACATCGCGCAGAAGAATGTCTTCGTTCAGAAGTTCCTCGCGCCAGATCGTGATAGCCTGAAACGTCAGAGGGCTTTCGCAGAGCCCCGCGATCATCGTGTTGCGACCGGCTTCGATCCGCTTGGCGATGGCGATTTCGCCTTCGCGGCTCAGCAGTTCAACACTGCCCATTTCGCGCAGGTACATGCGCACCGGATCATCCGTCCGGTCCAGCTTTTCCGACGTGCCCGAGGACAGCGTAACTTCGCCCGGCTTGGCCGTCTGGACAAGGTCGGTGGTGCCTTTGTCGTCTTCTTCTTCGGCTTCCTCGTCATCTTCGGTGACTTGGATTCCCATTTCAGACAGCATCGACATCACGTCCTCGATCTGGTCAGAGCTGACCTGATCGGGCGGCAAGACTTCGTTCAACTGATCGTAGGTGATGTAGCCGC
Source organism: Alphaproteobacteria bacterium (assembly GCA_030431485.1). Taxonomy (GTDB): domain Bacteria; phylum Pseudomonadota; class Alphaproteobacteria; order Rhodobacterales; family Rhodobacteraceae; genus Marivita. The sequence continues at coordinate 136,226 of JAUIIR010000002.1, forward strand.
GTTCACGGGCTTCTGCGATCATCTTCTTTACCGCAGCTTGGCTCATGTCGAGGCTGACATCTTCCTCGCGGTCTTCGGTCTTGGCGTCGTCGTTATCTTTGGCGGCCATAGATGCTCCTGTCGAGGCGGGGCGATTCGATTGACCCGAATCAATAGCGCGAATTGGTGATTCGCACACCCGTTTACCCTGTTTCGTCTACGCTTTCCTTAGCAAAACACCGTTAACTCCGGGGTTTCTCGAAGCGAATGGTTTCCATCAAAGCGGCAAATGCGCTGCGTTCTTCTCGATTGATCGGGGCCCCGTTCGGGCCAAGATCATATTCAGCCTTGTCTTCGGACTGTGCGCGTTGTGCCATTTGCCGCGCCGTTGCGGCCTGACTCAAGCGCCAAGTCAGCGTTTCGTCTGCAGGACCGTTCAGGTCTTCGGCGGCTTCAGCGATTTCTGCGTTCAATCCAACAACCGCCTCCAGCTTCGCAAGCTCTTCCGCAATGGTCAAACGGGCAAGTTCCCGATCCCCGGGCTTGCGCAAACACGGCGTGATCGCCACATGGCGTGCGCGGCACAGCTTTTCAAGGGCGGGCTCGCCCAAAGCATCGTCTACCGCTGCCCGAACGGCTTCGATTGGTTCTCCGGCGTGGCGGAGCAGACATTGGCGGATGACTGAATGATCCGGGTCACCGCACGACATATCCTCGACCTGCGACTCAAAATCGGCAATCAGATCCGGAGTGGTGATCAATGCAGCCAGAATCACCGCCTCACGCAAACGCACCTCAACATCTTTGCCCCCCGCAACCAGCAAGGACGCCCGTGTGCCTTCTGCCGGCTTGGCAATCTGCGGTGACTTGAACCGTCCAGACGGCGTGCGGTCGGATTTGGCGGGTGCCCGAAAAAGGTCCCACCTGAGGCGTTTGATTTCTTCACCATAGTGGCTGCGCAGAGACGGATCCTGAATGAGCTTGATCCGATCGCGCAAAGTCTTGTCGAGAGCTGCTTTGCGCTCCGGACTGTCGAACACACGTCCTTCAGTTTCCCGGCGCCACAAAAGATGCACCATCGGCTGCGCCGCATCCAACACTGCGCGCATAGCTTCACGGCCTTCAGAGCGGATCAGGTCATCCGGGTCCTTACCTTCGGGCAGAAGGACAAACCGCAATGATTTGCCCGCTTCCAAGAGCGGCAGCGCCGTGTCGATCACACGGTAAGCGGCATTCAAGCCCGCTTTGTCGCCATCCAAAGCCATTATGGGCTCATCCGTGATACGCCACAGCATCTGCAACTGCGTTTCGGTGACAGCCGTCCCCAACGGTGCCACCGCAGCCTCAAATCCGCCCGACGCCAAGGCGATCACATCCATATAGCCTTCGGCAACGATCAGCGGCTGACCTTTGCCCGCCGCCTCCCGAGCTGGGGCTTGATTGTAGAGAGTGCGACTTTTGTCAAAAAGAGGTGTTTCCGGGCTATTGAGGTATTTGGCGTTGTCATTGGGGTCCATAGCCCGCCCGCCAAAGGCAATCGCACGCCCACGCGCGTCCCGGATCGGAAACATGATCCGGTTGCGAAACGTATCATACGGCTTGCCACCTTTTTGCGACGGCTTTGCCAGTCCGACCTCGATAATCTTGTCGGGCGCAATGCCCTGTCCTGTCAAATGATCCCAGAGCGTCTGCCAGCCGGCAGGTGCAAACCCGATATCGAACCTGTCCTGCGTCGCCTCGTCCAATCCGCGGCGCACCAGATAATCTCGTGCTTCCGCTCCAGCCCCGCCGCGCAGTTGTAGTCGAAAGAAGCGTACCGCAGCGTCCATGATTTTGATCAGCTCGGTACGGTGATCTGCCTTTTCCTGCGCCTCGGGATCCCTTGCAGGCATCTGCATCCCTGCCTCACCCGCCAGAATTTCGACCGCTTCCATGAAACCAACATTTTCGGTTTCGCGAACAAAGGAAATCGCATCGCCTTTGGCGTGACAGCCAAAGCAATAGTAGTAGCCTTTGCGGTCATCGACATGGAAGCTGGCTGACTTTTCCTGATGAAACGGGCACGGTGCCCACATGTCGCCTTTGGCCTGATTGGACTTTCGCGTGTCCCAAAGCACCTTACGCCCGACCACCTGAGACAGGCTCGTTCGCGTGCGCAGTTCGTCCAAAAAATTGGGTGGCAGGCTCATGCCGATAATATCGGGTCTGACTCGCCGAGAGTCCAGTGGATCGGCTCTTATGAACCAAGCGATTTTGTCAGTTCGCTACTGCTGCAGGCAGGCCTGATAAAGTGCGTTGCTCACCTCTGGCGTCATCTGCTCTTCTGGCAGGCTGTAAATCCATTCAACCAGCGCTGGGATAGCAACTTCGTAGTTTTTCGAGTCGGCAGGCAAGGCTCGAATGACCCGTCGTTCGGCACGGCGGGCATTTGCCCCGTTCTTCCGCTCCGACATTATATTCGTGGCAATCTGACCTTGCTTCCGGCACTCGGCGTCATCTGTCTGCGCCTGAACCGGACCGGTCAGTGCAATCATCATACTGATCGTTACGACGGCTGTGCGGGTCATGGCGTCCTCTTGGTTTGGCCAGGTCAGATGCAAAACACCTAGCCCAGCCAAACCATAAAGTCACCCGTCAGAGACCCTTCGCCCGATAGCTTGACGCAACCTTTTCAATCGAAACGATATACGCCGCTGTCCTAAGGTCGTGAACATCATCGCGGGCATGCCATACATCGCGCATAGACTGGTAAGCGATCCGCATGGTGTCATCGAGGCCCGAGCGCACAAGTTCCAGTTCATCCGCGCCCCGCAAATAGCGGTCTTTGAAATCCGGAGACATCGACCAGCTGTCGCCCAGCATATCGTCAAGCCGTTGCAACTCATCAATGACCAACTGGTGCCGCGCCTCTTCCTGACGGCGCTGCATGCGGCCAAAACGGATATGACTGAGGTTTTTGACCCATTCGAAATACGACACTGTCACACCACCGGCATTGGCATACATATCCGGAATAATGACGGTTCCTTTCGCCCTGAGGATATCGTCGGCACCGGCAGTGATGGGGCCGTTCGCCGCCTCGATGATCAAAGGTGCCTTGATCCGGTTTGCATTACTGAGGTTAATCACGCCTTCCAATGCAGCTGGGATGAGGATGTCACAGTCCGATTCCAGAACTTCAGGACCCTCGGCCGTGTGACGCGCATCTGGATATCCGGTGACCCCACCATGCTTGATGATCCACTCGCGCACCGCATCTACGTCAAGGCCACTGTCGCTGAACAACGCGCCGTCGCGCTCGATAATCCCGACGATCTTGCAGCCGTCCTCCGAACCCAGGAATTTTGCTGCGTGGTAACCCACGTTGCCCAAGCCCTGGACGACAACTCTTTTGCCATCCAGACTGCCTGACATTCCTGCGGCATCGACATCTTCGGGGTGACGGAAAAACTCGCGCAGCGCATATTGCACACCGCGACCTGTTGCCTCCACACGTCCGGCAATACCGCCATTATTGATCGGCTTACCAGTAACACAGGCGCGTGCATTGATATCGGTGGTGTTCATCCGCGCATACTGATCTGCGATCCAGGACATTTCACGTTCGCCGGTGCCCATATCCGGGGCTGGCACGTTTTGCGCAGGATGGATAAGGTCACGCTTGGCGAGTTCGTAGGCAAACCGGCGCGTAATCTGTTCCATCTCGTATTCGTCATAGTCGCGCGGGTCGATGCACAGACCCCCCTTCGACCCACCAAAAGGCGCTTCGACGAGCGCACATTTGTAGGTCATGAGTGCGGCCAACGCTTCCACCTCGTCCTGATTCACCGAAGGCGCGAAACGGATACCGCCCTTGACCGGTTCCATATGCTCGGAATGAACGGACCTGTAGCCCGTGAACGTTTTGATTTGCCCACGCAGGCGAACTCCAAACCGAACCGTGTAGGTCGCATTGCAAACGCGGATTTTTTCTTCGAGGCCCGGTGGAAGATCCATCAGCGCAACAGCGCGATTGAACATCAGGTCCACTGACTCCCGAAATGTCGGTTCATTGGCCGGAATTGTGCTCATCTGTCCCTCCCAAGGCTGCAATCAATTCGTTCTGTTATTCCACCAGCCTATGACAGCTTGGTTAATTTGATAACGCTTTATCTGAGACGCCGTTTAGCGGACGAAGTGGCCAATCGTGACGGACTGTTTCACCTTGGGCATCAATAAGGCCCTCAGAGACGGAATTATCCATAAAAAACAATACACTCCATAATTTCTTCATATTTGCAGCCGCAATCCCGCCGTCTTTCGCCTCCACATCTCCAAATATCTAAGTGGGGTGTCAGACCGTCCTTAATGGGCGGGAAAGAGGTAACAAATGATCGGATTAAGCAACCTTCTGCCAAGGGTGCGGACCGAGACGCGGAGCAAGTCGAAGTTGAGGTCCAGCGTGTCCTCTATTCTGACCCGCTATTCTCGCGAGACCGACGGCAACATGACCATTTTCGGGATAATGGGTGTCTTCGTCATGCTCGTCTATGGGGGCATCGGCATTGACATGATCTATTCCGAGGTTGAAAGGACACGCCTGCAGAACACGCTTGACCGTGCCGTTTTGGCCGCGGCTGACCTGGAACAGCAGATCGACCCAGAAACCTTGGTTGAGGATTACCTTACCAAGATGAATCTTGAAGACACGCTCGCCAACGTGGACATCACGGTAGACTCGGGTCTGAATTTCCGCACCGTGTCCGCTGAGGCCGAGCGCACGTTCAATTCGAACTTCCTGTACCTTCTCGGGTTCGACAAGCTGCAAACAACAGGCCTCGCCGAAGCGGAAGAGCGGATTTCGAATGTCGAAATCTCTCTGATTCTCGACATCTCAGGGTCGATGGGCTCGAACAGCAAGATCGAGAACCTTCGGAGCGCTGCCACCGAATTTGTCGAGACCGTGATCGAAAACGACGACGCCGGACTGACGACGATCAGCATCGTTCCCTACAACGCAACTGTCAGCCTCGGGTCGACCGTATCGCAGTACTATACTCTGACCGATGAGCATAACGTCTCTAACTGTGCGATCTTCCCGGACAGCGCGTTCACGTCTCGTGCGATTTCGCCAACAGACGCATTGCAGCGTCTGGCACATTTCGACCCTTACACACTGGATCAGAACACTGTTGTGACGCCGGATTCCTGGTGCCCGGATGACGACTACGGATCGATCATCGCGCACAGCTCTGACAAGAGCGAGCTGCTTGCCCATATTGCGACACTCAGCGCCGGCGGCAACACCGCAATCGACCTCGGGATGAAGTGGGGCGTCGCGCTCCTCGATCCATCCGCGCGTCCGGTTGTGAATGGTCTGATTGCCGATGGTCATGTGGTTGCAGAAGCCGCCGGTCGCCCCGCCGCATATGACGCGCCGGATGCGCTCAAGATTGCTGTGGTCATGACCGACGGCATGAACACGACACAGTTCGACCTTGCACCCGAATACGCAAGCGGGATGTCCAACATCTGGATTGACGATCTTGGCGATACAGACGCCACCAATGATCGGTTCTCGCACCGCGTACGTGATGAGAGCGGCACTGCGAACGACGTCTACTACTGGTCGCGGTTCGAAGCTGGCACGTTGGAAGAACGCTACCAGGCCACCCCGGACGGAGACACATCAGCCCGCCAGATGAGCAACGCCGAAGTCTTTGCGCGCTGGGGCACCCGTGCCTTTGGTCAGAAGTTCTTCCGGACGCCGTATTATGACGGCTGGGTATCCTACAACCAATACTACAACGCCTACTACGCCTATACGCCGATCGTCACCGGCACCGAAGCGGATGAACGTCTGTCGACGATCTGCGCCTCGGCGCGCGATGCTGACATCACTGTGTTCGCAATTGGCTTCGAAGCCCCCGACGAAGGTCAGGCCGCCATGCGTGACTGCGCCTCGTCTCCGGCTCACTACTTCCCGGTTGAGGGCCTCGAAATTTCCGAAGCGTTCCAGGCCATTGCCCGGACCATTAACCAGCTGAGGTTGACACAATGATGCGGTTCACTCCCAAAATTATCCGCAGATTTCTGCGCGACGAAAGCGGCTCTGTGGTTACGATCCCCTTCGTCATCTGGGCGCCGGTGTTTCTGGCTGTCATCGTCGCGGGGATGGAAATCGGCGCACTGTCGATCCGCCATACCCAGCTTGAGCGCGGTCTCGACCTTGCGGTTCGTGAAGTGCGCCTGGGCACCGGCGAAAACATTGACCACGATACGCTGAAAACCATGATTTGCGACAACACGACCCTGCTCACGGATTGTCAGGACATGCTGCGCCTCGAAATGATCCCGCTGAGCCTTCGTGATTGGACAGAACCGGCACGTGATGCGGACTGCTACGACTCGGCAGAACCCGTGCGCCCGCTGCGCCAGTTCGATCCGGGTCAGCCTAATGAGCTGATGCTGCTGCGCGCCTGCTACAAGTACCAGCCGATTACTCCGGCCGGCAGCGTTGCCGCAGCGATGCCCAAAGATGCCGATGGCTACGCTGCAATCGTGTCCTTCTCGGCCTTCGTACAGGAGCCTTACTAATGACTGCTCGTATCCAGAAAAGCGTGTCGCGGTTCTTCCGCGACACCAAGGGCGATGCTTCGCTTGAGGCAATCATCATCCTTCCTGCCCTCATAGTCATCTTTGCGATCTCCTGGCTGTATTTCGACGTGATGCGCCAGCAGGCCATCAACCAAAAGGCCAACTACACGATCGGGGATATCATCTCGCGTGAGACTGAGATGCTGAACCATGACTATATCGACAATGCCCGGAACCTGTTGTTCCATCTGGCACAGGCTCAAGGCGACGATATCGATCTGCGCGTCTCGGTCGTTCAGTATGACAAGAATGGCACAGGCGAGAGCGCCGGCAACGAAGCGTACGAACTCGTATGGTCCGTAGCGCGGGGCGACTGGTCTGCACTGGAACAGGACGACATGGCCACCTACAAAGCCCATCTGCCGATCCTGGCAGTAGGTGATCAGACAATCCTCGTTGAAACCCGTGATTGGTATCAGCCCTTGGTCCAACTGGCGAATGATGGATTTGACATCGAGACCTATTCGTTCACACGGCCTCGCTTTGCCTCGCAAGTGATCTTTGAAGGGATCAATGATGGGTCAGGCAAGCAATGGCAGAACAACGGTTGGGGCAACGGTGACCAAAACGCACCTGGTGGATCGCTCTGCAACAACAACGCGGAAAACGCCGACGAAGGTGCCGCAAGCACCGATTGCACCTCGACCACCACGAAACCAACCAACGGCAAAGGCAAAAAGAAGAATACCTGATGCCTATGTCTGACGCCGCGCAACCATCACGGCGATGATATCAGCCATTGGGCGGGCCTGAGACCCCGGAGTCACTCCGCCCACGGCGACACGGCGACCAAGACGCCACCATAAACCCGGCTGCCACGCCCGTGGCGCCGGGTTTTTCAATGTGAGCGTAAATCCATTTGACGGCTTGATCGCAAAGGCCCCACGATTGACGGCCACAATGTCCTCGACGCGCGCCAGAACGGTGCCCTCGCTGTCGGTCAGCACCGTCTCGGTCAGCCAGAGTTTCCGGCGTGTGGCAACCTGCAGCCTTTGCGCAAACCACAGCGACACCAGACCCATCCCAATCAAGAAGATCTGCCAAAGCACATTCGCCGGCGGCGCGGCAAATGCGAGATACAGTACTAAGCCCCCAAGCATCAGCAACAATGCAATGCCCACGATACGCCGGGGACCGCGGGGATCAACCTCGGCAAGGATCTCGTCTGACATGGCGTCCCTCCTGTGACTGGGAACGCCGATAGCGCATTCGTCAAGTCAAGGCGAGACTGCGCGGAATATCTCCTGCCCACGCTCCTCGGGTTCATCATCGATCAGCACTGTCGGAAAACCGGGAGCCGTGATCGACAGACCGGTTGCCTCTTCTAGACGTTCAATCAAACGATCCGACTGCGCGCGGTCTCCGTATCGCGCCTGACCGTCTTTTACGATTTCTATCAGCTTCGGGGACAGTTCCAAAGGAACGTTCTTTGCGTCCGCCAAGGCCTGGAACAGGCCGATATCCTTCAAAACCAAATCCAGTGTAAAATCAACATCCCGGTTGCCAGACAGGATCAATTGGCTTTCGGTCTCATGCACAAAGGACGTTCCGGAAGACGCTTTGATTGCCTCGTAGGTGATGCCAAGGTCAATGCCATGCGCGGCCATCGTAGTCATGGCTTCGCAGAGGCTCGCCAAGTGAACGGTTGCAAGATAATTGGTCATCACCTTGATCACAGATGCAGTACCAACGTCTCCGGTATGCAGAACGCGGCGCCCCATAAAGGTCAAAAGAGGAAGGACCGTTTCAAATGTCGCGCGGTCACATCCGGCAAACATCGAGATGTTGCCAGTCGCTGCCCGATGGCAACCGCCGGACACCGGGCAATCGACCGCCTGACCGCCATTCGCATTGACCGCCGCTGCTTGGGCCCTGATTGCTTCGGCATCGGTGGTCGACATCTCCAGCCAGATTTTCCCCGGGCCGATTTCTGGCAACATCAGTTCCAGAACCGCTTGCGATGCCGCCGGACTGGGAAGACTGGTGATCACAACGTCGCAATCCCGCATCACCTCGGCGGCGCCGCTACCCGCCTGCGCGCCTTTATCGACAAGGATCTTCATCCGCGCGGGATCAAGGTCGAAAACCGTCAGATCAACTCCGTTGCGTGCTAGGGTTCCCGCCAGTTTGGCACCCACAGCCCCCAATCCAACAAATCCGACCTTCATAACCATCTCCCTGTTGTGCGCTTTGCACCCAGCGTGACGGCCTCAAGCGACACCTGTCATGGTCAAAACCGACACTTGCGGGAGAAGTGGCAGATTTTTATTCGGCAGCCATGCCATCTGTGAACTGCAAACGCGCCAGACGCGCGTATAGCCCGTCCTCAGAGACCAGAGCATCATGCGCGCCAGACGCTACAATCCGCCCTTGCTCCATAACGATGATCCGATCCGCCTTCTTTACGGTCGCAAGGCGATGCGCGACGATAATGGTAGTTCTCCCCTCGGAAAGCTCATCAACAGCGCACTGAACGGCACGTTCACTTTCCGCGTCCAACGCGCTGGTTGCTTCGTCAAGCAGCAGGACCGGAGCATCGCGCAGGATAGCTCGGGCAATGGCGATCCGCTGCTTTTGTCCGCCCGAAAGCATCACCCCCCGCTCACCAAGATAGCTGTCATAGCCGTCAGGCAGAGCGGCGATGAACTCGTGCGCCGCCGCAGCCTTGGCTGCGTTTTCAATCTCTGCATCTGTTGCATCGGGTCGCCCGAAGCGAATGTTTTCACGCGCCGAGGCTGCAAAGATGACCGGATCCTGCGGCACCAGCGCAATGTGCTTGCGGAATTCATCCCGGTTCACGGCATCAATCCGCGTCCCATCAAGACAAATCGAGCCGGAATCGGGATCGTAGAAGCGCTGGATCAGTTGGATAATTGTCGTTTTGCCAGCGCCACTCGGACCAACCACAGCAACGGTTTCGCCCGGAGCAATCCGAAGGTTCACACCATCAAGCGCAGCAACGTCCGGACGGCTGGGATATGAGAACGCCACGTCCTCAAAAGTGATTTCGCCACGCACCGGCTCGGCCAGCGACAAAGGTGTTTCGGGATCGTTGACCGTATCCTCGGCATGCAGAAGTTCGACCAGGCGCTCGGTCGCGCCCGCCGCGCGCTGCAATTCACCGAAAATTTCGGACAGCGCAGCAACCGAACCAGCCACCATCACCGAATAGATTACAAACTGCACAAGTTCGCCGGGGCTCATTGATCCGTTGCGCACGTCGGTGGCTCCGATCCACAAAACGCCAACGATGCCAGTGAAAACGAGGAAGATGACAATCGCCGTCATCTGCGCCCGCGTCCAAATCCGTCGCCGCGCCGCATCAAAGCTCTTCTCGGTCACATCCCCGAATGCATTGCGCGATATGTCTTCATGCGTAAACGCCTGCACCGTTTGCACGGACAGTAGGGCCTCGGACGCATTGCCCGACGACACCGCGATCCAATCCTGGTTTTCCCGGCTCAGCTTGCGCATTTTACGGCCCAAAACGAGGATCGGCACTACAACCGCTGGCACGATCAACAGAACCATACCTGTGAGTTTGGCCGAAGTGATCAGCATCAAGACCATGCCGCCGAAGAAGATCAACACGTTGCGCAGTGCGATCGAGATCGACGAGCCAATTACACTCAGAATCAGAGTTGTATCGGTCGTGATCCGGCTAAGCACTTCGCCTGTCATCACTCGCTCAAAAAACGACGGGCTCAGGCCGATGACGCGCCCAAATACTGCTTTGCGAATGTCAGCAACCACCCGTTCGCCAAGACGCGTCACCAGCGCATAGCGCAGTGCCGTACCAATCGCGAGCAAACCAGCAATGCCCAAAGCCGCTGCGAAATAGAGGTCTAGCAGCGCGCCGTCGGCTGTGTTGAAATTGTCCACCACACGACGCACAGCCATTGGCAAGATCAAAGACACACAAGCTGTGGCGGTCAACGCAAGCAGGGCTGCCAGCATCAATGCCCTGTACGGAAGGATGAATGGCCACAAAGCTGCCAGTGATCCCAGTTTCTTGGATTTCGCGCGTTCTTCGTTTGTCGCCGGTGTGGGTGTCGCGTCCGCCATCAGGTTCCCGTTTTTTAGCTGAAAACGCTTTAACAATGGCCTGCCTGCACTGGTCAAGCCGAACGCGGCGCAAAAGCCGATTTGCCGCGCCATCCGATGGGCGCGAGTATATCGCCTGCGTCACTAAAGAATAGGTGGAGCGGGCGACGGGAATCGAACCCGTATCATCAGCTTGGAAGGCTGAGGTCTTACCATTACACAACGCCCGCAAGACATGTGGTGAGGTATGACATGCGTGCAGCAAGGTCAAGCACTCGCAACTTGGTGAAAGGCGAATATTCGGAAACCCGCCCGGACAAATAGTGTTGGCCCTCACATCCGCCCTTGATCTCAGCCGTCTTTGCGCGTCACCGCATCACGCGATCGGGTCAGCCCGTCCTGAAATCCTTCCGCATCTCCAAAATCGAGAAACGTGGCATAGCGCTCGTGTGGATGGCGGATGGGGCCGGCATGCTTCACCGGGCACCAAAAAGCCTCGGTCCGGGAGGCGATCTCCCGCACCAAGGAGATAACGCCATTGCAATAGCCGCAATAGACGCAGTTCAGTTTTTGCAGACCGTTCAGATATCCCAGATGATGCCGGTCAATGCGGATATGATCCCGGCGTCTGACCTTTGGAATCCCATACGCGGGGAAGCAGACAAGCTGATAGACGGACACAAACAGGTCCAAGAGCACAAACGGAACAATCAGGCTGTAGATAACAGGTGCTGTCACAATATGGCTCAGACGCGCCCGAGCAATAAACGCCTTGAGATCGACGCGCAGCTCTCTGTGACGCCGCTTGACCGTATCTTCAAACCGCGCGCGTCGACCGATAAGCTCATACGAAAACGCTTTGCGCCGCTTGGCAATCTCAGCGTCAAGCTCATCGGTCAGATCGTCAATCCGCGCAAGAATACTCTCAATCCGCTTATCCATCTTTCTCACCTCAAGATACCCGCGCCAAATCTCTGAAGGTCTGCAACGACATCCGGACGATTGGCACCACGGCACCAAACGCCGGTGTCAGACAGACGTGAAGCCTGCCCAAGCTGTCTCATGTTGGGCAAAGTACCGCGACAGGCAAACACGCCGCTTTGATTCAAGTCAGGGGATTTCGCAACGAAAAACAGGCGTGCAGTCGACCAGCACCCGTCTCATACAAACTCGAACAAGCGTCCGATCTTGTTGCACCGGTCGGCGTAGCCGGACAGGACACCAAGATGCCATCCAAGAACCTGATTGCTCGACAAGGCCGGGATCCCCAGTTGGCGTTCAATATCCTCGATGATCTCCAACGCCCGCAGGTTGGTGCAGGACATAAAGACCGCCTCGCAATCCCCGCCCCGTCCAACGTAAACAGCGGCATCACGCACGGAACCACGTGAAATCCGGACCACACGCTCTTCGAGAGGTTCATCAAAACTGCCGAACGACACAACGCTGATGCCAGCAGCATTCAATCCCGCAATGAGGCGTTCGCTCACAGAGGCCACATACGGGCTCACCATGCCAATCTGTCGGATACCTCCTGCCCGGCATGCGGAGATAAGAGCCGTCAGCGGGTCCGTGACATGTGGTGTAGCGATACCGGCCGTGATCATCTTTGCAACCCGGTCCGCGCCGATTGCGGCACTTGCCGACGTGCATCCATAGCCGACAGCCGACAGCTCTGCCCCGAGAGGCAGCAAACCAGCCGCGCGCGTCAGGCTTGTTTCCATCGCCTGCAGGCTGTCCAACGACACGGTTTCTGCAGACGGCACCCGCGACACGAGCAATTCGACGTCGGATGGAAGCAACCAGCGAAAATCCCGCTCGATGGTTTCGTCGCTTTGAAGGGCCACCAATCCGACCTGAATGGGGCGTTCTGTTTCAAGTGAATAGGAAAGCGCCATCAGATCACCCGTATGTCCCGAGTTTGAGGTCGCGACAGAAATTCCGCACCGCCGTCGCGGATCACGATGTTTTCTTCATGCACCAATATCTTGCCGTCCCCGACGCTGATCGACGGCTCGAGCGTCAGAACCATCCCGGGAACAAGAACCGTGTGATCCTGGGGGATGATTGACGGCCATTCCGTCAGTTGTATCCCCAATCCGTGCCCCAACCGCCCGGCGTCCATCACATGTCCAGAGGGGTTAACCACGCCATTCATCGCATGAAAAAGATCGGCAATTGTTGCGCCGGGTTGCGCAGCCTCGAAGCCTGCCTGCGTTGCGTCAATCAAGGTGGCATGTCCGCTTTGCACGGCGTCAGAAGCGCGGCCGAGACTGAAATTGCGGTCAAAATCGCAGAAGTACCCATCCCAGACCAACCCCGTGTCCAGCATCAAGACATCGCCCACCATCAGCGGCGTCTCGGTGGCCGGGGAAATCACGTCGGCATAACCGTTTTGGCCTGCAGCTCCGGCAAGATAGGGTACCCAATCAGCGCCTGCATCAAGGCAAAGCGTCTGAAACCGACGGAAGACATCCGACAAGGGCATGCCGTCGGCCACGTGTTCTGGCACTTTATCAAAGGCGTCAGTGGCGATCGTGGCCGCGTGTCTTATCTTCGCAATCTCGGAATCCGATTTGACCATGCGCAATCTGCGTGTGATGGCCATATCGCTCACAAGCGGGCGCGGCAAAAGGGCCATTTCCAATCTCCGCAGGTCGGCCAGCGGCAGTCGGACATGACTTTCCATGTGATCAGCGATGCCAATGCGGCCATCTTGGCTCACAATCTCGCACAGAGCATCGGTCAACAGACCAATCCCGTCATCCTCGTAATCCGGAGCAGACCAGGTGCGGATATCCTTGATCCAGCTTTGGCCCATAAGATGCGCACCGATTGAAGGAATCACTGCGATGGGATCGCCATTTGTAGGCAGGACAACAAACCACGGCCGAGTGGGGCTTTCCCAAAAGCGGGTCAGAAAACCGGTGTAATACCGGATCTCCGGCTCGGTGCTGAGCAAGAGCGCGGCCAGGTCATGTTTGGCCATCAGCCCTTGCGCTGACTCTGTCCGCGACCTGAACTCAGCCTCAGGAAAGCCGCGCGACGGGGAAATCATGCGGCTTGCTCGCTCAGGATGACAAGGACACGCGAATTGTCGCTCAAACCCAATCCGTCGCCTGTATGACGCGCTGACAACAGCCCCGCCACACCAGCGGCCCCAGATGGCGTTGTCGGATATCCCGCTTCAGCGCAGGCGGCACTTCCAGTCGTGCCTTCCTCTTCAGTGATCAATATGAAATCATTGGCGTCGCGGGCCAAACCCTTGAGCGCAATCAAAGATGGCTCCTTGCAATCGAGCCGCCCCATTGCAGATTCCGGCCCCTCGGTGACTTGCGCCGAGCCTGCCTTGATCGACTCATAAAGCGCCGGTGCAGCTTCGGGTTCAACCACGATGATCCGTGGCCCTGCCCCCCACGCGACCCGTGAATAGGCCGCGCAGGCTGTCGCCAAACCCCCAACACCTGCCTGTAAAAAGATATGCGTCGGCGGCGCGGGCATCTGGGCGACTGCTTCCTGCATCAGCACCAGATAACCTTCCATCAATGTGTACGGCCGATCGAGATACCCCGGCCAAGAACTGTCCGACAGCAAGGCCCACTCATTGTCTTTCGCCGCTTGCGCCGCCCCGGCCATTGCCTCTTCGTAGATTGCCCCATGGCGAACAACTTCTGCGCCAAAGCTGCGCAATCGGTCGGCAAAGCCTTCGGGAACGGTATCGGCCAGATATACAACCGCACGCGCGCCAAAGGCCTGCGCACCTGCCGCGACGGACAGGCCATGATTTCCAGCACTGGCGGTGACATAGGTTCGACCCGTGGCATTCCCCTCTTCGGCATCGCGGGCAATTACGTACGCGGCGCCCAGCGCCTTAAAGCTGCCCAGCCCCATCCGCTCACGTTCGTCCTTGATATGGACCTCTCCAACACCCGCCGCCTTCGCCAAATCTGGTGCATCGGATAAAGGCGTCTTCGCGGCCGCAGGGCAACGTCTCAGCAGCGCCGAAGGGCGTTCAGCCTCTACGCTGGGAAACGGAATATCGGCCAGTGTTGCTAGCACGGCATCGGCGAGGTCGGGAGTTTTGTGCAGAACGTTCATACCATGAGTGTCGCAGCATATGTCGGGACTTGGCACGCCAAGTCCCGACATATGCCACGCCTGTTCCGACCATCTGTTTGCCCTGCCCCGCGAACAGCTTTAGCGTTCGCGCAAACCAAAAGAAGGCCCTGCCCAGAATGACACGCCCCAACACCACGGTCCGCGCGGCTGACCATCTCGTTGATCTACTTGTCGCCCAAGGGACAACAGCCGCGTTTGGCGTGCCCGGCGAAAGCTACCTTCCAGTGCTCGACGCCTTCTACGGGCGCGAGCAGGACATTCGCTTTGTCACCTGTCGGCAAGAGGGCGGCGCCGCGATGGCCGCCGATGCCTATGGCAAACTCACAGGCCGTCCCGGCATCTGTTTCGCCACGCGCGGTCCGGGTGCCACCAACGCCAGCGCCGGGGTGCATGTCGCCTATCAGGATTCGACGCCGATGATCCTGTTCCTCGGTCAGGTCGCGCGCGACATGGTGGACCGCGAGGCTTTTCAGGAGATCGACTACCGCCGCATGTTTGGGCAAATGGCCAAATGGGTTGCGCAGATCGACGACGCTTCGCGGCTTCAGGAATACATCAGCCGTGCGTTCCGGACGGCGATGTCCGGGCGGCCCGGGCCAGTGGTGCTCGCTTTGCCCGAGGACATGCTATATGACGAGGTCACGCAGCCCACACCGCCTGCGCGGATCGAGACCCCGCGTTTTTTACCATTTGGTAAAAATCTGGAAACCCTTAAAACCCGCATCGCCCAAGCCAAACGTCCGCTCGTGATGGCAGGGGGCGGTGGATGGACCAGAACCGGTATTGCAGCTTTGCAACGTTTTGCAGAAACGCAAAACCTGCCCGTCGCTGTTTCCCTGCGCTGTCAGGGACTTATGGACAACACACATCCAAATTACATCGGTCACTACGGTGTCGGTACGCCGCCCTACCTCAAGGACATCATGGCCGAAACCGACCTATTGATCGCCATCGGCCCGCGTCTGGGGGAAATGACCACGGCCGGGTACGCGATCCTGACACCGCCGGTGCCCGAGCAATCGCTGGTGCATGTCTTCCCCGAACCCGAAGAGATCGGCCGCGTTTATGAGCCGGAAATCGCATTGGTGGCGGATACCGAAAGCTTCTGTACGGCTGTGGCGGAGTGGAAACCCATCGCACCCGACGCCTTTGCAAACCGTACGACAGACCTGCACGAACAGTACGTTTCGTTCAGCAACCCGGCGTCGGTCGGGGATGATCCGCTGGCCCCCTATTTCACACATCTGGCCAAGGTGCTGCCCGACGACGCGATCCTGTGCAACGGCGCGGGCAATTACGCGGGCTGGCTGCACCGCTTCTACAAATACCGCGCGCCGGGGTCGCAGCTGGCCCCAACGTCAGGCTCCATGGGCTACGGCCTGCCTGCCGCCATCGGGGCCGCGATCTGCGAACCCGATCGCGAGATTTTCGCCATCGCAGGTGACGGGTGTTTCATGATGACCTGTCAGGAAATGGCCACCGCTGTGCATCACGATCTGAACCTGACCGTGATCATCATCGACAACGCCCGCTACGGTACGATCCGCGCGCATCAGGAACGGGAATACCCTGACCGGGTGTCAGGCACGGTGCTGACCAATCCCGATTTCAGCGACTTCGCACGGTCCTTCGGCGCGCACGCTGCCAAGGCCCCGGACTATGACAGTTTTGTCGCTGCATTGGCTGAGGCGCGGTCGCGCAATGGGGTCAAGCTGATCGAGGTTAAGGCCGATCCGAATTTCCTTTCCCCGGGAAAACGGCTGTCTTGATGTGGCTCACAACAGGCCTGTTGCCAACAGCAAGACGCTTGTCGCCACCCCCAGCACCGGCACGATTATCGGCACGCGGAAATGCCGCTCGGCCGATACGCCGGCCAGCTTGATCCGGATCAGCGCGAGGTTGACCAGGACAAACACAAAAAGCACGACTTGCGACGTGCGTTCGGCCAAAGCATCGATCGGAAAACTCAACGCCAAGACCAAGATGGTCGCTGCGACGACAAGTGTGGACACCACCGGGGTCTGGGTCTTGGGAGACACGTAAGACATCGCCTTTGGCAGATGGCCCCGGTCTGCAAGACCATAGAGCACTCGCGACGCCATAATCATCTGGATTAGGACGCCGTTCACCGTTGCAACAATTGCAACAAGACTGAAACCGTGTTGCAACCCCTCTGGTGCATCCGCAAAGACCAGCAACAACGGTGCGGCGGAGTCCGACAAGGTCGCAAGAGGGACCGCCATCAGAACGGCGGTTGTGGTCCCGATATAAAGCATCGTCGCAAGCAAAAGAGTCCACAGGATCGCCCGGGGCATGGTGTGCAGGGGGTCTTTCACCTCTTCCGCAACGTTGGCCATGTCCTCGAACCCGACAAAGGCAAAGAAGGCGAGCAAGGATGCGGCCCCGATACCGGCCCAATGCGGTCCTGTCAGGGGCGGGAGGATGTCAGCCAACGTCACACCTGACGGTTCGGAAAAGGCGAACCCCCAGAGCATCACCATAAGAAGTCCTGACACCTCGATCACAGTGATGATTGCTGCCACCGTGACCGATTGCGTGATCCCCCACATGGCGATCAACGCCATCAGCGCCACTACGGCCACGGTCAGACCCAAGGTGGATGCACCGGTCAATCCGTGCAGATAGGAGGCCGCACCGAGCGAAACGGCGGCTGCCGATACGAGGCCCGACAGCACCACGGCCAGCCCGACGACAGTAGCGAGGATGGAAGAGGAAAACCCAGCTTCGACATAGGCCGCCTCTCCGGCGCTGACCGGATAGCGAGTTGACAGTTCGGCATAGGAAAAGGCGGTGAAGGCAACGACCACGGCAGCCACCACGAAGGCGATCGGCGCATGCGTTCCCGCCTCGGCTGCGGTTGCGCCGACAAGAACGTAGATGCCAGCACCCACGGTCACGCCAAGACCGTAGAGCGTCAACAGCGGCACGTTCAACGCGCGGCGCAGTTTGATGCCTTCGCTGTTCATGACGCGCTCCGTCGTGGTTCGATCTTCAACAGATTGTAGCCCCCAATCCGTTTGGCCAAGATGACTTGGGTCAATATACGAATGCAGACGGCTCTTCAGAGCGTCGATTGCACCCACTGTGCGAATGTGTCGAAGACCTGATCCGATGCGGTGCTGAAGGCGTCGATCACAACATCCGTCTCCGTGGTCGCCGCGACAGCGGTTGCGTTGAAGCGGCGGCTGGCGACGATGCTGGCGTCCCGTTCGCGGACAATCCGCACCAGAAGGGTTATCTGCACTTTGGCGGCGTCCGTGCCGGGCACCACATCGGCGTGAAAGTCGATAACCTCGGTCACAAGCGCGAAATCCCCGCTTACGCCCAGGGGTTTGCGACCGACATAGCGCACAGCGCCCGTGGCCTCGATAGAGCGCAGCATCAGCGTCTGGACCATCACTGGGGTTGGTTCGCTCCACCGCACATCGGGAAGATACTGTGCCTGAAGCGCATTAGGACGGATCATGATGCGGTCGGTGGCCAAAGCCCCGCTTGTGGTCGGGATTTCGATGATCACATCCCGCGCCAATACGCGGCCCCCACTGGGCTCAATGCTGGCCGGAGCGCGCAATTCGTACACGTCCAGCGGCGTCGCTGCATCGCTTACGGCGGTGATCGCGGCACAGCCTGTCAGTCCGGCAAGGCTGATCGCGACGATCATGTTCCGCAAAGAGGCCCATAGTGTCATCGTCTGAACTCCGGCGTTTCACTGTCGAGAAAGAACCGCGTTGGGTCTCTCTGGATTTGATCGGTCAAACGGTCGAGATTTCCAATCAATGCGCGGCTTTCCTGTGCCAGCCGGGAATAAAGCGGCAAGGCAGTTGTGGTGAAGTCCCGGATCGACGGAGACGCTGCGCTGGTCAGGTTGCGTAGCTCGGCAAATGTGTCGGATGCCGCCTGACTGGCGGCGCGCAGGTCGGAGGACATTCCGGGAATGTCTGCGGACACCTGCGCGATGGCGGCATCAAGGCTGGCAAGAGAGGCTTCCAACCCGGTGATGATCCCGTCCAGATCCTCATTGATGACCCGGTCCGCGCCGGTGAAGGCCCGCTCCGCCGCGCCCAGCGCGCGGTCTCCGGTTTCCAGCGCGTCATTGATCGCGGCCAGCGTGGTGTTTGCGTTGGCAAAGGACACGCGCGCATCTTCAAGGGTGACCTGCGCTGTTTCCAGCACTGCCTCGGCGGATTGGCTGGAGGCGGTCAGGTTGCCGCCAACTTCGGTCGCGACGGTGCGGAAGGTTTCGGCGGTCTGGCGGATATCGGCGATGATGACGGGCAGATCGGTGTTGGCGATCGAGGCCACGGACGCGATGGCGCGGTCGGCATCGGCCACCATCGCGCGTGTTTCGGCCAGCAGCGGCGTGCCTTCATCGCGGATCAGCGTGTCGATGCTGCCTGCGGTTTCGGTGACGGCCTCGGCGGTGCCATCTAGACGGGCGATCAACGCGTCGGTGGCCTGCAGGGTTGTCTGCGCCTCTTGCAGCCGCGCGGTGGCCGTTTCTCCGGTGGTGTTGAGCGTTGCCATCAGCGCGCGGGCATCAGCCGAAAGCGCGGTGAGTTCGGTTTGCAGCGCGGCGGCGGTGGCGCGGAGGTCTGCTGTGGCCTGTGTGAGATCTTCGGAAATGTAAATCTCCGTCCGGTCGATGGCGTATTGGGCGCTGCTCAGGGTTTCCGCCCCGGTCGTCAGCACGCCTTTGCCCTGCTCGGAGAGTTCGCCGATAGAGGTCAGGGTGGCGTCGGCGGTTTGCAGCACTTCGGTCAGGTCGCCTGTCAGCGTGTTGAGCGTTTCGTTGAAACGGTTGATCTGTTCGGCAAAGTCGCTGACCGTTGTCGAGATTGACGAGAACCCATCCAGTGTTTCGGCAAATTCGGCGGATGCGGTTTCAACGTTGGCAATGATGCTGTTGATGCGGTCCCGGTTCTCGGCTCCGAGCAGATCACCCACGTCGGACACAAGCTGCAGTGACTCTTCAAGCAGACGCGGAGCGTCTTCGGAGAGGCTCTGCAGAGTGGAGCGCCCGGCGGTGATCTCGGGGACGGGCTGGTCCTGGGTTGGCTCTAGTAGCGCTGCATCGGGTGATCCGGGGCCGATACCGACAAAGGACACGCCGGTCACACCTTGTGCTTCGATGGTTGCGATGCTGTCGGTGCGGACGGGGGTTGCGGCATCCACCTCGACCCGGACAAGGATCGTGCCATCCTGATTGGGAGCCAGCCGCACGTCCACCACCTGTCCGACGGGCAAGCCGCTGAAACGGACGTCGGACGCGTTGCTCAGGCCGGAGACCGAAGAGAACCGGATGTCGTAGTAATCGAACTGGCGGTCCAGCTCGACCTGCGCGAACCAAAGGAAAAACCCAAGGATGCCCAGCAGCCCCGCGAGGGTGAACGCGCCGATCAGGACAAAGTTTGCCTTGGTTTCCAAGTCAGTCGCCTTTCATCGGTTTGTCGGGCACAGCGGCGCGGGCTCGGGGGCCGTGGAAATATTCGTGCACCCAAGGATGTTCGACCTCCAGCATATCCGCCATGCTGCCGGTCACCAGTACCTTTCGCTCTGCGAGCACTGCGATGCGGTCACACGTCGCGTGCAGCGTGTCGAGATCATGGGTCACGAGGAAGACGGTCAGGCCAAGCGAATGCGACAGATCGCGGATCAGCTCGTCAAAGGCGGCGGCGCCGATAGGATCAAGACCCGCTGTCGGTTCATCAAGAAAAACAATGTCCGGATCAAGCGCCAGCGCACGTGCCAGCCCGGCCCGTTTGCGCATGCCGCCTGACAGCTCAGACGGGTACTTGTCGCCAGCGAGGTATTGCAGGCCGACCATAGAGATCTTGAGATCAGCAAGGTCGCTGCGGATCTGCGGATCAAGACCCGTGATTGCACGCATCGGGACTTCGACGTTTTCGCGCACGGTGAGGGACGAAAACAGCGCGCCGTCCTGAAACATGACACCCCAGCGGTTTTCCAGCTTCTGCCGCGTGTCTTCGTCCGCATTCAGAACATCGGTGCCCAGCACATCCACAGACCCGGCAGCAGGTTTCTGCAACCCTGCGATGGTGCGCAGCAGGACCGATTTCCCGGTGCCAGAGCCGCCCACAACGCCAATGATTTCGCCACGATAGACGTCGAGGTCCAAGTCCTCGTGCACAACTTGCCGCCCGAACTGGTTGCGGATGCCGCGCAGCCGTATGACCACCTCGCGCTCGGTCATATGCCGATCCTTGCAAAGAAGATGGAGAACACAGCGTCGGCGACGATCACCGCAAAGATCGCGGTAACCACCGCGTTCGAGGTCATGCGACCCAGCGACTCCGCGTTGCTTTGCACCTGCATGCCTGCGTGGCAGCCGACAACGCCGATGATCATGGCGAAGACCGGTGCTTTGAGCAAACCGACAAACACATGGCTCACCGCCGTGCCTTCGACCAGCCGCGTGGTGAACATCGCGGGCGAAATCCCTAGGTCGATCCATGACATGAGCGCGCCACCGAAGAGGCCAGCGATATTGGCGATCAGCCCGAGGATTGGCAGCATGATGAGCAACGCAAGGATGCGCGGCACAAAAAGGTTCATGCCAGGATCAAGGCCAAGCGTGCGCATCGCGTCAATTTCCTCGCGCATCTTCATCGACCCGATGGCGGCGGTGAAGGCCGATGCGGTCCGGCCCGCGACGATGATGGCGGTGAGCAGAATACCCAATTCCCGCAGCACAGAGATGGCGATCAGGTCGACGACGAACACCTCGGCCCCGAACTGACGCAATTGGGTCGAGCCCTGGAAGGCCAGAACGACACCGATCAGAAACGCCATGAGTGCCACGATGGGCACGGCTTTGAGGCCCACCTCTTCGCAATGGTGCACAAGGGAGGTGAGTTTGAATTCGCTCGGATGACGGACAGCTCGGGCAAGGCGATGCAGAAAAATGCCCAGATAGGCGGTCAAGGCACGCATGAACATGACACCAGAGAACACACGTCGACCAAAGCGGTCGAGCCACGCCCTGAATGACCTGTCCTGCTGCGGTGGTTCTTCCCGCTTGGGCAGCGCGTTTTCCACCGTGCGCAACAGGCTTTCTGCTTCGGCACTTGCACCGGTAAATGACCCCAGGTCAGCGGACCGGTCTTTTTGAAAGTCGAGCAGTGCCCAAGCACCTGCCGTATCCAGGCGCGTGACATCGGCCAGATCAATGCTGCGCACCGTGCCCGCGTCGACGCTGGAAAGCTTGCTACGCAGCGCTGTCACCGTCCGGATCGTCAACGCCCCGCTTAGATGGATCGTGCCCGTGTCGCCATCCAAACGCAGCGAAAAGTTTGCACTGTCGCCATCGTGGGTCATACAGGCGTCTCGACTATTTTGCGAAAGCGCAAGGACAGGGCTCCGGTCGGTGTCATGGTTCCAAACTATCCCGGCACGGACGCGGGCGGAAGCGATGATGCACTGCGGCGAAGCGCCACTTCCCCAACGCGTTTTGATACCTCGCCAGATAAAAATTTTCGCAATGATGCAGGTGCAGAAATCACCGGAATTTTCTTTTCCTTCAAATGCCGCACCTGCAAAGATCGCGGTACGGTATACCGTGGTATTCCCTTAAGTGCATAAAATCATTTGATTTTTTTGAAAAACGCGCGTAACTCTCTCAGATACTCTGTGGGGAGGACGATCATGGACATGCTTAATCTGGATGCCTGGACTGGCCGTGTCACCCGCGATGCGGGCTGCGTCACACCAGAGCTTGCGCGGCAACTTCATGCCACGGTTGGTCTTGGAAAAATGCCGCAGCACGGCGATCCACTGCCCCCACTTTGGCACTGGTGCGCCTTCCCTTTGTCCACCCCGAACGACAAGCTGGGTCGCGACGGACACCCGCGCGAGACCGATCTTCTGCCACCGGTGCGTCTGGACCGGCGCATGTGGGCAGGTGGCGCATTGAAATTTTATGGCCCCGCTCTGCGCATCGGTGATCCGCTGGAACGGCGCTCGTCCATCCGGTCTGTGACCGAAAAAGAGGGATCAAGCGGGCCAATGGTGTTCGTCACCGTCGATCACGCGATCTACGGTCCTTCGGGCCTTGCCATCGAAGAACGGCAGGACATCGTATACTTGGAAATCCCTGACACCTATTCGCCGCCCGGGAAAAAGCCTCTACCCACCGCACCGGTCGAAGAGATCGACACAACCGAAGCGCTGCTGTTCCGGTACTCGGCTGTCACCTTCAACGCCCACCGCATTCACTACGACCTGCCCTACACGCAGAAGGTCGAGAAATATCCCGGTCTTGTGGTGCATGGACCGCTGCAGGCAACGCTGCTGATGCGTGCAGCCATGCGCGAGCGGGGCAGAACGCCAAAATACTTCGATTTCCGAGGTGTGCATCCGATGTTTGCGGGCTCCCCCTGCGAAATTGCGATGGAGGAAGAAGATGCGGTACTCAGCCTCTGGACTGGGCAAGACGGGCATCAGTGCATGCAGGCCACAGCCATCTGGGCGGACGCACAATGAGCGTGCTCAAGGGCATGCGGGTCGTCGAAGGGTCGGCCTTTGTCGCGGTGCCGTTGGCGGGTATGACGTTGGCGCAGATGGGGGCCGAGGTGATCCGCTTTGACCGCCTGGGGGGCGGTCTTGATGCCGGAAGATGGCCTCTGGCTCCTAATGGAGAGAGCCTGTTCTGGGCAGGAATGAACAAGGGCAAGAAATCCATCGCCGTCGATATGAAATCCCCTGAGGGCCGTGAATTGATCACCCGGATCATCACCGCGCCGGGTGACGATGCGGGTCTTTTCCTGACCAACCTGCGGGTGCGCGGCTGGATGGATTACGAAACCCTTAGCCAGCAGCGCCGCGATCTGGTCATGGTCACTTTGACCGGGGATCGGCACGGGCGGCCTCAGGTGGACTACACCGTCAATCCGGCCCTTGGCATCCCGCACATGACCGGCCCAGTCGACAGCGATGAACCTGTCGCGCATGCGCTGCCCGCATGGGACCTGATCGCAGGCAACATGTGTGTATCGGCGTTCTTGGCCGCAGAACGGCACCGGTTGCGCGGGCATGGCGGACAGGAAGTCGAGATCGCGTTGAAAGACGTGGCGGCTGCCACGCTTGGCCATCTGGGCATGATCGGGGATGTGACGCTGAACAGTGCGGACCGGGGCAAATCCGGTAATGCGCTTTACGGGGCCTATGGGCAAGATTTCGTCTGCGCGGATGGTCGCCGCGTCATGGTGATAGGTCTGACCGACCGGCAATGGCGTGGCATCTGCAAGGCGACAGGCACCGGCGAAGCTATGTCTGCGCTGGAACGGCGGCTTGGTGTGTCATTGGCCGACGAAGGCAACCGCTGGCGCTTCCGCGATAAGATCACAGCGATCCTGAAGCCGTGGTTCGCCCAGCGCCGTGTGCCGGAATTCGAGGCCGCGTTCAATAAGGTCGGGTTGACATGGTCCGAATTCCGCACCGTGCGCGAAGCGGTCGCGCAGGACAGCGATCTGAGCACCGACAACCCGATGTTTTCGAATGTAGCGCAGCCGGGGATCGGTACCTATCGCGTGCCGTCTCACCCGGCGGCCTTCGGAGCGACGCCGCGCAGACCCGCGATACCTGCTCCCATTCTTGGTCAGCATACCGAAGAGATACTTTCCGATGTCGCGGGCTGTTCCGGCACTGAAATTGCGCAGTTGTTTGACGCTGGCGTCGTTCAATCGCCAAGCTTTGCAAAACCCCGGAACGCAGCCTGACGCTTGGATCAGCTGCCCACAGCCGACGGCTCCAGCTTAGTTGGCACCTTTGCGGCCGTATTGGTTGCTTCGTCAAGAAAATCCACAAGGATACTGTTGAACAGGTCTGGCTTTTCCAGATGAGCCGCGTGGGCGCAGTTTGGGATCACCGCGAGGCTGGTATTTGCAATGCAGGTCCAGAGCTGTTCGATCTGCCGCCAAGGATAGGTGCGATCATTGTCACCCCAGATCACCAGCGTGGGGGACTTGATGAACGCGAGGTTGCCTTCGCCATTCCACCCTTCCATCGCGTTGAGACCGGCCACGATGGCCTCCAGACTGCTGCACTCCGCAATACCGGCGCAACCTTCAAACCCCGCAGCAGCCTCGCGCTCAAGAAACCAGGTCGCGGCAATGCGTCGGGCAGTGCGTTTTGGACCATCGGTCTGAGCCCGGCTCTTTGAGATGTGAATGGGCTCGAACCGCCCCGGCAAAACGCCTGTCGCCCCTGTGCCATAGAGCACAAGTTGATCCACCCTTTCGGGCGCGAGTCTGACCATCTCCTGCGCGATCATACCCCCCATCGAATGGCCGAGCAGATGGAACCGGACGATGTCCTGTGCCGTCAAGTGTTCCAAAACCCATGACGCAAACGCGGCAATCGTGTCCGGTGCGCGCAGATGAGCGTTCTCGCCAAAACCGGGCAGATCGACTGTCACCACATCATATCTGGTACTCAGAGCTTTTGTCTGTTCGGCCCACTGCCGGGACCCACCCATAAAGCCATGCACCATGACGAGAGGCATCATTTTCGGGCACCTTGTACGATCCGGTCGAGGATCATTGCACAGAAGAGGATCGAGAACCCTGCCAGGATACCCTGCCCCACATTGGCGTATTGCAATGCTTCCAGAACGTCTTCACCCAGCCCTTTGGCTCCGATCAGCGATGCAACCACCACCATCGCAAGCGACAACATAATCGTTTGGTTGATGCCTGCACGGATTGATGGGCTGGCAAGCGGCAAATCCACCTTGGTCAGAAGATACCACTTGCTCGCGCCAAAACTGATCGCCGCTTCGCGCACACTCTCGGGGACACCGCGCAGACCGAGAACAGTCAGACGCACCACCGGCGTGCCGCCAAAGATCATTGTCACAACAACCGCCGCAGGCTTGCCGACTCCAAAAAAGGCAATGACCGGCACCATGAAAACAAAGGCGGGCATGGTCTGCATGAAATCCATAATCGGTTGGATAAAGGCGTAAAAACGTGGACGGCGGGCAGCAAACATTCCCAGCGGTATGCCAATCACGATGGACAGGCATGCCGCCGTGCCGAGCAAAGCCAGCGTGGTCATCGCCGCTTCCCAAAAACCTAGCAGGCCCATATAGGCAAGGAACGCACCCGAATAGATGGCGGTGCGAATGCCTGCCGTCAGCCACGTCAGCAGAATGATGAGGCTGGCAATTACAATCCACGGGGTCTGAACAAGGATCACCTCAAGCGCGTCCAGCAAGGACCGGATCCCGAATGTGAGCCATTCGAAGAAGGTTTCGCTGTTGCGGACGCAGAACGCGATGAAGTCTTCCACCCATGCTATGCTGGTCAGGCGAATGTCCGGGTCCGTTGGAAAGGCGCTCAGCAATGAGAAGCGGCCGGGGAAGCTGTAGTGCACCATCGCGGTCGAGACGATCAGGATCATGAAGACCGCACTGAACGCGATCTGTTCCATCGGCAATCCCGAGCGGATGGATCGGTCTGACAACCAGTCTGAAAACCTGCCTTCCAACGCCCAGTTCGCGACGGTTGCCTGCGTGGCCTTGGCCAGAACCAGAAGAATGATGCCGGTCAGGACGATCCACGGCCCTTGCGCAGCCAGCGCTGCGGCCTCTTCACGAATGCCGCCGATATTTGCCTCCAGCGATTCAACCGTGCGTCTGAATGCATCGACGCGATCAGACCCGTTTTCGATGGCCGCTGCCAATTGCTGGCGGCGCAGCTCCAGCGTGCCTTCGATGGAGGCGATCCGCGCCATCGCTTCAGCAGCTAGGTCACCGAATAGCCCGCGTGCGATTTGCACAAATGCCAAAGCTTCGAGGATCAGGAATGGCAGCGCCCACGACCACAGCCCTCGGGCGCCAAACCAAATCGGCCCAAAAAGACCTGCCATCAGGTTGAAAGTCGGAGTGAACCGGGACGACGCTCCGATCTTGTCGAAGTTCCTGATGTAGTAGTCCGGATTGGTGCGCACAAAGGTGCGGATGTTCTCGCGGCGCTCTTCTGCATAGGCCAAAGCGGCTTCGCTTTCGGTGTCTTCGAGCGGATTGATATCTTGCTTGTTCATGACACTTCCGTTCCCTCGATCACGGTGCGGAGCAGATCTTTCCGCGTGATCACGCCCACATCCTGTCCGCTCTCCTGCACAAGGACAGCGCTGTCGGTGTCGATGGCGAGGTTGATCAACGTGCTAAGCGTTTCCTGCGCGTTGACGCGTGGTGCGTCCGCGTCAATCGGACCATGCGTGGCGACATGCGTGTCGATGGGCTGCATAACAGCATGGGCGTGCACCACCTTGAGCCGCGAAATGCCCGCAACGAAATCTGCTACATAGTCATCTGCCGGATGCATAACGATGTCTTCTGCTGTTCCCATCTGAACAAGCTTGCCGTCGCGCATGATCGCAATGCGGTCACCAATGCGCACGGCTTCGTCCAGATCGTGGGTGATGAAGACTGTTGTTTTCTTGAGAATCTTGCTGAGGCGAATGAATTCATCCTGCAATTGCCGTCGGATCAGTGGATCAAGCGCCGAGAAAGGCTCGTCCATCAACAGAACATCCGGATTGGCCGCAAGGGCGCGCGCCAGTCCGACACGTTGCTGCATCCCGC
>JAUIIR010000056.1 GCA_030431485.1 Alphaproteobacteria bacterium
GAAAGACACTCGAAGCGCGACGCTTGCATCACCGCAAGCACGCCGCATAATCAAACCAACCAGATGAGCCAAACTCTCTCTTAGATTAGGCCGCTCTTGGTCCCAAAAACCCTGACGACAGACACTCTTCAGATGAATAGTGCTTGCGGGTGGCCCGCTTGATGTCCTTGACGATCTTCTCGCCGGGGCTCTGCGTTATCTTTCTCATCGTCCACTCCTTGGTGGTTACGATGAGCAACAAACCCTCTCTTAGCAAATTGCTCTATTTGGACCCATAAGCGCTGACGTCAGACAGACCTTGATCCGCTGCATCAACCGGCTGGAAGGCTTTGCCGAGGGCAGTGAGATCATTGTGGATGGCATTCCTGTGGTCCCCGGGAAATCGCTGGCCAAGGTGCGCGCCGAAGTCGGGATGGTGTTTCAGTCCTTCAACCTTTTTCCGCATCTGACCGTGCGCCGAAATGTGATGCTGGCCCCCATGAGGGTGCGCGGCATCAGCGCAGAAGAGGCGACCTCCCGCGCCGATATCCTGCTCAAGCGGGTCGGCATATACGAACAAGCCGACAAATTCCCCGAGCATCTGTCCGGCGGTCAGCAGCAACGGGTGGCAATTGCCCGAGCGTTGGCAATGGAACCGCGCGTCATGCTGTTTGACGAACCCACTTCGGCGCTGGACCCGGAGATGGTTGACGAAGTGCTGGACGTGATGAAGAATCTGGCCGGCACCGGCGTCACCATGATCGTCGTCACCCACAAAATGGGTTTTTCCAGTCAGGTCGCCGACCGCGTCATCTTCATGGATGGTGGCGAGGTGATCGAAACCGGCAAGCCGAACGACATCTTCTCCAACCCACAAGAAACCCGTACACAGAATCTTCTGAGTGCGGTCCTGAACCACTGACCGCCGAATGAGACCGATATGACCGCAAGTGACGACCAGATTGACCAGACCTATGTGCAATCGCAATTCCCCGGCCTTAAAAGCGACTGGGTGTTTTTTGACAATGCGGGGGGATCGCAGACGGTGAGGGGCGCAATCGACCGGATCACCGAGTTCCTGACGCATCGGGACGTGCAGATCGGCGGTAGCTATGATGTTTCCCTGGCAGCTGATGGACGGGCGTCGCGCCATCCAGACCTTGGTAAACGCCGCGCGCCCTGAAGAAATCGTATTCGGCCACTCCACCACCGCCTTGTTGCAGATCCTGGCCAATGCGATGCGCAGCCAGTTCGCGCCGGGTGACGAGGTAATCGTTTCGATTGCCGACCATGAATCCAATATCGGTCCCTGGGACCGGCTCAAAGAGTTCGGCGTGGAGGTGAAATTTTGGCCCATTGACAAGACAAGCTTAGAGCTGCGGTTGGAAGACCTGGACGCCTTGATGAGCGAGCGCACCAAGCTGGTCTGTGTGCATCATGTCTCGAATATCTTGGGTCAGGTGAACCCAATTGCTGAATATGCCAAGTTCGTCCATGAGCGCGGCGCGAAAATCTGCGTGGATGGAGTGGCTTATGCTCCGCACCGCGCAATTGATGTACGGGGTTGGGATGTCGACTACTATGTCTTCAGCCTTTATAAATGCTACGGTACGCATGTGGCTGCAATGTACGGAAAATATGACCTGCTGGCAGAGTTGGACGGGCAGTATCACTATTCCTACGGCAAGGAAAAAGTACCGGGTAAACTCGAGCCAGGGAACCCGAATTACGAATTGGCCTTCAGTGCTCTGGGCATTGTTGACTATCTTGTCGGGCTTGGGGGGCATTCGGGTGGCATTGGATCGCGGCGCGATAAGTTGGAGGCCGCTTTTTCGGCTATCTCCAGACAAGAGGACGCACTTACGGACCGGCTGCTATCCTTTCTGGACGCGCACAACGATGTGCGAGTGATCGGGACGACAACAAACGTGAAATCAAATCGTGTGCCGACTATTTCCTTCAAGATCGAAGGGAAGGACTCCGGAGCCTTTGCCCGTGAAATGGACGACTACGGAATTGCTATCCGTTTCGGTGATTTTCACACCCGCAGACTGATCGAAGAACTGAGAGAGGACGGCGGCAATGGTGTTATCAGGGTGTCAATGGTGCACTACAACACAATGGAGCAGGTAGACCGTCTGTGCGCCGCAATAACTGCTATCTGCGGCAAAAACGTGGTCGGGTAATAGAATAGGAATATCGTACCTAGTGGCCAGACCTTGGACAATCGTGCTGAAATGCCAAAGTGGTAAGCTGTTCGCCCTGTAAGTAACTGAAGGCGTGGGGGTCGGCACCGATTGATTCTGACCAACAAACTCCGAAGCTATGGCCTAAAGCGCAGGGTTTCGGTTGCAGGCATCGAGGTTCCGCAGCACAGAGGAATCAACAACAGAACCGAAACATTCAATCGATACACGTGATGGGCGAAGAACTCGCGGGTGGGTTCAGGCAACTGAGACAGGCCTGGAGAGTTCTGCCCGTTTTCCGCTACGCTGCCACCGGCTTCCACCCCAAAAGCCTATCGCCATAGTGCCATAAACCTTAGCCCTACTAACGCCTGGGTTTGCATCTACAATCTTGCGGGCGTACTTGTCTTGTGAAGCAGAAGAAACGAAATCAAGGTGACCACGAAACCTGCGGCCACAGGAACATGAGATGAACGGCACCACCTTTGCTCCCTTCCAGTTCAGGACTTTCCGGCTGTTGTGGATTGCCTCCCTGATTACAAACCTTGGGTGGCAAATCCAGAGCGTGGCCGCCGGATGGCTGATGGCATCGCTCTCCAGCAGTCCGGCTACGGTTGCGCTTGTCCAGGCCGCAGTGACGTTCCCCCTTGCCATTCTCTCCATGCTTGGAGGCGTGTTCGCGGACAACTACGAACGGCGCACGGTCATGATTCTGGCTCAGGTGTTCATGCTGTTCATGACCATCAGCCTGGCGGGGCTGACCTGGGCTGCGCTCATCAGCCCCTGGGCGCTGCTGGTGTTCACTTTTGCCATAGGGTGTGGCGTGGCCATGCATTTGCCCTCCTGGCAGGCTTCCGTGGGGGATCTCGTGCCCCGCAAACACCTGCCGCAGGCGGTTATGTTAAACGGTATGGGATTCAACCTGATGCGCAGCGTTGGACCGGCTGTCGGTGGGGCGATTGTCGCGGCTTTTGGTGCGGCTGTTTCATTTGCGATCAACGCTGCAACCTATTTTCCGGTTTTGCTTGCATTGGCATCCTGGAAACCAGAGCGCACGCCAAATTTCCTGCCACCCGAGCCTCTGGGATCGGCGCTGGGAGCTGGCCTGCGTTATGTCATCCTGTCCCCGGATCACGTGAAAATCATGCTGCGCGGGGCGGTGTTTGGCTTCTCTGCAGTGGCCGCCTTGGCCTTGATGCCCCTCGTGGCGCGCCAGCTTTTGCAGGGCACCGCAATCACGTTCGGCCTGATCCTGACCTGTTTTGGAGCGGGCGCGGTGACCGTGGCGCTCACTCTACACAGAGTTCGCGAAAAGGTTGAAACAGAAACCATCATTCGGGTGTCGTTCTTGTTTCTGGCCACTGGATTGATGGCCACGGCACTTTCCAAAAATGTTTGGGCGACAGGAGTGGCGGCTGGCGTTACCGGCATGGCCTGGCAGTCCTCGATGTCCCTGTTCAACGTTGCCACGCAGTTATCGACGCCTCGCTGGGTGCTTGGGCGCGCGATGTCTATCTTGCAGGTTTTTACCTTCGGTGGCATGACTTTGGGAAGCGTGACTTGGGGCCGCGTTGCCACCGCCGCCGGGCTCGAAACTGCGCTTGCTCTGGCGTCGGCCACCTGCCTGCTAGGCGCCGCCCTCGGGCTGATGGTTCGATTGCCGGGAGAAAACAACGACGATCTGGATCCCCACGGCAGGTTCACTCCGCCGGATCCGGATCTGCAAATCGACATGCAGAGCGGCCCGATTAAGGTCTCCGTTGAGTTTCACATACGCCCCGAGAATACACGGGCCTTCCTGGAACTGATGGCCTTGCGCCGGCGAATACGATTGCGGGACGGCGCTCGCAGCTGGTCACTCAACCGAGACATGTCCCAGCCAGACCTTTGGCACGAAAGCTATCGTGTCCCCACGTGGGCTGCTTATCTCCGCCACATGCAGCGCCGGACAACCAAGGATGCCGAGAACTACAGCCATCTGGCAGACCTTCATCAAGGGAACGAACCTCCGGTTGCGCGGCGCTGGATCGAACGGCCCGCAGACGCAAGCCAACTTCTAGCAAATAAGTGACTTGCCGAACTGTCATCTGTGGAAATTCGAGGTGGTCCAATACAGTAGCCCTGAGCGTACGAGACAACGGAACTGAGGGCACGGCCTTGTCGTTTGTGGAGGCCGGTTCCTTTGCGATGGCCTCATCTGGCGGGGTTGTTTCCGAACGAAAGCGATGGACAAACCGCAGAGCAATGGTTTTGCTGGCGAGTAGTGGTTTTGGGTATTGAGCACCAACGGCACGGTCAACACCCGAATCCAAGCGTTGCTAATGCACTCCACATGAAGCGAAAAGTTCTTGGTTCGTTTCAAAATGCTAAGGCAGGCCCGGAATTTCTATCCGCGGACGAAATGACGTCCACTATCTTCCGCTCCAAATGGATTCGTTCTAGGCGTCGATTCTCATGGCTTCAATCACGCCAATAGGACCCCCTATTAATTCAATTTTGAAACTACTGACCGCTTGAGCCCGGAAAAACAACTTGCCCGCAACCACAGATGTCAACAAGTAGCAAACCTATCGAAGCACATCCGGCGATGCGCAGCGTGAACAGGCCATACAAATGAGCGCTTGCCAGCCATCCCAAGCCACGGAGATGACCCTTGACAGATGCCGACTGTCCAAAGATGGCAATGCCTAGAAACCGAAAACCAACCCGGCATGATCAATAGATTTTTATTTCCGGTGTGCTGCCGTCGCGCACCGAACCACGATACATGCCTTCGCAGTTAAAAGGCATTGTGATGTTGCCATCGCAATCCACAGCAATGATTCCGCCCGAGCCGTCGTTATTGCCCAGGTCGTTTATCACCACGTATTCGGCGGCTTGTTCCAACGTTTCACCACGGTGGCGCATCCGTGCAGCGATTTCGCTGGCAGCGGTCCAGCGAATGAATACTTCGCCATGGCCTGTCCCCGATACGGCACAGGTTTGGTTGTCTGCAAAGGTTCCAGCACCAATCATCGGAGTGTCCCCCACGCGGCCCGGTGCCTTGGCGGTCATCCCGCCAGTCGAAGTGGCGGCCGCGAGGTTCCCGTGAATGTCGCGTGCAACTGCGCCCACCGTGCCATGACGGCGCGCAGGATCGTCCGACACTTCGCCACGTTCGCGCATTCCCAGTGTTTCTTGCAGTGCGTCCCAGCGGGATTGAGTGAAGAAATAGTCTGTGTCTGCAAATGGTAGACCGGTATCCTTAGCCAATATCAGGGCGTTAGGGCCGATCAGAGTGACATGCTCAGTCCGTTCCATAACTGCACGGGCAAGTTTGACAGGGTTTCTCGGTCCGAAAACACCAGCCACTGATCCTGCGCGCCGACTGCTGCCATCCATGACAGCGGCGTCCATTTCGTGTTTTCCTTCCGAAGTGAACACAGCTCCACGCCCTGCGTTGAACAGCGGTTCATCTTCAAGCGCGCAGACGGCGGCAACAACTGCGTCCATGGCGCTACCGCCCTCGCGCAGCACGGCTTCGCCAGCTTCAACCGCGCGGGCAAGCCCGGCGTGATAGGCGGCTTCTTTCTCTGGTGTCATGTTTGATTTCAGAATGGTGCCGGCACCGCCGTGAATCGCAAGGGAATAGGTCATTTCGATCCTTTCAGCCCAACGTGCTGGGCACAGTAAGTAGCAATCTCGGCGTGGGTGGCGACCCAGCAATCACCGGTGGATTTGATGTGATCAAGCAGCTCTTCGAGAATGAATATTCGAGAACGATAGCCGGTGATATGCGGGTGCATCGTCAGAAGGAACAGGCCGCCTTCGGCGTGCGCGCCGTCAAACTCACGCCGGAAAATATCCAATACATCCAGGGGCGAAGTATAGGGGCGTTGTGGTCCGTTGCGGTTCATCATGAAATACACCGCATCATCGCGGATCCATTCAACCGGAAGCTCGACAATCCCCGTGGCGTCACCTTTTTCGACGATCTCATACGGGTCGTCGTCCGAAAACAACGAACTGTCATACAAAAGTCCCATCTCGCGGGCGATCGAAAGCGTGTTTGCGCTGTAATCCCATGAAGGGGTGCGCATCCCGACAGGGCGGGTGCCGGTGATTTGTTCCAACGTATCCGCTGCGCGGAACATCAAATCACGCTCTGTTGCGCCATCAAGCTGCGTATTGCGTTCGTGAATCCATCCGTGCAAACCGACCTCGTGTCCGTCCGCCACCAAGGCGCGTTGTTCGTCAGGATGCAAAAGCGCAGACACCGCTGGCACAAAAAAGCTGGCTTTCACGCCGAAGCGATCCAACACTTTCTGAATACGGGGCAGGCCGCGGCGAGCGCCATATTCACCCCACCCCAGCCGTGCAATCGACGTTGCACCATCACGCAGTTCGTTGGTTTCATGGTCGCTGTCAAAGCTCAACGCAACTGCGCAACGCGCACCGCCCGGCCAACGATCCGGCAACAGGTTTTGTCCGGCCCGCACCTGATCAACCAATCCGCGCCAAGTGGGTTCATCCCATTCATGTGGCTTGCTCATGCATGGCCTCCGTCAACTGACAATACCTGTCCCGTGATCCAACCCGCACGGTCGGAACACAGAAATGTCACCGCATCCGCGATGTCTTGGGCCTGACCCAAACGACGCATGTGAATGTTCCCAATCACGGCTTCTTGCCGTTCCGCACCAAAGGCGTCCCACTGTTTTTCGGTCGAGGGGTTGGACAGCACAAACCCCGGCGCAATCGAATTGACCGTGATGTTATGTGGTCCCAATTCCAACGCAAGCTGCCGTGTCAAACCCACGAGCGCATGTTTCGAGGCCGCATAGGCCTGAATGCCAGTCAGGCTGGGACGCAGCCCTGCGCCCGAAGAAATCGTCACGATGCGCCCCGCGCCTGCCTGTTTCAGGGCAGGGGTAAACCCTTGGGCGCACCACATCGCGGCATCCACATTAGCTTGGAATATCGCGTGCCAATCCTCTTCTGGAATATCCTCCAGAGGTCGCCCCACTTGACCGCGCACACCTCCGGCGGATGTGACCAACCCGTCAATTTTTCCGTGCATGGCGCATACATCTGCGCAGACTGCCAGTGCGCTATCGCGATGGCCCAGATCACCGGGGTGCAGCGTCACACCGTCTGCCTTCAATGGGGCAAGCCCGCTGGCGTCAATATCCATTGCTGCCACGGTCGCGCCCGCCGCACGCAGTTCTTGCAAAATAGCCACGCCAATACCTTGTGCCGCGCCGGTCACTGCGAACACTTTTCCGGTCAGATCCAACTTCATGCGGACACCAATAGATCGACAAGGTCCGAAGACTGAGCGCGCCGACCGTTTTCAATGTCATGAATAAGCTCGACCATGCGCGCCAATGTCGGCACAGGAACACCGACCTTTTGGCCAAGTTCAACCATGACACCGATCTGCGCATCGACCTCGGTCTTGCGCTTCCGCACAGCCAGATCACGCCAGATGCCCGAATGTGTTTTCGCGGTTTTTCGGTTGTGTGCGACCATCTTATCCAACGACACCGAAATACCGTCCGCATCATCAGCGCCAAAAGCAACGGGATCAAACCCATTAAATCCAAGCGGCGAAACGCCTTCATGGGCAGCCAGTTGCATCACCTCGCGACCCAGTGCGCGATATGCTTCGCGGTGTTCTGGCCGCGCCATCGCATCAGACATGCTGTCAGGTGTCAGTGCGGTGCCAAACAGCAGCGCACCATATCCCATTTTGCCCCACAGATAGCCCCAAATGTTGTCTGTCGCGACAGCGTCGGGTTCCAGCAATTGCAGCAGACTGTGAATTTCCCCCACGCGGTCGGTCATGGATCCGTCAAGTTCCCCAACAGCGACAGCTGCTCGGTTGCCAAACAGAATGCGTCCGGGCTCAAGCCAATCCGCACCGTAGTTCACAAAACAACCAACGGTGTTGTCGGCGCCAATTCTGTCGGCGATAACCTTTTCATTCAACCCGTTCTGGGCGGACACTACATAACCATCCGGAGCCAAATGCGGCACCAACATCTCAAGCGCATCTGCGGTATGGTGGGCTTTCACGGCCAGATAAATCCGATCATATTGCCCGGTCAGTTCATCCGGTGTGCTTGCGGGCAGAACCTGCGTGAATTCTTCCACCGGCCCTTCGATGGAAAGACCTGTGCTGCGCATGGCCTTTACGTGATCTTCAACGATATCAACCATATGCACGGCATGACCGGCGCGGGCAAAATAGGCACCCAAAATGCCCCCGATTGCACCGGCACCCCAGATCAGAATAGGGGTATTGCTCATGCCCAGTCACCTTCCAACTGGGCGCGCGTTTCGCGCACGGCAATATCCCACAGACGATCCGTATCAGCATCCGGCTTTTGATATACTCCGCCATAGTTTCCGTCGCCGATCAGCGCACGCACACCCGCAGCATTGCGGTCGCGTAACTTGTCAAATGGCACAAAGGGTTTTTGTTCATCAGGCATCTGGCGACCGGGCAGGCGGGTCCATGGGAAGTTTTCCATCCACGACGCATGGCTTGCGACAGGGTCGATATCTTGCACACAGGCCCATGTTTCCGGTGCACGCCACCAATCATGGAATCGACAACGTGCGCCCGGATGATCCTCCATCCATTCCATTGTGACGGGCTGCACGGGGCTGTTTCCACCGTGGCCATTGACGATCAGGATGCGACGAAAGCCAGTGGCATAAAGACTGTCCAGAATATCGCGCACAAGCGATGCATAGGTCGAAAGTTTCAACGACACCGAACCAGGGAATGCCATGAAATAGGGTGTCAAACCATAAGCGACTGCCGGAAATACCGGAACGCCCAAGGGTTCGGCTGCATCCGCAGCGACTTTTTCAGACAGAATTGAATCAACAGACAGGCTGAGCCATGCGTGTTGTTCTGTGCTGCCCAAGGGCAAAACCGCACGGTCATCCGTTTTCAGATATTCTTCAATTTCAAACCAATTGCTTTCGGAAATCTTCACTGTGCGGCGTCCTTTGTGGCATTGAGGGAAGCCCGACATGTTTCGATGGCGGGCAGAATTTCGGTGCGGATTGCATGAATGTCTGGGGTATGGCGGTATTCAAACGCAGTTTGATCCGGCCGCAGGTCACGGCGCAGATAATCCGCACCCGTGGCATAGATCAGCACTTGCGAGGCCTGGATTGCGTCATGAAGCCCCGGCTCGTCGCGTACTTTCATGGTCAGTTGCGTCACATGTGGTGCAAACCGCAGGATGCCCGCTTTCATGATGGTGACGAAGCTTGGGACATACGCGAACGCCAGCGTCTTTGCGTCCGGTGGGATGGAGGCCAGCGCCACGCGCGTTGCCTCGTTCGGGATCAGGATCAAACCAATCACCGCGACATTCGGCAAGATTTCACGCGCATCAGCCAGAAGGGTTTTGGGGGCGATGATTATATCGATATTTTTGGGCGGGTTTTCCGCGATCTCGCTCAGGACGGCAGCTTGGATTTCGTCACCTTTTGTTAGGTGGCGCCGCAGCTCATCAGCATAGGATTGAGTAGCTTCGATGAAGTTCCCGACCATGAGAATACGAATCGGCCGAGGGGTCGTGCATGAAGTCATCGACACCCGAACCGCCAGTTCAGCCGGTGAAAGACCGCAGGATTTACCAAATCGAACAAGTTCGGCAATCCGAGAGTCGAGCTCACGAAACCGTCCGTCTGCCACGTCATCTCCGTTGCCGCTCACGAAAGTACCAGAGCCCACGCGTCCGACGATCAACCCCGAGGATTGAAGTGCCGCATAAACGTGGCTGACAGTGACAGGTGATATCTTCAGTCGCGCCGCAAGCACCCGTACCGAGGGTAGGCGTGCGCCCGACGGAAGCTCGCCAGACGCGATGCCGAATTCCAGAGCGCCTCGCAACTGAACAGATAGTGACACAGAGGATTGCCGGTCTATGGCCTGTATAATGCGGTCAATTGCGCTGTCAAATATGTCTTGCTTGCAGGTCATGTGTGTAACATTGCATGAAAACACTTGGCGCCACAAGGCAATTATTCTGTTGATTGTTACTTAAAGTGAGCTGGATTGTTATAAAATACTATTGACTGTCACAGATATATTTGTCTAGTGTGATTTCTAAGTGTAACACATGGAGGAACCGACCAATGAAAAGACTAACCCTGAAATCCGCTGTTGCAGCGCTTGCGCTGATGGCGGCTGCCCCGACGGCAATGGCTGCCGATTTGGTGGTTGGTCTGCGCGCCGGGCCGGATTCGATCGACCCGCATTGGTCCACTGTGGGTTCGCAAGTCGAAGCCCTGCGCCATGTATTCGACACACTGATCGACGTTGACGAGAAGCTTCAACTCAAGCCCGGTCTTGCCGCAAGCTGGACCGCAATCGACGACACAACCTGGGAATTCAAGATGCGCGAAGGCGTGACGTTCCATGACGGCACCCCTTTCACCGCCGAGGATGCGAAATTCTCGATTGAGCGTATTCCCGAAGTGACTGGCCCTATGCCGATGACGCTTTATACAAAATACGTGGATTCGGTTGAGGTCGTAGACGACTATACCCTTCACGTGAAAACAAAAGGCATGGCGCCGTCGCTGCCAAACGACTTCACCCGCCTGTTTGTTGTGCCATCCGAAACCGGCATGGAAGCACGCAACGAAGAATTCAACTCGGGCGAAAAAGCAATCGGCACCGGTCCATACACATTTGTGTCGTGGCAGCCCAAAGGCGATCTGGTTCTGAAACGGAACGACGATTACTGGGGTGGCGCAACCGCTTGGGAAAACGTCATTCGCCGTGAAATCCCTGAAGATGCATCGCGCGTTGCAGCCCTGCGCTCGGGTGAAGTTGATCTGATCAACTACGTGCC
Source organism: Alphaproteobacteria bacterium (assembly GCA_030431485.1). Lineage (GTDB taxonomy): Bacteria > Pseudomonadota > Alphaproteobacteria > Rhodobacterales > Rhodobacteraceae > Marivita. Next base: position 11,030 of record JAUIIR010000056.1, read on the forward strand.
TGCTTCGGATTATCTGGCGATGAAAAACGACGGTGGTATTGATACGTTCCTATCTGACTCGGTCTATATCCTGAACATCGCACCATCCGTAAAAGATGAAGAGCCGCAGCCGATCACCATCAACGGTGAACCGGTGGACGGCAACCCGCTGCAAGACCTGCGTGTGCGCAAGGCACTGGACCTTGCCATCAACCGTCAGGTTCTGGTGGATGTTGTTCTGGAAGGTCTGGGCACCCCCGCGAACCAGCTGATGCCGGAAGGCTTCTTTGGCTACTCGGATGAGCTGGGCGAACGCGAATACGACATCGAAAAAGCAAAAGCCCTTCTGGCCGAAGCTGGATACCCCAACGGGTTCGAAATCGATTTCACCTGCACCAACAACCGCGTTCCCGGTGACAGTGTTGTTTGCGAAGCACTGGCACAAATGTGGTCGCGCCTTGGTCTGACCGTAAACGCGCAAGCGTTGAACGGCACCGTATTCTTCCCTGCTGCTGCTCGCGAAGAATACACCATGACCATGTCGGCTTGGGGCACCCTGACGGGTGAAGCCGCCTATACCTATGGTGCGCTGACCCACACGAAAGATGCCGAAAAGGGCTTTGGCAACTTCAACCGCAGTGGGTATTCCAACCCTGAATTCGACCGTGTATTCGGTGAAGGCGCACAGACGCTTGACCCCGAAGCACGCAAGAAGCTGTATGAACAAGCCTCGTTCATCGCGATGGAAGATCGTGCGTTGATCCCGACCGTGATCCTTCAGACCGTTTGGGCGGCCGATGCTGGTAAGCTTGATATGACAGCGCGCGTTGATCAGGAAACCCGCACCTACGCAATTACTCCGACCCAATAAGGTCACACAAACCAAGCGCCCGCCGTGAAACCGGCGGGCGCTTTCCCCTTCTCAGGCACGCCCAGAACGAGGTCCAATGCTCAGCTTTTTTATCACCCGAATAGCGCAGGCCATCGTCGTGGTGTTTGCCATGTCGGTGATTGTGTTTGTTGGCGTTTACGCCATCGGCAATCCAATCGACGTTATGATCGACCCGGGTGCCACGCAGGAAATCCGCCAGAAACTGATCGAACAATACGGGTTGGATCAACCGCTGATACAGCAATATTGGACCTTCCTTAGCAATGTTGCGCATGGCGATCTGGGCACTTCGATGGTGTATAACATTTCGGTTGTCGATCTGGTGTTCTCACGCTTCCCTGCCACGCTTGAGCTTGTTCTTGTCTCGGTCTGTATCGCCACCTGTGTTGGCATTCCCGCTGGTCTTTGGGCGGGCTATCGCCCCAACAGCATCGGGGCAAAGCTGATCATGGCGCTGTCAGTTCTGGGCTTTTCCGTGCCGACATTCTGGATCGGAATGCTCCTGATCATGGGCTTCGCGGTCGAACTTGGCTTGCTGCCCTCGGGTGGTCGCGGAGATGTCGGAAGCCTCTTGGGTTTGCCCACATCCTTGGCCACTCTGGATGGCTGGAGCCATGTCATCCTGCCCGCCATCAACCTGTCGCTGTTCAAAATGGGCCTGATGATCCGTCTGACCCGCGCTGGCATGGTCGAGGCGATGGGCACCGATTATGTAAAATTCGCGCGCGCGCAAGGTTTGCCAGATCGCCAGATCGTGTTTCAACACATCCTGCGCAATATCTCGATCCCGATTGTCACCGTGTTCGGCTTGGAACTGGGTTCGACCCTTGCCTTCGCCGTGGTGACAGAAAGCGTGTTTAACTGGCCCGGCGTCGGCAAACTTATCATCGATTCAATCCTGCAACTGGATCGCCCTGTCATGGTGTCCTACCTGATTATGGTCGTGATCCTGTTTGTTCTGATCAATCTGGTCGTTGACCTTGTCTATGCCCGACTGGACCCACGCGTCCGCCTGAAAGGGGGTGCGTAATGCCCGAAGTCACCATGGAAAACACAATGGTGGTGCCATCTGCCCCACCAGAGGAAACACGCGCTGAACGGCTGCGCAATTTCTGGTCGGACTATTGCCAGTCTTGGGTCGCGGTTCTGGCCTTGGCCGTCATCGCCGTTTTGCTGTTCGTATCCTTCGGGGCATCGTTGGTGTCGCCGCAAGATCCCTATGACATGGCCGCATTGGATTGGCTTGATGCCTTCCTGCGTCCTGGCACCGAGGGATCTGGCGGATATGTTCACATTCTTGGCACAGACAATGCAGGGCGCGATATGCTCTCGGCGATATTCTATGGGTTGCGCACCAGCTTAATGATTGGTCTGTCAGCCGGTGCCTTGGCCTTGCTGGTTGGCATTAGTGTCGGCTTGACGGCTGCCTATTTCGGTGGGCGTGTCGAAGGCCTGTTGATGCGCATCGTCGACCTGCAACTTTCAATGCCCGCCATTTTGTTGGCGCTGGTTCTGGTGGCAATGTTGGGGCAGGGGATCAGCCAGATCATTCTTGCACTGGTCGTTGCGCAATACGCCTATTTCGCACGCACGACACATGGTGCTGCGAAGGTTGAGCGTGGCAAAGATTACATCGAAGCGGCCAGATCCACGCCTTTACCAACCCGCCGTGTCTTGTTCCGCCACCTGCTTCCAAATGTGCTGCCGCCGTTGATCGTGGTTGCGACTGTTCAGGTCGCCAGCGCCATCGCACTTGAAGCCACCTTGTCGTTTCTCGGAGTGGGTTTGCCGCTGACCGAACCGTCCTTGGGATCACTGATTTCTAACGGTTTCAAATACATCCATTCCGACCGCTACTGGCTGTCGATTTATCCGGGCCTCGCTTTGATGGTCACCGTAGTCGCAATCAACCTTGTGGGCGATCAGGTCCGCACGGTTCTTGATCCAAGGAACAGCCGATGACTGTCGCATTAGAAGTGAAAGGGCTGACAACCCAGTTCGGCACCCGCAACGGCGCGGTGACTGCGGTCAACGATGTCAGTTTCTCGGTTCAGTCAGGCCGGATCATGGGGCTTGTGGGCGAAAGTGGTTCAGGCAAAAGCGTTACGGGTTTTTCAATCATGGGATTGATTGACGAACCCGGCCGGATCACCGACGGGCAGGTTCTGGTGCAAGGCACCAACATGCGCGATTTGAAACCTGATGCACAGCGGTCCATGCGTGGTCGCAATGTCGCGATGGTGTTCCAAGATCCGATGATGACGCTGAACCCCGTATTGCGGGTCGGGGATCAGATGGCGATGGCTGTGCGTGTGCATGAAAAGGTCAGCAAGTCCGCCGCATGGGATCGCGCCCGCGAAGCGCTTGAGATCGTGGGCATCCCCGCCGCCGGAGAGCGCCTGCAAGCCTATCCGCATCAGCTTTCGGGCGGTATGCGCCAGCGTGTGGCCATCGCCACCGCACTGCTGCATCGCCCTGCCGTTATCATCGCCGACGAACCCACAACCGCGCTGGATGTATCCATTCAGGGTCAAATCCTTGCAGAAGTGCGTCGACTGGTGGATGAAACAGGCACAGCGATTGTCTGGGTAACACATGACCTTGCTGTGGTCTCAAGCCTCGCCGATGATATTGCGGTGATGTATGCGGGACGCATTGTCGAAAGCGGCACCGCCGCCGAGGTCATCGCATCCCCTCGCCATCCCTATACGCGCGGGCTGATTGACTCTGTGCCCGGGCTGCATGAACCGGGACAGAAACTTCCGCAAATTCCCGGCTCGACTCCGCAACTGGCGAACTTGCCATCCGGCTGTCCGTTCCGTCCGCGCTGCCCCCGTGCAACCGAGATCTGCGCAACCCAGCCACCCCATTCCGGAACTGACGCACATTCAGTTTTGTGCCACCACCCACTCGAGGCATCATGACCGATCCAATTCTGCAAATTGACGCCGTTTCCAAGCGGTTCACACGGTCCCCCGGCGTTTTACTCAAAGGGCTTGATCGTTTGACAGGTCGTGATTCATCACAGACCGTTCACGCTGTTACTGATGTCAGCCTTAGTGTTCCGCGTGGGGAAGTGCTTGGCATTGTTGGTGAATCCGGCTGCGGAAAATCCACACTGGGCCGCATCGTTTCGGGCATCTATACACCAAGCGCCGGTAAGGTGACGCTGGACGGTGACCCCGTGGCGCGCGACAGTCGCGGCAATGTGGACAAGCTGACAACACGGGTGCAGATGATCCACCAAGACCCGTTCGCCAGCCTGAACCCGCGTATGAAAGTCGGTGAAATCATCGCCGAAGGTCCGCGCATTCACGGATTGATCCCAGCCAAAGACGTGCAAAGCAAAGTGCGCGCATTGTTGGAACAAGTCGGGCTGGAAGGCGCCTATGCCAACCGATTGCCACACCAGTTTTCCGGTGGTCAGCGTCAGCGTGTCGCCATCGCCCGCGCCTTGGCGATGCAACCGGAACTGCTGGTGTTGGACGAAGCGGTTGCATCGCTTGATGTGTCCATTCAAGCGCAGGTGTTGAACCTGTTTATGGATCTGCGCAAACAACTGGACCTGACCGCATTGTTCATCAGCCATGACCTGTCAGTGGTGCGTCACGTCTGTGATCGTGTCGCCATCATGTATCTTGGCCGAGTGGTCGAAACCGCACCTGCTAATCAATTGTATGAAAAGCCGCTGCATCCCTATACATCCGCGCTGTTCGGCTCTGTCCCGACACTTGGCACCGGTCGCGCACGCTTCCAGCCCATCAAAGGCGAAATCCCGTCCCCCATCAACCCGCCGAAGGGATGTGCATTCCATCCGCGATGCCCCTTGGCCGGTCCCCGTTGCCGGGTCGAAGTCCCTCGCGTCGTAAATGCCTCGTCCGAGCGCAGCGTGGCCTGCCATATACAAGATGGCGGGACCGGAGCAGAAAACGAGGCAGCCGCATGAATAACCCCCTAACCGATCGCATTGCGCGGCTGAATGATGTGTTGTGCACGGTCAACTTGTTGAACTGGGATGCGCGGGTGATGATGCCTGCAGGCGGTGCCGAAACCCGTGGCCATCAAATCGCGACTTTGATGGGCATGGCGCGCGACATGATCCTTGATCCCGGGATGGGAGATGCGGCTGAGGCCGTGCTACAAACCGCCGACAAGGACATCGATCGGCGCGCCGCGCATGCCGTTCTGGCCGCGCGCGAATATCATTCGCGCATCCCTGCCGAATCGTTGCGCCGACAAGCCGAGCAATCGATCACTGCAGGGGCCGCATGGGCACACGCTCGCAGCATTGGTGATTTCTCGGTCTTCCAACCTCACCTGCAACTCATCGTCGATCTCGCCCGCGAAAAAGCCGCTGCACTGGGGTATGATGGGCATCCATATGACCCGATGGTGCAGGTGTTTGAGCCGGGCGCCACCGCTCAAGGTCTGAGTGTTTTTTTTGATCAATTGCGTACCGGGATTCGCCCGATCCTGGACAATGTTCTGAGCCGCCCTGCTCCGCGCAGCGATTTCCTTTTCCGTGACTATCCAATCGAAGGCCAACAGGCGTTTTGCGACTATATCGTCCGCGTGCTCGGCTACGACATGGAACGTGGACGGTTGGACACTTCCGTGCATCCGTTCGAGATCAGCATGACTCGCAACGACGTGCGCATCACATCGCGGTGGAACCGAAATTATCTGCCTATGTCGATCTTCGGAGCGATCCACGAGGCCGGACATGCGCTTTATGAGATGGGGGGCGATCCGGCGCTGATGCGCGGGGCGCATACCACTGATATAATCGGGCTATACGCGGTCGGCGGCACCAGTTTCGGGATGCATGAAAGCCAGTCTCGGCTCTTGGAAAACCACATCGGCCGTTCGCCTGCGTTTTGGAACGCGCACTACTGTAAATTGCGTGATACGTTCCCTGACCAGCTATCGGATGTGAGCGAAGCCGAATTCGTTGCCGCGATCAACCGTGTTGATCCGGGTCTAACCCGGGTCGAGGCAGATGAGCTAACCTATGACATGCACGTCATGTTGCGCGTCCAGATCGAAATGGCCCTCATGGACGGCTCGCTGAATGTGGCCGATGTGCCCGAGGCATGGAACGCCGCGATGCAACGTGATCTAGGTCTGGCGGTTCCCGACGACACTTTGGGCTGCCTTCAGGATGTGCATTGGTCGCACGGATATATTGGATCGTTCCCGACCTATACGATTGGCAACTCAACTGCAGCACAGATCATGGAGTATTTGGATGTCGAACACCCCGGCGTGCGAACTGCGGTTTCTGACGGCAATTTGGAACCGTTGCGCAACCATTTAAGCGACATAGTCTGGCAACATGGTCGTTCACGCTGCCGCGCGGAAATCTTATCGCAAATAGGCGCTAGTGAATACGATCCGACCGCCTATCTTTCCTATCTGCGCGCCAAGTTTACTTACTGAACGGCACTGTCAGAAGGAATTCGGCTTGATGTCAATCCCGGTACAAAAACGCATGGCCCGCCCGGTCTGCAAGAGCTTTATTTTTGATGACATCTTTTGGTCTGCATCAACGTATACGGCATATCGGCCTCAAGCCGTTGCCAAGGTGGAGATCCGCAAGTCCTGGTCTCATAAAAGTCACGGCGTCGTTACGCCATTTTTTGTATCAGGCTTCCGGAACGCCGGTTCGACCGTCAGGCCATCATTCTAAAAATCCCCCATGCAAGCTTCTGTTTTGAAAAAGAATTTGCACTTCGATTGTGAATCCATCCGCCACAACAATTTTGGGGCGTAAGCGAGTTTATGTAAATTAGTCTGAGCTGGGGATCGTCTACCTGATCCCTGAATTGGACAATGGGTAGCCTCACATTCGCCGATAGATCCCACAGCTCTAACCCAGCTGCAAAACTCGAATGGGTTTAATAGCTGCTTCTCTATCGCGGCCTATGTCAAGAGTGGGTTTATCATGACATGTTATGTTCCTTTGAGCTATTGATCTGCCTATAGCATTTCGGCGTTAACTTGAAACATGAGGTATCACCTATCGCGTTGAAATCTCTGATTTCAGGCAGCGATTGAAGATTCAGGTTTAAGTCGAAATGCTCTAGCCGATGTGCCGTCACGGAGCTCGTGCTTCTCTTCGAGGTCGGCGTGTGGCCGCCTCATGATGGGGTAAGAAGGATGGAGTGGTTCAATCTTTGAAGCGCCCTTGCTGCAAACGCAGCAGGATCTGCAGCCACTGCGAACTCGCTCCACCCGTCGTCCCCGTGAGGACATCATTCTGCCGAGGCAGATCTCGGGACCAGAGCGTGTTTGTCAGGCCGCCTTTACAGCGCTGTTGCTCCAGCGGAAGTCGGTGCCATCAATCCACATGCGGTGGAGAATGACAGCAATGCGTCTGGCAAGTGCTACGGTCGCGCGCCGCATGCCGCGTCGCTGTGCAACCCGCATGGCCCAAGCCTTGAGCCATGACCATTTTTTGGAACGAGTCAGCATCGATTGTGCCGCCTCATAGAGCATGCTCCGCAGCATGGCGTCACCGCATTTTGAGATACCGCCGTCATAGTCGATCTCGCCGGACTGGTATCGCTTGGGCGTCAGACCGGCATGTGCGCCGACATCCCGGGAATGCACAAAGCGGTGCGGTTGATCGATCGAGGCTTGGTAGGTCAGTGCAACAACCGGACCGACCCCTGGGACTGTCATGAACCGTCGACACACCGGATCGTCGCGCACCATATTGAGTAACATCTTGTGAAGGGTTGCCAATTGCTGGCGCATCACCTGCCGAACCGTCAGCAGAGGATCGACGATTGCGGCCAGTCTGGGGAAACTTTCAACCAACTCGCGGATCCGCATGTCGTAGTTCTTTGTGCTAACAACACCGACCTTCAGGCCGAAGTTGCGTAGCGTGCCGCGCATGTCACACTCGATGTCGAGCAATTTGCGTTGGAGCAGCTTGCGACTGGTTAGCAGCATCCTTTGTTCCTGAGCGGCCAGCGTCTTGACATGCACCGGCTTGAACAATCCCACGCGCATCATCTGGGCGATCCCGCGGGCGTCATTGCGATCACTCTTGTTGACCTGCTGGGCCTTGAGCAGCGCTTTCATATGCCGTGTCTCGACGCATATGACAGGCAGGTCCGCCTCCGTCAGCCCGTTCACCAGCCATTGCGACAATGGTCCTGCCTCAATCCCGACCCGGGCACAATCACCGCCAATCGAGGTCAGCAGAGCAGCTATGTCATCCGGCTCAGTTGGGACTTTGCGCTCGCAGATCACCTTACCGACTGCATCGACAACGCACACCGCTGTTTCTTGTACCGAAACGTCCAATCCTACAAAATGTGCCATATCGCCATTCCTTCCTTGATGCTCAAGGTCAGGATGACCCCGATCACATCAACTTAAATGAAGGGGCTGCAACCCAAATACGACATTCGAAATCGCAGCCGCCGCGATACACCATCTTTTACGAAGTAGCGTCAAAGACGAAGACGCGCTTCCGGGGAAAGCTCTATGACCTTCAGTCCGCTGTTTGACGCGACACTCACCTGCCCATTGTTCCACGAACAGACAAGCGCCACCGTTTCACCTGTATTGGCGTCCTGCACTTCAATGATCGGTTCGACTTTTTTTGCCCGGTCGTTTTGTTGTTGTGTCGGCATTTTTGTTTCTCTGCGGTCGTAAGCCCCATCCATCGCAACCTGCAAAACTCTTGAGGGCAGGGCACTTTTCACTGTTCGATTTTTTGGCGCTTCGCCCCAGGAAATGGGGCGGGATATTGCTCAACTTATAGCTGTGTAGCCCGGCTCGTTGACAATCGCACGAAACGGAACGACACAGGACGAAATGGAACGAAACGAAAGCGTGGAAGCCATTGATAAAGCGCGGGAAAAATTTTGTTCCTCCGCCGAAAAACGGCAGCGACATCAAGGAGCTCTTCAAGTATTTGGTGTCGGTCGGCGCTGGTTTGCCGACGGACCAGACCGGATTGCCTGTCGGCTCCTGGACCCCGGAGCTTCTGGCCAACACGATCTCTCATTTCGAGTCCAGCAAAACGGGCGTTGAGCTGCGGACAGTTCAGCATTGGTTTCAGGATAATGACAAAGGAATTAGCGCGGACAATATTTATTGGCTGGCGCGCGTATTCGGCTGTGACGATCCAGATGCGATCCGAGCGTGGCGGGCCGAGCTCAATGCCGCCAACGGCATCGTCAACTTGCGGGTCCCGCTCTGAAATCGTACCGACCGACATGACAAAAGCCAAACATTCCGGCGCCTTCAAAGGCCACCGTTTCCCGCCTGAGATCATTGCATATGCGGTCTGGTCTTATTTTCGGTTTCCTTTGAGCTTACGCGATGTCGAGGATCTACTTGCGGCGGGCGGCATCATCGTGAGCTATGAGACGATCCGGAAGTGGGTTGGCAAATTTGGTACAAAGTATGCCGCTTCCATCCGGCGGGATCGGCCTGCGCCGTCTGATAAATGGCACCTTGATGAAGTGGTCATTCCTATTCGCGGGCGCAAATTCTGGCTTTGGCGCGCGATCGACAGCAATGGTGACGTTCTTGATATTCTGATTCAATCTCGGCGTAACACGCGCGCAGCGATGCGCTTTTTCCGCAAACTATTCAAGCAATACGGGCGGCCCCGCGTTGTGATCACGGACAAGCTCGGCAGCTATAGTACGGCTTTGAAACGTCTTGCACCTGGCATTGACCGCCGTAGGCATAAGGGCTTAAACAACAGATCTGAAGGCTCGCATCGACCGACGCGGCGCCGAGAAAAGATCATGGCCCGCTTCAAATCGCCCGGCCAAGCACAGCTCTTTTTGTCTGTCCATGATCAAGTCCAAACCGTATTTCGCCCTCGCCGCCACAGACTATCCGCCTCTGCCTATCGACAATCTCGCTCAGATGCTCACAGCATTTGGGACGACATCACATGTGTGTTGATGGCCGCTTGACCAGGGCTGTGTGGCTCCTTTTCGGCAAGATCCGATAAGTTGACGATGCCCCTCAAGGTCTCTGCGCTGAATTTACCCCCCGTCTTCAGACGCCTTTCTGCAGCATGTCATCGCGCAGCGGTACGGTTTGTCGTTCGATCATTCTATGCACTTCGGGCGGCGCCTCCCCCCGGTGCAGACGTCTGATCCGGTCGGACAGTTCAGCGTCCGATTGCGTGCGGCGTTCGTTGTGGCGCACATATTCGCCCCATGTCGGCACATGATAGCTTTCGCTCCAATGTTCGGGGCGGTGCAGGTCGCGCAAGAGCGCCCATTGCTGCGCCCCGTCGCGTATCCGCACCCGACGTCGCAGGCTCATCGCGGCCAGAAAATCCGGCACGTCTTCCTGCGCGATCTCGTAATCGACCATGACCATCACGGGCCCGCTGCGATAGCTTAGGTCGAAGCGGGTGTCGGGTTCATTGAACCGTCCCAAGGGGTCAAGGTTCAACCCGCTGAATTCCGGCAGCGGCAGCGCGCGCCCGATGATGGCCCCGATCACCAGCATGATCGACGCGCAGAGCAAAGCCGTCTCGGGCCCACCCTGATCCGCGATCACCCCCCAGATGACACTGCCTGCAGCCATGCCGCCAAAAGTGCCTGTCTGATAAAGCGCGATGACCCGGCCCACCACCCAACGCGGGGTCGATAGCTGGATTGTCACGTTGTACATCGACAAGGATAGCACCCAGCAGGCCCCCGCAAGCATCAGCGCCACGCCCGACAGCACGGGCTGGGTGCTGAGCGCCAGCCCCGCGCAGCTGAACGCAAATCCGGTGAAGCCCCCCCGGGCGATCATCTCATTGGAAAACCGCGCCCTGAGCCGCGCATTCAACAGCGCGCCCACCACCGCCCCCATGCCGAAACAGCCCAGCATCACCCCATAGACAAAGGCCGTGCCTTGCAAGATTTCACGCACCACCACCGGCAGCAGCGCCAACAGCGCGATGGCCGACAGACCAAACCAGAACCCCCGCAAGATCACGCGCATCAGGTTCGGCGACATCGCCACATAGCGCAGCCCGGCAGAAAAGGCGTTGCCCATCGGCTCGCGCGGCAGCCGCATATCCCGCACTGGCGCCTTCCACCGCAACAGAGCGAGAATAATTGCGATATAGCTTAATGCGTTCACTGCAAATGCAGCAGCGGCTCCGGCAAGCGCGACAATGGCACCACCCGCCGCAGGGCCGATGCTGCGCATCAGGTTAAAGCCCATCGAATTGAGCGACACAGCCGAGGGCAGTTCTTCACGGGTGACAATGTCGCCCATGGTGGCCTGCCATGACGGATTGTGCAGCGCGGTGCCGCAGCCAATGGAAAAGGTAAAGGCCAGCAGCAGCCAGGGCGTGAGCCAGCCCTCGAAGGCCATGAACGTCAGGAGCACCGCCACGCAGAACATAAAGCTCTGCGCGATCAACATCACCCGGCGGCGGTCGAAGTTGTCGGCAAAGACCCCCGCAAGGAGCGAGAAGATCATGATCGGCAGCGCCACGGAGCCTTGCACCAAGGCGACCATATTCTGCGATTCGGACAGCGAGGTCATCAGCCAAGCCGCCCCGACGGCCTGCACCAACCCGCCAAAGTTCGACGCCAGCGCTGCGATCCAAAGCGAGCGGAACGTCTGGTTGCGAAAGAGGATCAGCGGCGAAATGTGGTCTGGCACGGATGAAGCCTTTGGATAGCTACCCTGTCTGAATAGGTCTGTGGCGCGGCGCTGTCGAGAGGGCATCGTCAACTTATCGGATCTTGCCGAAAAGGAGCCACACAGCCCTGGTCCAGGAGCGTCGTTCCAATTTCGAGCACCCGAGCAAGGGCCGCTCGAAATAAGGTTTCTTTTTCAGGGGTGATCCGATCGCGCGAAATTTGACCGGCACCTCCATGCAGTGCGATCGCCCATTTCTGTTCTGACATGCGAAAGTCCTTTCAGTTGGTCGCCGGAGTTGTGTCGATGTTTACACAGGTGCCTGTCAGCGCCCAATGCAAACTCGACATGGCAAGTGTGCAATTGGCATTGGCGTTGCAGCCTGAACAGAGGCTACATTCTATAGTGGACCTGGATAGGAGTGAGGCAGATGGAAATTCTAATATCCGTAGATATTGAAGGTGTCGCTGGCGTCACTGAGCGGGTGCAACAATCAAAGGGTAACCCCGAATACGAGTTTGCGCGCCGCTTGATGACTGGGGAGGCGAACGCCGCTGCGCGCGGCGCATTTGCGGCTGGGGCCGACAAGGTTACGATTGTCGATTCACATGGATCTATGTGCAACATGATCTGCGAAGACCTGCATCCAGAAGCGCGCCTGATCTCGGGCAAGCCAAGGCCGTTTTTGATGATCGAAGGGGTGCATGAAGGCTGCGCCGGTATCGTGCTGATTGGCTGGCACGCCCGTGCGGGGGCGTTCGGACAGTTTGCCCATACCATCAGTAGCGCGGCTTTTCGCAGTATCGCGATGAATGGTGTTGGCGTTGGAGAGGCAACACTTTTCGCTGGATACGCGGCATCACTGGGAGTACCGTTTCTGGCAACAAGTGGAGACAATTTCTACGAGGCGGAAATCGCTGATCAATTCCCTGATACGCGGTTCATTCGGGTGAAAGATGCTGTGGGGGCCTATAGCGCCAATTCGCTGTCGCCTGAAAAATCCCGTCGGCTGATCGAGGACGGCGTAAAAGAAGCAGTGTCTAATATCGGCCGTGCCCGTCCATCCAGCCCGATCGCGCTGCCGTTGAATGCGATAGTCGAACTGAGAAGTCAGCATCTGGCGGATTGCGCTACGATGATCTCGAATATCAAACGTGAAGCGGCTGAAACGGTGTCTTTTGTCTCTGAGGACTGGGCAAGTGCTATTCAGACACTTGCCGCTATTTCATTGATGGTTCCTGCAGCGAAGCCTTGAGGGCGGATTTGGTGGTCTGACGCAAGACATCTAGGGTTTTCGAGGTCAGCGGATTTGCGACGTTGCGCCGGAAAAACATACGTATTTCCATTTCAGTATCCCAGACCCCATCACCAACCGGGATCAGTGTATGATCCTTAACGGCCTGTTTTGCGCCGTTTTCGGGCAGCCACAGGATACCGGAGGTGGTAGCTGAAAATTTGAGTAGGAAATCCGCGGTCGGACTTTCGACAACGTGGTTGCACGGCGCCATATCTGTTTCAGAATTCTTGAGGATACATGATGTAATCTGGGCAAAATAGCCATCGTTGGAATAGGCAAATAGGGGAACGGGAACGTCCCCGTGTGGATTGTGCGCCGGGTTGCCGGATCCGTCGGTGGTTGAGTATAGTCGTAAGCGTTCCGTCCCGAGTGTCAGCCATTCGACAAGGTTGGTGTCCATCAGCAGCGGCACCTCGCGGTGGTAGTATTGTACGACAAGATCAATTTCGGCGCTTGTCAGATCATCAATCATGTCGTGAAAGTTTTCAGTCCTGACACGAAGCGTGAAGGGCTGCATCGTTGTTGCCAGTCCTGAATACCAACCAGGCAGGAATGTAAGGACAAGGTTGTTGGCAGCAGCAATCTTTATGTCAGGTTTAAAATCGACTGTAGATTTCGCAAATGTGGCTTTGTTACGGTAAAGTTCTGCTAGAACCGAACTTGCAGTTTCTCGAAACTGAGTGCCATCGACAGTTAGTGTGATCGGATAGGTTCGCCGGTCTACCAAATCTGTTCCTAGCCACCGCTCCAGTGCCCGAATCCGACGACCAAAAGCAGGTTGGGTGACATTCCGCTCTTCCGCAGAGCGTGAGAAATTATGTGTTCGCGCCAAAGACAGGAAGTCTTCGATCCACTTTATTTCCATTCATTTTACCTTTGTTTTTCTAGCGAAACCAATTGGTTGGTTGTCTCAGGGGGCAGTAACTCATTTTATTTTGGCCAAGGTGACCAACTATGCGTAATCAGCATAGTTCATGTGTTATCGGCTTTGGTCAAGCCGATCTTCTTGTGGGTAAGCTCCTTCAAATTACTAGGGGCAGCCGATCTCAAAAGCGGCGACTTCCCAGTTTTGGAGGCGATTATGGAAGACCGGCTTCTGGCTGAAATATCGGATCTTTGTGTCTCGTTCGAAACGTCATCGGGACGTATCGAGGCCGTCAAATCGCTGGACTTCCAATTGAAGCACGGCGAGACGGTAGCCATCGTCGGCGAGTCCGGATCGGGCAAATCTGTCACGTCTCTCGGCATGATGCGTCTTGTCGAGAACGGAGGCGGCGTCATTGACAAGGGACAGGGTATTGCCAAGTTGTTGGCGGCAGATTGTGCTTCATTGGCGGAGGCTGGGTCACGCCACCATTTCAGCGGTGTATCCGGCCCATAGGCTGAATGCGTCGGAACGGGCGTGGCGGTATGAAGTTGCGGTGAGTTGATAACGGCGGGGGCGAAAGATCAGGTTGATCTGGTCATGCGCAGACAAGAACCTATGAGCCTGCCGGTGAGATTTGAACCGGCCCAATATTTTTTCCCTTTTTCGAGTTGGGCGGTGCGAGACTTCAATCGCGTTGTTAAGGCCTTTGTGGGCCCGGTGGTAGGCGTTCGGGGCCAGTGACTTGATCGGTTTGATGTAGCTACGCAACTTGTCCGTGATGACGACTCTCGGTTCGCCAAACTGGTCAGTCAATCTTTGGAAAAACCGCTTTGCTGCTTTTGCATTCCTGCGCGATTGCACGAGAATATCAAGAACGTCTCCATTGGCTTCGATCGCACGCCACAGCCAGTGTTTCTTGCCGTGGATCATGATCACGACTTCGTCCATGTGCCACTTGTCGTTCGGTTGAGGTCGATCCCGCCGGATGCAATCCGCAAAATGTCGACCAAAACGATTGACCCACAACCGGACCGTTTCCCGACTGACAATCACACCCCGCGCAGCCAACAAGTCTTCAACATCAGCAGTGCTCAGCGCGAAGCGTTGGTACGCCCAGACTGCCCAAGCAATGATCTCACGAGAAAAGCGGAACCCCTTCAGGCGCGGCATGTTGGTCGGAATGTTCATGACCCGCTGATAACCCGGTCAAGTCAGGCGAACAACTTGGCAATACCCTCCGAGAAGCATGGAGAACGGACTTGGTCTAAAAAGGGTTTGATTTGGATGCGTGCTCCTAACTCAGACTAGATGCATACGACCAGAATCGCTCGACTTCTCCGCGGCTGCGCTCCATGGAACGGAATAAATGAATCGAGATCGGATTTTCAGTCCCATCCGAGCTAACCCGGACTAGTTGACCATTACGTAGCTCCGGTTCCACAGCCACCATCGGAAGCCATGCGACGCCCATCCCTTCGAGACACGCGGCCTTAAGAGCCTCGCCAACCGAGTTCTCATAAACAAAATCGCATCTATCACTTAGCCCCGAACGATCAATGATCAAGTGAACCATCTTTCCAAGGAAGCTGTCACTTGAATAGTGCAGCAACGGGATTGAGCCATCGCCCGCTAGCGTGAAACGCGGCTCGCCAGAGACAGCTGAACAGCTGACAGCGATTATCCGATCCTCGGCGATTTTTATTGACGGATAGCGGGTGTCGTCTGCGATCATCGGAACCGTATGATGTTTGTAGCAGAGCATGAAGTCGCTCGAACCAGCCAAGATCGATTCCACGCATCCAGAGAAATGTCAACGGCGGAGTAAAAACCGACCAAAGGGCGGCGCAAAAGTAGACCAACTTGGGATTGGATGTGACGGTCGCGCAGAGTGCAGGCGGCCAGTCATCCGCGCTTTTCATATAGCTGGCGGTTGACTGGCCGCCTTGGCCCGTGAGGGCCAAGTCATGGATTTTCGATCAGGCGGTTTTGGAAGCTTTTCGCGCTTGGCTTTGGGCCAGGCGATAACTTTCGCCGTTCATCTCTAGGATGTTGACGTGGTGGGTCAGCCGGTCGAGGAGCGCCCCGGTCAGGCGCTCGGTGCCGAAAGTTTCCGTCCATTCATCGAAAGGCAGGTTGCTCGTTATCAGCGTGGCGCCGCGCTCATAGCGCTGAGAGATTAATTCAAAGAGCAGCTCGGCCCCGGTTTTGGAGAGAGGGACGAAGCCCAATTCGTCGATGATCAGCAGCTTGGCGTTGGCCATCTGTTTTTGGACCCGCAGCAAGCGACGCTCGTCGCGCGCCTCCATCAGTTCGTTGACCAAAGCAGCGGCGGTGGTGAAGCTGACCGTCATCCCTTTCTGGCAGGCAGCGAGCCCCAGGCCAAGGGCAACGTGGGTCTTGCCGGTGCCGCTTGGGCCGAGGGCGATCACGTTCTCGCGCCGTTCGATCCAGTCGCAGCGCGCCAGCTCCAGCACCTGCATCTTGTTCAGTTTGGGGATCGCCTTGAAGTCGAAGCTGTCGAGGCTTTTGGTGGCCGGGAACTTAGCCGCCTTGATACGGCGCTCGACCATCCGTCGCTCGCGATCGATCAGCTCCAGTTCGACCAGGCGCGTCAAGAACTGGACGTGGTCCAAGCCCTCGGCAGCGCATTGGCGCGCAACCTTCTGATACTCACGCAGGAAGGTGGGCAGCTTCAGCGTCTTGAGATGATGTTCCAACAGGATCTCGGGGGCATGGGTCATTCCGCCGCCTCCGGCATAAGAGTCCGATTCATAATGGTCTGAATGATATCAGGCTCTTGCGATGAGGCGGGTGAGGCGTCTGATGTGGGCGACGAGGAGCCATGCCTCTGCGCTGGCTACGGTTCTTTCCCAGTCCTTTGCCA
>JAUIIR010000057.1 GCA_030431485.1 Alphaproteobacteria bacterium
CATGCAAGATGTCGCAGCGATCAATAGAGCCGGCTGCGATCATCGCATGGTCGCTTTGGCGAAGAGCACACCAAGCAGTCGCACAACAATGTCATATCAAGCAAAAAATGCAACTGTAATGCTAGGCTCAACAGCGACGATGCCTTCCTCGACTTCCTTTATCTCGCAGCCCTGGGCCGTGACTCGGATGAGGCAGGATTTGCATTCTGGCAGGGTGCGCTGGAGTCTAGCGTCGTTGATCGCAGCGATGTCGCGCTTGGCTTTGCGACCGCAGACGAAACGCTGGACCGCTTTGCCAACCTCATCGACGACGGGTTTGTACTCTTCGGATAAGCCTCAGTCGGCTGAAACACCGACATCGGGCTGTCATGGCCCGACATCCCACCATCCCTCACGCAGCCTTGGTCACATCGTGACCGTAGAGCCAGTCGAACCGGGCCAGCATCTGGCCCGGCGAGACCCGGCTGAGCAGACCCAGCGCGGTATGCGCGGCAAAGCGGATCGGTCCAGGCGACAAGTGATAGTTGCGGGCGTTTTTACTGGCGGCATCAATCACCCGGGTGACACGTGCTTTGCGACGTTGCTGGTAGGCGGCGAGACCGGTAGCCATGTCCGGCTCGTTTGCCACAGCATCCGCCAGCACCCAGGCGTCTTCCATCGCCATGTTCGCACCCTGCGCCAAAAACGGCAGCGTCGGATGGGCGGCATCGCCAAGGAGCGCCACGCCTTCGCCACACCATGTCGGAGCAACAGGATGGCGGAACAATCCCCAGACGCCCGGAGCCTCGGCTTGCGAGAGGATCTGGTGCACCTCGGCATCGAATCCTGCGAAGGCCTTGCGCATGTTGTCGGCGTCGTCTTTTTGCGACCAACTTTCCGCGGCCCAGGTGGCGCGTTCTTCGACAGCGACCACGTTCAACGCCGAGCCATCGCGCAGTGGATAGGTGACCATATGGCGCTTCGGCCCCATATGGATTCGCGCATGCGGTGGATGTCCGGTTGTGTTCGGAACAATGCAGCGCCAGGCCACCTGACCGGTGAAAAACGGCTTCTGGGGTGCGTTCAACACCGGGCGCAGGGCGGAATGGATCCCGTCGGCGCCGATCACCAGATCTGCCTCGCGGGTGTCACCGGTGGCCAGCCGGATGACAGGCCGCGCCCCAGTGGCAACGGTATCGACGCGCTGCAGAAGGCGCATTTTGACGCCCTGTTGCCGTGCCGCATCTGAAAGCAGGTCAACCAGATCGGCGCGGTGCACAAACAGGTAGCGCTGATGGATTGGAAGACGGGTCAGGTCGAGACGCGCAACCTCGGCCCCGGTGGTGCCATTGCGCAAGGACACGGCCTGCCCTTGTACCGAACGCCCGGCCAGCGCATCACCCAGACCCAGCGCTTCGATCACACGCAGCCCATTGGGCGATACCTGAATGCCAGCGCCAACTTCGGTGATCGCCTGCGCCTGTTCCAGAACAGTGACTTTGGCCCCACGCTGACGCAGGGCGAGCGCACAGGTCAGGCCACCGATGCCGCCGCCAATGACCGAGATATCCAGATCCTGCAGGTCCACGAAGCATTCCCCAAAAACAAACGCGCCAGAGCTGTGCCCCGGCGCGTCAAAGTCTTTCTGTCCCGTCGCGCGTCAGTCGTCGCGGTGGACTTTTTCCCGCCGCTCGTGACGTTCCTGCGCCTCAAGGCTGAGTGTCGTTGTGGGTCGTGCCACAAGACGCTTGAGGGAAATCGGCTCACCCGTGGCCTGACAATACCCGAACTCGCCCTCGTCAATGCGGCGCAGAGCTGCGTCGATCTTGGCGACCAGCTTGCGCTGGCGGTCGCGGATTCGGAGCTCAAGCGCCCGATCGGTTTCTTCGGATGCGCGATCCGCAACGTCCGGAATATTGCGCGTGCCGTCCTGCAGGCCCGCAATCGTGGATTTGCTGTCGCTCAAAAGCTCGCTCCGCTGTTCCAGCAGTTCGCGACGGAACCACTCCAGCTGGCGATCATTCATGAAAGGCTCATCCTCGGCGGGTCGGTAATCATCGGGCAGGAAAGTTTCAGCTTTCATCTTGGTCCCCTTGTTTACGCCAGCATCTGTCATAGAAATTCCTTTAGATATCTGGCACCCCTACGCGCAGCACTTAACCGAAGGCCCAAGGGTTGTCACTACCGAATAGCAGCACAAAACGGTGATTTCCTTGAGCTGGGACAAAGACAGAAAAAGGCAGAACACACATGAAATTTGAAGGCACAGACAGCTATGTGGCCACCGACGATCTGACCATCGCGGTGAA
This sequence comes from Alphaproteobacteria bacterium, assembly GCA_030431485.1. GTDB lineage: Bacteria > Pseudomonadota > Alphaproteobacteria > Rhodobacterales > Rhodobacteraceae > Marivita. The sequence goes on from JAUIIR010000057.1 coordinate 2,289, forward strand.
TGCCGCCGTGACGCTGGAACGGCCCCTTCTGGTGAAGGGAGAACCCGGCACCGGCAAGACGGAACTGGCGCGACAGGTGGCGGCGGGTCTGGGCCTGAAGATGATCGAATGGAACATCAAATCCACCACCCGCGCGCAGCAGGGGCTTTATGAATATGACGCCGTCAGCCGTCTGCGCGACAGCCAGCTGGGGGACGAGCGGGTCAATGATGTGCGCAATTACATCCGTAAAGGAAAGCTGTGGCAGGCCTTTGAAGCGGACGAAAAGGTGGTTCTGCTGATCGACGAGATCGACAAGGCGGATATCGAGTTTCCGAACGACCTTCTACAAGAGCTCGATAAGATGGAGTTTCATGTCTACGAGACCGGCGAGACGGTCCGGGCCAAGCAGCGCCCCATTGTCATCATCACGTCGAACAACGAAAAAGAACTTCCGGATGCGTTCTTGCGCCGGTGCTTTTTCCATTACATTCGCTTTCCCGACCCCGACACGCTGCGCCAGATTGTCGAGGTGCATCACCCCGGCCTGAAAGAAGCATTGCTGACCACCGCTCTGACGCAGTTTTACGAGTTGCGTGAGCAGCCGGGGCTGAAGAAGAAGCCGTCAACATCCGAGGTGCTGGATTGGCTGAAGCTCTTATTGGCCGAAGACATGACAGCCGACGATCTGAAGCGCGACGGGGCGACTGCGCTGCCGAAGCTGCATGGCGCGTTGCTCAAGAACGAGCAGGATGTGCACCTCTTCGAAAGGCTGGCCTTCATGGCGCGGCGCGAACGGCGGTAACGCGGTTGGCGGCTTCGTCGACACCTCTGCGCGTTTCCGTCAAAGGAAACGCTTGGCCGGCGTCTATTTCAACGTGCCGGTTTGGAACAATTGGACCTTCAGCCCGCCATGCGGAATCGGCGCACTGACATTGTAGAATTGCAAGCCTGTTGTACGGGCGAGACCCTTGTCTGAGGTAACGATGCCGACACGCCAGCCTTTGAACCGTTCTTTCATCACCGCGCCGAACGATCCGTGCAATGCGAAGAGCAGTTTGCGGTTGCCAATACGGGCGCCGTAGGGCGGGTTCACAATGACAAGACCGGGCGGGCCTTCGGGTGGCGTTAGGTCTGCAATGGCGTGATGTGTGAACGTGGTGATCTCAGATACGCCGGCCCGCTCTGCATTGGCGGCTGCGTTGGCGATGGCCCCTGCGTCACGGTCGGAGCCATAGAGCCTCAGATCGGTCTGGCTGGGGGCTGGCAGGCCGGATTTAACGGCTGCCCATTTGGCAGCATCGAAGGTGGCCAATTCTTCAAAGCCAAAGTGGCGGGCACGACCAGGGGCGAGGCCGAGCGCCATTTCGGCGGCTTCGATCACAAAGGTGCCAGAGCCGCACATCGGGTCAATCACCGGCTCTGATCCGTCATACCCACAGGCACGAAGAAAAAGCGCTGCCAGCGTTTCGCGCATCGGGGCTTTGCCGATGGCCTGTTTGTGGCCGCGCTTGTGCAGGCCTTCCCCGGAGGTGTCGATGCTGATCTCGCAGAGGTCGTCTTCGATCCGCACGCGGATCGTGAGGCCCGCCTTTTCGGTGGGTTTGGCGCCAAGCGCGTCTGCGATGGCGGTCTCGACGCGCTGGGTCGCAGCACCGGCGTGGTAAATGCGTGATTTCCGGCATGTCGCCTCGACCCGGTAGGGAACATCGGTGAGCAGAAGCGCGGGCCAATCGATCTTGCGAGCGCGTTTGTCGAGCTGCGCCAGATGCATGGCCCGGAACCGCGCAATGCGGGCCAGTACGCGCCCTGCCCCGCGCAGCATCAGGTTGGCGCGCCAGACTTCAGACCAGTCACCATCGCTGGTCACACCGCCTGGCACGGCTGTTGCATTGGCAAAGCCAAGCGCTGCGGCCTCGTCGCGTAGCAAGTGTTCAAAGCCCGGCGTGCCGGAGAGAAATATCTCAAGCGGAGTGTGTTGCGTCATGTGGGCGGCATATCCTTATTTTGATGAGACCGGTAGTCACCCCGTGGCCACGCCCCCGTCAGATCGGTGCAATGGAGTGACCATACCCCGTATCTGTTGCGATTTTGCACAGGCTAATGCGCTGATTCATATAGGTTTTCAATGCACTTACCGAATCGGAGGAAAAACTGATTCGCACCGATTCGTTCATGCTAGGCAAGAACCCGGTTTTCGCCGTAAGCTGTCCACACTGAGGACAAAAAAACCGCGGAGCATCAAGCATCCGCAACGAGCAGGCAGGCTTCTTACGTGTCCCATACCAGTTTGAACGTGCGCTTTCTGCGCGCGGAAGATTACGATTCGTGGTGCGCTCTTTGGTGCGGATATCTGACTTTCTACGAAACGTCGGTGCCGGATGACGTCTACCAGACAACCTTTGACCGACTTCTGGGCGATGACCCGCAGGATTATTCCTGCCTGATCGCCGAGCTGGACTCGGTCCCGGTTGGGATATCGCATTACCTGTTCCACCGCCATTGCTGGAAAATCGAGAATGTCTGCTATTTGCAGGACCTTTATGCCGACCCGTCTGCGCGCGGCAAAGGTGTTGGACGCGCCCTGATCGAGGCGGTGTATGCACAGGCCGATGCAGCCGGTGCACCTTCGGTTTACTGGACAACGCAAGAGTTCAATCACTCGGCGCGCAAACTTTATGACCGGATTGGTCAGCTCACCCCTTTCATCAAGTATCAGCGGGGCTGACAGGTGCGTCGTTTTCTGCTTCCGCTCTATCTGTTGCTGGGCGCCTGTATGCCGGTATCGCATTCCGAACCTGCAACCCGCGCCGCCTTTGTCGACAGCAGCCTGCCGGCGATCAAGGTGTTCTCGGTCCCGCGCCCCCAGCCCGTGCGTGTTGCCAACGCTGATCTGTCCCGCGATTTTGTCGATCTGGCATTGGCGTTGGAATCGGGCCGCAAACTGGATGTTTTCACCCGGTTTGAAGGCCCCATCACGGTGCGCCTGATTGGAGACGTGCAGCCCACAGTGCCCAGTGATCTAGACCGGCTTCTGCATCGACTGCGTTCGGAGGCGGGCATTGATATCCGGGCGACCACTGCATCAGATGCGAGCATCACCATCAACGCCGTGAGCCGCGAAGAGATCCAGCGTTTTCTGCCGCAAGCGGCCTGTTTTGTCGTGCCAAACGTTTCGACGCTCTCTGAATATCGGCAAGCGCGGCGTTCCAACCGTGTGAATTGGGGCAAGATCACCAGTCGGACACGGCTGGCGATTTTCCTGCCGAATGATTCCAGCCCGCAGGAAGCGCGCGATTGCCTGCATGAGGAGCTCGCCCAGGCCCTTGGACCGTTAAACGACCTCTATCGCCTGCCCGATTCTGTGTTCAACGATGACAATGTGCACACAGTCCTGACCGGCTATGACATGTTGATCCTGCGCGCCTATTATGACCCTGCCTTGCGCAATGGTATGACACGGGCCGAGGTCATGAACCGCATCCCCGGCATTTTCGCCCGCCTCAACCCCGCAGGTGAATTCCAAACACCCCGGCGGCCCGCCCGCACACCCCGTCCGTGGATCGAGGCCATTCAAACGGCGCTTGGTCCTGGAGCCTCGCCGCTTGCGCGGCGCGCGGCGGCAACAGAAGCGCTGAGCATTGCTTCCGCAATGGGTTGGGAGGATCACCGCCGCGGCTTTACGCATTATGCAATGGGTCGCATTCTTCAGAGCAGCGATGCCGAAACGGCACGTGTGCATTTCCTACAGGCCGATCGCTATTTTGCACGCAGCCCGAACACCGAACTGCATCGCGCCTATGTCGCGTCGCAATTGGCAGCCTATGCGTTGACGGAGAACAATCCTGACACCGCCATTCACCTGACGGGATTGTCCATCGACCTTGCCGCCCGTCACGAGAATGCAGCACTTTTGGCGACGCTTTTGATGTTGCGCGCCGAAGCGCTTGATCTGGCCGGTCGTGCCTCTGCTGGCGCTCAGACGCGTCTGGACAGTCTTGGGTGGGCGCGATACGGGTTCGGTTCGGACTGGTCCGTGCGGGCAAAGCTGCGCGAGATCGCGACGCTTAACCCGCTCAACAGGGCCAGAGGCAGCTTATGATCGTACTTGCAGGAGCCCTTCTGGGGGCCATCATCGGAGCCATGACCGCCAAGAAGCGAAAGGGCAACCGGGCCGATATGTGGCAATACGGGGCCGTCTATGCCATCGCCTTTGCTTTGGGTGGGTTGATCCTGACAATTGCCATCGAAAAGCTGGTATTCTGATCGCGGGGACGATGCGTCAACGCATCGCCAGTTTCCATGAACGGGAACCGCGGGTCTCCGGCCCCGCGCCTGAGGCGCTTCCCCGAGGTATTTTCGAAACAGAGAACAGTGAGTGGCTGGTCAGTCCCCTGCCCGCTTGCTAGATCAGGGGCATGTTCGTTCCGTTCTTCGACACTCTTCGGTCAACCGGCGTTCCCGTTTCCCTGCGGGAGTATCTGAGCTTTCTTGAAGCCATGCGCGCGGGTCTGGCGACCTATGATCCCGAAGCATTCTACTACCTGGCGCGCACGGCGATGGTAAAGGACGAACGGCATATCGACCGGTTTGACCGCGCCTTTGCCGAAGCGTTCAAGGGGTTGGACAACATCAGCGCTGAGGGTGTCCTTGAGGCACTGGACCTCCCCGAGGACTGGTTGCGCAAGATGGCGGAGAAGCATCTGAGTGACGAGGAAAAGGCCGAGATCGAAGCTCTTGGGGGCTTTGACAAGCTGATGGAAACGTTGAAAGAGCGCCTGAAAGAACAGCAGGGCCGCCATCAGGGTGGCAGCAAATGGATCGGTACGGCGGGCACCTCGCCCTTTGGCGCATATGGTTACAACCCCGAAGGCGTGCGCATCGGGCAGAATGAGAGCCGCCACCAGCGCGCTGTCAAGGTCTGGGACAAGCGCGAGTTTCGCAATCTTGATGACAGCGTCGAGTTGGGGACACGCAACATCAAGGTGGCGCTGAAACGTCTGCGTCGCTGGGCGCGGGATGGTGCCGCAGAGGAACTTGATCTGGATGGTACGATCCGTGCGACGGCGGAGCACGGCTACCTTGATGTGCAAACGCGGCCTGAAAAGCGCAATGCCGTGAAGGTCATCCTGTTTCTCGACGTCGGCGGGTCGATGGACCCGCATGTGAAAGTGGTGGAGGAACTGTTTTCGGCAGCGCGCGCCGAGTTCAAACATCTTGAACACTACTACTTTCACAATTGTCTTTACGAGGGTGTCTGGAAAGACAACCGCCGCCGCTGGGACGCGCAGACACCGACGATGGAGGTGCTCAACACCTATGGTCCGGATTACAAGTGCATTTTTGTGGGTGACGCCAGCATGTCGCCCTACGAGATCGCCTATGCCGGCGGTGCCAATGAGCACTGGAACGCCGAGGCCGGTCAGGTCTGGCTCCAGCGCGCACGTCAGCAATGGCCGCATCACCTCTGGATCAATCCGACGCCCGAGCGACATTGGGAGTATACCCAGTCGATTCAGATGATCCGCGAGATCTTTGAGGATGCGATGGTACCTATGACGCTGGAGGGCATCAGCCGGGGCATCAAGGAATTGGCAAAGTGACACCCGTCCTGCGTACGCTTTGGAAAGATCACAAGGCGTTGATGGCGGGGTTTCTTCTGGCGTTGGCAGTGATGCTGTTTTTCGGCGTGCGTTCGGCCATGTTCTGGATTTACTGGTCAGACCCGGCGCATCGCGAGGAACCGGTCGCCGCCTGGATGACACCGGGTTATGTTGCGCAGTCCTGGGATGTCCCGATCCCGGTGATCCGGGATGCGCTGGGCATACCCCCCGAGACGCGGCGCAAGACCATCAAGGCTTTGGCAGAGGAACGTGGCCTTCCACCAGAAGCGGTGGTGCGCCAGATCGAGAATGCGATTGCGATGCATCGCGCAACTGAGCCGGCCCGACGCCCGTGACCGACACGCTGTTTGGACTTGTCGCGGACTACGGCGTTTGGGTGCTTGCCGCGTCCTGCTATCTTTCCTGTCTGCTGGTGCCGATCCCGACATCGCTCTTGATGTTGGCGGGGGGTGCGTTTGTTGCCTCAGGCGATCTGGACGGCGGAACGGTTCTGGCCGGGGCCTGGCTGGGCGCGGTTCTGGGGGATCAGACCGGATACGCGGCAGGTCGTCGTTTTGGTCCCCTGCTCACCCGTTTGGCGGCCACGAACAACGCACGCAGAAGGCTCTATGCACGCGCCACCGAGACGGTGCGCAACAAGGGAGAGATCGGGGTTTTCTTCAGCACCTGGCTTTTTGCACCTCTGGGGCCTTGGGTGAATATGGCGGCGGGGGCATCTGGGTTGCCTTGGTTGCGCTTTACGCTTTGGGACGCCGCAGGAGAAGCGATCTGGGTTTTTGGCTATATCGCGCTTGGCTACAGTTTTGCCGGACAGGTGACGCAGATTTCAGAGCTGACATCGAATTTGTCGGGTTTCCTCGTCGCAACGCTTGCGACAGGCGTTCTGGGATGGCTGCTGATACGCGCGGTGCGGAAAGCGCGCGCGCGCCATCGGCAGACCTGACAGCTTTGACGGGAACCCGGAAAGGCTGCGCCTCGTTGATGTGACGAACGCAACATCGACGGGAGGTTTCCCCATGATCACCAAGACAGCAACTGCGCATTGGTCCGGCGGCCTAAAAGACGGCAAAGGCACAATTTCGACCGAGTCGGGCGCGTTGAAGGCGCAGCCCTATGGGTTCAATACACGGTTTGAAGACAAGCTCGGCACCAACCCGGAAGAATTGATCGGTGCCGCGCATGCCGGGTGCTTTTCAATGGCGTTTTCGATGATCCTGAGCGACTACGATGCCGTTGCAGAGGCCATCGACACGAAAGCCAGTGTCGGACTTGAAGAGAAAGATGGCGGTTTTGCCATCACCAAGATTCATCTGGATATGACGGCCAAGATCCCCGGCATCAGCGAAGAGGACTTTCTGGAAGCGGCACAGACAGCCAAGGAGAATTGTCCCTTGTCAAAGGTGCTCGCAGCTGCAGAGATCACAATGGATGCCAAGCTTACCCAGTGACAGGCACTCTGTGACAGGCGCGCCCACAGCGCGCTTGTCGCCACCTTCACCAAGCCCCATATCAAGGGCATGTTGAAATTCACTCCAATCCTTCTCGCTATCCTCTACGCCCTGGCGATGTACCATTTCTCGGTTTGGCGCACGAAACGCGAGCTTGATGCACAATCAACAGAACTGGCTGACCCCCGGCTCAAGGCGCTGACAGATCGGCTGGCGGCAGCGCTCGATCTGGATCGCATAAGGGTCCACATTTACGAAATTGACCCGGTAAACGGTTTGGCCGCGCCGGATGGGCGCATCTTCATCACCCGCGGATTTTATCGCAAGTATCAGAATGGCGAAGTCACAGGTGAAGAACTGGCGAGCGTTATTGCTCACGAGTTGGGCCATGTCGCGCTTGGTCACACGCGCCGTCGCATGATTGACTTTTCCGGCCAGAATGCGCTGCGTACGGCCTTGGCTATGGTGCTCTCGCGCTTTCTTCCGGGTATTGGCGTCTGGATCGCCAACATGGTCGCAACACTTCTGGCGGCCCGTTTGTCGCGCGGGGACGAGTACGAAGCAGATGCCTATGCTGCGGCCCTTCTACATAAGGCCGGGATCGGGATTGCACCGCAAAAGTCGCTTTTCACCAAATTGGATGCGCTGACAAAGGCCCGGTCGGGTGTAGTGCCTGCCTGGCTGATGTCGCATCCTAAAACAACTGAACGTATTCAGGCACTTGAGAAGCTCGAGTCCCGGTGGACGGATGCACCGTCCCAAAACTGACTGTCCAGAGCCGACGGGCTGGCTAGGCGAACGTCACAGACGCCCGCGCCCGATCCTGACCATTAACCTGCACAGTTATCAAATGTGGTCCGGGATGCAGGGTGAATGTCGACGCTTCTGCCTTCAAACGATGCGACTTTGTAATTGTCAGAGGAATGTCGGATTTGAGCTTGGTCGTCTTCAGCTTGAACACCTTTTCACCGAGGCGGCCGTTCGGACGGTGAAATTGGATTCGATAATCCACCAACACGGGAAGGTCTTCTTTGGCGCATAAAGTGACGTCGATGCGAAGCACGTCGCCGATCTTTACCGGATCGGGCGACAGTTCCAGACACACGGATATATCGCGGTTCTGAGCATATCCCAAGAGCGCAAGCGCGTCGGCTTCGCCGCGTTTGACCGCCGTGCGCAGCGCGTGGCGTGTCATCCAATCGAGTTCTTTGGGCGCTTGCCGACCGGCAGCACGCCAGCTTCGTAAGCGCTGTACCACAGTCTCGGGCGCGTGGCGGGTCAGGTCGTTCATGTGATTGGCGACGGACCGTGTAACATAACGCGTTGGGTCGGCGTGCAGGGCATCGAGAAATCGCACAGGCACCAATGGATCAAGTTTTATGTTGGTGGCCCAGGGCAAACGGGGGCGCGTGCCTTCGCTGACCAGGCGGCGCACATGGTAATTGTCGTGTTCCGTCCAGCGATCCAAGCGGGACAGTGTTTCATCTGGCCAGCGGTTGAGAAACGGACGGATATAGAACTCCATAGAAAAGCGCTTTGTTGCCGCCTCCAACAGGTCGAGTGCGCGGTTGCGATGATCTTCCAGCCCGTGGCGGACGGCAAGTATGCCCGGCACCGCGTGGATGAAGCGACCAAAATCATCGTCCGTTTTTGACGGATCAAGCGGGTCCGGCATCGCCGCTTCCAATGCCTCGGCCATGTCGGGGAAGTTTGCTGGCAGTTGTATTTCGATGCAATCTGCCAGCCAATCGAGCCGTTCCAGCAACCCTCGCGAAGATAACCCCGCGAGAGCCTCGGTGGTAAAACGGTCCGGATCGAAACCCGGCAAGACCGCATATTCGGCTGCCAGATCACCGATGGTGTCAGCATTGAACAGCTGGTCTTTCAGGGAAAATCCCTGCGCCTGCCCCGCCCCGTCCGGCCCGCGCGCCACGTCTTAGATGGTCGCGTTAGTGCCGCCACCGTCGATCAGAATATTCTGACCGACAATGAAGCCGGAATGCTGTGAACACAGGAACGCGCAGGTGGCTCCGAATTCCTGCCGAGTGCCGTAGCGGCGCGCCGGAATCGTGGCCTCGCGGTTCTTGCGCGCCTGTTCCACCGGAATGCCTTGTGCTTTGGACACGCCACCATCTAGCTGTTGCGCGCGGTCGGTGTCGTGAATGCCCGGCAGCAGGTTGTTGACGATGACGCCATGTTCAGCGACCTGGCGCGCCGTGCCAGCCACATAGCCTGTCAAACCGGTGCGCGCGGCGTTGGACAGACCCAGCGCCGGGATCGGTGCCTTGACCGATTGCGAGGTGATGTTCACCACCCGGCCCCAGCCGCGATCAATCATGCCCGGCATCAGCGCCGTCATCAGGGCAATCGGTGTCAACATGTTGGCATCAAGCGCCTTGATAAAGTCCTCACGCCCCCAATCAGACCACAGCCCCGGCGGCGGGCCACCGGCGTTGGTGACAAGGATATCCACATCGCCCGCCGCTTCGAGCACTTTGGCCCGACCGTCTTCGCATACGATGTCTGCGGCAATCGTGGTGACTTCGACGCCATGCGCCGCGCGGATTTCGTCCGCCGTTGCCTCAAGCGCATCGGCACCGCGTGCATTCATGACAAGGTTGACGCCTGCAGCGGCCAAAGCTTCGGCGCATCCACGGCCCAAACCTTTGCTCGATGCACAAACAAGCGCTCGCTTTCCGCTGATCCCAAGATCCATTCGCTCACTCCCCATTTTGGTCAGAATTGTCCGTGAAATGCCACGGCCTGCCCATAGAGGTGACACATTTCAAACCGATCTTAAAGCCATGCCGGAATGTGTGACTGAGTACCGGCCTGCAAAAGAGTACAAGTTTATGTCTGCTGCCACTGAAAAATTTGTGTCCCGCTTCAAAGCCTGCCCCGCCGACAGCGTGCGGGCAGAATTCGGCGTTTGCCGTGGAGACCCGATCCGACACATTCAGGATTTGATCCTTGGTGACACCTTCCTGCCCAAGCGCGATGCCAACTGGCGTCCGGTCATGCCCTCAGACAGCCAGAATGCGTGTTTTGCTTTGGAACTGGCGGCCAATACACCAAGTCAGAATTTGGTCACTCTTGCAGAACTCATCTTCATGAGTACGACAGGCCGCCGGATCGACGTTTTTGCCACGGTGTGCAACGGCGCGTTGTTCTTTGTGTCGGACACCGAGTTTCAGGCCAATGTCGAATATGTGCTGATCGACATCCAACATCGCCCGGATGCCGTTGTTCCTGAACTTGTCCCGACACATGCGCCTTCGCTGCCAGCAGCTCCGCGTCGGCATCACAAAGATCCGGCAGCGGCAAAGCTGCGTCTGATCGGCTAAAGCGCCTTACGGACCCTACAGCGTCGTATAGACAAGCAGAGCCGCGCCGCCTATATGCGCGGCCATGCTGGACAATGTTTCAAATCGCCCTGATCTGCCTGCCGAAATCGCCCGGCGGCGCACCTTTGCCATCATCTCGCACCCGGATGCCGGCAAAACCACGCTGACCGAAAAGTTCCTGCTCTACGGTGGCGCCATTCAGATGGCGGGACAGGTTCGAGCCAAAGGTGAAGCACGGCGCACGCGGTCGGATTTCATGAAGATGGAACAGGACCGGGGCATCTCGGTATCCGCCTCGGCCATGTCGTTTGACTTCAAGAAGTTCCGCTTTAATCTGGTCGACACTCCTGGTCACTCGGACTTTTCGGAAGACACCTATCGCACACTGACGGCCGTCGATGCGGCGGTGATGGTGATTGATGGCGCCAAGGGCGTGGAGAGCCAGACGCAAAAGCTGTTTGAGGTATGTCGTCTGCGCGATTTGCCGATCCTGACCTTCTGCAACAAGATGGACCGTGAAAGCCGCGACACCTTCGATATCATTGACGAAATTCAGGAGAACCTCGCCATTGACGTCACTCCAGCAAGTTGGCCCATCGGCGTCGGTCGCGACTTCCTTGGGTGCTATGACCTGCTTCGTGACCGTCTGGAGCTGATGGATCGCGCGGATCGGAACAAGGTTGCCGAAAGCATCGAAATCAACGGCCTTGATGACCCCAAGCTGGCAGATCACATGCCGCCTGCTTTGCTGGACCAGCTGCGAGAAGAGGTCGAAATGGCGCGCGAATTGCTGCCGGCCCTGAACCCACAGGCGGTTCTTGAAGGGCACATGACCCCAATCTGGTTTGGCTCTGCGATCAATTCATTTGGCGTGAAGGAGCTGATGGACGGCATCGGCACCTATGGACCAGAGCCGCAGCCGCAACGAGCAACGCCTCGAGAGATTATGCCTGAAGAAACAAAGGTTTCCGGCTTTGTCTTCAAGGTCCAAGCGAACATGGATCCCAAACACCGGGACCGTGTGGCTTTCGTGCGCCTCGCGTCGGGCCATTTCAATCGCGGTATGAAGCTGACCCATGTGCGGTCGAAAAAACCGATGTCGATCACAAACCCGGTGCTTTTCCTCGCGTCGGACCGCGAATTGGCGGAAGAAGCCTGGGCTGGCGACATTATCGGCATCCCGAACCACGGGCAATTGCGCATCGGCGACACATTGACCGAAGGCGAGGCGCTGAAGGTGACGGGCATTCCCTCCTTTGCGCCTGAGCTTTTGCAGAATGTGCGTGCAGGCGACCCGATGAAGGCCAAACATCTTGAAAAGGCCCTGATGCAATTTGCTGAAGAAGGCGCTGCCAAAGTCTTCAAACCGATGATCGGTTCGGGCTTCATTGTTGGTGTCGTTGGAGCGTTGCAGTTCGAAGTGCTGGGGAGCCGGATCGAGTTGGAGTACGGGCTGCCGGTTCGGTTTGAACCATCGCAATTCACTTCCGCCCGTTGGGTTCACGGCGACAAGCCTGCGGTGGACAAACTGGTTAACGCGAACAAGCAACACATGGCCGAGGATAATGACGGAGATGTGGTCTACTTGACGCGCCTCCAATGGGATATCGACCGCGTTGCGCGCGACTATCCGGACGTGACCCTGTCTGCGACAAAAGAAATGATGGTCTGACCCAAGCTCCGTCCATCGGACTTGGGCACGAGACTTGCAAATTGTGGTGGCAGGCGTCCTCTCAGGCGCTTGAACTCAGGCATTTTGCGATGCCTTTTTCGTTGATCGAAGTACGCTGAATCGGCACTCTGAGCGCATGAGCAGTCAAAAACCGTTGCCAAACCCGGCCTATCCGGCCGGAATGGCAGGCATAGTCAAACAGATGAATGCGCGGCGCGCGCCGCTGAGCTTTGCCAAAGGCGAAGCTTTGCCGCCATTGGACTGCGACCTGAACAAAATCGCCGGGTTGCGCATCTCTGTGCCGCCCGAAGCGAGCCGAAAGCGGTCTGATAACAGCCGCAAAAGTTGGGAGATTGCCCGAGAGCTGGAGGGACAAAACGCACTCCTGCATCTGAACGGCCTGCTCATCGCGCATTTACGCAAACGCAGCCAACCCAACCATACCGCTGACTTGTTTCTCCGGCTCTGGACCGAGCAAGCAGACTTGCTCCTTCGTGAAATGGATTTGCGTTGGAAAGTATCGAGCATCACGACATTCGGCGATCATGGCAAAACGCCAACCCAACGCAGCACCGGATTGGCCCTCTCAACGCTATTCGGAGCGATGAAGCTTTATGAAAGCGAACGTCTGTATTCAGGCAGAGAACCCGACCGCCCTTTTACACTCGAAGGACGTGCGTCCGGTCCTTTGCCTCTCGACATGAATGCATACGCGCTTGCAGACGGCGGCCTGGACGTCAATCTGATTGGCCGTCTTTGGGAAGAAGCAGACAGTGATCCTGTCATTCGCCCCTTGGCGCATGATCTGTTGCAGCGCCTGATCGACGATCCGGGCACTGTCTTTCGCCGCATGCAGAGGCTGCGCGCGCGCAAGCTGCGGCGCATGGATCAAGATCAAACCCCGTCCGAGGACGGGCAAGGTGTCATCGTGCGAGTGCAATCAGCGCCGTCGCATGCACCACGTTGGGGTGTTGTCTGCACCACAAACGCCCCTCTTCTCGATGTGGCGCGCTTTGTGGCCCATCACCTCGATATTGGCGCGACCCATGTCTATCTGTATCTTGATGAGCCGAATGCCGACATCGTTGGCTTGTTGCAGAGCCACCCGCAGGTAACGCTTACGATTTGCGACGCGAAATACTGGAAAGTGATGGGCAAGAACCGCCCCGATGCCCATCAATTGCGCCAGACCTTCAACGCTACTCGTGCGCTGCGTGTTGCGGGCGAGCATGTGGATTGGTTGGGGCATATTGACACCGACGAGTTCGTGCTATGCCCGCAAAAGCTGTCAGCGTCTCTGAAAACCGTGCCAGCGGATATGGCTGGTGCGCGGCTCTATCCTGCGGAGGCGCTCGCTGTCACAGAAGCGGGCGCAATGCCGCAGCATTTCAAACTGCGCAGCACCGGGGACGGCATCCCGCCATCGGCCGTTACTGACATTTATCCAACGTTCGGAAGCTATGTGCGTGGCGGGTTTCTGAGCCATCTCGCAGGCAAGGTGTTCGCCCGCACCGGTCTCGGAGAGGTTCGGCTTGCCATTCATCGCCTTCGAGTGAAAGGAGAAGATGTCCGCAATGTAGCTACATTGAGCGATGCCGTTGTCGGTCATCTTCATGCACCCGACTGGGAGCATTTTCTAGCAAAACTCGATTTTCGGCAGGAAAAAGGCTCCTACCGGGTCAAATCCGACGATGCGCTCAAGAATATCGGGCACTTGCTGAAATACCTCCGCGACGAAGAGGGTGAGCCCGGGCTCCGCCATTTCTTTCGCGAAATGTGCGAGGATAGCACGGAATTGCGGTCTCGGCTTGATACGTATGGACTTCTTCTCACGCCAAAGTTCGACCCGGACGCGGCGATCGAACGCGTGTTCGGCATTACCATTCAACGCTGAAGACATGCTGAAACGGCGACTTTGTTGCCACTTCGCCACCAAACCGCTGCTCTTGAGGCGACATCCGCGCATCGCTGAGCCACGTCATTGACCCGCTTTGATTGGAAGAGTACATACGCGTGCAGATCGTGACTGTGGACAACACAGGGCCATACGGGCCGGATCGCAACAGACGCACGGGCGCAGTCAGTCCGTGAACAACGGATACACATGACAAAATTCTCTGAGTTGAACCTCAACCCGAAAGTCCTGAAAGCTATTGAAGAGGCGGGTTACGACACGCCCACCCCCATTCAGGCAGGCGCCATCCCACCAGCACTCGAAGGACGCGATGTCCTTGGCATCGCCCAGACAGGCACCGGCAAAACCGCTAGCTTTACGCTTCCGATGATCACGCTTCTGGCCCGTGGCCGCGCCCGCGCCAGGATGCCGCGCAGCCTCGTGCTATGCCCAACCCGTGAACTGGCGGCACAGGTGGCCGAGAACTTCGATATCTACGCAAAGAACGTGAAACTGACGAAAGCTCTGCTGATCGGTGGTGTCAGCTTCAAGGAACAGGACGCGCTGATCGACAAGGGTGTGGACGTACTGATTGCTACGCCGGGTCGCCTGCTAGACCATTTCGAGCGCGGCAAGCTACTGCTCACCGGCGTGCAGGTGATGGTGGTGGACGAGGCCGACCGTATGCTCGACATGGGGTTCATCCCAGATATCGAGCGGATTTTCTCGCTGACACCGTTTACACGGCAGACCCTGTTCTTTTCGGCCACGATGGCGCCGGAAATCGAACGGATCACAAACACCTTCCTGTCGGCCCCGGCCCGGATCGAAGTGGCGCGTCAGGCCACTGCCTCCGAGACGATTGAACAGGGTGTGGTGATGTTCAAAGCCACGCGCCGCGACCGGGAAGGCACGGAAAAGCGCAAACTTCTGCGCAAGCTGATTGAGGTCGAAGGCGACGCGTGCTCGAACGCAATCATCTTCTGCAACCGTAAAATGGATGTGGATATCGTTGCAAAGTCGCTTAAGAAATACGGCTTTGACGCGGCCCCCATTCATGGCGACCTGGACCAATCCCAGCGTATGAAGACGCTGGACGGGTTCCGCGATGGTGACCTGCGTTTCCTTGTTGCTTCGGATGTTGCTGCGCGTGGACTTGATGTTCCCGCCGTCAGCCATGTGTTCAACTTCGATGTGCCCAGCCACGCCGAGGACTACGTGCACCGCATCGGACGTACTGGCCGTGCCGGTCGCAAGGGCAAAGCGATGATGATCAGTGGCCCGAAGGACGAAAAGAACTTCGACGCTATCGAAAAGCTGATCCAGAAAGAAATCCCGCGCGTCGAGAACCCGCTCGGACAGGTGGACGCCGAAACGACCGCGGACACTTCAGACGAGAAAAAAGAGAGCAAATCGCGCCGGTCACGTGGCGGGCGTGGCCGCTCGAAATCCTCTGATAAGCCGCAGGACACCACTGTCGATGCACAGGAGCCGGTTCAGGCCGAAGCTCCAAAAGAGGCAGCCAAACGCGAGGATGATCAGAAACCTGATCAGGACCGTTCGCGCAACCGCCGAAATGATCGCGGCGGACGCAGTGATCGCGGTGGTCGTGACAACAATGTGGTTGGTATGGGAGACCACATGCCGTCCTTCATTGCACTCAGCTTTGACGAACGTCGCGCCGGATGACCCCCAGCCAGCGTCTCCATTGACGAAAACGCGGCGATGCGTCGACGCATCGCCCGCTCAAATCGGACGCAGGATTTCCCGACAAATTGCGGGCAGATCTTCAAACCGGTCAAAGGCCCGGTCATGTGGGATATGTTCGATCGGTTTGGTGCGAATGCCTTCGGTGAAGAACGCAAACGCCACCCCGGCCCGCTGTGCTGTCTCCGAATCCACGTCGCTGTCACCGACATAGGCACCCAAAGTGGCGCCCATGCGTTCGAACGCCAGATGCAACGGAGCGGGATCCGGTTTGCGCACAGGCAAAGTGTCTCCGGCAATGATCACATCAAACCATTTTGCCAGATCAATCGCTTCCAATACCGCCGCCAACGGGCCACCGGGTTTGTTGGTGCAGATACCAAGCTTGTAGCCCTCGGCTTTCAAAGCTTCTATCACATCCAGCACACCCGGAAAAACGGTGGTGAGCCCGGTACTGGCTTTGTAGTGGGTGATAAATTCCCCCATCAGCGCATCGTAGTCCTCGGCATTCAGCGCCGTTGCCGCGATCAGACGGTCGAGGAACACGCGTTCTCCCATGCCGACAAAGCTGCCGATCTGCTTTTGGGGCAACGGCTCAAGTCCGTGATCCGCCAACAGCGCGTTGGCCGCTGCAGCAATGTCGGGAAGGCTGTCGATCAATGTCCCGTCAAGATCGAAGACAACCCCGCGCGTCATGCCAGCCTGCTGATCACAACGGTCACTTCGGGTTTCTTGCCGATCTCGTTCTGTGTCGTCTGACGCGCGACCCGGCGCAGCCCTTCTTCCAGCTTGTCATCATCAGCGATGGTTTTGTCCCCAGCCCGTCCGATGAATTGCGACAGGTCTTCTTCCAGCGCGTCGACCAGCGGGGCATTGTTTCGCCCCATCTCGGGCAAGCCCATGATCTCGCACCACGGCTCGCCCAGCAATTCGTCGTCTTCGTCCAGAATGACCGTGACGATGACATGGCCATTCAAAGCCATGCGGATGCGGTCGCGCACAATCCCGTCAAGGGCACCGATCTTGACCGAGCCGTCCAGATAGGTGCGACCCGTTTCGACATTTTCAGCAACCGTCGGCTCATTGCCGCTGAGGTCCATCATCATGCCATTGACTGCCAGAACGCCCTTGCGACCAGCGGCGCCAGCCACCTTTACATGCTCGCGCAGATGGCGGTGTTCGCCGTGCATCGGAACCACGAGCTGCGGGTTGACCAAAGCATGCATGGTCTCCAGATCGGGCCGGTTTGCGTGCCCGGAAACGTGGTATTTGCCCGAGCTGTCATCCACGACATCCACACCCTGTTCCGAAAACGCGTTCATGATATGAATGACGCCACGTTCGTTGCCAGGGATGGTTTTGGAGGAAAACAGAAACAGATCGCCCTCCTCCATTGTGATCCCTTGATATTTCCCGCGCGCCAGCTGCGCCGACGCCGCACGCCTCTCGCCTTGAGACCCGGTGACAATCAGCATCAGGTTTTCCCGCGGGATCTGCGTGGCCTCCTCCGGGCTGACAACGCTTGGGAAATCGGCCAGAACACCGGTCTTGATCGACGCTTCAATCATGCGTCGCATCGCCCGCCCCAAAAGACACACCGACCGTCCTGCACGCACAGCCGCTTCAGCAAGCGTTTTCACCCGCGCCACGTTGGACGCAAAGGTGGTCGCAACAACCATGCTTTCGGCGTCGCGTAACAGCGCTTCAATTTCCGGGCCGACAGTTGCCTCAGAACGGCCTTCATGCGTGGAAAACACGTTGGTGGAATCGCAGATCAACGCCTTCACACCCGATTTCCCGATGTCTTCCCAAAGAGCGCGATCAAAGGCTTCGCCAACCACTGGAGTTTCATCGATCTTGAAATCACCGGAATGCACAATTCGCCCCTGCGGTGTGTCGATCACAAGCCCCGAACTTTCAGGAATGGAGTGTGAGATCGGTGCAAACCCGACCTTGAACGGCCCCGCCTCTACGGTTTCCGGCCACGGCGATACCGTGCGCACGCTTTCAGGTGACTGACCGGCATCCTCCATCTTGAGCCGGGCAATATGCGCTGTGAAGGCACGCGCATAAATCGGAGCGCCGAGCTCTTCCCAGAAATGCCCCACTGCGCCGACATGGTCCTCATGTGCATGGGTGATGAATATCGCTTCAAGCTGGTGCCGACGCTCTTTCAACCAGGAGATATCGGGCAGGATCAGATCGACACCGGGTGTGCCGTCCATGTCAGGAAATGTCACACCAAGGTCGACGAGGATCAGACGCTCCTCACCCGGTTTGCCGTAGCCGTAGACATAGGCGTTCATGCCAATTTCACCGGCCCCGCCAAGGGGCAGGTAGATGATCCGTTCACCGCTCATGTTTTATCCGTTTTCTTTGTTATACGTGTGTATGACCGTCAGACCATGCATGGTCAGGTCATCTTCAATAGTGTCAAATAGCAGCTCACCCTGCGCAAACAAGGGTGCGAGGCCACCCGTGCCGATCACCTTCATGGGCGTGCCGTATTCTGCCTTGATACGTTCCGTGATGCCTTGGATCAGGCCCACATAGCCCCAGAACACACCCGATTGAATGCAGGCCACGGTGTTCGTGCCAATAACGCGCTCGGGCTGCGAAATATCCACATGGGGCAGCGCCGCTGCGCCTTGATGAAGCGCTTCCAGCGACAGGTTCACGCCTGGTGCGATGACGCCTCCGACGTAGGCGCCGTCCGCTGCAACAACGTCAAAATTGGTGGCTGTGCCAAAATCCACGACAACACAGTCACCGCCGTGCCGGTCAAACGCTCCCGCCGCATTGGCGAGCCGGTCCGGACCGACCCCGGTGCCCACATCGACCCGAGGCGGATGCGGCAACTTGCATTCCGGCTTGCCCACGACGATGGGGCGCACACCGAAGAACCGATCGGAAAAAACGCGAAGATTCCACACGACGCGCGGCACTGTCGACGAGATGATCACATCGGTGATGTTGGGTTCGATTTTGTAATGCGCGATCAACGTCGAAAACCACGTGAAATAGGCGTCCGCTGTCCGGCCGTGATGCGTCGACGTGCGCAGGGTACACAAAAACCGCTCCCCATCCCAGATCGAGAAAACAGTATTCGTGTTGCCGCAGTCGATGCACAGAAGCATGGCCTTGCCCTCAAAAGAAAATATCAGCCGCCGCAATGGCTTGACGGCCCGAGGCGGTGTTTAGGACGATCCGGCCCTCGGCGTCCACTGTCTCGAACGTGCCCGTGACCTCATGGTTCCCCATGCGTGCGGTCACTGCCTCTCCCAATCGCGCGGCCCGACTCAACCAAGCCTCCCGGATGGGTGCAAAGCCATAAGTGACAAATTGGGCCTCATACTGCGCATAACTGCGCGCCAATATGTCGAGAAATGGCTCCGGACCGACCTCTACTCCAAGCACGGATAGCACAGAGACGGGCGGCACGGCCTGAGCTTCCACGTCCGATGCAGTGGGTGCTTGCACGAGATTCACTCCGATGCCGATCGCCAGATGCGCCCCGATGCTTTCGAGCAGAATTCCGGCAACCTTGCCGCCCGTCAAGAGCACATCGTTGGGCCATTTCAAAGCAAGCCCGTCTACCCGGCCAGACACGGAAACCAAAGCATCATAAAGCGCCAAAGCCGCCACAAAGCTGCGCAGGGCACGCTTGTCCGGAGTATCCGATGTCGGCAACACCAGCGTGGCTGCAAAGTTACCGTCGGGATTGACCCAGACCCGGCCCCGTCGGCCCCGCGCCGCTGTCTGGCGCAATGCACAGATCCAGGTCGGGCCTGCCAACAACGAGGCTTGCCGCGCGGCCTCGGCCATGGTGCTGTCCACCTCAGCCAACACCTGTCGCCCGTATCCCAAAGGCCAGTCAGACAAGACCGCAGGCTCCTTCATCTTGCCCGATGAACTCCCGCCGGAGGCATTGCGACCCGCGCAGCGGGGCGCAAAAAACAAAGTGACGCGCCATTGGCGCGTCACTGTCTTTCACCAAGGAAAACGGCTCAGTTGACAAGGGTCGCCGCAGCCGCCGCAGCCGCCCCTTCGATCCCGAAGAGATTGACCACGCCAACCACCATGATCACCGCGCTGGCCATCAGCATGCCCCAGAGCACCGGCGATCCGCTCTTGTCGAGCGGGTCGTCCCGCTCTTCGCCGAAATACATGTAGAAGACGATCCGCAGATAGTAGAACGCGCCGATCACC
Source organism: Alphaproteobacteria bacterium (assembly GCA_030431485.1). Taxonomy (GTDB): domain Bacteria; phylum Pseudomonadota; class Alphaproteobacteria; order Rhodobacterales; family Rhodobacteraceae; genus Marivita. The sequence continues at coordinate 22,166 of JAUIIR010000057.1, forward strand.
GATGCGATCACACCTGCAATCGCCAGCCACGCCAACCCGGCCTCATAGGCGGCCCGCAGCACGTAAAGCTTGCCAAAGAAGCCCACCAAAGGCGGCACACCCGCGAGACTGAAGAGCAGCACCAGCATAGCCAGCGCCTTGCCTGGCTCACGCTTGGAATACATGTTGAGCGCCGCGATGTTTGATACAGGCTGTCCGTCACGATGCATCGACAGGATGAAGGCAAAGGTGCCGACGTTCATCGTTACGTAGATCGCCATGTAGATCAGCATTGCCTGCACGCCGAACGCCGTTCCTGCCGCAAGCCCCATCAAAGCATACCCCATATGCGCGATGGACGAGAAGGCCATCAGACGCTTGATGTCGGTTTGTCCAATGGCGGCAATGGCGCCAAGGAACATCGACAGCACGGACAAAAGCGCGATCACTTGCGACCAGTCGCTGACCGCCGCACCAAAGGCGTCGTGCATCACCCGGGCGAACAGCGCCATCGCCGCCACTTTCGGCGCGGTGGCGAAGAACGCGGTCACCGGCGTGGGTGAGCCTTCGTAAACGTCCGGCGTCCACATGTGAAACGGCACGGCCGAGACCTTGAAGGCGAGACCCGAGATCAGGAACACCAGACCGAACAGCAGGCCCAGCGACAGATCGCCATGCACCGCCGTCTGGATGATGCCCGAGAAAAGAGTGGTGCCCGCATAACCATAAACGAGCGACGCCCCGTAGAGCAGCAGACCCGAGGACAGCGCGCCCAGCACGAAGTACTTGAGCCCCGCTTCGGTCGATTTCAGGCTGTCGCGGCGCAGAGATGCCACGACGTAAAGCGCAAGCGACTGCAATTCGAGGCCCATATAGAGCGCCATCAGGTCGCCCGCAGAGACCATCATCATCATGCCGACAACCGCAAGTGCGATCAGCAGCGGATATTCGAACCGCAACAGACCGCGACGGGTCATGTAGGCTTCGGACATCAGCAGTACCGCAGCGGCGGAGACAAGGATCACGATCTTGGCGAACCGCGCGAACCCGTCATCAACAAACATGCCGTTGAAGGCGATGTTGATGCCTGTCCCGTTCAGCCCGATCCACACCGCGATGGCGAGGAATAGACCGCTTGTCACCCAAACCAGCAGCGATGCAGCCCCGTCCTTGACGGTATAGACCGCGCCCAGAAGCGCCAGCATCGCGTAGATGGCCAGAATGATTTCCGGAAGGATGATACCCAGATCAGCCGAGAGCATAGCCTCGCCCCCTTAATGGTTCACGGCGACTTGCGTGGCGGACTCCGCCGCGGCAAGTGCAGTTTGGTAATTGGACACAAGCGCCTCCACCGACGGCCCGATCGTGTCGAGGATTGGGGCCGGGTACACGCCGAAGAGGATCGTCGCGATCACCAGGGGGGCAAAGATCGCCCGCTCGCGGCGCGTCATGTCGGTGATGGTCTTGAGGCTTTCCTTGATCAGGTCGCCCATGACGACCCGGCGATAGAGCCAGAGCGCATAGGCCGCCGACAGGATCACACCGGATGTGGCCACTGCCGCGATCCAAGTGTTGACCTGGAAAATGCCCATCAGCGTCAGGAATTCCCCGATGAAGCCAGAGGTACCCGGCAAGCCGACATTGGCCATGGTGAAAAGCATGAAGATCAGCGCATAGGCCGGCATCCGGTTCACCAGACCGCCATAAGCGTCGATGTCCCGTGTGTGCATCCGATCATATATCACGCCGACGCAAAGGAAGAGCGCACCCGAGATGAAGCCGTGGCTGATCATCTGAAAAATTGCACCGTCGATCCCTTGCTGGTTGCCCGCAAAAATGCCCATGGTCACGTACCCCATGTGGGCGACCGACGAATAGGCGATAAGCTTTTTCATGTCTTCCTGCACCAGCGCCACCAGCGAGGTGTAGACGATGGCAATGGCCGACATCCACAACACCAGCGGCGTCAGCACGTCTGCCCCAACCGGGAACATCGGCAGCGAGAACCGCAGGAAGCCGTAGCCGCCCATCTTGAGCAGGATCGCCGCAAGAACCACCGACCCTGCCGTCGGCGCCTGAACGTGCGCGTCGGGCAACCACGTGTGCACCGGCCACATCGGCATCTTCACCGCGAAAGAGGCGAAGAAGGCGAGGAACAGCAGCGTCTGCAGTCCACCCACGATCTGAACGCCCAACACGCTGAAAGTCTCAGACCCGAACTGGTGGACCAGCAACTGCTCGATATCCGTTGTGCCGGCATCCGCAAACATTCCGACCATCGCCACCAGCATCAGAACCGAGCCGAGGAAGGTGTAGAGGAAGAACTTGAAAGACGCATAGATGCGGTTCTTGCCGCCCCAGATGCCGATGATCAGGAACATCGGGATCAGGCCTGCTTCGAAGAACAGGTAGAACAGCACCAGATCTAGCGCCATGAACACGCCGAGCATGAGCGTTTCCAGAAGCAGGAACGCGATCATGTACTCCTTGACGCGGTGGCTCACATCCCAGCTAGCGGCAATCACAAGCGGCATCATGAAGGTGGTGAGCATCACGAAGAGAACCGAAATGCCGTCGACACCCATCTTGTACTGGAGACCCAGCAGCCATTCGCCCTGCTCGACCATCTGGAAGCCGGTGTTTTGCGCATCGAACTGCGCAAGAATGAACAGCGAGATCAGGAACGTGGCCGAGGTCGCGATCAGCGCAAGCCACTTGGCGTTCCGGTTGGCTGCGTCATCGTCTCCCCGGAGAAAGACCAGCAGGATCAGCGCTGCCAGCGCGGGCAGGAACGTGACAATGGAAAGGAGGTTATCCATCAGTGTGCTCCTCCGCTCAGCGTCATCCAGGTGACAAGGGCTGCAATGCCGATCACCATGAAAAAGGCGTATGTGAAGATGTATCCGGACTGCGCCTTACCGGCGAGGCGCGTGAGCATCGGGATAAAACCCATTGCCACGCCATTGATCGACCCATCGATGACATTGCCATCACCCCGCTTCCACAGCAAACGGCCCAGACCTTTGGCCGGTTGCACAAAGAGGAAGTCGTAAATCTCGTCGAAATACCACTTGTTCAGCAGGAAGAGATACAGCGGACGCTGGCTTTCGGCCAGACGCTTGGGCAGTTTCGGGTTCACGATATAGAACCAGTAAGCGGTACCCAGCCCCAAAAGCATCGCGATGAACGGGCTCACTTTGACCCATTTCGGGACTTCATGCGCTTCGTTCAGGATGTTGTTGTCGGGACCGACATAGATGGCCCCCTGACCCGGCTGACCGGCGAAGACATAGTGATGCTCGCCACCCTTGGCGTCTTCGCCGTGTCCGGCGTCAGCGGTTTCTCCATGCGAAGCCGTTTCACCGTGGCCATCACCTTCGGCAGAGTGTTCTCCCGCCTCGGCATAAGGCACGCCAAAGAACTTGGCGACGCTGTCGGTGTGACCGAAGAAGCTGTTATACCAGATCGCACCGGCAAAGACCGCGCCAAGGCTCAATACTCCAAGCGGGATCAGCATGACCATCGGGCTTTCATGCGCGTGTTCATGCGTGTGCTTGTCGCCCCGCGGCTTTCCGTAGAAGGTCAGGAACATCAGGCGCCAGCTGTAAAAGCTTGTGAACAACGCTGCGATCACGAGCATCCAGAACGCATAGCCCATAGGGCCAGCGGCATACGCGCTTTCAATAACGGCGTCTTTGGAGGCAAAGCCCGCAAAGCCGATCCAGCCGGAGAGCGGGATACCGACGCCGGTGATGGCCAGCGTGCCGATCATCATCGCGGCAAAGGTATACGGGATCTTCTTCCGCAGGCCGCCATAGTTCCGCATGTCCTGCTCGTGGTGCATCGCATGGATGACCGAGCCAGCGCCAAGGAACAGCATCGCCTTGAAGAACGCGTGTGTGAACAGGTGGAACATTGCCACCGAGTAAACGCCCACACCCGCCGCCACGAACATGTAGCCCAGCTGTGAGCAGGTCGAATAGGCGATCACGCGCTTGATGTCGTTCTGCACGAGGCCCACCGTGGCCGCGAAGAACGCGGTCGTCGCGCCAAGGAAGGTGACAAAGGCCATCGCCTCGGGCGCGAACTCCATCAGCGGCGACATGCGGCAGACAAGGTAGACTCCGGCCGTCACCATGGTCGCCGCGTGGATGAGCGCCGACACCGGGGTCGGGCCTTCCATCGCGTCCGGCAACCAAGTGTGCAGTAACAGCTGCGCCGATTTCCCCATCGCACCGATGAAGAGCAGGAAGGCGATCAGGTTGGCCGCATTCCATTCGGTCCAGAGGAAGGTCAACTGAGTTTCCGCCAGTGTCGGCGCGGCTGCGAAGATGTCGTCAAAGCGGATGCTGTCGACAAGGAAGAACAGCGCGAAGATACCCAGTGCAAAGCCGAAATCGCCCACCCGGTTAACCACAAACGCCTTGATGGCAGCGGCGTTGGCGGACGGCTTGCGGTAGTAGAAGCCGATCAGCAGATAGGATGCGACGCCCACGCCTTCCCAGCCAAAGAACATCTGAACAAGGTTGTCCGATGTCACCAGCATCAGCATGGCGAAGGTGAAGAACGACAGGTAGGCAAAGAAGCGCGGCTTGTAGCTTTCGCCTTCTTTCCACTGTGGGTCGTGGTCCATGTAGCCAAACGAATACAGGTGCACGAGCGCCGACACCGTGGTCACGACGATCAGCATGGTCGCCGTCAGACGGTCCAGACGGATCGCCCATTCGGTGCTCAGAGTGCCGGATTCGATCCAGCGCAGGATGTTGATGGTCTCGGTGACGCCGTCATGGGTCAGGAAGACAATCCAGGACAGCACACAGGCAAAGAACAGAAGGCCCGTGGCCACCCATTGCGCGGCGGTCTCACCGATGAACTTCCAGCCAAAGCCACAGAGAATGGCACCGACCAGCGGAGAAAACAGGATAAGCGTTTCCATCATCGTCAGCCCTTCATCACGTTGACGTCTTCAACCGCGATGGAACCACGGTTGCGGAAGAAACAGACGAGGATGGCAAGGCCGATGGCCGCTTCGGCCGCCGCGACCGTGAGGACGAACAGGGTGAACACCTGCCCCACCAGATCGCCCAGGAAGCTCGAGAACGCGACAAGGTTGATGTTCACCGCCAACAGCATCAGTTCAATGCTCATCAGCAGGATGATCACGTTCTTGCGGTTCAGGAACAGCCCGAAAATCCCGATCACGAACAGCACCGCTGCCACTGTCAGGTAATGCTCAAGTCCTATCATCACGTCCCTCCGGGGTGTGC
>JAUIIR010000058.1 GCA_030431485.1 Alphaproteobacteria bacterium
TACTCACGGTATCCTATGGTACCTTTTCATGTACACTCGAAGGGTTCGACAATTCCTTCGACACCATGAAGGCGATCGCGGAGTATTTTCGCGACCTCGCGCAGGATGATCGATATTTCGGGGCCGAACCCCCGACACCCGATGCCGAGATGCTGGCCCGTATCGCGGAGCGTGAAATCGCCCGCCGGGTCGAAGCCCGATTTGAAAAGGGCAACTTGGTTCTGCGTCCGTCCGATGATGTCGAGTCGCCGCGAGGGGATGTCGCGCCGCATTCATCGACGGACGCAGCCCTCAAGGGCGCGACAGTGGGAGCGGCTGCCACCGCACTTGCTGTCGCGGCCCAAGAGGCAGAGGCGCAAAGTGACATTCAGGCGAACGATATCGCGGGGCTCACAACAGGCGCGGAGGCGTCCGACCCCGCACCTGAGATTGTGGAGTTGGACCAAGCAGATCAGATGGAGGAGGTTTCCATTGACCTCTCAGACATGGACCTGTCTGACACAGCGCCATCTGACATCGAAGATATGGCGACCGATCCGGAAGAAGCTACGGGCATCCGTGCAGAGGATATTCTTGGCGAAGACACCGATACCTCGGACGACCTAAGCATCGACGCTCTGATTGCCGAACAAGAGGCGCAGGCAGATCAGTCTGCGGCGGAGATCGTCGAAGAGCACATCGCGGCACCTGCCGTGACCGACAGTGTTGCAGACAAACTGCAGCGGATCCGTGCTGTTGTCGCCGCCAAGTCGCAAACAAAACCGGAATACATTGAAGACGAACACGCCATGTCGGGACCCGATGGAGATGGTGTGGCCGAAAACGATGGAATTGATATCGACGACAGTGAATCGCTCGAAGACAACCTCTTCGCCGATACAATCGCCGCCATCGTCGCGGACGAGCACGAAGGCTGCGTCGACGACCCAATCCTGCCCGATAAGTCCGATGAGGACGACATGGGCGAAGATGACGTTGACCCAGCGCTTGCGCAGGACGATGACACTCAGAACGAGCTGGCCGCACTGCGCGCCAAAATCGCCGAACTTGAAGCACAGGCTCTTGCCGCAAAGCAGAGCCCGGATACCGCCGATGCACAAGGCGATGAGGACGGCTTTGACTTTGCCGCCCAGTCAGACATGGATGAGGACGCGTCCAGCGATCTCGACACAGTCTTCGGCGGGTCGCAACGCGACGATGTCGTTGCTGAAGAGGACGATCACGATGAGAATGACGAAGGTGAACCGCTTGTCCTGACCTCGGAAGAAACGGCGGACGTGGATGTTGAGGACGAGCCCGTGTCTCCTGCTCCGTTGGTTGCGCGGGTCGCAACCGCCAAGCGCGCTGATGTGGAAGCGGCTCTCGCCCGCGGAACACTGGAAGAATATGACGATGAGGACGACTACGATGATGAACCCGCGGCCGCTGCCACGGCATTGCCCGGCCTCGAAGACAGCACCCTGACGCCGGAACAGGAAGCCGAACTCGCCCGCGAGCTGGCAGACCTGCATGCCGAAATCGAAGAAGACGATGACTGGAACTTTGACGACGACGAGGACGAAGACGACGACCTGACCCTCTCTGAAGAAGACGAACAGGCCGCGCATGCCAGCGTCCGCAAAGCCGTCAAACTGTCCAGCCCGGCGCGCGCCATGCTGACAGACACGTCGATCGAGGAAGATGGCGATTCCGTCGAACGGCTTGCGGACAAAACCGACAGCGAGATGGAAGAACCCGAGGGTAACCGCCGGCGCAGTGCAATTGCGCATCTGCGGGCGGCCGTGGCCGCGACCAAGGCGGACCGTATTCTTGGCTTTGGCAAAAAGACGGTCGACGAAGAAGAGCCATACCGCGAAGACCTCGCAGATGCCGTGCGACCACGGCGCCCGAAAGTCACTGAAGCCCGCTCTGCGCGGCCCGCACCGGTCCGCCCTGCACCGCTCAAGCTGGTTGCTGAACAGCGCATTGATGTCGAGGCAGAGGCTGACGCGCCGCCCGTACGTCCGCGCCGTGTGACCCGTTCCATCGAGCCTGTCGAGAGTGCTGACGGTATGGCTGGCGATGACACAGGATTTGCCGACTTCGCCGAAAGCCAGGGCGCGCACACGTTGCCCGAACTTCTTGAGGCTGCCGCTGCGTACATGTCCTTTGTCGAGGGTCGCGACCAGTTCTCGCGCCCGCAGTTGATGACCAAACTGCTGCAGGCCGAAAGTGAAGCCAGTTCGCGGGAAGAACGTCTGCGCAGCTTTGGTCAGCTTCTGCGCGATGGGAAAATCGAGAAGAAGGGCGGCGGTCGGTTTGCCGCATCCGACAGCATCGGCTTCAAACCCGATGCCCGTGCCGCAGGCTGAGCCAAACTTAAAATTTGCGAAAAAGTCGGGGGACATCTCCCGCCTTTTGCACGTTCGTGCCTTCAGAACCGCTGTCAAAAAACCACCTTGTCAAAGTCGGGTCGTCCGAAAGCGCAAAATCTGGTAACATAGTCAGGGGGACAGGCTCATGCTACCATTCGACGCCGAAACCACACGCGTATTGGATACAGCTTACGTAGGAGCTGATCTGACGCGACGACGGCAGGCGTCCTTCGATGCACTGGCTCCAAGACCCGGAGACACCATCCTCGATATCGGCTGCGGCAATGGCCTTCTGACAGAGGAGCTGGCCCGTGCAGTGGGTGCCGCAGGCAAGGTCATTGGGATTGACCCAAGTGAGGATATGCGGGCCTCGGCTGACAAGCGCTGTAAGGGTTTGGATTGCGTGGAACTCCTTGCCGGAACGGCCCACGACCTACCTCTCCAAGATATGAGCGTCGATCGCGCGGTGTCGGTGCAAGTCTTCGAGTATATTGACGACATTGACGGTGCATTGACTGAAATGCTGCGCGTATTGAAGCCAGGCGGCCGCATTGTCATCAGCGACATCCATTTTGGTACGTTCACTTGGTTCAGCGACGACCCAATGCGTATGGACAGCATGATGGCGTCATGGGACCAACACTGCGTGCACCGCGATGTCAGCGCGAAGCTCTCCGCGCTACTGGCCACCAAAGGCCACAACGTGTCAGACGTACGTGCCCATACCATGACAGATCACGTCCTGAAATCTGACGGTGTCGCGGTGACGATGATGCACCTGATGAAGGCGTATGCTGTCGCGAACCGCCATGTGGATGCCGAGACCGCCGAGGCGTGGTTTGACGAACAACTTAATCTGGCGTCAGAAGGTCGGTTTTTCTTTTCCATGACCCAATTCGTCGTCATGGCGCAAAAGACAGGTTAAGACCAATCCTCAGTCTTCCGCGTCGGGATCGGCTTGACCGATCCCCTTAAACACAAATTTGAACGGTAAGGCCCAGAGTATCCCCAGCACGACATAGACCAGCAACTCGACCCAAAACGACGGCCGTTCCAGCCAGTTGATCACTGTTACGCAGGCGACCACGTAAGCTGGCATTCCGATCAGCAGTATGACCAGAGACCACCGTTTTCGGGCTTTGTAGCTCAGCGCCATGCGCACCTCCTTTCCATCAATCCGCGAACGGATCGGTCACGAGGATCGTGTCCTCCCGCTCGGGTGACGTGGAAAGTAGGGCAACCGGGCATTCGATCAATTCCTCGACCCGGCGGACATATTTGATGGCTTCAGCAGGCAGATCTGCCCAAGACCGAGCCCCTTCGGTCGATTGCGACCAACCGGGCATTTCCTCGTAGATCGGTGTGCAGCGCACCTGCTCTTCTGCGGCAGTCGGCAGGTAGTCGTAACGCTGACCGTCCAACTCGTAGCCGACGCAGATTTTCAGCGTCTCGAACCCGTCCAGCACATCGAGCTTGGTGAGCGAAATACCGTTCACACCACTCGTGGCACAGGTCTGGCGCACAAGGCAGGCATCGAACCAGCCGCAGCGCCGCTTGCGCCCGGTTGTGGTGCCAAATTCATGCCCACGTTCGCCAAGGCGCTGCCCGTCGGCGTCATGCAATTCTGTCGGGAACGGACCTTCGCCCACCCGTGTGGTATAGGCTTTGACGATTCCCAGCACGTAATCGATCGCACCCGGCCCAAGACCAACACCCGTCGCCGCCTGACCGGCGATGACGTTGGACGAGGTCACAAACGGATAGGTGCCGAAGTCGATGTCCAAGAGCGCGCCCTGCGCCCCTTCAAAGAGGATGCGCTTGCCTGCCTTGCGTTTCTCGTTGAGCACCTTCCAGACCGGTGCGGCAAAGGGCAGGATCTGATCCGCAATCTCGGTCAGCTGCGCCAGAAGCGCGTCGCGATCTACCGGCTCGAACCCCAGACCCTTTCGCAACGGATCATGGTGCTGCAACGCGCGGTCTACCCGCGCCTCCAGCGTTGCGCGATCTGCAAGGTCCGCCACCCGTACAGACCGACGGCCAACCTTGTCCTCATAGGCCGGGCCGATACCGCGCCCGGTGGTGCCGATCTTGGTGCCCTTGCTGGCCGCCTCTTCACGCGCGCGGTCCAACTCACCGTGTATTGGCAGGATCAGCGGCGTGTTCTCGGCAATCATCAGGGTCTCAGGCGTGATCTCCACACCCTGACCGCGAATGGTTTCGATCTCTTTCATCAGGTGCCAAGGGTCGAGGACCACACCATTACCGATCACAGAAAGCTTGCCTCCACGCACCACGCCAGACGGCAGCGCGTGCAGCTTGTAGACCTTTCCGTCAATAACAAGCGTATGACCGGCATTGTGCCCACCTTGGAAGCGGCAGATCACATCCGCCCGCTCCGAGAGCCAATCCACGATCTTGCCTTTGCCCTCGTCGCCCCACTGGGCGCCCACGACCACCACATTCGCCATGTCTTTAGACCTTTGCTGGAGTTCCATCCGTCAAACCCGCGCCCGTATAGAGCGCAATCCGCGCGGGGGGAACCGGTTTTCGGAAACCTTTGCGCGACATTTCACCATGCATCCTGAAATCCGCCGCAGCCTCAGCCGGTTTGAAACAGGCATCACGCCCGGGCGCATAGCCCTCTGGACACTGCGCCCCGCTTTGGGCGATCAATCTGCACCTGCGATCACGAAAGGCGAAAACTCATGGGATTCCTTCTGCGCTGGCTTTTCGCCTTTGTTCTGGTTGCGGCCACCTACAACCCGACGTCGTACAACTTCACCAACTGGGCGATGACCGACGGGCAAGAGCAATTGTCGATCACGGTTCTGGCCGGGCTGGTGCTGTTGGTTGGTTACATCATCTACCTGCGCGCCACGCTGCGCTCTATCGGTGCGTTCGGGATGATCCTGATCCTCGCACTGGTCGGTGCACTGCTCTGGGTCGCTTATGATTTCGGCCTGCTCGATCTTCAAAACCGCAGTCTGACAGTCTGGATCGGCATACTTGCCCTGTCACTGGTGTTGGGCATCGGTCTCAGCTGGTCCATCGTGCGTCGCAAACTCTCGGGGCAGGCGGATGTGGACGACGTCGAAGAATAGCCGCTTCTTCTTTTTTCAAATATGCAAATGCACGGCGCATCAAAGGCGCGGGGATTGATGACACACACCGCCAACACGGGTTGCACCACGCTGCGCTTGGCCTTAGATACCCCCCATTCAGGAAGAGACCCGGGACAGCCATGGAAAACGTCGTTCTCATCATTCACCTCCTTCTTGCGCTCGCGCTGATCGGCGTTGTGCTGCTGCAGCGCTCTGATGGCGGTGGGCTTGGCGCCATGGGTGGCGGCGGTGGCGGAGCGATCAGCACCCGCAGCGCAGCGACGGGCCTTGGCAAACTGACCTGGATCCTTGCCATAGCGTTCATCTGCACCTCGCTCACCCTTACAGTGATTGCAGCGCAGAACGCCTCCGGCACGTCTATCATGGACCGCCTCACAACCGGTGGCGATGCGCCAGCGGAAGAAACCGGCACAGACGCTCTTGATACGGATGGTCTTTTGCCGCCGTCGTCGTCGGTCGATCCCAACGCGCCGCTGGTGCCGCGCGCCGACTGACGCACCGTCCACGCAGAACCAACGCGCGGTTACCTTGGGCCGCGCGTTTTTCTTTGCGCCACAAGCCCACCACCCCTTGAGGCGCTCAAATCTAACGCAACATCATCTTGGGTTCGGCCTTGCCTTTTTTCGCCGAATCCTCTACCGCTCAAATCCCGTGATGCTGTGCGGCGCAAGCTGCGCAGGTCGCTTGATTTGCAGGCACATCTCGGGAGGTTTCCTCACATGGCACGCTTTATCTTCATCACCGGCGGCGTGGTGTCCTCCCTTGGCAAAGGTCTTGCTTCAGCCGCTTTGGGCGCGCTCCTGCAGGCGCGCGGCTTTTCCGTCCGTCTGCGCAAGCTTGACCCTTACCTGAACGTCGATCCCGGAACGATGTCGCCCTTTGAACATGGCGAGGTGTTCGTCACCGACGATGGCGCGGAAACCGATCTGGACCTCGGCCATTACGAACGCTTCACCGGCGTGCCCGCGCGAAAGACCGACAGCATCTCGTCAGGGCGCATTTACACCAACGTGCTAGAGAAAGAGCGTCGCGGCGATTACCTTGGAAAAACGATCCAAGTGATCCCGCATGTCACCAATGAAATCAAGGACTTCATCTCTATTGGCGAGGATGAAGTGGATTTCATGCTCTGCGAAATCGGCGGCACCGTGGGCGATATCGAGGGCCTGCCGTTCTTCGAAGCCATCCGCCAGTTCAGCCAGGACAAACCGCGCGGACAGTGCATCTTCATGCACCTCACGCTGCTGCCCTACATCAAAGCGTCGGGCGAGTTGAAAACCAAGCCGACCCAGCACAGCGTCAAGGAACTCCGCTCCATCGGTCTGGCCCCCGACATTCTTGTCTGCCGGTCAGAAGGGCCGATCCCGCAGAAGGAACGCGAGAAGCTGGCGCTGTTCTGCAACGTGCGCCCCGACTCTGTGATCGCCGCCCAAGACCTCAAGTCGATCTACGAGGCCCCCCTCGCCTATCACCGCGAGGGTCTTGATCAGGCGGTGCTCGACGCGTTCCAGATCACGCCTGCGCCAAAGCCCAACCTTGAAAAATGGGAAGACGTCGCCGACCGCATCTACAACCCCGAAGGCGAAGTGAAGGTCGCTATCGTGGGCAAGTACATCCAGCTTGAGGACGCCTACAAATCCATCGCCGAAGCCCTCACCCATGGCGGAATGGCGAACCGCGTAAAGGTCAACATCGAATGGGTTGATGCCGAGATTTTCGAGCGCGAAGACCCTGCCCCGCATCTCGAAGGTTTCCACGCCATCCTCGTGCCCGGCGGCTTTGGCGAACGTGGCACCGAAGGAAAGATCAAGGCGGCGCAATTCGCCCGCGAGCATCAGGTTCCCTATCTGGGCATCTGCCTTGGCATGCAGATGGCGGTGATCGAAGCCGCGCGCAACGTCGCCAAACTGCCCGATGCCGGGTCCGAGGAGTTCGATCACGAAGCCGGGAAAAAGCGGTTCACGCCCGTCGTGTACCACCTCAAGGAATGGGTGCAGGGCAACCAGACCGTCAACCGCAGCGTCGCCGACGACAAGGGCGGCACCATGCGGCTTGGCGCCTATGACGCGGTACTGACCGACGGGTCAAAAGTTGCCGAGGTTTACGGCAGCACCACCATCACCGAACGCCACCGCCACCGCTACGAGGTCGACATCAAGTACCGCAAAGCGCTTGAGGAAGGCGGGCTGTGTTTTTCGGGCATGAGCCCCGACGGCCGCCTGCCCGAGATCGTCGAATGGCCCGACCACCCGTGGTTCATCGGCGTCCAGTTCCACCCGGAACTGAAGTCGAAACCGTTCGACCCGCATCCGCTGTTCAAGGATTTTGTCCGGGCGGCGAAGGATGTGTCGCGGTTGGTGTAGAAAATTTCCAAATGGAAAATTTACACCTTGGTATCAACCCAAAACTTTCGACACTTCTTGAAATAGTCAGGATCAGCGTGAGCTCTTGAACAAATTAGATCGATGAAGCCATCAGTGTATTGAGGACTAGCTGTCTCATGCGGTTTGTGCACGTATTGCGGCGAGTTCTCAGGAGTGATGTTTTCAAACAGTTTGATTGTCTGAATGTCATGAGTATTTATGCTTAAACCGCCACTCAAACGGGCATTAACTTCTTCAATCACTTTGCTTTGCCTATGAGGATAGCCGTCGCTCAGGCGACTTAATCTTGCAACAGGCGCATTTGGATCATTTGTAAATCTCACTGCTCCGGCAGCTATAGTTTGTGATGGGTTTGTGATTACGACCGATGAGCCGGGCGCCGCTTCAACCACCTTTCGAATATTACCGAGCCATTCATCTCTTTGTCGATCAAGTTCCGCTTTGATCTTGTGCTCAATGTCATCACGAGTGCACGGTTCACTCTTTGAACCATGCCTAAAGTAGATTGTTCCGACACTGAAAGCGGTCTTTTGCTTTCCGTCCTCAACTTCATAAGTTCCAACCTTAGTGAATACCAAAGGGACTGAGATACTTTTGATTAATATCGCTGGATACAACACCCCTTCTCTCTCGACCCTAACTATTGAAATTCCTTGAAAGTTATAGTTCGTGTATTTTTTGATCTGATCAATGAGCTTGGCGGAGTCGAAACTAAACAACTCCGAGCAGTCTATGCCAGAATTTTTACCAAAATCATCCAAACCAAAAACAATGACACCTCCATCTGAATTCGCAAATGCTACAATATCTTTTACGGTTTCAGCCCAGAACGATGACTTTTTCTCAGGAGAAAACTCTCTTTTAAAATCAATGAAGTTGCTTTCCTCATTCGAGGTAGAAGCAAGTGCAATCAATTCATCTTCTGTTATCATACTGGTTTCTCAAACGCTTTGAGAATTTTTAGCCAGTCATGAAAATATCGTCAACTAGGGGATGATCGCCACGCCAACAAATCATCTTGATAAACCTCTCCAATCGCAATGTTTCTTGTCACAATACCGACAGCCACACGCGGCCTCGAGGCCGCGCCTCGCCGCGTCGACGCGGCGAGCCCCTTCCCCAAACCACACGCACCCGCTACGCTCTCCGACCATGCCCCTCGCCGCCTTCACCACGATCGACAGCGAAGACGCCGCCCGCAGCCTAGCGCGCGCCGCCGTCACGGCCAAACTCGCCGCCTGCGTGCAGATCGAAAAGATCACCTCGGTCTACGAATGGAACGGCCTGCAGGAGGACGCGGAATACCGCCTGCTCTTCAAGACCAGCGCCGCCGCGTGGCCCGCGCTCAAGGCGCTGATCCTGCGCGATCATCCTTATGACGAACCGGCGCTCTGGGCGGTCGAGATGTCGGATGGCTCGGAAAGTTTCCTCACCTGGATCGACAGCACCGCCACCGGCTGACACATGTCAGGCCAGCATCTCGCGCGCGGCGTCTGTGATCTGCAGGACGTCCTGTTCGATCAGCTTCTCGACCGTCGGCCCCTGGTGCTCACCATAGCTGCCCAGGTTGAGGTCCTCGTTTGCCAGCCGTTTCATGCGCAGCTCTGTCTCGCCATGCGCCACCCGGTTTTCCTCAAGCAGCTTCTGCTCGCGGCGCACCACACCGCCCGCCAACTTATAATGTTTGAGGACAGCCGAGACATCCGTACAGGTCACACCGGTTGACACATGAGGATGCGGCTGCGGCACCACGCCCGGCCCCATACGGAACAGCGCGTGTTTGGTAAGGCAGCAGTTTTCGCCGAAGGCTTTCCGCCGCAACCCATCGTAGAGGATCGGAATATTCGGATTCGAGATTTGATTCCGCTCCAGAAACCACGCCCAGGGCAACTCCGATCCCAGATAGGGAAAACGTGTCAAATCAGCGGTGTTGTACCGGTCAAACCGCTGTTCCGCCTCTGAATAGGACAGCGCGCTTGCCTCGGACATCGGTCCATCAAAGGCCATGTCGAGCATTTGCGCCACAAGTGCCGTGTGCCCCCGCGCGCCCATGCGCCGTGCCAGATCCGGCAAAGGCACGTTCCCTGCGTTCGGATAATCGAGCAATTCGTCCGGATCGATGGCCAGTCGCCATCCACCTTCGAGAAACATGGTATTCGCAAGAAACCGGATCTGACCTTCGTGCTCTTTGAAATTCGCATCACAGGTCGCGATCGTGATGTCGGTCCACTTTCGCGCGATGTCGATTGATCCGTCGGTCGAACCGTTGTCCACATAGACGATATGCGACACACCCAAGCGGCGATGATGCGCAATGTGATGGTCGAGGAAATACGCAACGTCCCGACCGACAAGCACCAGCGCGACGTCGTTCTCGCCAAGTTTCGTCATCTTTGGGCCATGCACCACATGCACGCCACTTTTTATGCGCTGGTTGGTCAAGCCGCGCGCGATGCGATTGTTCAGTTTTTGAGCCACGCGCTGGACTGGCTTGAAAATTCCCACGGCCTACTCTCCGGTCGGCCCCCACGGCTGCAGTTTGAAGGATCATGGAAAAGGATCAACCCCTTAACTGATGTCCGTGCCCACTATCGCAGCCCGATCATCTGTCTTATCAGGACCCCATGCTGTCCTATCAACATCTCTATCACGCGGGTAACGCCGCCGATGTCCACAAACACGCGGCCCTTGCGCTGGCGCTGGACTATCTGACGCAAAAGCCCAAACCTTTGAGCTACATCGAAACGCATGCCGGACGCGGACGCTATGACCTGAGCGCACCGGAGGCCGTCAAGACAGGTGAAGCCGCACAGGGCATTGCGCGGCTTCGCGACGGGTTCGCCAAAGATCATCCCTACATCCGGGCGCTGAGTGCCCAACCAGAGGGCCTCTACCCCGGCTCTCCTGCCATCGCTCAAGCGCTGTTGCGCCCAGAGGACAGTCTGCATCTGGCGGAATTGCACCCACAGGAACACGCCGCTTTGCGCGGCAATCTGCGCGCATCCAACACGCATGTCTATCATCAGGACGGTCTTGAATTGGCCCAGAGCCTCTGCCCACCCACACCGCGCCGGGGGCTGATGCTCGTGGACCCGAGCTACGAAATCAAAGCTGAGTACACGCAACTCCCAAAATGGCTGAGTGCGATCACCCGCAAGTGGAACGTTGGCGTTATCATGATCTGGTATCCAATCCTGATCCCCGGCGCGCACCGAGGCATGCTGCGTGCGCTGCAGGCCGATCACCCTGAGGCGCTGACACACGAGGTCGGCTTCCCCCCGGCGCGCGACGGTCACCGCATGGTGGGCTCCGGCCTCTTTGTCGTCAATCCGCCCTACGGGCTTGGTCCGGCGCTCAAACCGCTTGGGGCGCTGTTTCGCAAGCTGTCGTGATCCGAAACTTTGTCATCCTGATTTGCCTGCCCAGCCTTTCACTGGCAAGCGACCTGCGATTGGTGCCCTATGACAGTCTGCGCAGCCAGCCACATCGGATCGAAACCTTCGACGGCCTTCCCAGAACGCCTGAACCGGGGATCATTTTTGACCACCACTGGCGCGCTCCGGGACTGTCGATTGCGGAGCATCTATTGGGGCAAATCCTGACTGAAAAGGCAACCGACGACGGCCGCTTTGACGAGTTGACCGGCTCTCCCGACACACCGCCACGCGTGGTGCCGGGTCAATCAGGCCACAATTTCACCATTTCCGATCATGCTGGCTTTGGCTCAAACGCGTTGTTTCCCCTTGGCCCGCTCGGTTTCGCAGATGCAGGCGGACGCGGAGAAGGCAGCATCGCTTTGACATTTGACGAGCCGCAATTTGCGTTTGGGTTCCGTCTGCACGCGGAATATCTGGATCCATTGGGTGAGCGGCCGATGCCCCGTACCGCAGACATCGCGTTTTACGATGCGGACGCCCGGTTGATCACCGACGTCATTCTGCCACTGCAACACGGCGTGATGTCGTTCGCGTGGCGCAGTAGCGTTGGCATCGCGGCTGTGACAATCGAAAACGTCGACCCCGGCGGCATCACATTGGACGACGTGCTTTACAATGTTCAGGAGCTCTCGGGCTGAGACCCATTGGCGAAGCGAGACCTGCAGCATATATGCGTCCTATGTTTGCTGATTTTCTCAAGCGCCTGACCGCGCCCGACCCCGCCCCGCTTCCGGACACTGATGCCCGACTCGCTCTGACCGCACTTTTGGTGCGCGTGGCGCGCACAGATGGCGAATATGATGAAAGCGAAAAGACCCGCATCGACCGAATCGCGGGCGCGCGCTACGGTTTTACGCCTTTCGAAGCGACCAAGCTGCGTGGCGAGGCGGAAACACTGGAAGCGGAAGCGCCCGATACAGTGCGCTTCACCACAGCGATCAAAGCCGCAGTTCCATACGAAGATCGGATTGGTGTGATCGAAGCACTGTGGGAGGTGGTTCTCGCCGATGGTGTTCGCGAAGCCGAGGAAGACGCCTTGCTGCGCTTGGTTGCCAAGTTGCTCGGCGTAAACGACCGTGACAGCGCGCTGGCCCGACAACGGGTAGATGGCGCATGAGCATTGCCAGCCTGCCGATGTATTGGCGGGCGGAAAACGCAGCTGCTTGGCGGATGTTCTGGTCGATGGTTCAGGACATCGGCAGGACCGAGGGCATCACGTTACCCGATCTGACTGAACCTGCCGCACTGCCAAACGACCTTGCGCAACATTGGACGGCGCCGGATCTCGTTTTGTCCATGACATGTGGTCTGCCCTTCCGGAGCTTTCTTCGCGGCAAGGTGCGATACGTCGGAACGTTGGATTTCGGTCTTGGGACGCCACTCGGTCACTACCAGTCGCAAATCATCGTGCGCTCAGATTTGTCAGGCCCTGCCAAACGCTTGGCCTATAATAGCGGCGACAGCCAGTCCGGATGGGCCGCAACCCAAGACCTGCCAGAGACCGCTGAAATAGCAGAAACGGTTCCGACAGGTGCACACGCTGCGTCTTTGGCTGCGCTCGCCGACGGTCGGGCGGACATCGCGTGTATTGACGCAGTCACCTGGCGGCTGCTGGAGCGCTTTGACCCGAATGCCCGCCGCGTCACCCGTCTGGGCACGACGCGCCCGACGCCGGGCCTGCCACTGATTACTTCGTTGGCGACCGATCCAATCCCGCTTCGGACCGCACTCTGCACCGCAATCGAGCGTTTCAAACCGGCTGACCCAGCTGATTTGGGAGGACCGATGACCTTCTGCATGCTTGACGAGCAAGACTATTATTCAGAGCCTATTCCGACACCGCCGGCGGCCCGAAATAGGGCTGACGCGGGGTCATAACCGGCAATCCGGGCCCGGAATTTGATTTCCGCATTGCATCGGATGCGGTTTTGGCTTCATCCTGCACCGCATCTTTGTTCCATATGATCGACCGCTCTGTGACCGACACGCCCGTTCTCGACATCCGCAACCTGCACAAACAGTATGGCAGCCTTGAGGTGATCAAGGGCGTCGATATCACGGCGCATCGCGGCGATGTGGTATCGCTGATCGGGTCCTCAGGTTCCGGGAAATCGACCATTTTGCGTTGCGCCAACCTGCTCGAAGACAGCCAGCAGGGCGATATTCTATTCAAAGGCGAAGCCGTGACATGGAAAGGCTCGGGACTGAACCGTCACCCTGCCGACCCGAAACAGGTGCTGCGCATCCGGACAAATTTGTCGATGGTGTTCCAGCAGTTCAATCTCTGGTCGCACATGACGATCCTGCAAAACGTCATGGAAGCCCCCCTGACAGTCCTTGGTCGAGACCGCGCCGAAGTTGAAGACGCGGCCCGCGGGTATCTTGACAAGGTGGGTATCGGTGACAAATGCGATGTCTATCCGGCCCAATTGTCCGGCGGCCAGCAACAGCGCGCCGCGATTGCCCGCGCACTGTGTATGGAACCTGAAGCGCTCTTGTTCGACGAACCGACATCGGCGCTCGATCCGGAACTGGAACAAGAAGTGGTGCGCGTCATTAAGGATCTGGCCTCCGAAGGCCGGACCATGCTGATCGTAACCCATGACATGAAAATGGCCCGCGACGTGAGCAATCACGTGGTGTTTCTGCACCAGGGTCTTATCGAAGAGGAAGGCGCGCCTGACGCCCTGTTTGGCGCACCGAAATCAGAACGGCTACGGGGCTTTCTGTCCTCGACAATGGCCGAATAACCACTCAAAAACCGGGAGACTCCAACATGAAATCCATCCTACTCGGCACCGCCGCGCTGGCGATTACGGCTTCTGTCGCATTTGCCGGCAGCCACTCCGTGGTCCGCATGGGCACCGAAGGTGCGTACCCTCCGTACAACTTCATCAACGATGCGGGCGAAGTTGACGGCTTTGAGCGCGAATTGGGCGACGAGCTTTGCGCGCGCGCAGAGCTGACCTGCGAGTGGGTGACCAACGAATGGGACAGCATCATCCCGAACCTCGTTTCGGGCAACTACGACACCATCATCGCGGGCATGTCGATCACAGACGAGCGCGATGAGGTCATCGACTTCACCCAGAACTACACGCAGCCGGACCCGTCCTCTTACCTTGCCCTCGACGGTACAGATGTGGATTTTGAAGGTGGCGTTATCGCAGCTCAGGCCAACACCATCCAGGCCGCCTTCATCGCATCCAGCGGCGCAACGCTGGTTGAATTCGCAACTCCGGACGAAACCATCGCTGCCGTTCGCAGCGGGGAAGCCGACGCAGTTCTGGCGGATGACGCCTATCTGCGCCCGATTGCTGACGAAAACGCTGATCTCGTGCTGCTCGACAAACAAGAGCTGATCGGCGGCGGTGTTGGTATGGGCGTACGTGAATCCGATACCGAACTGAAGGAAAAGTTCAACGCGGCGATCCAATCCATGAAGGATGACGGCTCGCTCAATGCTCTGCTTGAAAAGTGGGAAATCGGTCCGGGCTTCTGATCCGGTTCTCGTTGAAACACCAAAGGGGTCGCCGCTGCGGCCCCTTTGCATTTCTGAGCAAGAGACATGCACGGCGACGGCATTTCTGAAACCCGGCAACGGTTTAGACCGCGCGGGAATTGTCAACGGCAGCACGGACGTGCAAAACTTGTTCAACGCACTGCCGCGCAAGGAAGCTGATGTTTAGTTTTTGTTTTGATCCCGCATCGCTTGACGGCTTGGCCTGGATGGCCTGCTATCTGACCACTGGCAAACACATGGCGATTTACACATCGCTCTTCACCGTGCTGTTGCTTCTCGCCATCACGGCGCCGTCGGCTCTGCTTTTTGGCTTCCTTGGCGCCTCAAGCGCCCGGTCACCGTTCCCGCCGATCAGCTGGATTGGCAAGGCCTATATTGCCATTGTCCGAGGTGTGCCGGACATCGCCTTTTTTCTGTTCTTCGTCATCGCACTTGACCAGTTGTTCGAATGGATCCGCCATGAGATCAAATGCCCGGAATGGACCGAAAGCATTTGGCAAGGCAACGATTTCGTCGTTTGCGACATCGCCAAGCTCCCATTGGGCAATGCGCCACAGTGGGTGCACGAAACCTACGGGTTCTTTCTAGCCGTTCTCACATTTGCTATCGTCTTCGGCGCCTTTGCCGCAAATGTCCTGTATGGTGCCATGCGCGCGGTGCCACAGCCCCAGCTCGAAACCGCAGAAGCCTATGGCATGACACGCAGACAGGTGTTCTGGCGCATCCTCGTGCCACAGATGTGGGTTTTTGCGCTGCCCGGTCTGTCGAACCTCTGGATGGTGCTGATCAAAGCCACACCGCTGCTGTTTCTGCTTGGCGTTGAAGACATCGTTTACTGGGCGCGGGAACTTGGCGGCGCAAAGACCGCACGCTTTACCGACTACCCGCATGGAGATTGGCGCATGTGGTACTTCCTCGCGCTGCTGATCTTCTATCTGCTCTTCACCCGTGTCTCAGAAATCGTGCTCGATAAACTGATGCTCAAACTGACCCACGGACAGGCCACGCTTGCAGGTGAGGCCCAGCGAAAGGCCGCCGCATGAGTTGTTGGGAAACCATCGCCGATTACGGCCTTCGCTCCATCGGTATCGGTGAACGTGTGCTGCCGCGTGAAGGGTACACGCTGTGCCAGCAGTTCACGCTGATCGGCTCGGGCATGATCTGGAACATCTATTTTGGTGTTCTGGCGCTCTGTTCAGGGTTCTTCTTTGCCACCGCTGTCGCCTTGGGAAAGGCGTCGAAGAACAAGCTCCTTCAGAAACTCAGCGCATGGTTTATCTTTCTCTTCCGGGGATCACCGCTCTTCATCCAGTTCTTTTTTGCCTATTTTCTGTTCCTGACCCTCAAGCCCATTTCACCGATTTTCGACCCCTTCACCTCCGCCTGGCTCGGCGCGCTGATAGTGCTTTTCCTGAACACTGCCGCCTATTCGGGCGAGATTTTCTATGGGGCACTGCAATCAGTGCCCAAAGGCGATATCGAGGCCGCAGATGCCTATGGCATGTCGGGTTGGTCACGGTTCAAACGGATCACCTGGCCCACGATGCTTCGGCTGGCGTGGCCTGCCTATACGAACGAAGCGATCTTTCTGTTTCATGCGACCACGCTCGTCTACTTCTCGGGCTTTCCCGCATGGCAACAACGGGGCGATGCGCTCTATTACGCAAATTTCTTTGCCGACAAGACGTTCAACCCGTTTGTGCCCTACCCCATTCTCGCGTTCTATTTCATCCTGCTGACCCTGCTGATCATCAGCCTCTTCGGTTTGATCAATCGTCGCCTTAATCGACACCTGCCACAGGACTCGCGGTCGAAGATGAAGCTGAAACTCAACGTCATTCGCTGAGATTCGCCTTGCTAAGCCCGGCCACGACGGCCTATTCATAAATTTGATCAAATTATTGAAAACGGCTCGGCGATGGACACCCATATACGTAACTGGCTCCGCAAGAACCCGCAGGTGCGCACCATCCGGGTGGCCGCATCGGACCTCAACGGTCAGGCACGCGGGAAACGCGTTCCGGCGCGGTTCGCCGACAAGGTACTCGAAGGCGGCACGCGATTTCCGCTCTCGGTTCTGAATCTCGACATCTGGGGCGAAGACATCGACGACAGCCCGCTGGTCTTCGAAGCGGGTGATGCGGACGGCGTGCTGATGCCAACCGGGCGCGGTTTTGTGCCAATGCCCTGGCTCGAAGCGCCCAGCGCGCTGCTCCCCCTCTGGATGTACCGTGATACCGGCGAACCGTTCGAGGGTGATCCGCGCCACGCGCTGAATTCCGTCGTCCAGCGCTACAACGCGCGCGGTCTGACCCCGGTCGTTGCGATGGAACTTGAGTTTTTCCTGATCGACGACAGCACACGCAATCTGCAGGTGCCCGCGTCACCGCGATCAGGCAAGCGCCGCAAGGCAGGCGAGATTCTGTCGATCCGTCTGATTGACCAATTCGATCGCTTCTTCACCGATCTCTACGATGCCTGCGAAGCGATGGATATTCCCGCTGATACGGTAATCTCTGAAGCAGGTCTGGGACAGTTCGAAATGAACCTCATGCATTGCGACGACGCCCTGCGCGCAGCCGACGATGCGTGGCTCTTCAAGATGCTGGTCAAGGGCCTCGCCCGGCGTCACGGCTTTGCCGCCTCGTTTATGGCAAGGCCCTATCCCGACTATTCAGGCTCTGGCATGCACACGCATTTCTCGCTGCTCGACAAGAAGGGCAACAACGTCTTCGACAATGGCGGACCGGAAGGCACTGACCTGCTGCGCCACGCCATCGCGGGCTGCCTCAATGGGATGTATGACAGCACGCTGCTATTTGCACCGCATTGGAACAGCTACGACCGCTTGGTGCCCGGAGCGCACGCCCCGACCGGCATCGCCTGGGCCTATGAGAACCGCACAACGGCCATCCGCGTCCCCTCGGGAAGCCCATCCGCGCGCCGGATCGAACACCGTGTCGCAGGAGGAGATGTGAACCCTTACCTGACATTGGCGGCGATCTTGGGTGCCGCGTTGGTCGGGATCGAGGATGCGGCCGAACCTCCGGCCCCGATTAAAGGCAATGCCTACGCGCATGACCTTCCACAGATCCCCGACAAATGGTCGCCAGCCATCTCGGCTTTTGAAAACAGCAAGATCATCCCGCGGATTTTCCACGAAGAGCTGATCCGGAATCTCGTCCTGACCAAGAAACAGGAACGCCACTATATGGATGAACTGACACCCGCCGAACGAGTGGAAATCTATCTCGACACCGTCTAGGCGCGCCCCTTGCTGCATGGCAGCGGAACGCATAGCTTAGTCAGACAAACACCTTGGTGCTTCATGAAAATCGGAATTTTGCAGACGGGTCTTGCGCCGGACGAACTCAAGGGATCGTTCGGTGAATATCCCGGTTTCTTCGAACGCCTGCTTGCAGGCAAAGGCTTCACCTTTGAAAGTTGGTCTGTTGTTGAAAACATCTTTCCGGACGGGCCCGAGGTCGCAGATGGCTGGCTGATCACCGGCTCTAAGCATGGCGCGTACGAGGATCACCCGTGGATCCCACCACTTGAACAGCTGATCCGTGATATCGTCAGCGCGAACCGTCCGCTGATCGGCGTCTGCTTTGGTCACCAGATCATTGCGCAGGCACTTGGCGGACGGGTTGAAAAATTCCCCGGCGGTTGGGTGGTGGGCCAACAGGAGTATGACTTCGGCGGCGACACGATGACCATCAACGCCTGGCATCAGGATCAGGTGATCGAAGCCCCGGAAGGCGCACAGGTTGTGGCCAGCGGCAACCATTGCGCAAATGCCGCCCTGCTCTACCCCGGCAAGGCCTTTACGGTGCAGCCGCACCCAGAATACGGCGACGACTTCATTGCAGGCCTGATCGAAACCCGCGGCCCCGGCGTCGTGCCGGACGATCTGATGGCAGCCGCCAAAACCCGGATGGGACGGCCGCTCGACAATGCTCGCATGGCCGACCAATTCGCCCATTTCTTCCGCGAAGGAACCCTCGCATGACCGACTGGACAGCCAACCTGCCCGATTCCGCCCGCGCCTTCCTTGAAGGCCGTAGGCTGGACGAAGTGGAATGTGTGATTGCGGACCTCCCCGGAATTGCGCGCGGTAAGGCAGTGCCTGCATCGAAATTCGCCCGTCAGGAATATTTCCATCTGCCCGACTCGATCTTCTTTCAGACGATCACCGGCGATTGGGGCGAAGCTGCGGACGAGGATGATGGGGGGTTCATCGAGCGCGACATGATCCTGCGACCGGACATGTCGACCGCCACCGCCGCCCCCTGGACCGGTGACTGGACTTTGCAGGTCATCCACGATGCCTATGATCGCAAAGGCAACGCCGTCCCCTATGCCCCACGCAATGTGCTCAAACGCGTCGTACAACTGTATCGGGATCAGGGTTGGGAACCTGTTGTCGCGCCCGAGATGGAGTTCTACCTCACCGCGCGCAACTTGGATCCGGCCAAACCGATTGAACCGATGATGGGCCGCTCAGGCCGCCCGGCAGCAGCCCGACAGGCCTATTCGATGACCGCCGTCGATGAGTTCGGCCCCGTCATCGACGACATTTACGATTTCGCCGAGGCTCAGGGATTTGAGATTGACGGCATCACGCAGGAAGGCGGTGCAGGCCAACTCGAAATCAACCTGCGCCACGGCAATCCGGTCAAATTGGCAGATGAGGTATTCTATTTCAAACGCCTGATCCGCGAGGCCGCGCTACGCCACGATTGTTTTGCGACCTTCATGGCCAAGCCCATCGCCAACGAACCGGGCAGCGCCATGCACATCCACCATTCGATCATGGATATCGAAACCGGCCGCAACATTTTTTCCGGACCACAAGGCGGCGAGACTGACGCGTTTTTCCACTTCATTGGAGGCCTGCAGAAA
Organism: Alphaproteobacteria bacterium; assembly: GCA_030431485.1. Classification (GTDB taxonomy): domain Bacteria; phylum Pseudomonadota; class Alphaproteobacteria; order Rhodobacterales; family Rhodobacteraceae; genus Marivita. The sequence continues at coordinate 19,726 of JAUIIR010000058.1, forward strand.
TACACTCCAGCCGCCATTGCAGTGCTCGCCCCGTATGTGAACAGCTATCGCCGCTATGTGAAAGAACATGCCGCCCCGATCAATCTCGCATGGGGACGTGACAACCGCACCACCGGCATCCGCATCCCGCTGTCCGGACCATCCAGCCGCCGCGTCGAAAACCGTCTGGCCGGGATGGACTGCAATCCGTATCTTGGCATCGCAGCGTCGCTTGCGTGTGGGTACCTCGGGCTGATGAAAGAGGACTGGCCATCAAAACCGCTGAAAAAAGACGCCTATGAAGGCGAAGCGGATATCCCTCAGGTGCTGGGACAGGCGCTGCAGATGTTCGAGGATTCAACCGATCTGCGCGACGTCTTGGGAGAAGATTTCTGCCGTGTCTATTCGATTGTGAAACGCACGGAATATGAAGAGTTCCTCCAGGTGATCAGCCCTTGGGAGCGTGAACACCTGCTGCTCAACGTCTAGCCGGGAGGTTTCGGACCGGCTGTGCCGGCCCGACCGATGCGAGGGGCGCTGCCCCTCGCGCTCCCCGGCGTACTTAAAAAAGAAGAAGATCAGGACCGCGTTTTGAACCTGTTGTTCAGCAATGACACCCGTGGGGCTTATCCCCAAAGCTGGTACGCCGCGACGGCGACCCCCTTGCACCCTTTTGCGCCGTTGCAAGGCGAAACCCGAGCTGATGTCTGTATCGTCGGCGGGGGCTATACCGGCCTCTCCGCCGCTCTGCATCTGGCCGAGATGGGTGTGAATGTCGTGCTTCTCGACGCGCATCGCGTTGGGTTTGGCGCGTCCGGGCGCAACGGCGGGCAATTGGGCAGTGGACAACGGCAGGACCAGATCACGCTCGAAAAGATGGTCGGACCAGACGCGGCGCGGTTGCTTTGGGAACTGGGTGAAGACGCCAAAACGCTCGTACGATCACTGATCGAGAAACATCGGATCGACTGCTACCTGAAGGACGGCGTTGCCTGGGCAGCGTCGCGCACGTCGGATGTCAAAGACCTACATGAGTATGCAGACCACCTGCAGACGCGCTATGGATATACCAAGATCAAGACCCTGGACCGCGAAGCGTTTCACGCGCTTTGTCCATCACCCGATTATATCGGCGGAACCCTTGATATGGGCGCCGCACATGTGCATCCTTTGCGTCTGGCTCTAGGGCTGGCAGAAGCCGCAGCAGCCGCTGGCGCGCGCATTCATGAGCGCAGCCACGTGCACGACATCCGGCCCGGACCCAAGGTGACCGTGCGTACAGATGCGGGCCACGTGATTGCAGATTATGTGATCCTCGCCGGAAATGGCTATCTGGGCAGTCTCGACCGGCAGGTGACATCGCGTGTCATGCCGATCAACAATTACGTCGTTGCCACCGAACCTTTGGGGGATCAGGCTGCCAAAGTGCTGACGCAGGATGTGGCCGTCGCGGATTCCCGGTTTGTGGTCAATTACTTCCGGCTCAGCCATGATACCCGGCTTATTTTTGGCGGCGGCGAGACCTACGGCTATCGCTTTCCATCGGACATTTCCGCACTTGTGCGCAAACCGATGTCGGTGATTTTCCCACATCTGCGGGACGTCAGGATCGACTATGCATGGGGCGGTACGCTTGCCATCACGATCAAGCGGATGCCTTACCTTGCGCGCGTTCGGCCCAATATCCTGTCGGCCTCGGGCTATTCCGGACACGGCGTCGGAAATGCCATTCAGGCGGGCAAGCTTTTGGCCGAAGCGACACGCGGGCCGTCCGAAGGATTTGCGGCCTTCAACGCCATACCACACCGGCCATTTCCCGGTGGTGGCCTGATGCGCACACCGATCCTGTCGCTGGCGATGTCCTGGTACGCGATGCGCGACCGGCTTGGCGTCTGATCTATTTGTCGAGTTTTGACAGCTTCTTCTGCAGCTCCGCCAACTGCACCTTGATTGCATCAAGGTCATCGGTATCCGAGGCCGGAGCCTTGGGTGCCTCCTGTGTCGTGCTGTCATCTTGAGACGGCCCGGACCATGATCCAGACATACCGCCTGTCATCGCCTTCAAGAAAGCCTCCTGCTGCGCCTGAATGGCTTCGAACCCCGGCACACCCGACATCGGGTTGGCCTTGTTCATATTCTCCATCCATTTCGACTGACTGTCGCGAAACATTTCGAAACTGGCGGCAAGGAATTGCGGAACGGCGCTGGTGGCTTGCGTGGTGTAGCTGCGCACCAGATCATTCAAAACATTCGTCGGCAAAACGCTTTCGCCCCGGCTTTCGTGTTCTGCAATGATCTGTAGCAGGTACTGCCGGGTCAGGTCATCGCCGGATTTCAGATCGACGATCTGCACTTCCCGCCCCGCGCGGATAAAGCCCGCGATATCCTCAAGGGTCACATAGTCGGATGTTTCTGTATTATAGAGACGACGGCTTGCATAGCGCTTGATCAAAAGCGGTTTCTGGTCTTCTGCCAAGGTCTCCCCTCCCAAGGACTGTCTTTGCTGCATTGCAGCCTAAGCACATGCAGCACAAAAAGAAAGCACCAAGCGCACCGGATCCGGCAAACCGCCGAAGCAAAGCCGCCGACAAAGAAAAAAGGCCGGATCCACAAGGGACCCGGCCAGAATTTAGCGTTCCGATTTGGGAGGAGAGAACGCTAATTCCAAAAGCTTACTTCGCAGCAGCAGTTGCCTTCTTGGCAGCAGCGGTTGCGTCAGCAGTTGCTTTCTTGACTGCGGCAGTTGCGTCTTCGGAGAAGTCCTTGCCTGCTGCCATCATCAGTTCAACTGTATCCATCTGAACTTTCTTCGCGATCTCAGCGAACGCAGCCATGTTTTCGGCGGCAACTTCAGCCTGAGCCGATGCGAAATCGGTCATCGCCTTGGCGTAATCTGCCGGCTCGGTTTTGGCTTTGGACATGTCGCCCAGCTTGGCGAGCGTGTCTTTGGTCCACTTTGCGGAAATCTCGGTCGACTTTTCAGCTGCTTCGAGAGCAACGTGCGACAGCTTCTCGTTCAGAGTTGCTGTTGTCTTGAATGCGTCTTCCATTGCTTTTGTATCAACCGGGAATGCGCCCATCATTTCTTTCAGGGTAGCGGTCATATCTGGTGTCTTAGCCATTGCTCAAATCCTTTCCTGCTCTGCGGGCCCACCCCGCTGTCTTGTGCAGATGCAGAATATATACATGCCGCACTGCAGCATTTCAACCCTTTTTCTGCAGCGCAGCAAAATTCTTGGCCCTTAGGTCAATATCCGCTCAGGCACGCGCCTTGATACGCACATAGGTGCCCGGTGCCGGCGCCAGCGGCGGGTGGGATTTATCCCCTACTTCCCGTGCCTTGACCCATTTTCCCGAGCGCTTTGCCAACCATTTCTCCCACACAGGCCACCAGGACCCTTCGGTGAAATCGGCCGAGGATTTCCAGTCATCTGAAGACAAAGACAGGTCCTCATTGGTGTAGTGGCCGTATTTTTTCTTGGTCGGCGGATTGACGATCCCAGCAATATGGCCCGACTCGGACAGGATGAACTGCTTGGACTTCGACCCCATTGTCTGCACGCCACGGTAGCAGTCTTTCCAAGCTGCAATGTGGTCGGTTTCGCAGGCAATGGAGCACAGCGGCACGTCCACATCACGCAGGCTCAGCGTCTCGCCCATCAATTCGAAATCGCCTTCCGCAAACTTGTTAGACTGGCAAAGCCCGCGCAGATACTGCATCGCCATGCGCCCTGGCAGGTTGGCACCATCGCCATTCCAATACAGAAGATCAAAGGCCGGAGGTGTCTCGCCCATCATATAGCTTTTGATCGCGGGGCCATACACAAGGTCGTTGGAGCGCAGGAAACTAAAGGTGCGCGCCATGATAAAGGATTTCAGAATCCCAGTATCGCCGATCTCTGCCTCGATCCCGTCAATGAAGTCGTTCTGCAGGAAAGGCGTGAACTCACCCTGGTCCGAGAAATCGGTTAATGTGGTAAAGAAGGTCGCCGACTTGATCGACGTGTCACCGCGTTTCTTCAACAGCGACAAAGTCAGGCTCAGAGTTGTCCCGGCGATGCAGTAGCCGATAGCGTTGACCTTATCCACACTGCAGATGGATTTGACCTCTTCGATGGCCCTTAAATAGCCATCCTCAATGTAGGTATCGAGTCCGACATCCTTGTAGCTTTCATCTGGATTGATCCAGCTGACCACGAACAGAGTATAGCCCTGATCCACGACCCAGCGGATGAACGAGTTTTCCGGCTTCAGGTCGAGAATGTAAAACTTGTTGATCCACGGCGGGAACAGGATGATCGGGGTCTCACGCACCTTCTCGGTCGTGGGCGTGTACTGGATCACCTCCATCATGTGGTTGCGATAGATGACCTCACCTTCGGCGGTCGCGATATTCGTACCGATCTCAAACGCGCCCTCGTCAGCCAGACGCACCACCAATTCCCCGTTATTGGCTTCAAGATCGGACACGAGGTTTTCCAGCCCCTTTACGAGGCTCGCACCCTCGGTCTCCAGCGCTTTCTGCAAGGCATCCGGGTTCGTCGCAAAGAAGTTGGTCGGCGCGAACATATCGACAATCTGTTGCGCAAAGTAGCGCAGACGCTTCTTTTCCGTCTCATCCAGTTCGGCCACATCTTCCACAGCGGTCCGGATCGCCTCGGCATTGATCAGGTATTGTTGCTTGATGAAGTTGAAATAGGGATGCTCGTCCCAGAGCGGGTTCTTGAAACGCCGGTCCTTCGGCCCTGGGTCCGCGGGAGGTTGCAGCTTGCCTTTGGCCAAGGCCTGTTGCGCCTCGACGTAATGCGTGACCGACTTGCCCCAGAATTCCAGCTGATGCTCAAGGATCTTGGCCGGATTATGCACCCATTCCTGCCAATAGGCTTGCATCGCTTTGCCGTACAACATCGTGTCCGGACCGTGTAGCGAAGGATTGATCTGCTTCTTATGCGACAGGGCAGACATCAACCGCTGGGTCAGCGTTTCAATCTTCTGCAGATTGGCCTCAAGTTCCGCGCTCATTTCCGGTGCGGCAACGTCGTTAGTTGTCATGGCCAACTTTCCCCCCTATTCATGCTGCCATGCAGAATACAGTCGCCTGCGATGGGAGGCAAAGCGACGAATTGGCCCGATTTTTGGGCAAACGCTGAAGGAGACGCCTCTATGCGCTACATGATGACCTACGACCTCATGGAGACTTTTCGCAATACGAATCAATGGCTTGGCGCCACGGCGCGCACGATGGCGTCCTATCCAGCCTGGGCAATGATGCCAAATCCGGCCATGCAGTGGATGGCCGCCTGGGGCGAAGTCACAGAACGTACATTCGAGCGGATGATCGTAAAACCCGACTGGGGGATTCGGACTTTCACCTGCGAAGACGGCAAAGATCACCTCGTCGAGATTAAGACTATAGTCGAACGTCCCTTCGGAGATCTGATCCATTTCAACGTCACCGGTCGCGAGGAACAGCCCCGCAAGATCCTTCTCGTCGCACCGATGTCGGGGCACTACGCAACGCTCCTTCGTTCCACGGTGAAGTCGCTACTCGTCAATTGCGAAGTTTACGTAACAGACTGGCACAATGCGCGCGACATCCCCGTCAGCGCTGGCAAGTTCGACGTGGAAGACTACACGCTCTATCTGATGGATTTCATGCGCGAGCTTGGCCCCGACACCAACGTCGTCGCCGTGTGCCAGCCGGTTCCGCTGACCCTCGCAGCGACCGCCTATCTGGCCGAGCTTGACCCTGATGCGCAGCCGCGCACGCTGACCCTCATCGGTGGGCCAGTTGACCCGGATGCAACCCCGACCGACGTGACTGACTTCGGGGCGCGCGTGACAATGGGCCAGCTTGAAGAGACCATGATCCAGCGTGTGGGGTTCAAGTACAAAGGTGTGGGCCGGATGGTATATCCGGGCCTTTTGCAGCTCGCCTCCTTCATTTCCATGAACGGCGACCGGCACGCCACGGCCTTCTCGAACCAGATCCAGAACGTCATGCGCGGCGAAGCCTCGGACCACGATCCGCACAACCGCTTCTATGACGAATATCTGGCCGTGATGGATATGCCTGCTGAGTTCTATCTCTCTACCGTGGACCGGATTTTCAAAAAGCGCGAAATCGCGAAGAACGAATTTGTCGTCGCTGGTCACAAGGTCAATTTTGGTGCAATCACCAAAGTCGCGGTCAAAACCGTTGAAGGTGAGAAAGACGATATCTCCGCGCCAGGCCAATGCCTCGCAGCGCTTGGTCTCTGCACCGGTCTGCCGGACAGCATGAAGGCCAGCCACGTCGAACCCGGCGCAGGCCATTACGGCATTTTTGCCGGGAAAAGCTGGCGCAACAATATCCGCCCGCTGGTACTTGATTTCATCGACAGCAATTCGGGCCAGAAACAGGCTAAATCAAAACCCGCGAACACCAACGCGGCGTAACACAAAAAGGGCTGATCCTCGGATCAGCCCTTTTTCAAATCCATCGCACAAACTGACTGTCAGCGCTCTGCCGCCCAGATCATGTCGATCAGTGCTTGTGTGCCCTGGCTGAACTCAAGCGGACATGGATAAGGTGCTTCGCCGCGCACGGCTGCGCCAAAAGCTTCGACCTGAGCAACATACTGGTTCACTCCCGGATAGCGAAACACCTCTTCCGGTCCCGATTTTCGCATCAACCGCACCTCGGCATCGCCATATCCCAGCGGGTTGAACGGAACAGGCACTTCGATCACGCCAGAGGTGCCCTGAAACGTCACCGACTGGTAACGCAGCATACGCATCGACGTCAGCGATGTCAGCGTGAACCCCTCGAACTGCACCACCGCTTCGGCGCGCACCTCAACACCGTTTTCGCGACGTATATCAGCGAAAAGCACGTTCTGAGGCTCCTGCCCCGTCACAAACCGCGTGCACCCCAACGTATAGACACCAATGTCGGGCAGGCTGCCGCCACCCGTCGCAACTGCATTGCGAATATTTCCCGGATCAGCGGAGTTGTCATAGGTGAATGTCGCGTTGACGCGGCACAGGTCGCCAATAGCGCCGCTCTGAACCCACTGGCGCACCTGATGCCACTGCGGATGGTGCACGATCATATAGGCTTCTGCAGCCACCAACCCGGTCCGATCGCGCAGCTCGATCAAACCGTCGATCTCGGACGCCTGCATCGCGATGGGCTTTTCGGTCAACACATGTTTGCCCGCGTCCAGGGCACGGCGCGTCCATTCGACATGCATCGAATTGGGCAAGGGAATATAAACCGCATCAATTTCGGAGTCTGCCAGTACCGCGTCATAACTGTCCACCACGCGCAGATCGGACTCCAAAGCCTGAAATGGATCTGCCTTCGCGGGGTCCGACGTCGCCAAAATAGCGAGTTTGGACTGCCGCGCCGCGTGTATGGCCGGAGCCATCTGCTCCCGTGCAAATTTCGCCGCGCCAAGAATGCCCCATCGTAGTGTCTTCATGCCTGTCTCCTTTTACCGACACCC
>JAUIIR010000059.1 GCA_030431485.1 Alphaproteobacteria bacterium
ACGCCCAAACCGCGTAGCCAATGACCGCGCGCGGGAATCGAAACCCCTTGAGACGGGAAAGATCAGATAGATTTAACATAGCAGCGCGCTACAACGGCAATTCGGCTCAATCAACCTGACAATGCCGGTAGTAGTCCATCCGCCTCGATTTGATCACTTCCGGCGCCTCGTCCGGCGGGGCAGCGGCGGCAATCTTTGCGGTGCGCGCCACGCCTACAACTGCGCCCGCTTGCGGGTCGCTGCACAGAACCGTGCCGCGTGTGAAGCGATCAAAGCCGCGCTTGCCTTCGATCACTTCGATGGCGTTGCAGACGGTGGGCGTGTCGGCCTTGCGCAGAAGGTCCAGAAGGTCGGGTGTCATGTTCTCTCCAGCCAACGCTCAAGCGCCGCATTTGTCTCGTTCGGTTTTTCCAGGGTGGGCATGTGTCCGGCACCCTCGATGATCGCGAGTGTCCCGCCCGTCAGCAGACCGGCCATCAACTCATGCCGCGCTACGGGGCAGAGTGCGTCGTGCCGACCGCAAAGGACCAAAGCCGGTCCGTCGAAACCACGCAGCGTCTCGGCTTGATCCGGGCGATCGCGCAGGGCGATGGACTGCCGGATGAAGACCTCTGGCCCGAGATCCAGCGCCATCTCCATGCAAAGATCCAGCAACGCCTGTTTGCCCGGACCATCCACGAGGTAGTTCGGCTTCATCTCGTCGCGCATGACCTCGGCCATGCGGCCTGCGCCAGCCTTGTCCATCTGCGGCCCACGCCTGACCTTGACGGCGTCGTCCTCAGCCAGAGGGTTGGTATCAAGCAGCGCGATGCGTTCGACACGGCCCGGCGCTTGCCGCAGGACTTCCATCGCGACGATCCCGCCCATCGAAAGGCCCGCGAGCGCGAACCGTTCCGGCGCTTGGGCCAGCACCTCGGCTGCCAGAGCCTGCATACTGTCCGCACCTGAGATCGGCGCGTGATGAACAACCCGGCGACCCGAGAAATATGCGGTCTGCGGGCCGAAGAGTCGCGCATCGCACATCATGCCTGGCAGGAATACAAGCGGTGTCATTCGACCAACGCGGCCCCGTCGGCCAACGCTGCGAGCTTGGCATAGGCGATATCTGGGTCCACCGCGCCGAAGCCGGCAAAGGTACCAAAACCGCAATCGCTGCCCGCGATCACGCGCTCGGTGCCCACGATCCCGGTGAACCGCTCGATCCGCTGGGCCACGACCTGCGGATGTTCGACGAAATTTGTCGTCGTATCCACCACACCGGGCACCAGCACCTTGTCGTCGGGAATATCGGCCTTGCGGTCGCGGAAAACCGTCCATTCATGGGCGTGGCGCGGGTTCGACGTCTCAAAAAGCACATAGCGGGATTTTGTGCGCATCAGCGTGTCGAAGACCTTCTCCATCCCAATGTCGCAGCAATGTGGCCCCTCGTAATTGCCCCAGCAGATATGCACCCGCACACGCTCCTGCGGCACCTCGGATAGCGCATGGTTCAACGCCTCAACATGGGCATCGGCGACTTTGACGAACTCCGCGTCGGAAAGATCGGTGAAGAGCATGTGCCGTGAAAGCGCTAGATCCGGACAGTCCAGTTGCAGGTCCAGTCCGGCGGCCACGATGGTCTCGTATTCGGCCTTCATCGCATCGGCCAGCGCCGCAAGATAGGCGTCGCGTGTCGGATAGAAGTCGTTCTGCAGGAATAGGGAAACCACACCGGGCGAGGCGGCGTTCATGAAGCCGCGCGCCGCCCCGTGTTCGACCATCGCCGCCTTGAGGTTCGCGATATCCTTTTCCAGTTCGCCCTGCCCCTTCGACCGCACCTCGCCCACGCACATGGGCCGCGCGTATTGCGGCGTACCACCGTCGTTGGCGATCCGCTCGAGGAAGCTGGGAAACATCTTCAGGTCGGCAGGCGCATAGCGCGGGCTGTCTCCGTCGAACCCGGTGTAGCGATCTTTGACATAAGTTGCATAACTGATCTTCGACGTCTCGCCATCGCTGACGATGTCGATCCCAGCATCAGTCTGTCTGCTGACCGTCTTGGACACGGCGGCGGTCATGCACGCATCGAAATCCGCCTGATTGAAAGCCTCGCCCCGTTCGCAGGCGAAGATGAAGTCGACCACATCTTGGCTGCGGGGCAGAGAGCCCACATGGGTCGTCTGAACTTTACTCATGCGGGCTCTCCCTTCTCGTGTCAGTTCCCGGTCCAGCTGGGCCCAGCCGGATCTTCGGTGCCCACGATGTGATAGAGCGCTGCTTCGCCGGTCATCGAAGGCACGGCAGAATGGGCAAGACCCTCGGGCACCGACATGGTGTCGCCGGGGGCAATTGTCGCCGACCCGCCGTCCCAATCCACGCGCCAGTGGCCCTTGACGGGCATCAGGACAGATGGGCGATCGTGGCTGTGCTTGGTGTCGGTGGCCGAGGCGCGGGTGATGAAATCGACCTCGAAGCCGGGTTTGTCCTTGAGCAGACCGGTTTCGCCGATCACCTTGCAGGGTGCATTGTCGGACAGCGCCACCATGTCCCAGTAACGGGCGACGTGGTTAGGCAGGACCTCGGCCGTGGTGGGTTCAGGCCGCTTGGCCAGCTCTTCCTCGGACATCAGCGGCATCGGATTCACCCCGTCCGGCAGACGCTGCTGGCGCTTGGTATCGTAGAGCTTGCCGTCCTCGCCCAGCACCAGCCCGTGATCGGCAGCATCCTCGATCACTTGCGGAGCCCACATCACGCCGCCACCAGCATCGTCACCGCCGAGGATCGCCATGATCATCCCGTAATCGGTGCCGATATTTTCGAAGCCGCGGAAGATACCGGTGGGAATGTTGAAGATGTCGCCCTCTTCCAGCACCACTTCGCCGGCGGTGCCCCAGCGGCCCCAAAAGAAGCGCCAACGGCCGGAAAGAACAAAGAATGCCTCGGCCGTATGGTGATCATGCAGGGAGTTTCGGCACTTGGGCGGCTGGCCCGCCGCGCCAATGTTGAAACCGTGTGGGATCGAGATGTGGACATGCTGGTCGGGCGACTCGGACACACCACCGCCGATAATGGTGAAGTTCTCCTTCTGGTCACTGCCAGGCGTGTGGGCGTCGATGAAGGCGGTTTTACAAGGTTGCAGATCGCCGTAACGGACGATGCGTTTTTCGATTTCCTGAGGTGTCATGAGACTGTTCCTGTTATTCGGTTGGGGTCAGAAGGTGAAAGACCCCTGCCCCGGCAGCCGCAGGTTCAGCCGCCGTGCCCGCCTGCTGCCGAGAAAGCCGTGAAGGCGGCGCAGAGCCTCGGACGGCGAAGGCATCACAATTCACCCGTCTTCAGAAGGATCTGCTTCCAGATCGCGGTTTCATCGAACAGGGTCCATTCGCGGCGCAGCTTCGGCTCCCCGCCCACCAATGCGCCGAACTCGGCGTGGCTGATGCCGAGCACATAGACCTCTGCACCCGTTGGCGTACCGAAGGCCCCCCAGCCCTCATGCTTGCCATGGAGGCTCCAACGGATGGCCGAGCGCGGCGGCATCATCAGGTCCTCGCGCCCAATCGTGTGGTGGATAGTGAACATGGCGTTGGGGAAGGCCGCGCGCAGCCCCATCCAGAACCGGTCGGCGCCGTCAAAACTCAGAGCCTCCAGCCCGCCAGGATAGGAGAGGTTCGCGCCACGGTCGTAGGCTTCTGGGATTACCGTGAAATCTGCGCTCATGATCCGCGTCAGGATGTCTGCGTGGCGTTGACCCCATTCGTTGTCATTGCCCGTCCCCTTGTAAGGCCCCACAACGTCATTGGCTGGCGTGGGATTGCCAACTTATTTTCGCCTGATTGAGAGGAGTGAGATCCTTGCCGGTCAAGCGGCCATTTCGGCAGCATAGTCTTCCCAAAGGCCGAAAGCATCCGTCCTGGCGTGGCGGTATGAGATTGCGGAGAGTTGATAGCGGCGGGGTCGAAAGACGGTGTTGATTTGATCATGGGCAGCCAAAAATCTCTGTGCCTGCCGGGATGATTTGAACCGGCCCATGAGCTTCTCTCGCTTCCGGGTCGGTCGGTGCGAGCCCTCGATGCGATTATTGATCCCTTTGTGGGCGCGGTGGTCGGCGTCCGGGGCCAACTGACGGATCGGTTTGATATAGCTGCGTAACTTGTCCGTGATGATAACGCGGGGCTGGCCAAAACGGGCGATCAGTTGCCGCAAGAAGCGGTTGGCCGCTTTGGCGTTTCGCCTTGGCTGCACCAGAATGTCAAGCACATCCCCGCTCCCATCCACTGCCCGCCACAACCACATCTTCGCGCCGTTGATTGGCACGACAACTTCATCGAGGTGCCGCTTATCTGCTGCAGCGGGCCGGTCGCGCTTGATGCAATGTGCGAAATGTCGACCAAACCGGTTCACCCATTTGCGAACGGTCTACCGGCTGACGATTACGCCTCGCTCGGCGAGCAGATCCTCTACATCAGCCGTGCTCAGTGCGAACCGGTGGTAGACCCAAACGGCGTAAGCGACGACTTCGCGGGGGAACCGATAACCTTTCAGGCGGGGCATCTCAGCTGGTATTTTCATGACGACCGCCTGAACTCCACCACAGGCGACGGCAAGTTGGCAATGCCGTTCAACAAACTCATTTCCAAACGACGCTTCAGGGTCGAGCAATGTTTTGGCACCATGAAGCGCCTCTTCGGCCTGCACCGCGCCCGCTACTTCGGGGTCGCAAAAACCCACGCCCAGCTGGCGATGGCTGCGATCGGGCAGAACCTGCTCAAAGCCGCAAACAAAATTTCTCTCAACCCGCAAACCCTCGCAATAGCATAACCATTTCACCAAGCCTTCTGTGTCCGCTGAAATCCCAGCGGTCCAAGAGGAATAACCAAATTCCTCAAATCCACAAATTCCTGAACATTACGCAGACGTCTTTTAGGTGAAGCCAGGCGTATCGCTCATGCGAAGCGTGGATGTGGCGGGAACAAAACGTGCAGAAACGCCGAGGGGTCGCCAGCACGCGGTCTGTCAATGGCCTTCGCTTCGTATGGCGAGAATAGCGTGACAGGTAACAGTCTCGGCCTCCTGCGCCCGACTACACTCGATATTTACTCCGCAAGCTTTCGGGCAATTTCCTGAAGGCTCTTGAAAGCCACAAATCTTTTTTCGTGAGTGTTTGCGACAGATCCGCCGCTTGGACGGTATTCGCGATGAACCCGAGTCATCCGTTCCATAATGTTAGTGGCCCGCACGCCCTCGTCCGCGGCAAGAGCGCCCAGAACGGCTGCGCCCAATAGGACCGGCTCATCCGTTTCAGGCGCCTCGAGCGACACGCCAGCTGCATCGGCGAGAATCTGACGCACGAGGTCGCTCCGCCCTGCCCCGCCGCTTATGATAATCGACTTGATCGTGATGCCCCTTTCCGCCTGAGCCTCGATGATTTGGCGTAGCCCATAGCCGATGCCGCATATCCCCGCGATGTAGAGTGCCACAAGGCTGTTAATATCAGTCTCCATCCCGAGCCCGGCAATGACAGCACGTGTGTTTGGATCGGCAAAAGGTGCGCGATTGCCGAGGAACTCCGGCACCACATGAAGGCCTGCGGCCTTATCCAGTATCGCCTCCATGCTGGCTGCATTCCGTGTCGCTTGCTCACCCAACCAATCAGGCAGGGAAAGCGCCATCGCGCGCGCTTTCTCCGAGGCTACGCCGTGGGCCGGATGATGCTGCAACAATTTCGCGATGGCGGCACCAGCTGCGGATTGACCGCCTTCGTTCAGCCACAGCCCCGGCACCATGGCAGAATAGTAGGGGCCCCAAACACCAGGCACGAATACGGGGTCTTGCGTGCTGGTCATAGTGCAAGACGAGGTCCCGAAGACATAGGCCAACCGATCAGTTGGCGAAGCGCCTGCAGCCCCAACCGTGCCCAGACCACCTGCATGTGCATCGATCAACCCAGCACCGACCGGGGTGCCGGGAGCAAGACCCAGATCAGCGGCGGCCGTGTCCGTCAAGCCCGATCCAAGGGCGGTGCCTGCCTCGACGATCTTGGTGCCGATCCGGGCAAAGCCTTCGTCCGCAAGTTCGGCGAGACCGATGCTCCTGAAAAAGCTCTCATCCCAGCCACCAGATTTCTGAACATAGGTCCACTTACAGGTCACGGTGCAGATCGACCGTGCTAATGACCCGGTAGCCTTCCATGTCAGGAAATCGGTGAGGTCGAAAAATTGCCAGGCCTTGTCAAAGACCTCAGGTTTGTTTTCCCTGAGCCACAGCAGCTTGGGCGTTTCCATCTCGGGTGAGATGATGCCGCCGACATAGTCCAGCACTCTATGACCGGTGGCATTGATGCGCTCCGCCTGTTCCATAGCCCGGTGATCCATCCAGACGATAATGTCACAGCCCGCGTTGTCGCCCACTGGCAATGGCGCGCCTTCCTGTCCCAGCACGACCAACGAACAGGTCGCGTCAAATCCGATCCCGGCGATATCCGCAGCTGCAATACCGCAGCTGTTCAGCGCGGCCCGCGTCGCAATGCAGACCGCTTGCCAGATTTCGATCGAGCTTTGCTCGACCCGGTGTCCAGCACCCTGAAAAAGGGAAATATCTTGCTTGCCGGTTCCAAGCAGCTTGCCGATCGCATCGAACACACCTGCGCGCGCGCTGCCGGTTCCGACGTCGATCCCCAGATAGTGATCCATCGCGCTGCTCACTTGATCAGATGTCGCAGCCATGAGGCAGAATGGTCAGATCGCGGATGACGATGCCCTCGGGGCGGGTGACCATGAACAGAACCGCATCCGCCACTTCACGGGCCTCCATCAGGCTGCGGCTGGCCAGCGCCTCGTCCATCTTGGCCTTGGGCCAGTCGTCCAAAAGGGCGGTGATGACCGGCCCCGGTAGCACCGCGCCCACACGCACGTTGTGCGCGATTAACTGCCGGCGGGTTGAATGGACAAAGGCCTGCACGGCGTATTTCGAGGCGGTGTAAATCGGCTCCCACACCACCGGGGTGACCCCTGCCACAGAGGAAGTAAAGACGATATCACCCGATTTCTGCTGCACGAAATGCGGCAGAACGGCGTGGACGGAACGGAAGGCTGCGCTGGTGTTGAGGCTCATGACCCGATCCCATTGATCCGGGTTGCCCTCCAGCACAGCGCCCCCCACATAGGCGCCTGCATTGGCGTGAAAAATATCAAGCCGACCTGTGCAATCGAGCAATCGGGGCAGAACGGAAGATACCGCGTCGCCATCCAGAAGATCCAAGGCGACCGCATGGGCATTGGGTCCGAGCTCCGTCATCGCAGTGGCGAGTTGTGCCTCGTCCCGATCCACGAGAATGACCGCGGCCCCGGCCTCCGTGAGCGCTTTCGCGCAAGCCAGTCCGATCCCCGACGCGCCACCCGTAATCGCTGCGGTTTTCCCGTCCAAACTCCCGGTCATGTCGTTTCCTTCCGATTTCGTCTATCGGCTACAAGCCTAACTTCTTAATTCTCGTTGATCCTCAGATCGCTCTCGTCGAACACATGGCAGGTCTCGGGTGGCAGGCTCAAATGCACTGTCTGATGACTGTGGAAATCCCGCTCACCTACGGCGCGGACCGTGACCATGCCGATACCTTCGACCTCGACATAGAGAAACGCGTCGCTGCCCAGCTGTTCCTCGACAAGGATCTTTCCGGTCAAGTCGCCCGTATCATGGGCATAGCAAATATGCTCGGGCCGGATTCCGACGGTCATGCGCCTGGTGATGCGGGCCAGGTCGACGCCCGGCACTTTCAACGCCGGACCGCCCTTGATCTGGACAGTTCCGTCCGGGCCGGGGCTGGCTTCCATGAAGTTCATCTTGGGCGATCCGATAAAGCCCGCCACGAACTTGTTCACGGGCCGGTCATAAAGCGCGATAGGCGTATCGAATTGCTGAATGTCGCCACCTTCCAGCACGACGATCCGGTCGGCCATGGTCATCGCTTCGACCTGATCGTGGGTGACATAGATCATCGTCGTGGCCAGCCTTTCATGCAGGCGGATCAGTTCAATGCGCATCTGCACCCGCAGCGCGGCATCGAGGTTTGAGAGTGGCTCATCAAACAGGAAAGCCGCTGGTTCGCGGACGATCGCACGGCCGATGGCAACACGCTGCTGCTGTCCGCCCGACAATTCCCGCGGCTTACGATCAAGTAGGGCATCCAGCCCCAAAATACCCGAAGCCTGTGCCACCTTGGCGTCGATCTCGGCCTTGGGCAAACCCGCGATCTTGAGGCCGAAACCAATGTTGTCGCGCACCGAGATATGCGGAAAGAGGGCATAGGACTGAAACACCATGGCCAGCCCGCGTGAGGATGGCTTAGTATGGGTGATATCCTCACCATCGATGACGACCTGGCCGCCGCTGACGGTTTCCAACCCGGTGATCATGCGCAAGAGCGTGGATTTTCCGCAGCCTGAGGGACCGACGAAGACAACGAACTCCCCATCATTGATCGTCAGATTGATGTCACGCAGGACAGATATCTCGCCAAACGACTTTTCCACGTCCTTCAGAACGATCTCACCCATATCGCGTGTCTCCCTTAAAGTTCGGACGGGCAAGGCCTTCGGCCTGTAGCGCCGCCTTGATCTGGGCGTTCATGAAATCGCGCGCGTGGGTGATCAGATCGTCGCCATCAGACCACAGGTTGCGCCAGATCCCGAGAATGTTCGAGAGCTGCGGGTCGACGACTTCGGAGGAGAAACTTTCAAATACCAGCGGCCCGCCATAGTCGATCTGAGCCAGCGCCTTGAAGACCGGCTCGAATTCGATGGACCCGGTGCCCAAATAGCCGCGATGACATTCTCCGAAGTGAAAATATCCCAGGTAATCGCCGGTCTCGACAATGGCGCGGGCCATGTCGGCCTCTTCGATGTTCATGTGATAGCTGTCCAGATGGACCAGGGTATTCGGCGCGCCAATCATCTTGCACAGGGCCACCCCCTCGGCGGCGGTGTTGGCGATGTTCGTCTCGTATCGGTTCACCACCTCGACGCCGACGGTGATGTCGCTGGCAGCCGCCTGATCGCAGATGCGGCGCAGAGCCGCCACGCTGTGATCCAACCCCTTGCGGGTCACCGGCCGGCTGTATTTTGTCATGGCCGAATAGATGACGCCGCATAGATGTGTCGCCCCAATGTCCCGGCCGATACTGACGACCTTGGACAAAAGCGCCTCGCCCTTGGCAGAGACATCCGGATCTTCGGAAGACAGGTCCGTAGCCGGTTCCAGTCCCAGCGAAATCGTCGCCCGGATCCCGAATTCCTCCAGAAGTCGCGCCGTCATGGCCACGTCGATCTTGTCGGGATCAAGCATCGGGATCTCGATCAGGTCATAGCCGATCTGGGCGGCAGAGGAGATTGCGTGGCGTGCGTCTGCTTCGCTCCAGCTTCCGACACTGCACAGCGCGTGGATGCCAAGGGGGTTTTGTCCGAAAGCCATTTTTGGCGCTCCTTTAGTTCTTGACCGCGCCCATCGTCAGTCCCGAGACGATGTGGCGTTGCATGAGGATGGTGAAGATGACCGGCGGCAGGATCTGGATGATCGTCGCGGCCGAGATCAGTTCCCAATAGGTCTTGGTCACCGTCGAGAAGGACGAGATCACGACCGGAAAGGTCTTGGCCTCGCGCGTAGTCAGGAACAGCGCCAGCAGCAGCTCGTTCCAAGCGAAGATGAAGACGAAGGTGGCCACCGTCGCGATCCCGCTCTTGGCCAGTGGCAAGGCCACGAGCCGGAAGGTCTGGAACCACCCGCAGCCCTCGATCCGGGCGGCCTCGATGATCTCCTTGGGGATATTGCGGAAGAACGACATCGCCACCCAGACCGCGAAGGGCAAGTTGAACCCGGCATAGGCGATGACCAGCGCCGGCATGGTATCCAGCATCCCTGCGCCGTTGAACACCATGTAGAGCGGAACAGCGGCGGCGATGGGCGGCATCATGCGGGTGGAGAGAATCCAGTCCGCAAGGAAGTTCTTGGCGCCAAACTGAAAATACACCAACCCAAAGGCACAAGGCAGCGCAAAGGCCAGACAAAGCGCCGTTGCCGACAGCGTCACGATGGTGGAATTCAGCAGGAACTGCCAGTTTTCCGACAAGAGCAGTTTGAAGTTTTCGAGGTAGGTAAAATCGGGCACCCAGACCGGCGGAATGGCATAGATATCATTGATTGTCTTGAAGGCGGCCAGAACCATCCACAGGATCGGTGCAACGAAGACAAAAGTGATGGCGAAGGCGGCGATCAGTTGCCAGCGAACGGATTTCATCATTTCTCCACCTTTCTGAGATAGGCGACGGCCACGGTGGTCACGACTATGGAAATCAACAGGATGATCACTGCGGCTGCAGATCCGTATCCAACCTGGAAGAACCGGAAGTCTTGGCGGTAGGCGAAGAAGGTCAGCAACTCGGTGCTGTCGCCCGGCCCGCCACGCGTGGTGACATAGACCAGGTCAAACAGTTTCAGGTTGTCGATCACCCGAAGAATGATACCGATCAGGATCACGTCACGGATCGCAGGCAGCTCAATATAGCGGGCGATGTGATACCACTTGGCATTTTCCAGCTCGGCCGCCTCGTAGAGGGAGTCCGGAATGGACACCAGGCCCGCAAGCATCAGGAGCATCATGAAAGGCGTCCATTGCCAGGCGTTGATGAAGATCACCGTTGGCAGGGCGAATGTCGGGTTGCCGAACCAGGACGGACCTTCAATGCCCACGCCCGACAGAAGGTAATTCATGATCCCCAGTGTCGGGTTAAGGATATAGCTGAACATCAGGCCAACGCAGATCGGTGTGATCATCATCGGCAAGATTGCCATGGAGCGCAGCACCTGCCCCGTGCGCATCTCGCGTAGCGACAGAAAGACCTTGGCACACAGAAAGCCGAAGACGACCTCAAGGATGATGGAGGACATGGTCAGAACAGCCGTGTTCTGCATCGCCTTAAGGAACAGCGGATCGCTCAGCAGGCGTTCGTAATTCTCGAAACCGACAAACCACTTGCGGTCCATCCGCGTGAGTTTTGCGTCGTAGAGGCTCAGATAGACGGAATAGATGAACGGGAAGACGCTGAGCAACAGCAGGTAGATGACGGCAGGAGCAATGAAGAAGAGCTTGATGGCCCGGTCGTTTTCTTCGAGCTTGGCCCTAGCGAAAGCCCCGGTGCCGGTATGCGTTGTCTGGGCCATGACGCCTCACATTTCGCTGCGTTAGACAAATCGGTGGGAGCGGCGGGAAGGGTCTCCCCTTCCCACCCTTGATGCACACGCCCTGAAAGGACGCGTGGGGGAGGTTTCCTATTTCAGGTAACCGGCGCGGTTTAGCATCTGCGTGATCGTCTCGTTGGCATCGTCCATCGCCTCTTGGGCGGTGGCGTCCCCGACGATCGCCCGGTTTACTTGAAGACCGATCGCATCGATCATCTCGAAGGTCATCGCATGACGCGGACGGCCTTCCTGCCAGGCTGCCTTGGCCGATTCATAGAGCGTCGGCACCCATGGCTGGGCGGCGATGATCTCTTCATCCTGCATGGCCGAATGACGGCTGGGAGGGCCACCAGCGAGAACGAAATCCTTGTGGACCTCGGGGCTGGCAAACCACTGCATGAAGTCCCATGCGGCGTCCTTCTGCTGACCATGAGCGTTCAGGCACATGATCCAGCCGCCGACCGGCGGAACCGAAGACGCGCCGTCGGCGTGGGGGAACATCGCGACGTCGAAGGCATCGGTCACTTTTGAGATATCCGGGTCAGTGAACAGCGGCGTGCGCACAGACCAGTTGTTGATCATCGCGACCTTGCCTTGGGTGAAGGCGTTTGCCCGCTCATCCCAGGCAAACTGTTCCACCCCCGGAGGGCCATAAGGGACCATCGCTTTGAAGAACTCGATCATCTCGACGGCTTCCGGCGAGTTGAACAGCGGCGTTTGATCCGCATAAGGATCATCCGACCCCGGATAATTGGATTCCCACGGCTTGCCACCGGCGGAATAGATCCACTCGAAGAACTGCTGGCCTGCCGCAGAGCCACGCTGGAAGTTCATCGCCATGCCGGCGACATCGGGATCTCCGTCATCTTCGGCGAAAAACTTGGCCACTTGCATCAACTCGTCGAAGGTCTTGGGCACCTCCAGACCGTGCTTTTCGAACAGGTCCTTGCGGTAGTGAAGCATGTGCCAGTAGCCTGCAATTGGAAGGCACTGAAGCTGCCCGTCCCAGATCGCCTGTCCCTTGAAGCTGTCGATATAGTCATCCATCGCCATCACATCCGGATTGGCGGCTGCGACACGTTCTTCGACCGGCTCGAGACATCCCGCTTCTGCGAATTCTCCAACCCAGATCCCATCGATGAACAGAACGTCATATTCATCGCTGCCCTGCGAACAAGACAGGATCTGCTTTTCGTGCAGTGGATCATACCCGAAGCTGTCGAGTGTAACCTCTGCGCCTGTCAGTTCGGTAAATGCTGGGCTAACCTCGCGAAACGCGTCGATGAAAGGGTCTGCAATTGATTGCACGCGAATGGTTGTGCCGTCGTGATCGTCAAGTTCGGCTGACCAGTCCTGCGCACTGGCTGAAGTGCCCAAGGCCATGGTCAGCGCCAGCGCCGACACCCCCTTGGCGATGGTTTTCATATGGTTCATAATATCCTCCTCTGATTGAACCTTACCGTGGTTTGGTCAGGCGTCAGGCAAAGCAAATCCGTTCGCGGCCGGTTTGGTCGCGTTTCTGTTTTGCCTGACGCAAGATTTCTCTTGGTTATCCGCTAGCCCGGTGTTGAGCCTCCCTCGTGCCAGCAGTTCCGTTTAGCGACTCTTGTCGCGCATCTTGCACTGGCCGTGTCGACGCCCGGACAAGCAAAGTGCATTTAAGGTTTGCGGTAGCCGATGCAGGCTCCAGCCCTGTCAGCCGACTCCTCAACGTCGCCCAGATCGCCTCAGCCATACCTTCGACGGGCTGGCGCACGGCCGTAATCGGCGTCCGCCGTGCCGACATCCAAGGATAGTCATCGAACCCAACGACGGAAACGTCGCTGCCAACATCGATCCCACGCTCTGCGAGACAGCTCAGAAGCGATAGCGTCGTCATGTCAGTGGTGGCGAACACTGCGCTTGGCATCGGGTTGGCGTCGAGCCACTCGCCAAGGCGCGCAGCTCCGATCGCAGGCTTGGGCCCCACTGCTATCACATCGGTTGTCCCACCCGCGGCTTCGATCTGCTCCGTAACTCCGTCGCAGCGATCTTGAATGGCTTGCAGCTCGAGGTCGGAAGCGGCGATCAGCACTCGGCGGTGGCCCAGTCCTGCCAAATGTGTGCCGGCTTGCCGGCCAGCATCAAGATTGTCCGGCAAAACGATATCGAAACCTTCGGCTCCGACCCCACGGTCTGTCAGGATAATCGGCATGCTGTCTCGCGCAGCGACGAGCGCCTGTGGCACAGCGTCAGAACTCGGAACAATGATCATGCCAGCTGGCTGCCAGGACAAAAGGGCAGCGATGCGGCGCTTCTCAGTTTCAGCGTCATCCTTCGAACTGGCGACGATAATGTCAAAATCGTCCGCCTCTGCGAGCGCTTCTATTTCCGTGATAAGCGAGGTGAAAAACGGGTCCGACAGGTCCGGCACCATGACTGGCACGATGCGGCTTTGACCCGAGCGCAGGTTGGATGCGGCTCTGTTGACATGATACCCCAGTCGATTTGCGGTTTCGCGCACCTTTGCAGCCAGTTCGGGTTTGACAGGTTTCTTGCCCGAAAAGACGTTGGAGACAGTCGCTGTCGACACGCCAGCAGCATCCGCTACTTGTTTGATGGATGTCGGGCGCTTGGCCATGTTTCCTCCCCGACCGCTCTTTGGCGGCTCAGTTAAACGATTAACAGTAAAACGTTTAACCGTCAAGATCCGCGCCGTTCTGAAGCCTCGTATTGAAAAAGGTCGGAGTTCTAGAGAGTTGGTGGGACAGCGAAGGGAAACACAGATCAACTGGGGCTCACGTCCTTCGAACGAATCCGAAACTGTGTCGAATCAGGAAGTTCTTTCGTCTGGCGAGGCAATCGACCATCCGACCGCACAAACTCCGGCCTGCCGCTTTGGTGGTTCCATGTGGGCATTAACAATACAGGTCATCTAGCGTGTCGGCAAAAGAACTCTCGCATTGTAAAAAACGGCCCATGGACAAAGCCCGCTGCGGTCCGCCACGCGCTGAAACAGGCATGGAAGCTCGATGACGCGGAAAAAGCGGAACGTCTTCTACGCAATCTGGTGCGACGTCTGGAGCTGGAAACACCCGGCATCAGCCGAACGATCCAGGAAGGGTTAGACGAGATCCTGACCGTGATCCGCCTCGACGTCCCTTCGGAATTGCGCCGATCATTGGCTTCCACGAACATCATCGAGTCGATGAATGCCGTGATCCGTCAGGTCTGTCGAAATGTGAAGCGCTGGCGTGATGCCCAGATGGCGCTGCGCTGGACCGCCGCCGGCATGCTCGAAGCAGGCAAGGGCTTTCACCGCCTCAAAGCCTACAAGCAACTGCCCGACTTGAAGGCCGCGTTGGACAAGCACCGCGCCCCAGAAACTGATGCGCAGGTTGACCCGGTGGCTCAGGCCGCATAACCATGAAATCCGCAGCGTCGCCCGAAACGCTTTTCAACATCGATCGGGACATTCCCCGCTCCAAATGTTCAAGAATATTGCGAGGTCAAAGACCTCAAGCTACCGCGCAACCGCACATCCCGGCCCTGAAGAGACCGGGTCTTCCGTGCGCGGAGGATAATCGAGTTATGGCGAGGGCTTTGTCAGGTTGTTGACGCTCAGCCTCAGCTTTGCGCGAACGTTGCCATTCAGGCGGCCAATTCCGCTGCATAGCCAGCCCACAAGTCGAATGCATCGTTTCTCGCGTGGCGGTACGATTTGGCGGGGCTTTGTCAGGTTGCTGACGTTGCAGCTTCCGAATAGTTCAGCTCCATATTGAACATCGAAGATTTGTCGCGGATCAAAGGCTTCCGGTTTCCGAAGAGTGTCATCGGATACGCCGTCTGGGCCTACCACCGGTTTGCTTTGAGTCTGCGCGACGTGGAGGATCTTCTGGCGGAACGCGGTGTCACGGTTTCCTACGAGACAATCCGCGACTGGGTAAATCGCTTCGGCCACGGGTTCGCCGTCAAGATCCGGCGTGATCGACCAGCGCCCGGCCGACAAGTGGCATCTCGACGAGGTCGTCATCCGGATCAAAGGCAAGACACATTGGCTGTGGCGAGCGGTCGATGCGAACGGTGACGTGCTCGACATTCTCGTCCAATCCCGGCGAAACAAGGCCGCCGCCAGGCGGTTTCTGCTCAAGCTTCTGAAACGTTGGGGCGCGCCGCGTGTCATTGTGACGGATAAGCTTCGCTCTTATGGAGCCGCTAAAGTGGAGATTGCACCCGGCCTGGAGCATCGCCAGCACAAAGGTCTGAACAACCGGAGCGAAGCATCGCACCGCCACACCCGACGGCGAGAAAAGATAATGGGACGCTTCCTGTCCGCTCATGATCAGATTGCCTGTCTGTTCCGCCCAAAACGCCACCGCCTATCCGCCAAATCGTACCGCCACGCGAGAAACGATGCATTCGACTTGTGGGCTGGCTATGCAGCGGAATTGGCCGCCTGAGTGGCAACGTTCGCGCAAAGCTGAGGCTGAGTGTCAACAACCTGACAAAGCCAGCTGAACTACCCGGACGCTGCAACGTCAGCAACCTGACAAAGCGCTGTGGACTGGTTTTGGCCATGTTCGCCACATCGGGGGTCGACCCTCTCGAACACCTGGGTTTGTGAGGGGCGTCAGCCGGAAAAACTTGCGCCAATAGGTATGAACTGTTATGATTAGATATGAAAGGAGGGTCTCATGTCCAGGCTCACAATCTCAGTGCCCGACCAGATGAACGAATGGGTCGAAGCGCAAATTAGTGCGGGTCGTTACGGCAACGTCAGTGAATATTTTCGTGACCTTGTGCGGCGTGACCAAGAACGCAAAGAATCCGCTATCAATGAGCTACGCGCGATGCTTGATCGCGCCGAGGCCAGTGGGATTAGCGACAAAACACTGCCTGAAGTGCTTGAAGCTGCCCGCCAAGAGGCGTGGCAGAAGGGTTTGTTGAGTGACGGCGATTGAACTCACCAAAAAAGCCGAGCGTGATCTGATCGACATTTTTTTGTTCGGCACAGAGCATTTTGGCGTTGCTCAAGCTGAACGGTATTCGGCTGCTCTGCTGGCCAAAATCGAAGCCGCCGCAGCTAACCCTAGCTTTGGCGCAGACTACGACTTTGTGCGCTCCGGTCTCCGTCGCTATGAGGCCACATCTCATGCGATCTACTACCGAAAAACGGAAGACGGTATTCTCGTCCTGCGTATCTTTCATGGTCGCATGGACCCCGCTCGTCATCTTACCTGATCATCCAAGATTCTCGAAAACGACCGTTTTGGCACAAGACGCTTAACAGAGCACACATCTAAATCGCTGTCGTGTTTTCACAGATGAGGGGCGAGCGACTTTTCAAGTATTAGCCGGGTTGTCCAAGTTCAGAGCGCGGGGCTTTGTCAGGTTGTTGACGCTCAGACTCAGCTTGGCGGGAACGTTGCCATTCAGGCGGCCAACTCCGCTGCACAGCCAGCCCACAAGTCGAATGCATCGTTTCTCGCGTGGCGGTACGATTTGGCGGACAGACTGTGGCGTTTTGGGCGGAACAGACAGGCAATTTGGTCATGAGCGGACAGGAAGCGTTGTGCTTGTCTCGGGGACTTGAAGTGTCCCATTATCTTTTCTCGCCGTCGGGTGTGTCGGTGCGATGCTTCGCTCCGGTTGTTCAGACCTTTGTGCTGGCGATGCTCCAGGCCGGGTGCAATCTCCACTTGAGCGGCTCCATAAGAGCGAAGCTTATCCGTCACAATGACACGCGGCGCGCCCCAACGTTTCAGAAGCTTGAGCAGAAACCGCCTGGCGGCCGCCTTGTTTCGCCGGGACTCCGAACTTCGACACTTCGCGCCTGATTTGAGCCCTTCCGGGCGATACCGCGGTCAATAAAATAAGGGTTTTTGGTGGGCGCACTCGGAAATTCTGCGATTTCACTGTTGTGGCACGTCGCTAATGTGAGACAGTTGAGCGTCTTGGAATGTTGGGGCCCATCAAGGAGCATGAGACTGCGTGCGTGACGCGCAGCAAGCAGTTATCTGCTTTCGCTTTCGACACTTTCCCCTCGCTTATCCACAGCGCAAAAAGGCGGCGCTAATGGTGGTTATTATGCGATCTAAGCGCCGTGCTTTGGCTTTCATATTTGTGTCCAATAACTTTACATTATCGGACACTAAGAAGGCGTTTGCAGAATTTTGAGTTTTTGGACTGATTTTTCGGGAATTTTGGGGCGTTTGACAGTCAACTTGAGTGGAGATCGATCCCAGCCCGATGTCTGTAAGTACACGTTGCGCAGGTTTAACCTCGGCGTCAATCCGGATCAGCACGGGTATCGGGTCACCCGCCCTGCGCTCTCTTGTAGTTCACCAGGTTAAGTATGTGGGTCTTCCTGATGGCCACATGCACTTCAAGAGCTTCGATGACAGGCTGGAACATCGCCAGAAACGCCTCAACCGAGGCCTTTGACGTCCGCAGGCGGAGCTGCTTGAGCAGTGCAGTGGCCACGTCTGTTGCGTCGTTCTCGCTCTTGAGCGCCTTATCGCGCAGCATCATGACCTTTTGAGCCTTGCCTGCGTCGACTTCGGTTTGGTTGGTGGCTTGGCTCATGGTGCTCATCTTGTTCGGAATGATGGACCGGCTTGGGACGACCACCTTTTGAACGCATGTCTAGCAAATGGCGGACGGTAATTTCAGTTAAGCACTTGTAATCATTGTAATGTAGGTCAATTACGCCGCACCATGCGTTGCGAATTGCCGCGCCGCAATGGTGGGCCTGATTTAGTCTCACAACATGACTCCTGTCGACGAAAGTTCACATACGCATTTTCTCTATGTCCAATAATATTTTTTTGGCTACACCTTAGCCATGAGCGATACCCCTAAAATCACCCTGCCCTCCCATGTAGTCGGCTCCGGCAATCTTGACCGGCTCGTCGACACCGCACGCGGCTTTGCAGAAGCCTCGAGTTCTGAAAATACTCTCAAGGCATACAAGACCGACTGGACGCATTTCAGCCGGTGGTGCCGAATGCGCGGTACGGAGCCTCTACCTCCGTCCGAGGAGATGGTCGGCCTTTATATTGCCGACCTCGCGTCAGGATCAGGCCCCTCCCCTACCCTCTCCGTCAGCAGCATCGAGAGACGCCTTTCTGGCTTGTGCTAGAATTTCGCAAACCGTGGTCAACCGCTCGATCGAAAGAACCCGCATATCGCGAGCGTCCTAAAGGGCATCAAGAACACGCGTGGTCGACAACCGGTGCAGAAGGAAGCCATCCTGGCAGAGGACATAAAAGCCATGGTGGCCGCCCTACCCTATGACCTGCGTGGCCTCAGGGATCGGGCCATCCTGCTCGTTGGCTACGCCGGCGGGTTGCGGCGCTCTGAAATCGTCTGCCTGGACGTTCACAAGGACGATACACCTGACAGCGGCGGCTGGATTGAGCTCCACAAGAAAGGTTCCTTGGTGACCCTGCGGGGCAAAACAGGCTGGCGCGAGGTTGAAGTTGGACTTGGCTCATCTGAGCGGACCTGCCCAGTCCATGCCCTCAAGCAATGGCTGCACTTCGCGAAGATCGATTTTGGGCCGGTCTTCGTGCGAACGTCACGCGACGGGAAGCGGGCGACAGAACATCGGCTGAACGACAAGCATGTGGCCCGGTTGATCAAGAAGACTGTTCTGGACGCCGGGATCAAATCAGAATTGCCCGAGGTCAAAAGGCTGGCGCTGTTCTCTGGGTACTCTTTGCGTGCCGGCTTGGCAAGCAGTGCTGAAGTCGATGAAAGATATGTTCAAAAGCAGCTCGGCCATGCATCGGCAGAGATGACCAGAAAGTATCAACGCAGACGGGATCGTTTCCGAGTGAACTTGACCAAGGCAGCAGGCCTGTGACGGGATGACCTTACCGCGGTCAAACATCCTCTCCTGCCCGTCTTAGGGTCTCTTCTTGATTGGAAGCCTGTCAGGACCTTGCTCTCCAGTGTCCTCTTGATCGATCTTGCATTGTGCAAGTTTTGGCATCGAAACTGTTGATCGTCGATCTCTGCGAGAACTCTGGCCAGGCAGCCGCTAAAAAATCGCCACATTCAGTTCAAACGGGCGTCATTTTCCCAAGGTATGAAACAATCTGTGAAACCAAGGCAAGGAGAGCGGTCATGCCGGTATCAGAGAATTTCTACCTCTCACCAGCGGAGATTTTTAACGCTTCTGCGATGGCGGCGAACGATGCCAAGAGCCGTTACGCTTGCCCGGTGTTTCAGTTGCGCCAGCTTCTCAATTTGTGATCGACACTGCATGCCCTGCATGCGTTGTCCAAGGCTAATGCGGCACCCCGCTCTGGGCCTCTTGGAGACTGTCAGGCCTACCTTGGCTGTATCTGAAAACTCAAAGCTCCTATATATCCTTGAAGACTGATACGACCATTTAAACCCCACTTCTGAAACGCATCAGTCGAAATTCCCCAAAAGGAAAAGCGCTGCTTTTCCACCTTCAGAATGCGCCGGTACGGCGCCCTTACGGAACGGGATATCTCGGTCACCTCCCGACAAACTTGGCGGCTTTGTGCATGGTTGTTGCCCGCGGTCAAATTGTGTTTTGCAAGGATCATGTAGTCATGTTTCCGACCATGGATCGGAAATACGCCTCGGGCCGTTCTACGGTGCTTATCTTACCCACGAGTTCGTTCAACAGAGAAAGGCATTGAGATAATCCGGATTTGGTGATCACGGTCTCAATGAGCCGTTCACTTATTCTCAGCATTTTTGAGACCTCAAAGGCGATCTGTCGTCCGTGGTGAGTGCTTCTCAAGGGTTCAGGATAGAATGCTTGTAGCTCTGAGCATCTCCCCCACATCTCGGTAAGACTGCTGCTGTGATCGGTTTGGCTATTTTTAAGATCTGTTTTTCGAGTCTCTGTGTGGCGGACAAATTGGCCGTCGGTGGCGGACATTTTTGCTGTCTGTTGCTTTGGGTGCGCTGAGGTTCCTGCTCGTGGTTGGCCGAGCTGACCGCGGTAAACACGCCGTTCGTTGCTTGTTGGCATTTCTGTGGCATGGTTCGCATTCTGTGTGCCTTCATGAAGGTCCGGCCGCTGGGCTGGCGCTGAGCAGGGCAGGGGGCTCAGCGCTCCAGTGGTTTCGTGATGATCGTCGGTGGCCACGTTGCCATCGTTTGATTTTGAAAATTGCCCATGGGCAATTTCGGAAATTGGGCGCTGTTCCGGGCTCGTTAGGTCGGCCAGTTTTGCCCGCAGCGCTGCAATGATGCTCCGGACATCTGCAAGGGACAGAGCACGGCGGAAGATGTTCACAAGGTCGTCGATCCAGGTTGGGAGTGTGCACCCATCAAGGAGGTTGACGCATGCGGACCGGAGGGCTTTAGCCTCTGACAGCAGGCCGCGCTTCTCTTCCTCGATCTCAGCCTTGTGTCGGGCGCGATCGATCAAGTCCTGGGAATGGACCAACAACGGTGTGATATCGATGCCGAAGGCGGCAACAGGCTGTCCTCCAGACCTCTGCGGAAAGCGTTTTCCATTCGAGCTTGCCCGCCTTGCAATCCACCCACGTTCCTCAAGACGGGTAATCGCGCGGCGCAGCGTCCGGTCACTGATGCCGCCAGCACGATCGCAAATTGTGTTGTTGGATGCGTAGATCGTCAGCAGCATGTCCGGGCTGATCGGGCGCTCCTGACTGCGGTCAGAAAGAGTGCACGGGAGGAAGCTCAGTAGCGCTGCCAAGACGTCATGGTCCGAACGACTATGACCGAGGTCTTTTCGGAGATAGCGTAGCGCGCGCTCAATGTTGCGTCGGTGCACAGGCCGGAAGTATGGCTGCTCGGCAATGCGGCCCATGCCTGGAAGGGCAGGGGGCTTACCTTGGTTTTGGGCGCACTGCTCCCGCGCCCCGGCTGGTGCCGTGGTTAAAATGTGTCTCATGTTATTTCACTGGGCAACAAAAATTTGACCACCGAAACGGTGTTGCATGATCCAAATTTTCAGGCTACGAATAGGGTGCTAACATAGTCGGAGCCCTCGGAATGCTTAACAGCTTTCGGGGGTTTCTTCTTTTTTGCCCACTTGCTCCTTCTTGTTTTGCTTTTCTTGCAGGAAATTGACCAGTGGTCAAACTAGGTCAGTATTGCTTACCTTTATTGACCACTGGTCAAAGACTTCTTGTCGACGTCGGCGGCAGAAAACTCCTCGAAGAGGTCGGAGAGCTTCATTGAAACAAACTCAGCGAAGCCACGGCTTCCAGAACTCTCTTTGATCAACAGGCGCTTGCTGCGAAGCTCCGCATTGACGGTCCCGTCGGCTATTGAAATGAAAGTGGGGTCCTCTACCGACTTAGGTCGCGATGAACCTTTATGAAGTTTGTTGAGTAAGTCAGATAAACGATCTTTAGATGAGAGACTAACGTCAATCAGCTCCACGACATCGGCCTCGGCCCAATCCTCCTTATTCGCTAGTGCGTCGCGCAATTTCATCCATGGACGACGACCAGCATCATGTGCTGGGCCAATTTTGGATATGATGGCCATTGGGATACCAGCGACGACGTTGAGCATCCGGCTTATTGATGTTTCATCCGTTGCAAGGATCTCGATCACGTCATCTTTAGAGATATTGATATCAGTCTGCTTGAGCAACTGGGATGCATAGACAGCTTGTTCGATGAAGCTTCTCTGTAACCGGGCAGAATTTTCAAGACCCTGGGAAATCAGCGCTTCTCTCTCGTCCATGCGGGTGACATAAGCTTTAACTTTGATGCCAAGGCTCTTGCATGCCGCAATGCGTCGTCTGCCATATACGACCTCGTAGGTATTCGGTTCTGCTGTCTTACGCAAAAGCACAGGAAGCTTCTGCCCAGATTTATTGATCGATTTGATCAAATCTTCTAGGTCTTCAGAAACATCAAAACGATCTTGGACACGACTGTCCTTGATCAAAGCTGTGTCAATATCTTGAGGTGCACCTGAAGCAAGCTGATCCAAGCCTTGCTTGAGGGACTGAATGCTAGAAATCGCCCCCGGCTCACGACCTTCGGAACTGGTAATTTCGTCTGTCGCCTTTGCTTTTACTGCCTTCAAAGCATTATTGAGGTGAGCTTTTTTCATGTCATGCGCCCCCAATTTTTCTGGATCATTTCCTCTATCTCGGCGGTGATCTCATGCACGGATTGAATCGCACGCTCATAAGTTTTTCGGTTCTTGACCGCAGACAGGTCGACCTCGAGTACGGTCTGTTGGGAGATGCCCGCCTCACTAACCGCGGATGACTTTAAGAAAGCCGACTTCATCACAGCGCTACCGAAGAGCTCTCGCATGAATTCAGCTAAGTCGACCTGGGTTGCTACGTTCGTATCAAACCGGCTGAGCAAGAACTTGAAGTTATCAAAAAGACCGACGCCAGCATTCTCATGAAGAACCTCGGTCAGACTCGAAGCCATGTTCAAGAACTGGGCTGCTGACGCCATGTCAACACGCTCCGGTATTATGGTCATGACGATATTTTGGGCCGCGCAAATCGCAGAAAGCGTTACGTATCCAAGCTGTGGGGGGCAATCCATAATGACGATATCATAGTCATCTTTGACGTCCTTCAGGGCCTCACGTATCTTGTCAAAAAAGACCGGAAGCTCTCCACGGCTCAATGCCGAAGGTGTCTCAGTTTCGAATTCCGAAACGTGAATGCCTCCAGGAGCGAGATCCAGGTTATGAAAGTAGGACTTCTTGATGATCTGACGTAATGGCACGGGGCCTGCGCCTGTTTCCCTGTCCTTATATCGAATGACGTCGTACAAAGAGCCGGAGTCAAAAAAATCGAGTTCAGGCTGATACCCGAAAAAGGTAGTGATCGATGCTTGTGGATCGCAATCCACGACAAGAACGCGATAGCCCCTCAGGGCGAGAGCATGAGACACGTGGATTGCCGATGATGTTTTGCCAGAGCCTCCTTTGAAGTTGACGAAGGCCCACACTTGCATTTCATCATTTGAAGATCGACGGCCTGGCAAAAACTGCTCTGGCTTGTGGGCAGATTCAGCGAGCTTGGACCTGATGTCCGCAATCTGCGCGACACTGTATTTGCGTCTGTTGCCAGCGCCCATTTCAACTTCTTGAATTCGACCGTCATGGTGCGCTTTCCGGAGATATCCGTCTGCCACCCCCAGGTAATAACTGGCCTCTCCAGAAGAGAATGAGCGCAACGTCTTCAACTCATGTGGTGAGAATGCGCTTTCGGACATCGCCTTTAGCGCAGCTGTCATGTCTCGCGCGTAGCTGCGCAGCTCCTGATGAAGTAGGTCTGCCATGTGCACTGTCTGCTCTGTTTGCCTCAAATGGAACGCTTTTGAGGCTTGTTTGCTGCTTATTGCGTGTATTCTATGCAGAACCTACGGGCGGCTGGCAAGCTTCGAGTGTAAGCTGCAGGGACGCAAATCTCAAATACGCAGCACCTAAAGCGTTCCTGCACTTCATGTCAGAAAGAAGATCTGTCTTGTAACATGCTGAAAATAAGCAATATTTTATTTCCACAAACTTACCCACAGACGCTCACCTTGTGGTTGGTTGTGACCGATGATGCGAATGTCCAAAAAACCTTAGAAACGGTAACCTTTAGCGAATTTCAACCGGCACAACGATTCGAACTTCTCAAACTGCGGTCGATTTCCTCTTCGCTGAGGCTCTGGGGCGAAGGTCTTGCGGCCAAGATTCAGTTGGTCCCAATGTCGGGAATGGAAATCGATAAACCCATCTTGATGACCCCGCGGCACGGCCGCAGGGGAGCAAGGTGACACCGAGCGTATAAACGAATTCCAAACCTGTCAAAAAAACATGAAAGGCGGGTTCAAAAGAAGAAATGCCCAGAGGTTCGTTTTGTGGATTGCGAGGCTGGGTGCATCCTTGACTGTGTGACATCCCTTAAAAACACCAAAAGGGCCCATCAGGACCCCTTGGCTACCTCGGCACCTCTTAACTTTCGCCTATCCACCCTTCCGGTTGGACCACATATTTGGCGGGGGACATCTTCCAGCCGATCCCGATGTCCTTGACGCCTTAAGTACTGCAAAAATTCTCTCAAAACAAGAACGGCCTGATCGTCTTGGCGCATTGAACTCGCCCGGACATGCGCCCTATCTCGGTTGTACGAGCAGACAAAAAGCCAGAAAGGCACCAATCGATGAAAGACCTCCGCAATCGTTTCCTTATGTCCGCCTTGATCCTTACCATGGGTCTCTTTTCGCTTCCTGTCTTTGCGGAGCGCAGCATTGAAGGCCGCGTGACAGTTGTGCGGGATGTCGACACGATCGTGGTGGCTGGCACGCCGGTGCGTTTGAATGGCGTGGATGGTCCGGAAACATCGACACGTGCGGGCAGAGAGGCAAAGGCTTTCATGCAGCGCCTGGTGGGCGGGAAAATGGTGACCTGTGCGCTGAATGGCGATCGGACCTATGATCGTTGGGTCGGCACCTGCTTTATTGACGGAGAAGATATTGGCGCGCTTGCGATTGCCAACGGTCAGGCGCTGGACTGTCCGCGATATTCCGGGGGACGCTATGCACGGTATGAAACGAGAGCGGCACGGTCGCGGCTGCCGCGGTCGGGATATTGCTAAGGTTGGCTCTCGGTTTTGGGGTGTGATCCGTGTGGGCATTTGCGGCGTATCCTACTAAAAGCGGAAAGTTTACCACGCCCCCATGCCAAAACGGACCTCCCCGAGAGACGCGCATCACGTCGAGACAGCCGATGATCTCGAGGATATCGTGGTCGACAAGCGAGAGGGATGGCGCGCCAATGCCTCAAAAGCCCGGCGTCGCCAAAGGCGGTATAAGAACAAGCTGACGTCAGAAATGCTTCGGATGGCGAAGGGCGGCGGGTATGACCTTCTTGAGGAATAGGTGACCAGCCGCTGCCTGGTCTGATGCTACGTCCTGCTCACCAGGTAGCCACATCGGGCGCCGCCAGGACCTGCACATTGCTGTTCTTCATATTTAACCACCTTGAGGCATTCGCAAGGTCGAAGGCGGCCTAAATGAAGGATAGCAGTCGTGCACGCCGGTTTCGGATCAGCATGATGACGCATGGCTTTATTGCGCTCGATCGAAGCGAGCTGGTTCTTCTTTATCACGCACGCCTGTAAGTAGGTCGCTGACTGAAGATTGGCGCCTGTCGGCCCCTTGGGCGTATCGCTCACGCGAACCCATCGCCTCCGGCCTGCGCGACATGGCGCTGAATGGCTTGCTCTTCCTTTTCACGCATTGCCTGAAGAAGGCTACGGCCGTTCAACGCTTCGTCCGGAGCGAGCAGGATGTCCAAGATGTTCCAAGGGTCCTTCTTGGCATTTGCTTCAAGGATAAGCTCAAAGCCGAAAAGAACCTCACCTCCATCGAATTGAAGAGCGGGGTAGAACTAGTCAGCACCCATGCGCAAGGCGAGAAGCTTGTGCGCCTTACATCGCTCATCTAGCGCTTGACGCTCAATCCCAAGCAGATTCTCTACCTGTGAACTCGACAACATCTCTCCGTCCATTTGTTTTAGCTTGTCGCGATGAGCAATGGATCGAACAACCGCACCAGCCAGCGGGTGGATTTGCTGCGAGCGTCCGGATGCTCGATCGAAACGCGCTGCCGCCTCTTGTGCGAGAGGATCATGGAAAATCATCAGAGCGCGCCCGCCTGCTTCGTCATTCAGCCATCCATCATCGAGCCGCCATTTCTCGAAAAAGACGTGATCGAGCTGGTTCTTGCGTACCACCTCATTCTTTAAATCCCGCGCCCGCTCGATCTCGTGCAAGACCTCGTCAGGCACCTTTTCGCGCAGCACATGGTTGAGCCGACCGTCTCCCCTGAAATCGGTGTCGGTCTCTTCCGGCGCGACCCGCCACAGAACTTCCCTCGCCGCATCTGTCCAGCGCCTGTCTGCGACAAGCCCCAGGCTCTCAAGGGCGGCTTGGCTCAGTTCGTCGGCTGTGACGGGGCCGGTGGGAAGGTTTGCCGCGTAGCATCCCGCCAGCCGGATCCGGCCAGACTGCTCGGCCGCGAGCAAAACCACGACGGACATGTCATCCCAGCGCGGTAGGACCGCCGGCTCGACGGGTTTTGCGTGCAAGACAATCCCCCAGCTTGTCTCTACAGCGTAACCAAGCGCCTCCAATGCTTCTGATGCCATCTGCCACGCGCTCATGAATGCGTGCTGGCGCTCCAAACCGGAACCGGGGAAGACTGTCAGTAAATATGACGCAACCGCCTCAGCCTGATCTTTCGTCAACATCTCGCCACCCACGTCACGTTTCGAATTAAACGCCCGCCGTCAGCCGGGCCCAACAGTCCGTCCCGGGCGCCCGGTCACGGAACATCGCGTGAGTGATGCCGCATCCGCCCAGGCAACGGGTCGATAGGCAAGATCGCGGAAATCCTCTGGGCCCTTGTTTTGCATGTAGATACGCAGGCCGCCGAATTTCTCCTTGACCTGCACAACATTGATTTTGCCGTCCGGATATTTGGCACAGGCGTTCTCAAATCCCTCCACGATGGTCTCTGAAAGGCCAAGCCAGCCGTAGGGAAAGGATTTAAAACCAATTGTCCCAGTGACCGGCAGTTTGGCCAGGCGTTCTTGGATCCGTGCTTGGCGCTCTTGGTAGTCCTGCGTGACGGCATCGATCAAAGAGCTTGGATCTTCAGGCAAAAATAACGGAATGGCAGACTCAGGATCAGGGAGCCAACGGAGAGTATGTATGTCCGGCCAATAGTCTGAAACCCCGAAGCCCTGCGCCTCAAGCGCGCCTTTGATTGCTTTGCGGTGTTGGCGGGCCGCATCCTCCGTGGCGTCTATGGATAATACGCTCACGCCCATGACAGGCTTGCCGTCCTGGAAGCATGAGTAATACATCCCAGCATCAACCTTTTTTAAAGTCCCCGATAGGGGATCAGGAAATCCCACGCCTTTAGGCGGCATGGGATTACGAAGGTTGCCGTGTAGAATAGGAGAATGGAATCGTACAAGCGCGGCAGTCACACGGTTTGGGACTGTAA
>JAUIIR010000060.1 GCA_030431485.1 Alphaproteobacteria bacterium
TCCTCCGGCGGCGCGGCTGCTGCCGTTGCCAGTGGGATCGTCGCCATCGCGCACGCAACCGATGCGGCGGGGTCGATCCGCGTGCCTGCCGCCTGTTGCGGGTTGTGGGGGCTGAAGCCATCGCGCGGTGTGTCGCCGATGGGGCCAGACTACAACAACTGGCTGATGGGCATCGCGTCAGAACTGGTACTGGCGCGGTCGCTGCGGGATGTCCGGACAGCCCTCGCCTGCGTTTCACAGACAAATGAGGCGTTAGCACCGCGCGTCGCCGTGATCCTTCCAGACACGTGCGACGACACGCAGATCAACGCCACCCTTGCCGCTGCAAAAGCCTTGGAAGATGCAGGCTATCTTGTTCAGGACGGTCCGCCATCGTCGCCGTCTCAAAAACACCTGTCGCGGCCAATGTCGCTGATCCGAACGATCCTGGCCGCAGCCTTGCACGAAGGCTTGACCGCCACGGGTGTGCCAGACGATGAACTCCCACAGCTCTTGCGTGCCGCGCGGGCCGAGGGGGCCGCCTTGACAGGGGCCGATCTGTTCGCCGCCTCGCGGGTCATCATGCAAATGACCGATCTGATCCTAGAGTTTTTCGGTGACGCAGACGCGATCCTGATGCCTGTCCTGTCCGGCCCGCCGCCCAAGCTCGGGGCATTTCGGATGGATCACACCGACCTTGACGCGCACTTTCTGAAGATGGAGGCGATGGCCCCAAACGCGGCTTGGGCCAATGTTGCTGGCCTGCCCGCACTGGCCTTTCCTGCCGGGTTTGAGAACGGTCTGCCCGTTGGCGCACAGCTTATCGGACGCCCCAACAGCGACACCGCCCTTTTGGAATTCGCGCAGCCTTTGGCGCATATGATCGACATTCCCTTCCCGCACCCCATCGCCGGACTGCCCACATGACCGCCGTTCTTGAACTTTCGAACATCACCAAGCGGTTTGGCGCGTTGACGGCGAATGAGGACGTATCGCTGTCACTGGCCCAAGGAGAAATCCTGGCCCTGCTGGGCGAGAACGGCGCGGGCAAGACGACGCTGATGAATATCCTGTTCGGCCATTACAACGCGGACGAAGGCGAGGTGCGGGTCTTCGGTGAAACCCTGCCCCCCGGCAAACCGCGCGCGGCGATTGCCGCGGGGGTCGGGATGGTGCACCAGCACTTCACCTTGGCAGGCAACCTGACCGTTCTGGAAAACGTGATGCTTGGGTCGGAACCGTTGGGTCGTATGCGGTCTGACCGGGCGTCCGCACGCAGGAAACTCATGGCGATTTCAGAGCGGTTCGGCCTGCCTGTCGATCCTGACAGCAAGGTGTCGCGCCTGTCGGTTGGCGAACGGCAGCGGATCGAGATCCTCAAGGCACTCTACCGCGATGCGCGTATCCTGATCCTCGATGAACCCACCGCCGTTCTGGCGCGGCCCGAGGCGGAACGGTTGTTCGAGACCTTGCGCGGCATGACAAAGGACGGGCTGTCGCTGATCTTCATCAGCCATAAGCTGCACGAGGTCATGGCGGCATCTGACCGCGTGGCGGTGCTCCGAGGCGGCAAAATGGTGGCAGAGCGTAAGACGGCCGAGACCTCGCCAGCGGAATTGGCGGAACTGATGGTCGGTCGCAGTGTGGAGCGGCCCGTTCGCGAGGACCAGAGCATCGGTGCGCCTGTGCTGCTGGCAGACCATGTCACGGTGATGGACGACGGCGACACCAAGCTGGACGATGTATCCTTCACAGTCCACGCGGGTGAAATTCTTGGCATAGTCGGCGTGTCAGGCAACGGACAAGGCGCGCTTGGGGCGCTGCTATCCGGCCTGATGCATCCGAGTGCAGGGACATTGACGCTTGACGGGATAGATGCCGGACAACTTGGCCCACGCGGCCTGATCGAGGCGGGTGCCGCGCGGGTACCCGAGGACCGACATGCCGAAGGCGCGGTCGGCGAGATGACCGTTTGGGAAAACGCCGTGCTGGAACGGTTGCGCAGCACCGAATTCTCCAAATCCGGCTTTGTCCGGCGAGCCGCCGCGCGGGCGCATGCAGCCGATCTGATCAAGCGCTTCGACGTGCGTGGAGCCAGCCCCGACACGCGCATCAGGCTGTTGTCGGGTGGGAACATGCAAAAGCTGATCCTTGGGCGCTGCCTTGCCACCGGGCCGCGATTTCTGCTGGCCAACCAACCCACTCGGGGTCTCGACGAAGGCGCTATCGCGGCTGTGCACGCAGAGTTGCTGGCGGCACGGGCCGAAGGCGCTGCAATCCTGCTGATTTCGGAAGAGCTGGAAGAGGCAGTGCAACTTTCGGACCGCATTCAGGCCATCGTCAAAGGGCGCCTGTCGCAACCCGTCATGGCGGGTGAGGCGGATTCCCGAAAGCTGGGCCTGATGATGGCAGGCGTGTGGGAGGACAGCGATGCGGCTTGAACGACGCGAGACCGTGCCTCTGGCTTTGGTCGCGACCGCACCCTTGGTGGCGATCCTCGCGGCGCTTGTACTGGCGGCTGGCTTGATTGGCGCAGCCGGGGTGAACCCGCTCAGCGCCTATGGCGAGATGCTACGCGGTGCGCTGGGATCGCGCCTGTCGATCACCGAAATGCTGACCCGCGCGACCCCGCTAATACTGACCGGGTTGGCGGCGGCAGTTGCGTTCCGAGCGCGGCTTTGGAATATCGGTGGTGAAGGACAGTTCTATGTCGGTGCACTGACCACCGCGTGGATCGGCCATTCGCTGGGCCTTCCCGGCCCGCTTGGCATTGCCGTCCTGATGGTGTGCGGAATGGCGGCGGGGGCGTTGCTGCATGCTGGTCCAGCCTTTCTCAGGTTGCGGTTTGGGGTTGATGAGGTGGTGACAACGTTGCTGTTGAACTTCATCGTGATCCTTTTTGTCGGTCTGATGATCGAAGGCCCGTTGCGCGATCCGCTGGCCTTCGGCTGGCCGCAATCGGTGCCTGTAGACGGCGATTACCGCCTACCCGATCTGGTGCCGCGGACCCGGTTGCATATTGGCCTCATGTTCGCCATTGCGGCGGCGGGCGTGGTCTGGTTGGTGCTGACGCGCACCGTTTTCGGCGTGGAAACCCGCGCCGCAGGTCTGAATGCCCGCGCGGCAGCGTTTGCCGGCATCTCATTGTCCCGCACGATCATGGGAGTCGCGCTGGTGTCAGGAGCTTTGGCCGGTCTTGCTGGCGCGGTCGAAGTCATGGGCGTCACCGGAGGGGTGACCACCACCATGTCGCCGGGTTTTGGCTATGCCGGGATCGTTGTCGCCATGCTGGCGGCCCTTCATCCTGCGGGCGTGGTGGCAGCGGCGATCTTTGTGGCGACCGTGTTCGTCGGAGCAGACGCGATGAGCCGCGCGACGGGCGTGCCCAGTTTCATTTCCGACGTGATCGTCGCGCTTTCGCTGCTAACCATGCTGGTCGCCCTTCTGTTCACAACCTACAGGCTGCGCCGATGATCGAAGCACTGGAGCTTTTGACCAATACAAGCCTCTGGGCGGCTGTCCTGCGCATTGCGACGCCGTTGATCTTTGGCGTTCTGGGCGCGCTGCTGTGTGAACGCGCCGGTGTTCTGAACCTCGGGATCGAGGGGATCATGACGATGGGAGCAATGGCCGGATGGCTGACGGTCTATCTTGGCGGCGACCTGTGGATGGGGCTGGTGATCGCAGCGGCAAGCGGTGGGCTGATGGGGCTTCTTCATGCTGGGCTGACGGTGCCCCTGGGGCTGTCACAGCATGTGTCGGGGCTTGGGATCACGCTCTTTGCGTCGGCTTTGGCCTATTATCTCTACCGGTTGATCGTGCAGGTGGGGGAAACCCCGCCGACCATTGTCCCGTTCAAGCCGTTGGATATTCCGGGCGTGTCGGACATCCCGATCCTTGGCCCGATCCTCTTCAACCAGACCGCGCCTACCTATCTGGCCCTGATCGCAGTTGCGGTCCTTGCCTATGTGCTGACACGGACACCGCTGGGGCTGGCGATCCGCATGACAGGCGAAAATCCCCATGCGGTTGAGGCGCAGGGGTTGGACCCGAACGCCTTGCGCATTGGCGCAATTGTCGCGGGGTCCGCGCTGATGGGTCTTGGTGGCGCATTCCTGACCACGGCGGCGTTCAATTCGTTTTTCCCCGAGATGGTGCAGGGACGCGGCTGGATCTGTATCGCGCTGGTAGTGTTCGCGTCGTGGCGACCCGGCAAAGCGCTGATTGGTGCGCTGCTTTTTGCGTTCTTCGACGCCTACCAGTTGCGCCTTCAAACGGTAGTCGAGGGCGTGCCCTATCAGCTTTTCCTGATGGCGCCCTATGTGCTGTCCATCGTCGCGCTGATCCTTGTTGCCCGCCGCGCCGAGGTGCCGGAAGCCCTGATGGCCCCCTATCGACGCGGCGAGCGGTAGTCAGGCGAAAACAACACCGTCCATCAGTTTGCGCGCGGTGCGCAGAACAGCAGCCGACGTCACGTCACCATCGGCCGAAACTTGCGCAATGATGCTGGTCTCGCCGCTCGGATGCTCGATTGGCATGCGTTTTTCTGAGCCTTCCGGAACCTGTGCCAGACCGCCGGTGACCGATCCGGGGAGCAGGCAGGCGGTAGCGACGCTGACCGCGCCCAAAACGCCGATGGAGGCATGGCAGCGATGCGGAATAAACGTGCGGGTGGCAATCACGCCACCCTGTCGGGGCGCGCTGACCAACGTCATTTTGGGCACGGTCTTCGCAGCCACATCGCCGAGGTTCATCAACGGCCCACATGCCAGACGGATGGCCTCCAGCCGCGCTTTCAAGGCGTCGTTGGTTTCCAGAGCATCGCGGGTCTCGGTCCCGGTGATACCCAGATCCGCCGCGCGCAGAAGGACCACCGGCATCCCGTTGTCGATCATCGTGACCTCGGTGCCCTCCACACTGTCGCGTGCGTTCCCGGTGGGCAGCAGTGCGCCGCAGGTCGAGCCAGCGGTCCCGACAAATTCCAGCGGCACAGCTGCAGCCGTGCCGGGCACCCCGTCGATGGAGGCATACCCCTCATAGGTCGGAACGCCACCGGGAGTCTGGACCGTTGCGATCGCGGTTTGGCCGGTGTTTTCCATGTAGATCGAGACTTGGGTCTGCCCGGCTTTGGCTTTCACCAGTCCACGTTCTATTGCAAAGGGAGCCACTCCGGCGAGGATATTGCCGCAGTTCTGACCATCCGAGACAAGCGGCTGGTCCACGCTCACCTGTAGAAACAGGTAGTCCACATCGACATCGGCGCGGTCAGAGCGTTTCACAACCGCTACCTTGGACGTCAGTGGGTCTGCGCCACCCATTCCGTCGATTTGCCGACTGTCAGGGCTGCCCATCGCGCGCAGTAGAAAGCCGTTCCGATCTTCGGGCAGGTCTTCGGCCAGAAAATACCCGCCCTTTGACGTTCCGCCGCGCATCCACATGCAGCGGACGCCGTCAGACATAACGCAATCCATTTTCAGCCAACCGCTCTCGCATCTGATACATGTCGAGGCCAAGTTCGCCGGATGCCAGACGTTTGCGCTTTGCTTCTTCGTTGGCATCGCGGGCCTCCGCTTTCTGCAGCACGTCAGCCGCATCTGCGCGTTTGACGACGCAAACGCCGTCATCATCGGCCACGATTACATCGCCTGCTTCGACAGCGGCCCCGGCACACACAACCGGAACATTGACCGATCCAAGCGTTTCCTTAACCGTCCCCTGGGCGCAGATCGCTTTGGACCATACCGGAAACCCCATCTTTTCAAGGTCCACAACATCACGCACGCCCGCGTCGATGATAAGCCCACGACATCCCCGCGCTTGTGCCGAGGTCGCAAGCAAATCCCCGAAATAGCCCGCATCAGAGGGAGATGTTGTCGCCAGAACAAGCACGTCGCCCGGTTGGATCTGTTCGATAGCGACATGGAGCATCCAGTTGTCGGCGGGGGGCGCGAGGATTGTCACTGCGGAGCCAGTGATGGCCGCCCCGCGAAAGATCGGTCGCATATAGGACGCCAGCAATCCGGTGCGCCCCTGCGCCTCGTGCACCGTGGCAACTCCACAAGCTCCGAGGCGGTCGATCACGTCTTGTTCGGCGCGATCGATATTCTGAATGACAACAGACATCACAGTTCATCCACAGTTCGGGGGAAGACAGACTGGAATCCCTCGGCGTATCTGGCAGGCCGTCCTCCTGCCTGTCCACCGGAGTTCCGCCGAAAGTGGTTGCCCCTGTTTTCAGCGACATTTGTGTAGAAATCCCACAGGTGATGCTGGCCTTCCATACATTCAATCGCCGCGCGCTTCTTGTCCCAGACCTCGGTGATGTCGAGGAACACATCCGGCTTCCAGCCCATCTGTTCTGTCTGGTGCGGCTCAAACAGATACAGTTGCGGCGCACCAAGCACTTTTTCTCCCGGATTGTGCCCCCATGCTTGCGCAATCATCCGAACTTCCAGCGCCAGTTCGCTCGTGTACATGTGGTCGGTATTGTAGGGGTCGTATTTCGAATGGCTGAGCATAAACTTCGGCTGCACGGCGCGCAGGAGTTCAACAAGGCGCATCTTGTTATGCTCGTCCACGACCAACGGATAATCCCCAAGGTCAAAGAATTGAATATCGTGGACATCCAACGCCTTGGCCGCGTTTTCGGCCTCTTTACGACGGATGGATTTGACCTCGGTCAATGTCTTGCCGTCTTTCCAGAGCCGCGCGCTTTCGCCCCGCTCTCCGTAGGACAGACAAACAACAGTGACCTCGTAACCCAGTTTCTGATGCAGTGCGATGGCACCGCCGCAGCGCCACACGAAATCTGCAGCGTGCGCCGAAATCACCAGCGCAGTCTTTGCGTCGCTCATAGTGTCTCCTCCCTCACTCGTCTCGCAAACTAGAGTGGACGGTGAGGTTGGGAAAGCCCACATTCAAGCACGCGACTTGTGCAACAGAATTGATGTGAAGAGGTGGCAAAAGGTCCAACGGGTTCGCTATCAAAGCGCTCCGGCGTTGATCCATTCATCCAGTTTCTGACGACTGACTTCGAAATGCATGCTGTCTTCCCGTCCCCAGGATGCCCCCCAGACCCATCCTTCGCTTTTGAAGAAATCGGCCAGAATTGTCAGGCCAAGCTGTGTGCGACCGTCACCAAGGGTGTCGAGAACACCGTCAATGTTTAAATCGACCGCCAGACCGAAAGCATGCGTAGACGCCCTGCCCCGCGTGCCGCGTATTTGGCGTACGCAGAGTGAGCCGGCTGTATTGATGCGGGCGTAAAGATCAGGGTCAGTGACTCGCACTTCTTCAAACACGCGGCGCAGAGAGTCCGCCGCGGGCTTCAACATACGCACACGGATTGGCCCCACATCCTCAAGCACAAGCTTGCTCGCCAGTCGTGGGTTTGTCATTTCCTCGCATTGGTCGGACATTGTTTCGCGCGGTGGGCCGAAAACACGTGTCAGATAGGATGGCCCCGCAATGGTCAGCCCATCATTCACGTTGCGCCGATTGGCAATCAAAACCACCTGGGCATAGGCGTCGATGATGTCATTCGGCCCGTTTTGCTGAAACACCTCTGCGCCGCTGTTTGCGGGTGGCAGCGATCCGGTCTGGTTTGGCATCGGAGCGACGGGTGCGCGCGACGCGGCGGCCGCTACCCTTGCCATTTCTTTCGTCAGGTCCTCCATCCGGATTTGCAGGTCTTCGACCTGCTGGCTGAGCATCTCGATCTCAATCCGCGCACCGGAGTCGATGGCAGTTCCAGCAAATCCAGTGTCTTCACTGGACATCAGCCGCGGAACGAACAGCCATATAAGCGGTGCAAGTATAATGGCAATAGCGAGAATGATCGCCGGGAGAAGGCGCATGGGGCTAAAATCCTGACATAAAAAGGTCACCAGAGTTAAATCGGATTCTGCCAATCATTCCAAGTCAAACCTGAAGGCAGACCAGCAGCACACGGGTTTCCGAACATGTCCAAATTGCTGACAAAGCGCAGCTATCGCAGAAGGTAGGATTGATTGGTCAGGAGCCTTCAAAGCCATTGCCGGAGGGGATCAGCTAAGCTAAGCTTTGAGGATCATACCTTTTTTATTCGAGGACATGTATTGCTATGTCGATCATTCGCACTGTTTCAGTTCTGACACTTGCGATCACTCTTTCGGCGGGCCTGGCCGAACGCGCCGCTGCGCAGTCATCCGATGGTGGCGAGATGACTGCCGAAGAGATTATGCAAGCGTTTGAAAAGCAAAAAACGCGCGGGTTGGTGCTGGTGCCATCCGACAATACCGCCCCTGCGGAGACCACGACCGAGCAAGCGACAACAACAGTCGCTGCTGCTGAGCCCACATACACCGAGGTCGACAAGGCCGATCAGGTAAACATCAAGATCAAGTTCGATTTTGACAGCGCGACACTCCGCGATGATCAGAAGCCGCAACTGGCAACGCTTTGCGAAGTGATGAAGGCTGTCGATGTCAAACTTTTCCAGATAGTCGGCCACACCGACAGTTCCGGTTCGGCTTCGTACAACGAGAACCTGTCACTGCTCCGGGCCAAAGAAGTGAAACGGCATCTTGTCACGGAATGCGGGATTGCCGAAAATCGGCTCGAAGCCATCGGCATGGGGGAAAGTGCGCCCTTTAACGCAGACGATCCGCGCAGCGATGAGAATCGACGCGTTGAATTCCAAGCACTTGGTTAATGACTTCGGTCACCTTCTGAAACCGGAGCCACTATGACAGACAGCCGTCCAGGAGACCTGTTTCAGCCTGGCGACCTGGTAAATAACACCTATCGCGTCGAAGCCATTCTGGGACGCGGTGGGACTTCTGATGTTTACCGGGCGCGATCCGAAATCTCGGGGCGGCTCGTCGCCTTGAAAGTGCTCAAATCTGAATTCTCGACGAACGAAGACTATTTGCTTCTGCTGACCCGTGAAGAGGCGATGCGTGAGATCCGGCACGACGCCATCGTTCGCTACTCCGAGAACCATCGTACTGCAGACGGTCATGTCTATTTGCTGATCGACTACGTTGATGGTCCGGGCATGGACAAGAAGCTCAAACAGGGGCCGATGTCGGCAGATGATCTTTTGGTGATCTGCAAGCGTGTTTGCGAAGGTTTGCAGGCTGCGCACGAGCGCAACATTTACCACCGCGATCTGTCGCCGGACAATATTCTGCTGCGCGATGATGATCCGGCTCAGGCCGTGATCATTGATTTTGGCATCGCCAAAGACACCAATCCCGGCGCGGAGACCATCGTTGGCAACGAGTTTGCAGGCAAATATGCCTATGCCGCGCCAGAACAGCTTGCTGGCAAGACCGATGCCCGTACAGACATCTATTCTCTGGGCGCGTCGCTCCTGGCGAATTTCCGTGGGAAGTCACCCGACATCGGGAAAAACCCTATGGAGGTTGTCCAGAAAAAGGCGGAACCTCTGGATACAGAGGGTGTGCCGGAGCCGCTGAAGTCGATCCTCGACAAGATGACCCAGCCCAATCCCGATGACCGGTTTCAAAGCGCCGCTGCGGTTCTGGCGGCACTGGGTGGCGAACCGTTTGATGCGCCAGACAATGAGCCGCTGTCAGACGCGACAGTCATCGTACCGCTAAAAGCCGCTGCGAAAGACGCTTCCGAAGCCACACCGCTGACGGCGCCACCCTCTGCGCCAGAGAACAAAGCCAAGCCCGCGCCGAAACCCGCTCAGAAAGCGAAGCCCTCTGAAAAGAAGAGCGGTGGATTGGTACTCCCCTTGGCGATCGGCGGTGTGGTTGTTGCCGGTTTGGCGGGTGCTTTGGCAATGGGGCTGTTTTCGTCCGAGCCCGATCTACCGGTTGCAGACCCCTATCGCCTGTCTATCGCCAAAGCAAAAGACACTCCGCCACGTGCGGTTGGCTTTGTACCCGGGGATGAGATTGCGACAGCCTTGCGCGGGCAGATGCAAGAGCAAGAGGGTACGTCCGACCTAACCCTTGCCAGTGGCGAGATCGCCGAGAGCTGGGGACAGGATGTTCTGGCCGTGGTCGGCGCTATCGACGAGATGGACAGCTGGCGCGTGTCTCTGAATGGCAACAGCGCCGAGGTTGAGGGCGCGACCAGCAGTCGTCCAATCTACGATGCCGTTCAGGCCGCGTTCGATGCGGGTGCAATGGGCGCTTTGGATGGAGCGCCAAGCCTGACACTTGAGGAGATCATTCTCGCGCCGGAACAATTAGACCCAATCCTCAACACATACGCAGATTGCGGGCCCCTGACCCTGACCAATCGACCGATTGCGGGCTACGGACCAGAGAGCCCGGTAA
Source organism: Alphaproteobacteria bacterium (assembly GCA_030431485.1). GTDB lineage: Bacteria > Pseudomonadota > Alphaproteobacteria > Rhodobacterales > Rhodobacteraceae > Marivita. The sequence continues at coordinate 10,275 of JAUIIR010000060.1, forward strand.
ATGTGGGGGGCGTGATGTCCAGCGCAGAAAGCCGTGCCGCACTTGCAAATGCGCTGTCTGCAGTTGCCGGATCGCGCCCGGTAAATATCGATGTCGATCTTCTGAACGCGACGCTTTGCCTGATAGAGAGTGTTCTTCCAAAGGCCCCGACCAGCCCGATTGACGTGGGTTTCTTTCAAGGAGATCAGGACAACAATCCGAACCCGACAGGCGAGTTTCTTGTTGGTGAAAACCCGGTTATCGACGTGGAAATTCCCACTGCCGTCACGGACGGTTTCCTGACGGTATCCGTGCTGGATGTGTCCGGGAATGTGTTTCACTTGCTACCGAACCTGAACCGACCGGACAATTCTGTGGAAGCGTTAAGAGACGGACAGGAGGGGCCGATTTCGATCCGCGTGGCCTACTCCATTCAGGAGTCGCGGGAAAATGGCGGGCTGGCCTTCCGGGTCGACGACTCGACTTTGGGCAAGAGCAAGATTCTCGTCATTCACTCCAGCGGACCATTGTTCAACGAAATGCGTCCCACAAGCGAGTCTGCGGTCAGCTACTCGGAGGCCTTGTTGGATCAGGACCGCAACACGTCTGCCCGCATCTATTCGCTCGACAGTCGCATTCTCGAAACGCTCGCGCCCTGAAATACCTGTCGGTCTGGCTCAGGTTATATCGACAACAATCACTGTGATGTTGTCGGCGCCTCCGCCGTCCAGAGCAATCTGGATCAAGCGGTCTACCACCGTTTCCAACGGTTCGGTTTTCATGACGTCTTCGATCATCTGGAAGGTGGCGTATTTGGTCAGCCCATCTGAGCAGATCAGGAAACGGTCACCCAGTTCTACCGTACCTCGAACCTTATCAAGCTCCAGTTCATCCCCGACACCAACAGCACGTGTGATCGCGTTGGATTGGGGATGATGTTCGGCTTCGTCCCACGTCATTTGACCGGACTCGACAAGCGGAGCCACCAAGGAATGATCCGCTGTCAGCATCTGGATCTGCCCACCATGCAGCCGATAGATCCGGCTGTCCCCAGCCCAAATACCGACAAAATGCGAATTGGCGAGCATCAGACTTGCGACGGTTGCGCCAATGGTCGCCGCGCCCCGTGCCTCGGCCTCAGCCCGGATGACACTATGCGCCTTCTGGATCGCATGGCGCAACGCATGCATTCGTTCCGTCGCGGGCAGCTCCGGTTCAATCGTCGCGATCATGTCAGTGATCAAACGGCTGGCAAAATCTCCGGCTTCGTGTCCGCCCATACCATCTGACACCACCCAGATATTCTGTTCTGGTAGCGCCAGTACCGAGTCTTCGTTGACCTTGCGTTTCAAACCAACATGGCTACGGGCATTAAAACGGACCCGTGGGGTAACAACATTCATAAAATGCCTTCTCTCCAAAGATCAGCGTCCAGATCAAACAAACCTTGCATGTTCGATCCATCCGGTAAACCGTCACACACCATCAGGCGGCAGTCTTCCTCCATCAGCGTGCTCCAGATTGTGGGGGACGCAAAAGAGCGCGCAAGGAGCTCGGCCGTTGTTGCTATCACCATCTGTCGAGAGGTCTTCGACCTGCAAACTACAGATGTGGCAGGCGCCACTGAACATGTGGCATCAGCCTGCGCATCGGAAAGTTCAACTTCCTCCAACCGTTCTGCCAGCGCGTCCTTGCTGAGATCATCGTCGAGAACGGTAAGCGCAATGCTTTCCAGCGTTTCAAACGTATCGTCTGCAGACAGATGCGCCTCAATCACCTGCATGCCATCTTGTAAGGGGCCGACAAGCGTCAGCGGAAACCGTCTTCCAACCCGATCGACCGATGGCATCAGCACTCCGAGGACACCGGACTCGCCTGCCACGCCAGGCGACAAGCAAAAGCGCCAAATCGGGACAGACATGTATAGCTCATCCCATCGGGACCCGTAGGCATGTGCGCCCGACACAAGGCATCGTTGAAGCCATTCATCCCAAATTGACGAGAAGCCAATAGGTGGATTGATTCTGAAAAAATCCCCAACGGAGGGGATTTTTCCAAAGGCTCCGAACGTCGCTTCGGTCATTAGAACGTTTTCGGGCAGCTGAACTTCGAGAGCGCCGGCAGCGCAAACGGATTCAAGACTGATCCGGCCTGGAGTTGGAAGATCGCAATACGCCCACCCACATTAAAGATCACGCGCTTGCGGTCCGATACATTTGTGCGCCTTACCTCTGCTGCGTCAAGCAACCGGAACCATGCCCAGGGTCCATCTTTTTGCAGAACGCTTTCGACGTTGTTTGCAGCAGGTGCAAAGGTGATTCGAGCAAGCCCCACACCACCCGGCCAGTCTAAGGCGACTGGCGTTGGCGCTCCGCCTCTGTGAGCAAAGGGAACTTGCTTCCCATGCACTTCCAGGAGAACAGATTCTGCCTTTGGATCAAGCGCCTGCGGCATAATCTGGAACTGAATGTTCGGCGCCCCACCTGCAAAAAACGCCTCACGGATTTCAGCTGCATATTGGAGCTGCTGAAGCACGGCCGGGCTGATGCCAAGATCAACATCGTTGACCTGCTTCCACGACCAAGGCCGCGTCCGGGTGTCGATATACTGAATCAGGTTTTCGTTAACGAAGCTGTCAATCAGGCCAGCCGGACCGAACAGTTTCTGGAAATCGGCAATGGCAACATCGGCTCGCGCACGGCGATTGAACGGGTAGCGATCCGACAAAGCCTGTTCGCAGAACGGCAGGATGGTCGACTGCCACCGGGCATTAATGCCGGTCCGGGTGTTGTCGGACGTGATGCCCGAAGACCCGGACGCAATCTGCGTTGCCCAACGCTCGAGTGGGCCATCGGTGCGCGCAGCCGCCTCTTGGAAGCGTTGGATCGCCGCCCCGCCTTCGCTGCTGGAGGACGAGCCGGAAAAGCTTAGCTTGTTGAGCTCCTGATAAAGCTCGGTGAGCAAGCCGATCAGTTCATCAAGTTGCGACGGCAGCCCCGGTTCCGGCGGCGTGGTCAATTGATGCAACCAAGTGAAGCGGTCCACTACATAGGACCCAGGCGGCTTTGGCGCAGCGTCTCCGGCTCCGCCGGCGGAGTTCGACAGAGCTTCAAGCAACATCCGTGTCCGAACGCTGGATTGGCGCTCGACGTCACCTTGCGCGATGGCACCCACGTCACTGGCCAGGCCTGCTGCGCCGCCGCCCCCGCGATCCTCGGTCAGCTTGGTCTCATCCGCGATCGCTTCGAGAATGTTTACAATTGGAGATGTCGGACCCGAGAGAACGTTTGTGACCTCGACTGCATGGCTGAGTGATTCCAGCGGGATAATGTCGATGTCCCCAAGAATCGCATCATAGCGTGCGATAAAATCATTGTAGTACAGGTCAAGCACATCGCGGCTCAGCGCCGCAAGCGCCTGATCCGTTTGCTCCGCCTCGCCCCGAGGGCCAAGCACCCAGCTTTCACGCTGTATACGTGCCGCGACGCTAAGCGCCTCTCCCAGGAAGACCGAATTGAAACCGTCATAGGTGAAGATGCCATCAACGCCGTCGGTCAAAGGTTTGCCCGATGACCGCACCAGAACACGCGAGACTGCGGGCCCGCCAGCGTCGGTGATACGCCATGTTGGTAGAGACACGGCAGCCGGGCTGTTGATGATGCCATTATACACACGCTGTGCCAAAGGCATCTCGGACAGAAGTGTTTGCACCTGTTCAATCAAGGGCCCGTTCAGTTCGATTTTTTGCATCGGCTGGTCGAGCAACGCCGCGAGGTGAATAGCGAGGTCCTGCCGGAACTCTTCTCGTCCCGGACCGGGGAACGACAACTCCCAATCAAGCAGCATCCACTCGGTCACAAGGTCCTGGTTCATCGGTCCCTGCAAGCCCAGCATCAGATAGATCTTGAGCGCTTCATAGAGCAGGTCGGGGTTGTTCATGTTGCCGCTGATCTGTTCCTCCAAACGCAACAACAGTCGCGGAAGAAGGCGTTGGTTCAGCGCCCGGCGATAGGTTTGCGCCGCTTGCGATCCGATCACTTCACCTTGGTAGAGGCCGTATGTGAGGCTTCCATCTGGCTCAGGATCAGAAATCGTCGGATTGGTCGGCATGTCGCGCAGAACATTGAGCGCTTCGACCACTGGAACCAGGTCCGTGTCGCCAATGGGACTGCCTGGCAAAAGGGACGCGGATTGCGAATATTCTGCAGTGTGCGCATTGGCTTGAGCAATCAGTTCGCTGTTGCCTTGGAACGACCGCACGAGGAGCGCGCCAGCACCGGCAGCGACCATGATCGTCGCAATTATGGCCGCCCATTTGGTAATCTTGTAGCGCCGCTCAACCTTATCATCGGCAGACACCAGACCCGCTTCCGGAAAGATAACTCCTTCGAAAAGACGGGTGAGGAAGTACGAGCGACCAGCCCCCTGTCCGGTCCCAATCGCCTGACGGCCAATCCCAAAGGTACGCGCCATGCTGAGCATCAGGCGGTCGATTGGGGTCCCTTCCTGCGTGCCAGACGTAAAGTACACACCGCGCAACATCTGGCGGTGCTGATACCGGTTTTCCTGAAACACTTCGGTCAAAAAGGCTTTGGCCACGCTGCGGATGGATGCAACCTGAGACGGGAAACCCGCCACAAGCGTGCGCCGCTGTGGATCGGTCTCTGCCTGCATTCGTTCTAGCGACTGCATATTCAGTCGTTCTAACAACGCGGCAAATTCCTCGTCGAATGCGGCAACTGGCGATGCTTCTGCCTTGCCCTCCTCAAGCGGTAAGGTGAACCCCCACACCTGTTCCCGGTCCTCCTTCCCAAGATTGTCGTGGAACTCCGTAAAGCCTGCAATCAGGTCGGCCTTGGTAAATAGGACATAGACCGGGAAGCGCACGCCAAGCTTTTCACGCAGCTCTGTCAGACGGGCGCGAACGGCAGCAGCATGGCCCTTTTGAGTAATCTCGTCCTGGAGAGCCAAATCGCTTAGACTGATAGCGATGATCGCGCCGTTGATCGGTTGGCGTTTGCGATATTTCTTGAGCAGATTCAGGAAGCCCAGCCAGCCCGCATTGTCAGCCTGCGCATCGCTTTCCTGCGTGGTGTACCGGCCGGCCGTGTCGATCAGCACTGCGTTGTTGGTGAACCACCAGTCGCAGTTGCGCGTTCCCCCGACACCACCAATAGCCGATTTGCCCATTTCGTCAGCAAGAGGGAATTGCAGGCCGGAATTAACAATCGCCGTTGTCTTACCCGCGCCCGGCGGGCCGATCATGATATACCAAGGCAACTCATTGAGATGTTTGCGCCCGTTCTTGGACTTGCGCAACTCAGACATGGCCGTTTTGAGTTTGTCCCGCAGTTCGGTGATCTCACCGCTGACAACGTCGTCGCCAGTATCGGCACTGGCCGCGATTTCTTCGGTCATCTCGGTTTCGCTTTTGCGACGCCGCAGGAAAATACCAAGTCCGATGCCACCAAATATCAGAGCAAAAAGCCCAACCATCAGCAGCCGTACCATGACAGACTGGAATGGCCGCGTTTGGTCTGTTCCGATCAATGGACCCAGATACCAGACCAGCAAAGACAGGACGAATGCCGCAAAGAACAAGCCGAAGTAGATCGACGTAAAGAAGCGTAAAATCTTCATGCCTCGTTCTCCCGCACCAATACCACTTCGATCCGGCGATTGGCGGCCCGGCCCTCACGCGTTGAATTGTCTGCAATGGGCTCTGCGTCGGCACGGCCCTCTGCGCTCAGCCGCGCATCATCGTCAATAGAGCTAGCCATCTTGTTCATGACTGACTTCGCCCGAGCGAGCGACAGATGCATGTTCGAGGGAAACCTCGACGAGCGGATCGGCACATTGTCCGAGTGTCCCACAACGATCACTTTGCCTGCTTCATCATTCAAAGCCGAGGCGACCCGGTCGATAATGTTGTGGAACTTATCCACCAAAACATCCGAGCCAGAGCCGAACATACCGGACCCTGCAATCCGGATCACAAGCGTGTTTCCGTCGCCGAAAACCTTGACCAGACCTTCGTCGATTTCCGGTTTCAGGAAGGTTGTAAATTTCTCCAACTGCACCCGCTGCGTGTCCACAGGCGGCGGTGGCGGCGGGGGTGGAGCGCGCCGTTCCAGTTCGGCTACTGGACCCGCTTCGATAATAGAGAGGCGTCCAATCAGGTTTTCTGTCCGGTTCGACAAAACATAGCTAAGGCTTGCGAATTCGGAGATCAGTAAGAGACCCGTCACACCCAACGCGATCCAAACCGGTTTCCAGGCCGAAAGGGCACGGTAGGGTTTATCGACACCTTTCCAGTTCGGCGAAAGATCCCGTTCCAAGGCACCACGCTGCGCACGGATCAGCGAGGCCAGCCCTGCGCGGATGCGCATGTGCTTGTCAGGTCCACCCTGTTCGACCCGCAACCGGCCCTCGAAACCAAGGGACAGGCACATATACATGAACTCAAGCATGTCGATGTTGTTGGCTGGATCTTTTTCAAGCCGCGCCAGCAGATCGTAAAAGCGATCACCGCCCACCGTTTCGCGGTGAAACGTGCCGACCATGGATTGAAGACCCCAGCTGGATTGCCCCCCCCAAGGGGTGTTCAGAACCACGTCGTCAAGGGTCGCGCACAGCGAATAGCGTGCAGCTTTGACGGTCTGTGCCGGGATACCTGCCTGCAGCGCGCGGTTTTCAAAGGCACGCACCTCAGACACGACGGATTGTCGAAGCTTATCGGCATCCATGTGCTGCGCACGGTTGCGGACACGGCTGATCAGCGAAAACAACGGCGCTGCACAGGCGTTGAGCCGGTTCATTCCGGTCAGAACCTGTTCGACCTCCTGCTGCTGCGCCCGGGGAGCACCTGCGCTTGCATCAGCTGCACCTGCAGCGGCTGGAATGCCGAACGTATCGACCGGCGCCGCTTGAGGTTCAGCAGGCGCCTGTGGGACGGGCTGTTGAGGTGGCGCAGGCTGAGCATATGTTGGCTGCGCCGGGGCCTGCGGCTGAACCGAGCGGCGACCTCCCGGGTTGGGCTTAATGACCGTTCTATCGGTATCGTCCGGTTCGGCAAACGGGTCTTCGTCAGACATCGCAGCAGCCTTTTCTTAACTATTCCTGATCGCCCACAGCTCCATTTCAAGTCCTGGGTACTGTCCTGACACATGCACGGCGATGCCGCCCGATGTTGTCATTTTGCCCCAGTACGGACTGTCGGCGTCGAGTTCAAAATACACTTTTCCTGCCTGATACGGCACCTGTCTCGGGGCAACTGGCAGGGGTCTCAATGTGATGCCCGGCAGGGCAGAGTTGACCAATTGTCGGATTTCTTCCACTGGCCCGATCTTGGACTGGCCAGCGAAGTGGCGGCGGATGTCCTCGGCCGGCACTTCTGCTTTGACGGCCAGCACAAAGCCCGCCGTGGACAGCAGCTTGCGGTCAGCGATCAAACCCACACTGATGCCGTATTTCCGCTCTTCCAGCGCAATGAGGACAGCGGATTGCTCCAGAACAGCACTCAGATACTGACGCAATATCCGGAAGACAGGCGTAAATGTCGCTGGCTGATCGTCATGTTTATAGGGCGGAAGCTTTGGCGCTTCCTTGTTTTCGGCCATGAAAGACGCGAGTTCCCCGGCCAGCGAAACACATGCGCGGTAGACGGTTTCGGGATGCACGTTTTCGATATTGGTGAAGTGACGGAATAGGGGCAAGGCCTTGTTCACCGTCATCAGCAACAGAAAGTCCGAAATATCCGCCGTGCCACGCGCTGGCCCACTTTCGGACAGACGGCCGGCCAAGGCGGTCATCCGGTGCGACAACAGGCCTTCCAGCTCGCTGACAAATCCAGCAAGCGTCGGGGCTGCACGGATATCAACACAGCTGGGTATAAATGCCCGATCCAAGAGAATTTCTTTATCGGGTCGCACTTCGATAATTCGGGCAATCGGGATCACCAGCATGTCGGCCAGATCATCCACCTCAAGCGCAAACTGGAGGCGCAGTTTGCCAACCCCGATGGTGACTCCTTTTTTCACCGCGCCCATGACATCGGTGATCTCGATCTCCGAGGGTTTCAACCGGCTGGCGGAATGACCACTGTTCGTGAGATCAACTTCAGTCGCGCCCTGCCTCCGCTGTGGGATTGTCAGAACGACCACACAATCCTTGATATTTTCGGGGACTTCGAGTGAGGGCGGGTGGTCTTCAGCCTGCGGCACCCGAAAGACGGTCCCGTCCTGAGAGAGCCCAGCGCAGGATTTCACGGCAAACTTGCCAATCTTCAGGGCTTCATCGTCAATCTCAAGCTCACTAAATCCCCACGCATACGGGGTCACCCGCCGCGCCAGCCCTGCGACCAGCGCTTCGGTGTAGCGATCAGCCTGCTGGAAATGATGTGGCTGCAGAAACAACCCTTCAGTCCACAGCACCTTGTTGTCCCAGGACAAATCCTATTCCCCCGTCTTCGTTTCGCGCAGGTGCGCTTATTTTAATTTGTCGAGCTGTTCCTTGTAGGCGCGCGCAAATTCGCGGCTGAACAGTTCGTGGAAATCATTTTCGGCCTGATCCGAAATCTGAGCGTACATCTTTTCGTATACTTCCCAGTACCGGGCCTTCTTACCCTTAAACATACTGCCGATTGCAGTAGATGTCTCAATCTGACCTGCGAGGACTTCGGGATCAAGCTTGGCGAGCACACCCTTAATCGCAGCTTCCATACCTGTGACCATCGCAATCTCGTGTGCTTTTATATCATCGAGCGCCTGTTCAGTCGCAGTTTCCGAGCTCAGATAGCCCTTGGCTTTGGGCTTAACCAAGGCTGTAACGGCATCGTCTTCGCTCAGCGAAAACTTCAGAGGGTTGTTCCCCCCCGAGGCGATCATCGTCTGGTCGATGCGGAACTCGGATTTTATTGATGTGCGGGTCATCAAAATTTCGCGCAGACCAACGATCATCATTCGCATAACACGCCCCATGCGCGTCATCGTCCGTTCAAGATCGGCATCGTCGATTGCGAGGTCTTCAACATCAAGCGCAGCGACAAACGCACGAGCAGCAGATTGGCCGCCTGCTGTAGCCGCCGTTGGCGCGGTGGGTGGCGGCGTTTGTTCCGCAGCTTGCGGCATGAGTGTTGGCTCAGGCGCAACTGTAGGCGGCTCCGGAGGTAGCGCTGTTTTTTCGTCAGGTTCGGGTTCCGGATCTGGATCAACTGGAGCCGGCGGCTGGGCCTCTTCCTTTGCCGGGATCCCGTCATCTATCGGAGCAAGAAAATCGTCCCAATCGTCGGGTATCACACTGGGGCCGCTTTTTCCAGAAGGGGAGAAACTGTCACTGACGGATGGGTTGTGCATCGGAAGCGAAGCACCCTCGCCTTCCCGCCCATCCTTCGGCTCTTGAAAGAACGGGTCTTCGTCCTCGCCAAGCGGCGGCAAGAGATCATCTATCGGATCACTGGCACTTACGTTTTTCGGGCCGGTTGGTCCGCCTTCTGCGCCCAGCAGATCATCCAGGAAATCACCACCGGCTCCGGGGTCGTCCAGCATCGCCAGCGGATCCGGTGCGCTGTCTGGATTACCGTGCGACACACCCGACTGTACTTGCTGCTGTGGGATGAGGTCGTCCAGATCGGGGAGCTCCTGCCCGATCTCAACGACAAGCTCATAGCCGCCAGCGGACAGGACGTCCCCATTGTTGAGCGTCGTTGGCGTGCGTCCAAGAGGCACTTTCGAATAATTCAGGAACGTGCCGTTGGTCGAAAAGTCGACAATCACGATCTTGCCGTTGTGATCTTCGATCACAAAATGGCTCTTGGACAGCATGCGGTCCGGGTCCGGCAGCACAAGGTCGTTGCCCGGGCCACGCCCCATGGTCAGACTGCCGCCCTTCATCTGAACAGGACGTCCGTCACCCGGCACCATGCCGGAGGACTGAAATTTAAGGGTTACCGTCATCACTGGCGGTCAGCCTCCTACCAGTACAGTGAATTCGCCCTTGGAAATCATCCCACCACAAGCAACCGAGTCGAGCACACGAGCCGCAGGCATATTTCCGATAAGAACCGAACTTGATCCTTTCACAATCGGATGAGGGAAAGCCGGGTTACAGAGATCCATAACACGCGCTGCAGGCAAGCATTTAACAAGGACGGTCAAACAGCAAGTCGGGATAATCGGGATCGGTACGGGCACCGGCACGGGGGGTGCCGGTGGTGGCGCTGGCGTAAAACATAAGTGCAGATCGGTTACGCGTGCTTGTGGAAACGCAATCATTTCGGGTCTTTCTCGCCTTTGCCATTCCCGCCACGGGCAATATCCAGAGCTCGATCTATTAGCGTCTGTATATGTTGGTTCCAGATGTCCTTGCGGAAGGCAAGTGCTTCAATGTTCATGGCAAATGCCGCAATTGCGGATCCTCCCGGAGGCGCGGGATATTGCGCCATTTCTCCTGGTCCCAACGTGTCGTCGCTGTACATGACACCCATTGCACAATAGACTGTCTTATCTTTCGGGCTGACATGATCCATCGCTTGCATAACTGCCCGTCGGCTTTCGTCACTTGGACGAAAGACCCAGGCTTCGGCCGTACGCAAACACGGCGTTTCATTTTCTGGGCCACTCCCCAAAATATCACGTGCAGCTAAGCACGACCACCATACCCGCTCCCTGGATGGCAGCGCCGCCGACATGACACGGATCATGTCGAGACCCGCGCCACGTTCCTCAAGTTCTAGCAACACATCCTCGACTGACGCACTAACCGGGCATGTTAAGCTTGTTTCCAGCTCTAACTCGCTCAATGCCAAAAGCTTAGCAGCTGGCTCAGGCGGCACTTTCTTGAGATTGCTGAAGCGGTTTGTCACGTTCATCACCTCAATTGATCTTTACAATCTTACCGGTCAGCGTCAGCGCGCCATCAGCATTCACTGTTGTCAGTGGACTGGTCATATCAGCTTTGCCCATACCCCTGATCATAATCGTCGGACTCTCCATTGTGATCGACGAGGTATCCATCGTCATAGATGACGCACCGCACGTCAGTGTGATCGACGTGCCAGCTGTTACCGTGATCTTCCCACTCGTAACCGAGACATCCATGTCACCTGCCGACACGGTTGTGTTGTGATCACCCATTTCAATTGTGGTTGTGTGATTGCCTTGGTTCACCGTTTCGGTGAAGTCATTATAGATCGTTTGGGTCAGATCACCGGAGTCCATTTTTTCAACGCCGACGGTGATCGTCGCATTGTTCTTAACAATTTGTTCGTAGTCCTTTTCGGCTTGGAAGCGCACCAGTTCCTCGCCCTTCTTGTCCTCGAACATGAGCTCGTTGAACCCGCCGCCGCCCTTGGAACTGTTTGTCTTTACACCCGACTGCGTTTTGTTCTCAGGCAGGGCGTAGGGCGGCATTGTTTTGTCATTATAAAGCATACCGACGCAAAGCGGCCTGTCCGGATCGCCCTCTTCAAAATCAATAACCACTTCCTGCCCAATGCGTGGGATCGCTATGGCACCCCAGTTCTTACCGGTCCAAGGCATCATTGTACGCACCCAACACGTGGTATTTTCGTCGTTGTTGCCGTCCCTGTCCCAATGGAACTGGACTTTGATACGCCCGTATTCGTCAGTGTATATCTCTTCGCCAGACGGTCCGGTGACCATCGCGGTGTGGATGCCTCCGACCTTAGGCCAACACGTACGGAATGGCGCCCGGTACTGATGAGTGCCAGACTTGTCCATCACAACAAAGTTCACCAAATGGGGTTCGGCTGGCTTAGCAGGCTTTCCAACAAGTTCAGATACGTCCGTACCACCGCCGAAGAAATCCGGGACAAAGGCCTCAAGCTGAACAATATCGTGCACACATTCCAGAACCAAGACATCGCTCGGCTCATCTTTGGACCGAGGCAGGTCTTCGATTGCAAATGTGAAGCCACACGCCATGTTGATGGCGTCTGAAACACCAGAGATTGTGTGTTGCGCAACCTCTTCGGATTCCATTTTCACACGCGCCCGACGGTCACCAAGATCACCAACGCGATAGTGCCCTGGATAGTCGTACCTCTCATTCTTCTCGTCGAGATACTTCCGATCGCGCGTCGTTTTGGTCTCTGATGTCAGATTGGCTGTTGAGTTGGTGAAGTTATAGTCCTCTAGGACGACCTTGGCACTCCGCACGCGCTCTCTACCGCTCCACGAAAAAACATAGGGCTCGACGATTTCATGCGTCGATTTCATAGAGTACTCGCGGAACTTCAGTGTTGATGGTTGAGCGATTTCATCATGGCGAGCCATGTCGTCGATCAGAACCATCTTCTCGGTTCCTGGCTCATGATCAAAGTAGTAATAGATGCCTTCTTCTTGCATCAATCGATCAATGAAATCGAGATCGGTTTCCCGATACTGTACGCAGTATTCTCGGGGGTCGTAAGTCTCGGACAGCTTTAGCTGGAGATCACCCGAGAACCCATATTCTCCAAGCACAGATTGGACGATGTCCACGACGCTCATTTCCTGATAGATCCTCAGATCGGTGCGCCGTGTCAGGAACCAGAGCCAAGGACGCACTTCAGCCACGAATAACCCGCCGACATCCAGAACCGACACAAACTCTGCCGATACGCAGGTGCCACGAAACCAACGTTGACTCGCTTTGTCTTCGCTCTCCGCCAGCAAGTGCATGGAATTTCCAACAATGTCCTGAAGTGGCAGATCCTCATTCTCGCAGTAAAAATAAACTTCGATTGTCGGAACTTCGCTCAGGCGTTCGGTCACTTTCGCAGAAATGGGCAACAGTTTCTTGTCTTTGCAATCTCCTTCAAGACGCAAAGGGAAATTTGAAGGATCGGGCTTATTGTACATTTCAGTCGCTCCTTCCGCTCAGGCTCAGCCTAACGCAAAAACTCAAGGCTGACCAATGGTCTATCGGACAGCCTTGCCACCGAACATCATCGGCCAAAATCAATCGAAGGCATAGGTGAACTCACCATCCTTCGCGTCGATCGCAACCTTGCTGACACTCTCCCCCTGCATCATGCGGCGCAAGAATTCGCCTGAGATGTCGGGCAACATGGTGTTTGTTACGATCGCATCGATCATGCGGCCCCCAGACTCGAGTTCCTGACAGCGTTCCACAATCGTATCGACCACCGCATCTGAGTATTCGAAGGGCACTCCGTGCGCTTCAGTGACGCGCTTTTTGATCCGGTCCAGCTGAAGCCGGGTGATTTTGCCGATCATATCCGGGTTGAGCGGGTAGTAGGGAATAGTCACAAGACGGCCCAGCAACGCCGCCGGGAAAATCTTGAGCAGTGGATCCCGCAGCGCTTTGGCGATGCCTTCCGGCTCAGGCATCAGATCAGGGTCAGAGCACATATCCATGATCAGGTCCGACCCCGCGTTGGAGGTTAGCAGGATGAGTGTGTTCTTGAAGTCGATCAGTCGACCTTCACCATCCTCCATGACGCCTTTGTCAAACACTTGGAAGAATACTTCGTGCACATCGGGGTGAGCTTTCTCGACCTCATCCAATAGAACAACGGAATATGGTTTGCGCCGCACCGCTTCAGTCAAAACGCCGCCTTCGCCATAGCCAACATAGCCTGGAGGCGCGCCTTTCAGGCTGCTAACCGTGTGCGCTTCCTGATACTCGGACATGTTGATCGTGATTACATTCTGTTCGCCGCCATAAAGCACCTCGGCCAAAGCAAGCGCGGTTTCGGTTTTGCCCACACCACTGGTCCCTGCGAGCAAGAATACGCCAATTGGTTTGTTGGGATTGTCGAGCGCTGCACGGCTTGTCTGGATGCGTTTGGCGATCATTTCCATCGCATGATCCTGTCCGATCACCCGCTTCGCCAAGTGATCCTTCAGATTCAGAACCGTTTGCAACTCATCACTGACCATGCGGCCAACCGGGATACCAGTCCAGTCGCCAACAACACTTGCAACGGCCTGTTCATCGACAATCGGCAGGATCAAAGGGTTCTCGCCCTGCAACTCGGTCAATTCTGCGTTCTTTGCGCGAAGTTGAGTTAGCAGTTCAGTCCGCTCTTCCGCCGTCATCGGACTTTTCTCGGCTGCCTCTTCGCCTGCCGCATCGGGCGTATCCACAGGCGCGCCGCCTTCGCGCAGCTTGGCCCGGAGATCAAGGATCGCTGCAACGACCTCCTTTTCCGCTTCCCAACGCTTGTCGAGCTCCGCCAACCGCGCCTCTTCCTCTTCTTTGAGTGCGGTAATCGCTTCACGCCGCTCGGTTACATCCATACCGGCGGTTTCATCACGACCGATGATCTCAAGCTCTGTGGTCAAAGCATCAATGCGCTTGCGGCTGTCATCCACTTCGGCCGGCACCGCATGCTGGCTGACAGCGACGCGAGCACATGCTGTATCGAGGACACTCACCGATTTATCGGGCAATTGGCGCGCCGGGATGTATCGGGCAGACAGCGATACCGCAGCTTCGATACCTTCATCCAGGACCTGAACCTTGTGATGGTTTTCGAGCATTGTTGCAATCCCGCGCATCATCATGATGGCTTTGGGGATGCTCGGCTCTTCGACTTGAACAACCTGGAAGCGACGGGTCAGCGCCGGGTCTTTCTCAATGTGTTTTTTGTATTCAGCCCACGTTGTTGCGCCGATTGTACGCAACGTACCCCGCGCCAGAGCTGGCTTGAGCAAGTTGGCGGCATCGCCGGTTCCGGCAGCACCACCCGCCCCTACCAAAGTGTGAGTCTCGTCCACAAACATGATGATCGGAACGGTCGAGGCTTGCACCTCGTCAATCACCTGACGAAGCCGGTTTTCGAACTCACCTTTCATTGACGCACCGGCTTGCAAAAGACCCACATCCAAAGCGAGAAGTCGCGCCTCGCGCAGCGCAGGGGGCACGTCACCACGGGCAATTCGCAAAGCAAAACCTTCAACCACGGCGGTTTTGCCGACACCCGCCTCCCCCGTGAGGATCGGATTGTTCTGACGCCGCCGCATCAGGACGTCGACAATCTGCCGGATTTCCTCATCCCGCCCGACAATCGGATCAATTTCGCCATTGCGTGCCTGTTCGGTCAGGTCCGTGCAGTATTGTGCAAGGGCTTCCTCTTTACCCATAGCGCCTGGCGCCATCGCACCAGAAGCCTCGCCGGGAACAGCACCGCCGCCGGTTTGCGACCCGTCCTGTGGTCGCAGGTTGTCTTCGACCGAACCATCGACGACCTTATGGAAATTCTCTGAAAGATCGTCTGCGCCGACCTTCGAGAACTCTTTCGAGATATTCATCAGGATTGACCGCAATTCCGGCGTCTTGAGCATACCGAGGATCAGGTGGCCTGTTCGCACCTGATTGGAGTTATACAAAAGGGAACCATACACCCACGCGCGTTCCATTGCGTCCTGCAGATGGGAACTGAGGTCCGAGATCGAGCTCGCGCCACGCGGCAGCGCGTCCAAAGCACGGGTCATGTCCGCAGAAAGCTTGGCCGGATCAAGATCGTAGTGCTGGATGATTTTCTGCACGTCAGAATTGTCCAGCTGCACCAACTGTGCAAGCCAATGGATCACCTCAACATACGGATTGCCCCGCATTTTACAGAACACCGTGGCCCCCTCGACGGCCTGATATCCCACTTTGTTAAGCTTTCCGAACAGTGCAACGCGGCTGATCTCGGTCATAAGTCAATCTCCTTCGCTTGATCGCGAAATGGTTTCTTTTAAGCCGCAAGGGCTTCTTGCAAGGGAACGTCTGTCAAAGGTGTCATGTACAAATCGGCAACTTCATCCGGGTGGTCTTCGGACCCAATCCAACTGGTCAGACCAAGCTGGGTGTCGGCCCCCAATTGAGCTTGGGGAACGTCTTTGCCCCGAAGGACAAGGTTCACATCCCAATCCAATTGATCGCCGGTATAATTTCGGACAATGGCCCGCAACCGGGCCAAGGCAGGCGTGCCGGGAAGAAAACGTTTGTAGTCTTCGAGACTCAAAGGCCCGATGCGCAGACGGAATTTGGCTGAATGAGACCAGACCCGCTCTCCGATGCAGGTCGTATGACCCAAACCGCCTTGTCCTCCCAGTTGCCACCTGTCATCCGGCTCTAGCACCAGCCAGTCTCCAATGAATTCCTCAAGAACCACCGGGGCCGAGAAAAACCCGTTTACAATTGCAACCAACCCTTCGGCATTTTTCGGAGCTGCTGACAACAGGCCAGCGTAGTGACGCTTGGCCAAATCCGGCATCGCATCTCGGTCGCGCAGATGATCACCGAAGAACCCGGCCAATGCGCCGATCTTATTCTCGGTCTCCGTGTTCTCGCCGCGATCAAATGCGGGAGCGGGCTGGCCGCGGACCCATGCACGGTAGAGCAATTCCATCAACCGGTGGGTTAGCATGTCGGTGAACGCGACGAACGTACTATCCCTATGATTGTTCTTCCGCTCGCGTGCGTATTCGGTCAGGTGAAGCGGCAGCGGGCCATGCGCGCCATACAAACCGAAAAACAGGTTCTTGAGTTTTGCGGGTGCATCGGCGGTTTGCTGTTCGAATGAGTGAATAGTCGATTTTGGGAACGCAAGTTCCGGCTCTTGCCCAAAGCGAACCTTCTCTTGGCGCGGACGGCGCGCAGTGCCCAGACGCGGTTGCTCTGCAAAATGCGCCTCAAGCACACGCATGGCGAAAAAGATATGGTGGGATTGAGGATCGCGGACCAGTCGCTCGAAATGGCTCAGATCGCGCGGTTCGCCCCCATCTTCGGTGACCATCGCGCAATCTCTCCTCTTTGTTGCGTTTTCAAAACGGTTTC
>JAUIIR010000061.1 GCA_030431485.1 Alphaproteobacteria bacterium
CCGTTCCACCAGGTGACAGCGCGAAGAAGGGTATTCAGGATGCCCATGAACGACTCCTCGGGGTTGGTTCTGCGCCGTTATAGGGCGCTTTCAGGGCCAAGGTCCAGCGCAGCTATGACGCAGTTGGGGCCAGTGCTGTGACTTCAATCTCGATTCTGTATTTCGGATCAATCAATCCACATTCGATCATCGTCGCCGCGGGCGGATTGTCGCCAAAAGTCCCGGCCAGAATGTCAAAGCAAGCCTCGAATTCGTGACGATCCGGCAAGTAGTAGGTCACACGGACCACGTCGGCCATTGTTGCGCCGGCCGTCTCCAAGGCACCTGCAATCACATCAAGTGCGCTTTGGCATTGTTCGGCCACTGTGTCGCCCTGCCCCACTGTACCTGCGACGTGGACAAAGCCCCCGGCCACGACCGCGCGGCAATAACCAATCTTGGCTTCGAACGGGCTTCCGCTGTGAATACGTGTGATGGTCATCGTTCTGTTTCCCAAAAAGAAAGGCGGGCACAATGCCCACCTTTAAACTTTGTCGCTTGGAGCGGTCTTAACCGGCTTCAACCGTTTCCTGCTTTTGATCCGCATAGATCATGAGGGGTTTGGCATCCGAAGTAACCGCCTCTTCGTTGACGACCACTTCGACGACATCATCCATGCCCGGCAATTCGAACATTGTGTCGAGCAGTATGTCCTCAAGGATGGATCGCAGGCCTCGCGCACCGGTCTTGCGCTCAATCGCACGTTTTGCAATCGCACTCAGAGCATCATCGGTGAAGCTCAACGTGGTGTCTTCAAGCTCGAACAGGCGCTGGTACTGCTTGACCAAGGCGTTCTTCGGTTGGGTGAGGATGATCACCAGAGCATCTTCATCCAGATCTTCAAGCGTCGCGATCACAGGCAGTCGGCCCACAAATTCAGGGATCAGCCCGAATTTCAAGAGATCTTCCGGCTCAAGCTGCTGGAAGGTCTCACCAACACCTGCATCGCTTTCGTCGCGCACATCCGCGCCAAAGCCCATTGCCGAGCCTTTGCCGCGTTGCTTGATGATCCGGTCCAGACCCGCAAATGCGCCACCGCAGATGAACAGGATATTGGTCGTGTCCACCTGCAGGAATTCCTGCTGCGGATGCTTGCGCCCGCCCTGCGGAGGCACCGATGCGACGGTGCCTTCCATCAGCTTGAGCAAAGCCTGCTGCACGCCTTCGCCTGACACGTCACGTGTGATGGAAGGGTTCTCGGATTTCCGGGTGATTTTGTCGACCTCATCGATATAGACGATTCCACGCTGTGCGCGTTCGACATTGTACTCTGACGCCTGCAACAGCTTGAGGATGATGTTCTCGACGTCTTCCCCCACATAACCCGCTTCGGTCAGAGTCGTCGCATCTGCCATCGTGAAGGGCACGTCGAGGATACGCGCCAGTGTCTGCGCAAGCAGCGTTTTACCACACCCTGTTGGACCGATGAGCAAGATGTTTGATTTCGCCAGTTCGATGTCCGACGACTTCTGGGAGTGGTTCAAACGCTTGTAGTGGTTGTGCACAGCCACAGAGAGCACGCGTTTGGCAAGCGCCTGCCCAATGACGTAATCATCAAGCACATCGCAAATCTCGCGGGGCGTCGGCACACCGTCCGTCGACTTCAGGCCACCGCCCTTTGTCTCTTCACGGATGATATCCATGCAGAGCTCGACACATTCATCACAAATGAAGACGGTCGGACCAGCGATCAGCTTTCGCACTTCGTGTTGGCTTTTGCCGCAGAAGCTGCAGTAAAGTGTATTCTTGCTGTCGCCGCCAGAATTCGTCGCCATGTCTTTACCTTTCCTGACTCACGTAAAAGGCTTGAATTTCAAGGTCACTCAACCCAAACGTGCGCCATATTTTCTTCCCAGAACCTTAGGACAGCAAAACTTGGGCCACAACGTCAAAAACACATTCGAGGCGTCGTGACCCAATCACGATTATTCGTCGTCAGTCCCCTTGACGCGGCTCTCCACAATTTCGTCAATGAGGCCCCATTCCTTCGCCTCTTCGGGTGACATGAAATTGTCCCGCTCAAGCGCAGCTTCCACCTTTTTGAGCGTTTGTCCGGTGTGTTTCACATAAATCTCGTTCAGGCGTGTTTTCAGCTTCTGCGTTTCCTGTGCGTGAATCATGATATCGGTCGCCTGACCCTGATATCCGCCTGATGGCTGGTGCACCATCACGCGGCTGTTCGGCAGAGAAAAGCGCATGCCCGCTTCACCCGCTGTCAGCAAAAGCGAACCCATCGACGCCGCCTGACCGATCACCAATGTGCTCACCTTCGGCTTGATGTACTGCATCGTGTCGTAAATCGACAGACCGCTGGTCACCACACCGCCAGGGCTGTTGATATACATGCTGATTTCCTTAGACGGGTTCTCAGCCTCAAGATGCAAAAGCTGTGCCACGATCAGCGAAGACATCCCATCATGCACCGGACCGCTCAGGAAAATGATCCGTTCTTTGAGCAGGCGCGAGAAGATGTCGTAGGCGCGTTCGCCACGGCTGGTCTGTTCAACCACCATGGGAACCAGCGTGTTCATGTAGGTATCAATCGGATCTTTCATCTGTGCCTGCCTGGATGATGCGCCCGCCGGTGGGGGGCTTGGTTGCGAGTTCTCCCAAGACTAGTGTCGGCGTCTGGGGGCTGCAAGGGGCAGCGGTGCAGGACAGGCACTTGACCCTGCCGGACGCGAAATTAGCTGGCGCGCTATGACAGACATGTTTCCCCCAACCCGCACAGCCGCTTTGGAAAAATTGGCAGGCTTTGTCCCGAAATCGGCACGGGATTACGCCGCCCAGCGCAATTACGATCGTGGACCGGGAAAACACGACAACGTATCGACTCTTTCCCCGTACCTCCGTCATCGCCTGATCACCGAAGCCGAGGTGCTGGACGCCGTTCTAGGGCGGTATGCGCTCAGCAGTGCCGAGAAATTTGTACAAGAGGTGTTTTGGCGAACCTATTGGAAAGGCTGGCTCGAAATGCGGCCAGCCGTTTGGGGCGGCTATCAGCAAGGCCTGCTCCGGGCATGGGACCAGGTACAAACGCAGTCCGGGCTGCGTTCGGAATGGGAGGCCGCCTGCCGGGGTGAAACCGGCATAGAATGTTTCGACCATTGGGCACGCGAATTGGTCGAAACGGGGTATCTCCACAACCATGCCCGGATGTGGTTTGCATCGATCTGGATTTTCACCCTGCGCCTGCCGTGGGAGCTTGGCGCGGATTTCTTTCTGAGGCACCTGTTTGACGGAGACCCTGCCTCGAATACGCTTAGCTGGCGCTGGGTAGGCGGGGTACAGACGCAGGGCAAAAACTACGTCGCGCGCGCATCGAACATCTCGAAATACACCGAAGGCCGCTTTTCACCGCTCTATCAGCTGACATCAAACCCGGAGCCTCTGGATGGCCCACCTCATCCTCCGCGCATGGAAGCACCGGTTGGCGACACGTTAGATGCCTCAAGACCATCGGTCCTGCTATTGCACGAAGATGATCTCAGCCCCGGCTGGCTGTTCGAGCAGGGCCTTAAGCCTTTGGCGACGGCAACGTTGGACTCAACCGGCCAAATCAGCCCATTGCATGTCGCACCGCAGGTCACAACGTTCAAATCCGCAGTGATGGCTGATTGCACAACCCGATGGTCGTCCTCGCTTGGTCCATTGACCAAGGGCCTGAAAACAGCGCAGCAGATCGAGGATTGGGCGCACGCGCACAAAGGCGTACAGCTCGTTACGGCTTATGCGCCAGTTGGTCCTACTGCCACCATCCTCAACAACGTACGCGCTATTCCGGTCATTCGCCCTCTACGCGATTTCGACCGCCGCGCATGGCCTCATGCCACTGCCGGTTTCTTCAAATTCAAGAAAAAGATCCCCGAGCTTGTTGCCGCATTGAAGGGTCTGCAACCGGTCTGACTGTCATCTTTCTCTTAAAGCGGGGGAGCGCAGTGATCCGAAACGGTGCCAGACAGAAAAGGCCGGGAGCATTGCCCGGCCTTCTGCATTCTTGATTGGCAGGATCAGCCAAACATGTCCGACGTGATCCCCTGATACCAGCCGATGCTTTCCTCGTACGTGGCTTTCCGAAGCGCTGCGTCTTCGCCCGTTTGGCTCACGAATCCGTCCACTTTGGCGATCTTCTCGTCGGTCGCCTCGTAAGTCGCGCCAACTTTGACACCATTGTCCGTGTCGATAAGCGACCAGCAGGTGTTCGAGAACTTCGCCGGGAAAACCCGACTGCCCGTCAGAGCGCCGCGCACGGCCATAGCCGCAACCTTCGCCTGTGAGTTGGCCGAAAAGCCGGACTTCGGCATGTCGCCCTGGTTCGTCGCATCGCCAAGAATGTGAATGTTCTCATCCATGCGCGACTGCATCGTATGGCCCGAGACCGGCGCCCAGTTGCCTTCGGTGAGACCCGCGGCTCCGCAGATCAGGCCAGCCTTCTGCGCCGGGATCACATTTAC
The DNA here is from genome assembly GCA_030431485.1 of Alphaproteobacteria bacterium. Lineage (GTDB taxonomy): Bacteria > Pseudomonadota > Alphaproteobacteria > Rhodobacterales > Rhodobacteraceae > Marivita. The sequence continues at coordinate 4,494 of JAUIIR010000061.1, forward strand.
AACATCCGCATTGATCACCTCACCGTCGATATCGACGGTCATGGCCTCCGGATCAACGGACACGTTCTCACCACCGAAATCGGGACCGATGCGGGTGATCATGCCCGGATAGTGTTTCTGCCAGCCTTCCTCGAACAAGCCCTGCTTCGAGAAGTTCGCCTTGGGATCAGCAATTATGATCTTGGCGCTGGGATTATTGGCCTTTAGCACATGCGCGACCATTGAAACGCGTTCGTACGGTCCGGGCGGGCACCGGTACGGATTCGGTGGGGCCACCATGACGTAGGTGCCCCCCTCTGGCATCGCCATGATCTGCGCCTTGAGAAGTTCTGTCTGGCTGCCGCCCTTGTAGGCATGTGGCATGGCATTCTGCGCCGAGACGTCCCATCCGGGCACCGAGCCTTCGACAAAGTCGATACCGGGGCTCAGGATCAGCCGATCGTAGGGGACCGATCCGCCACCGGCAAGCGCGACCGTTCTGGCGTCCCGGTCCACTCCTGTCGCCCAGTCATGCACGACGTTGATGCCGTAGTCAGAAGCCAGCGTGCCGTAGGAATGCGCAATACTGTCGAGTTCCCGGAAGCCGCCAATGTAGAGGTTCGAGAAGAAGCAGGTATAATAGCTCCGGCTTGGCTCGATCAGCGTGACGTCAATCTCGCCTGCACTGTCCTTTGCAATATACCGGGCGGCTGTCGCGCCCCCGGCACCGCCACCGACAACCACCACCTTGGGTTTGCCGTGCGATGCCGCATGCACCATCGGCGCGCTGAGCGATGTCGCTGCCGCCATCCCGGTGCCCACAAAGACACGTCTGTTCAGTTTCATATCAGTCCTCCCGTTAGCGATACACCCGGCTGCGGGGGCCTCTCCAGAGCCTTACTCGAGCTGGGCAAAATACGCCGCAAGCGCGGCGATTTCTTCGTCCGACAACCGGTTTGCCATCATTTGCATAACCGGATGTGGTCTGATTTTGCGTTTGTAAGCATGCATGGCGACCACAAAATCCTCGGTCGGCCATTGCGTGATCGAGGGAATCCCCTGATCCGATCCATCCTGCTGGTGACAGGTTTTACATTCACTTGCGAGGTACTCGCCGTAATCCGTGTCACCAACAAGCTGCAGCACTTCAGGCGACAATTCCACCTCGCGAGCCTGCGCGGTTGGTGCGGCCTCGGGAATGTTTTGCGGGCTGGCTGAGAATTGGCGCAGGTAGGCAAGGATATCGGCCCGGTCCTGCGGGTCCTTGAGACCGGCGAAATTCATGCGTGTTCGGGATACAAGCGCCTTGGGATTTTCAAGATAAGCGTTCAGGGTTTCCAGTTCCCAGGTCAGTCCATCCGCCCCCATCATCGCCATATCGTCGGAATACCGAAAACCGTCGTGCATTCCCGCACGGCGACCGAAAATACCATTCAGATGTGGTCCGATGCGGTCTTCTGCACCCTGTCCGATCTGGTGACAGGACCGACACTGACCGAAGACCTCTTCACCGCGCGCGGGATCGCCAAACTCAAGCGCAACAGTTTGAACCACCTCGGTTGTATCTTGAGATTCCGCAGCTGCCGCTTCGGCCGCTGTCTCGGGGGGCGCCGCTGCGAGTTGTGCATCTTCGACTGCCTGAAGTGCAGCCGCCAGCGATGCTTCCAGTTCTTCTATCCGGCCTTCAAGCCCGTCGCTCTCGGCAATCTGAGCTGCCAGCGTCGCATTGCGGGCTTCAAGTTGGCGAAGTGTTTCAGAGAGGGTCTCAAGCTCTTCGCCGCGATAGTCCCGCGCCGTCCAACCATATGCCACACCGAGGACAAGAGCAGCACCACCCAGAACAGACGCATACATGCCGGTGTTCTTTGTCATGGTGCATAATTCCCAAGCTGGCCGATGCGCAGACGCGTAAGGGCATACTAGCATAAGTTGCGCGGCGGGGCAGCCCGCCGCGCAAAAGATATTATTCGAAAGTCGACAGATAGGCCGTCACGGCGGCAATATCCTCTTCCTTTTTCAGACCGGCAAAGCTCATCTTGGTGCCCTTGGCATAGCCACGTGGATCCGTGAGGAACGCTGCAAGGGTCTCTGGCGTCCAGGCCCCGTCCATTTCAGAGAGGGTCTTAGAATATTTGAAGCCATCCACCGACGCGATATCAGCTCCGACCACACCATTCAGCACAGGGCCAGACCGGTTTTTCGCACCATCGCCCACCTGGTGACAGGCTTTGCATTTGCCGAAGACCTTTTCGCCTGCGGCGACCAGCGCCGGGTCCACCGCATCGGACGCAGGTTCCTCTGCAGCCTCAGCAACTGCTTCAGCTTCGGGCTGTGCTTCTGTTTCGGTCACTGCAGCGGCCGCCTCAATCACCTCTTCTGCCTCGGCTGAGGCTTCTTCGTCAGGCGTTACATCCAAGACGGTCGCGCGCATGGTGATTTCAACGCTGTCTTTGCAGTTCTCCATGCACGGCTCGGTGCGCCAGATCGAGTATTCGGTCTCAGCACGGTCGTCGACAATAAAGCCATCGGCATTCGGCATTTCGACGTCGAGGAAGTTTTCGTTGGTAAGAACAAAATCATCATCCACGAGGAAGTTCGAATAAAGGATATAGGCTACGATTGCATAGACATCATCATTGCTCAGCGTTTGCGCGTTGCCATATGGCATCGAACGGTGGACGTAATCCCAAGCGGTCGACAGGTACGGCCAATAGCTGCCAACCGTCTTCACCGGATCTTCGTCGGCCAGAGTGCCCTCACCACCCGCGAGTTCCGGCCAATTGTCGACGCCTTCTGCAAATTCGCCGTGGCAGACCGCACAATTCTCCGAAAAGATCATTTCGCCATCTGCAACCGAGCCGGAACCGACCGGCAACCCGGTGCCATCCGGGCTGACGTCCAGATCCCAGGCCGCGATCTCTTCGGGCAGCGCAGGACGTCCAAGGCCGTATTTGCCTTCTGAGGCCTCTGTCGACGCGCTTGCTGCGCTGACAAGAAGACCAGAGTTTGCGGACGCAGGCGGCGCAATAGCCGTCATGACAGCAGGGTTCTCAGGGAACGCGGCGATATTGCGGTCGGCAAAGTTGACGGCCATCGTCAGGACAGCCAGCGTGCCGAGTGCAGTTCCGCCGAAAAGTTTAAGAGACTTCGACATTTTCGGCCTCCCCGTTGGGTTTGACGTGCCACGTCTGGATACAGTTGTTGTGATAGATCGAATTTTCGCCGCGAACTTCGCGCAGCTGCGCTTTGGTGGGCTGGACGTACCCGGTTTCATCCATCGCGCGGGATTGGAGCAGCATGTCTTCGCCGTTCCACTCTGTATCGAGGTAGAAACGGGTCAGCGCCATCTTCTCACCCGGTTTGGCCAGACGCGCGGTTTCCCATGTCTTGCCGCCATCCTTGGACACGTCCACACGGGTGATCGCGCCGTGGCCGGACCAAGCAAGACCTGTGATAACCAGAGGGCCTCCACCATGGGTGATCGGCGCTTGCGGGCTTGGCGACGTGATGACGGATTTTGCGTCCATCACCCATGTCCACTTGCGGCTGGAGCCGTCGGCCAGAGTGTCGGTGTATTTCGAAGTTTCCTCTCTGCTTTCGACCGCGTTCGGCAGAACTTCAATCCGACGGAGCCATTTGACCCACATGTTGCCTTCCCAGCCCGGAACAACAAGGCGCACCGGATAGCCGTGTTCCTTGCGAAGTGCTTCACCGTTTGCCTTGAACGCGACCAGAACATCGTCCAGCGCTTTTTCCATCGGGATCGAGCGGCCGTTCGAAGACGCATCGGCACCTTCGACATAGACCCACTTGTCCGACAGATCGCCGGCCGCTTCGAGACCCGCTTCGTTCAGAAGGGTGCGCAGGGACACGCCGGTGTATTCCATATTGTGGATCATACCGTGGGTGAACTGCGCGCCATTGAGCTGGGCGCCGGCCCATTCCATGCCAGTATTCGCCGCGCATTCGCAGAAATAGACGTGGTTTTCACGCGGGAAGCGTTCGAGATCGGCGTAAGAGAACACCAAAGGCGTATCGACCAAGCCGTTGATCATAAGGCGATAGTCTTCCTTGCGCAGTTCGATCGCGCCGGAGTGGTGACGCTCGAACGCACAGCCCTGAGGCGTGATCGTTCCGTCCAGCGCGTGGATCGGCGTAAAGTTGATCGAGCTGGTGGTATCCGCAGTCAGCCATTCGACATTGCGGCGGACCACGTCGCTTTCGTATTGGATCGGAAGCCCATACGGCGTGGCATCGACACCATCACCAAATACGGTTGCCCATTCCTGCACTTCCGTAATCAGCGGATCCGGTCCATTGGCCCGCGCGGCGCCCGCAGCGGTCAGCCCCGCCGCAGCCGCGGCAGAACCCCGCAGAAACGCGCGGCGGGAGGGTTTGAGCATATCAGACATATCTCACACTCCGGTTGAAGTTATGCGCCAACCACGGTGACGCTGTCATTGGATTGAACAGTTACGGTGCCAAGCTTTTTGATATGTGCTTCGACAACGTCCCAGATTTGCGGGCCTTCGGTGCCTTCGTTGACCGAAGCCCAGCCGGCGACCACGTAATTCTTTGCAGGATCGATGGCTTCCCCTGTCTTGAGCAGGGTCATGTCGCTGATCCGCTCGCCCTGGGGCTTGCGTACGTCGATCTTGTAGCCCATGCCGCCAATACGCACCATGTCGCCCCCCTGCTGGTAATAGGGGTCGGGGTTGAAGATGTTATCGGCCACGTCCTCAAGAATGACTTTGATGAACTCGCCAGTCATCTCGGTCCGGTAGGCCTTGCCGTAGGTCATGGAGGTGACGTTCCAGATGTCCTCACGGGTGATATCGTCGCCCGGGATCAGGCTCGGACCCCAGCGCACGCCCGGTGACATTGCGATGTCCGCCTCGCGTTCGCTCATCAGGGCGTCGCAGATCAGATCGTCCCAAGTGCCGTTGAAGTTGCCCCGGCGGTAAAGAAGGCTGTCAGTCTGACCGACCACCTCTTCCAGCTCGGCCTTGAAAGGCGCGCGCTGTTCGTCGATCAGGGCCGTCATTTCCGCATCGGGTTCGATCACGTCCGAGAATATCGGTATCAGCTTGTGGCGGAACCCCATCATGCGGCCGTTCTGAATATCGAGATCAACGCGGCTGACGAATTTGCCGTTGGACCCCGACGCCACGATGATGGTGTCACCAACGAGAACAGGCTCGGGCAACGCATCATGGGTGTGGCCCGACAGGATGACGTCAATCCCTGTGACCTTGCTGGCCATGCTCTTGTCGACGTCGAAACCATTGTGGCTTAGACAGACAACGCATTCAGCCCCCTGAGCGCGCACTTCGTCGACCATCGCCTGCATGTTTTCGTCGCGGATACCGAATGAATACTCGGGGAACATCCAGCCAGGGTTTGCAATCGGCATATAAGGGAAGGCCTGCCCGATCACAGCGATCTTCACACCACCGCGTTCGAAGAACTGGTAGGGCGGGAACAGCTCGGCCGGTTCATCCCATTCGGCGTCAAAGATGTTCTGGCCCAGAGCAGCAAAGGGCAGACCTTCGACAATCTCTGCAACACGATCTGAGCCGAGAGTGAATTCCCAGTGGAAGGTCATTGCATCGGGTTTGAGCCCGTTCATGACGTTGACCATGTCCTGCCCCTCGGTGTGGTAGCAGGTATATGACCCGTGCCACGTGTCCCCACCATCCAGCAGCAGTGCATCGGGCCGATCGGCCCGGATCGCGTTGACCACAGTGGCCACGCGATCCAAGCCGCCGACGCGCCCATAGGCTTTGGCCAGGGAGGAGAAATCGCCAGAGCTGAGCGCGTAGTGAGAGGGGCTGCCGTCGTTGATCCCGTAGAACTTGCGGAAATCGGCACCGGTCAGATGTGGGACAGCACCCCGGTTGTCGCCTACACCGATATTCACAGACGGTTCCCTGAAATAGATCGGCTTGAGCTGGGCGTGAATGTCGGTCACGTGGATCAACGAGACATTGCCAAAGGTGTCGAACTGCAAAAGCTGATCTTGTGTCAACGCCTGCTGCGCCGCCAGACGGGACCAGTTGCCAAAGCCGGACGCGCCCACCAAAGCGGACGCGGCCATCGACACCTGAAGGAAATCGCGACGTGAAATCATGGGAGGGCCTTCTTTGATTTCCGAGCACACATTCGCATGTGTGAATGAGTTTAGTATGAATAACCCCGCGCCATAACTGACGCGGGGTCTTTGTATTTAGTTACGGACGGACGGGCCTTCGACGGAAAGACCGTTACCGCGTGATGCAACGTAAAGCTCAAGCGCCACAAACTCGGGCGAACCAGGGCTGTAGGTTTCCGCACGGGTGTCACGCACGCAGCCTTTGAACCGGCCGTGCACTGTGTTCAGCTTGGCGTTCTTCAGACGGTATGTCGGGAAGCCATTGATCTGGCCCTGCGACAGGTGGTCTGCACGAATGTAGTTGCCGTAGTTTTCTTCATGGCAGCTTGCGCAAGACAGTTCGAGCTGACCGGTACGTGTGTAATAAAGCTCTTTGCCTTTTTCCCACGTTTCGGCAACCGGGCCATCGATCGCAACATTGACCGGCATCCCGCGGGACTGCACCGCGATCAGCGCTTCCATCGCCGCCATCGGCCCACTGTCATATTTGTATGCGTCTGCACCCATCTGGTTCGTCCGGCAGTCATTGATCTGCATGGCCAGAGTGCGCACTTCACCCGCTTCTTCGTTCCATTTCGGATAGACGGCGCGAACACCTTGCATCGATTCCGGGCCTTCGTGGCAGGATGCGCAGGACTTCTCCGCACTGCCTTCAACGGTGTTCCATGCGTCCATCGCCTGATCCACAGCGATCATGCCGGGATTGTCGAATGTGTCGGCTTGCATGGACTGCGTGTCATCTTCTCGGAAGTGCCAGCCCGAGATGATGGTATCGATCCCGGTCTCTTCCATATGCGCAGGTGCCGCTGTTTTTGTGATCATTTCCTGACCATCGATCGCAAGCGTGTCGTCATCTGCACCACCGGCGAATGCAATCGGTGCGGAGATGGCCAGCGCGGCGAACGCGGTCATTGCCTTATATTTCATTCTGTTCCCTCCCAAAAATGGCTCTGCCCCGTCAATCCGGGACAGAGAGGAGCTACTGCTCAAACCGTGATGGCTTTGTTCTCGTTGTAGACCGACCCGTCGTCGTCATACCACGTGAACGCAAACTCACCGGCTTCGGGCACTGTGGCCTCGAACTCGAAATACGGGTTTGTCGAAATCGCCGGTTCCATTTTTACGTCGACGACGCTCTGACCGTTGAACTCGCAAGTGAAGCGATTGATGATCGACCGCGGGATCGGATTGCCGTCGCCATCTTTGCGCTGGCCGGATTCCATCGGGTGGCTGATCAGCGTCTTGATGGTGATTGCGTCACCAGCAGAGGCGGACTTGGGAACCTTGACGCGGGGTTTTACTCCGGATGCCATGTTTTATCTCCTGAAATCTGTGTGTTGACCGTCAGCCGCCGCAGCCGCCAATGGTGACCTTCACGGTCTTCGCGCTGCGTGCAAAGCTACCATCCGCCAGTTTGGCGATGGCGATTACGTCCTGCGTGCCCGCAAGGCGCATACGTGTGCTTGCGCTTTGGGACGCGGCCAGCGGGCCAAAGTTGAAGGTGGCAACACCGGGGGTCGGGTTACCGGCCGCGAGGACCATGATCGCCGATGCTCCTGGCGCAGACACCGAAATCGGAACCGTGTTGCCGTTTTCAGCAATCTCGGGTGCAGTTAGCTCAACGCCGCTGTCGGCCAGAGCGGCACCGCCCGTGAATTCTGCAATTGCATCGTCGACCGCAGCGTTGGCGCGGAACGGCAGAACAAAGGTAAGCGCAGCTGCCCCACCCAATGCCAGGGTTTCGCGTCTCGTGAAATCCATGTTGTGTCTCCTGATTCAATGACGGGCGGTCAGCTATCTTGCAGCGTCAGCAAGAACGCCACCACGTCTTCAATTTCCTGCGCCGTGAGGATCGGCATCAGGTCTTCTTCCTTAGCTGCTTTTCCGGTGTATCCATCACCTGGCCGGATAAAGCCGCTTGTCTTGTAGAACGATGGCATCACAGTGCCTTCGAACATCTTCTTCGCATTCGCGACAATACCGCGCAGTTCCTCAGCCGAGCGATAGGATCCAACGCCGTCAAGCGACGGACCCACTTCGCCGTGGAACGGCGCATCATTGAGTGCTGTCACGGCATGGCATGCAACGCAGTTACCCTTGCCCCGATTGACCATGATCTTGGCGCCATTGGCGGCGTCCCCGTCCGAACCGGACAGCGATGCCGCAACAGCACCATATTCGTCATATTGCACTTCGCCCGGAGCGATCGGGTTCGCGATGGCTGCTGTCGCACAAAGCACGACTGCTGCGGAAATACCTGTTAGCTTCATTGTCCCTCCCTTACCGCCCGATGCGTTGACCGAGCTGACATATGGCTTTGTATACCGTAGGCCACTGACCTTGATTCATGCAACAACAAATTCACAGACGTGAATAATTGAGTATGTGTGTCGCAGGTTCAGTCAGTGCTGCCGTTGCTTCTCTCTTGGATTCTGCGGACATGGTAGCGCTGAAAATCCTCTTCAAATTCAGGCATATAGCGCTTCTCAGCAACCCATGTGAACATGTCCAACGTTGTGCCTTTGCCAAATGCACCGGGCATGACCGCGACCGACGCCTCAAGCGCATTTTGGTCATCAGGAACGTCTTCGGGCAGAAAAACGATGTTCGGCGTGAACAGTACGCGCCACTTCCGCGCCATATCCTTTTCCGACAGAACTTCACCATCAAAATCCGTGACTTCGATGTCTCCGTGAAGGTTCAACTGCACCACAAAGTAGTTTTCCGCGATGAAGTCACTGATTCCCGGGTCTGAGAACACTTCTTCATGCATCTTCGCGCAGTAGATGCAGCCGCGCTGCTCGAAGAACAACACGAGTCGTTTGCCTTCATCATTCGCCTCTGCAAGGTCTTCCCGCAGGTCTTTAAACGTATCCCGCATCCACGGTTGCTTGTGCAGACCGTCATCTCCAAGCTCAGCCGCCGCCACCGGAACCGCCATAAGCAGCGCCAATGCGCCCGCAAGAAAATGCTTCATCTTCCTTTCTCCTCCTCAGTTGGCGGTCATCCAAGTGATGACCAGTTCGGGAACCAGCGTAACATCGCGTCCGCGATCAGATTGACGGTATCCGTAGCAATCAACAGCGCGAACAGAATCAGCATGCCGCCCATCACTTTTTCGGCGTAGCCCAGGAACTTTCGGTTTCGGGCTGTCCAGCGCAGGAATGGGCCGGAAAAAAGCGCGGCGACGACAAAAGGCAGCGTCATCCCCAACCCATAAACAAACAGCAGCCATCCGCCTTGGTAGATATCTCCCATGCCGCCAGCGATCATAAGAATCGACGCCAACGCGGGACCAACGCACGGCGTCCAGCCGAAGCCAAAAGCGAGCCCCATCACATAAGCGCCCACCAAAGTTGTCGGTTCAGCCTTCGCTTCGACCCGCGCCTCACGGTAGAGGATCGGGATCCGCACAATACCCAGAAAATGCAGCCCGAAAGCGAGAAGAACCGCTGCTGCAACATATCTCAGCGGTTCACGGTAATCGGCAAAAGCCTGCCCAACCGCAGTTGCGCCCATGCCCAGCAGCACAAAAATCGTCGTAACACCCAAAGCAAAAAGCGACGCCGAAAACACAAGGTTCCACGCAATTCCACGTGGGACATCGTCTTCGCCCTTCAACTCGTTCATCGAGATTCCGGCCATGTAACACAGGTAGAACGGCACCATCGGCAGAATACAGGGCGTAAAGAAACTCAGGAGTCCCGCCAGAGCCGCCCCCGCAAAGGAAATATCGAACATGGACGGAGATTCCTTGATTTATTCACATATTCAAATTAGGTATTTTGTTAAGATGCCGTCAATTGGTGAAGTATGAAATCGCTACGTGCCCTCGCGCTTGCTACAGCTCTGCTGGTGTGTCCTGCATGGGTCTCGACGGTATCTGCCGAGCCGTATCTTGTTCTGGTCGAACAGCCGGGCTGTGTTTATTGCGAGCGCTGGCACAGCGAAATTGGTCCCGCCTATCCAAAGACGGATGAAGGCCAGTTTGCGCCACTTATTCGTGCAGATCTACGCGAAGGCCCTCCTGACGGGATAACATATGCGCGTCGCGTGCTTTTCACACCGACCTTTGTTCTGATAGACAACGGCCAAGAACAGGCACGTATTGAAGGGTATCCCGGCGAAGATTTCTTTTGGCCGCTTTTGACAAAGCTGCTTGAAGACAATACCGATTTTTCTTCGCCCACAGAGGCCGAAACGGTCAGGAACTAGAGGCACGGCATGGCACTTCCTCAGCTCAGTCCAGATCTGAACGAAGACGAACTCGACCGAATTGTCGATCAAGCCACAACCGCGTCCAACTTTCTGAAGGCCATCAGTCACGAAGGTCGCTTGATGATTTTGTGCCATCTTGTAACCGGCGAGAAATCCGTGACCGAGCTGGAGGAACTGCTGACGGCCCGACAAGCTGCGGTATCCCAGCAGCTGTCACGATTGCGGCTAGAAGGCCTCGTCATTCCACGGCGCGACGGCAAAACAATATTTTATCGTCTAGCAGACGAACGTCCGCGCAAGATGCTCGAATGCGTTTACGAACTGTTCTGCAAAGGCGACTGATGTCGCAGACGACTCTTTTCTTGCTCTAACATCTCGAGAACAGCATACTTGCATTGGGAACCTGTCTTGGGAGGACGGCTGATGCTGGAGAGCGTTCCAGAGCACATTCTAGTTGCGATTGTTGGACTGTTCGGCGGCATATTGCTTGGACTTGCCGCCCGACTGGGTCGGTTTTGCACACTCGGAGCGATTGAAGACCTGCTCTACGGTGGATCAGACACTCGGATCCGGATGTGGGGCATTGCCATCGGAACGGCGATTATCGGTAGCTTCGCACTGATGGGAACCGGTATCGTTCAAGCGGACACCACATACTATCTCTCGATCAAATGGCTTCCTTGGGCATCGGTCATCGGTGGCCTGATGTTCGGCTACGGTATGGCACTGGCCGGGAACTGCGGCTACGGCGCGGTTGCCCGACTGGGCGGCGGTGATCTCAGGAGCTTTGTGATCGTCCTGGTCATGGGCGTATCAACTTATGTCGTCTTGAGCGGGCCGTTGGCACCACTGCGTGACATGCTTTTCCCACAAAGCTCGGTACTGCCGGGCGAAGTTGCGCCCGGCATTGCTCATGCAACCGCCCATTGGACAGGGGTGCCGGTCACAGCCATCGGCCTCAGCGTTGGTGTCGCAATGCTGGCGATCTCAATCAGCTCCCACGCTTTCCTTGAGACCCCCAAATCCGCGATCTGGGCCATTGTCGTTGGCATTGCGATCATCAGTGGGTGGGCTGGCACATCCTGGGTTGCGAGCACCGGATTCGAAGCTGTCCCGGTGGTCTCCCATAGTTTCGCCGCACCTTTGGGTGAAAGTATATTGTGGTGGATGATCGGCTCCGCCCAACCTGTCAGCTTTGCTGTCGGCTCTGTTGCGGGTGTCTGGCTTGGTGCATTCATCGGCTCTCTGATTAAAGGACATTTTCGCTGGGAAGCTTGCGAGGACCCGCGTGAATTGCGGCGGCAGATTTTTGGGGCCGCGCTTATGGGCGCTGGCGCTGTTATTGCGCTTGGATGCACTGTCGGCCAGGGGATCAGCGCCTTCTCTTTGCTCGCCTTCAGCGCGCCGGTGACGTTTATCGCAATTTTCGTCGGCGCGTCGTTCGGTCTGCGCCAACTGATCGTGGGGTTCAATCCGGCAGAGTAAACCCGCTGGCGTTGCCAAAGAATCACGCTGCAAAACATTTTTTCCCGTCAGGCAACGCCCGGCGCTTTTTTGCCTGCAATCGGTTTCAAGCCTGTCTACCCTAAAGATAAAAATAAAACTAAAGAGAGCAGGCAAGCAGGCTATGGGAACGGCTTACAACGGCACGTTCGTCATCTCCTGGTCGCAAACGACAATAGACACACTGCAGGCGGCCCCGGTCGATTTCCTGAAAGTGGGTGTATCGTGGAGTTGGGAAGGCGAGGCGGTCCGTGTGGATGGCCCCAACGATTTGTTGCGACTGGACGGGGCAGAAGGCGAGGCAGATCGGCGCAAACGTGCGGCACGCATGGTGCGGCGGCTGGTCGGAGCAGCACTCGAACAGACGAACGATCTCAGTCACATCGAGATTGACCATCCGATGACAGACAAGTGTTTTGTGCTGACCGACGGGCACAGCACTTACACCGTAACGCTTATTGATTCCGGAACGCGCAAGCCGCCACTCTTGATGTTCCTGAATCAACTTCCGCCCCGGGATCGCGAGCTTTGGGTCATCCACGCCGCGCTTTCGCCTGTCGTGATGCAAAGCGATGCCGAACTGAAAGGCGCGGTGATCTGCTTTACGCCGGGAACTCGCATTCTGACTCCAGACGGCGTGAAACTGATCGAAGAGCTGCGCGAAGGCGATCTGGTACAAACCAAAGACAACGGGTGTCAGCCGATCCAATGGATGGGCCAACGTCGGATGACCGGTGCCCGGCTCTTCGCCATGCCGAAGCTGCGGCCGATACGCATTCGCGCGGGGCTCTTCGGACTTGATGAACCGGACGAAGATTTGCTGGTCTCGCCCGAGCACCGAATGCTGGTCAAAGGCCGCGTTGCTATGGACCTGTTCAACACGCCAGAGGTGCTGGTCGCCGCCCGGGATTTGGTTGACCATGACCGGGTGTTCGTTGATCTCACTGTCCGCGAGATCACCTACGTGCACATGCTGTTGCCCCAGCATGAAATCCTCTTCGCCAACGGCGTTGAATCCGAAAGTTTCCATCCTGCCAACGCGGCTCTCTCAACGCTGGATGAAACCGATTGTTCCAGGTTGAAAGAGATGCTGCCAAATGTGGAGCGCGATCCACAAAGCTACGGCAGCTATGCACGTCGCAATCTATCGGCATCAGAAGCCGCGATTCTGATCCACAGGGCCGCCTGAAAACAGGCGGTCGCCACCGAATTTAACGGATTTATTCGAACACTTCGTTGGGTTGCACGCCCCAATACGCACCTTTGCGCGCCCATCCGCGATACCCGCCAGCTTCCAGCTCGCACCAGTCGGTATGACACTGTCGCACCTCGGCAACCACACCAAGTGACAATTGGGCGTTGACCTGCGTAGTCGGGTCCGGACGGGCATAAAGATTCAGCATATCGACCTCAACGATGGCTGTGCGAACACCTGACAGAAGCGAGTAGTGCACCCACCCACCAGCACCATCACGATCCTGCACACGCCGCCAATGGCCGTGCTCCGCTGTGATCTGCAAAGGCATATTCCGGCGCTTATAGACCCAGTCGATTCGGTGCGAAAGCGAAGGACCCCGACGCACGTTGCCTTCGCTTGCCTTCATCGAGACGTAGCGCGGCAATGGCAGATTGGTCACTGATCCTCTTTCTGCCGCGACAGCAGGCACGGACTGCAGGACACCGACGATCATAGCTGCAGCCAAGACTTTGCTTGTCAGCACGCGGAACGAAATCCAGCTCATGGGATGCGCCTCAATTTGCTCGGTTTTTTGGTTTTTGTCGGCAGGTTCTTGTGCCTGCCGCGCCTTTGCGACACTCTGCCAAAACCTGACATGCCGGGGAAGTAGTGGGAGCGCACGCATGCCATCAAAACGTCTGAGTGTTGTCGTCACGCGACGTTTGCCTGACGCGGTCGAAACACGCCTGAAAGAACTGTTCGACGTCCGCCTCAGAGACAGCGACGCTCCGATGACACAGGCTGAATTGATCGACGCGGTGAAGGAAGCGGATGTGCTTGTTCCAACCGTGACCGACAAGATCGACGCCGGGCTGATCGGCCAGGCTGGAGAACGGCTGCGTCTGATCGCCAATTTCGGCGCAGGCGTTGACCACATCGACGTGGACACAGCCCGTAGCCGTGGCATTCTTGTTTCAAACACGCCGGGCGTGGTAACCGAGGATACCGCGGATATGGTCATGGCGTTGATGCTCAGCGTGACTCGCCGCCTTCAGGAAGGCCTCAGCGTCATGCAGACCGGCGACTGGGAGGGATGGGCGCCAACCGCTTTCCTTGGCGGTCGTCTTGGCGGACGCCGCTTAGGGATTCTTGGGATGGGTCGCATCGGTCAGGCTGTCGCCCGGCGCGCCAAGGCGTTTGGCATGCAGATCCATTATCATAACCGCCGCCGCTTGCGCCCTGAAATCGAAGAGGCGCTAGAGGCGACCTATTGGGAAAGCCTCGACCAGATGGTTGCGCGCATGGACATCCTTTCTGTCAATTGCCCGCATACACCCTCGACCTTTCATTTGCTCAACGCACGGCGGTTGAAACTGCTCAAACCCAGCGCCGTCATCGTGAACACATCGCGCGGTGAGGTGATCGACGAAAACGCCCTGACCCGTATGCTCAAGGCAGGCGAGTTGGCGGGCGCTGGCCTCGACGTTTACGAACACGGCCATCGCGGCAATCCTGAACTGCGCAACATGCCGAATGTCGTCATGCTCCCACATATGGGGTCGGCCACGCAGGAAGGTCGACTTGAGATGGGCGAGAAAGTCATCATCAACGTCAAGACATTCGCCGACGGCCACCGCCCTCCCGATCAGGTTGTACCCGCGATGCTGTGACAAAGGCACTTGGCCCTTGCCATTTGCTTGGCGTCAGGCAATGAACAAATCATGAACGTGCTTGAGTTTTCCTTCCGCTCTGAAACGCTGCATGCCCTACCTTCCGGCGCCCTTTATTGGCCTGCGCAAACGCTTATGGTTGTTTCTGACCTACATCTCGGTAAATCCGCCCGCGCCGCACGTTTTGGCGGGGCGCAACTTCCCCCCTATGAAACCACCGAAACGCTCACACGTCTGTCCACCGATCTCGCCGCGACCAAGGCGCGCAGCGTGATCTGTCTTGGTGACAGCTTCGATGCTCCGATGCTGCAAAGCGTCCTGCCCGAAGCCGACCTGCTCACGCTCACAACGCTGCAAGCGGGCCTCGACTGGACATGGATCGAAGGCAATCACGATCCCGGCCCCGTTCAGCTAGGCGGCACACACCGGCGCAGCATCACCATCGGCGCTTTGCATTTCCGCCATATCGCGGAACCCACTCCGACACCGGGAGAAGTCACAGGTCACTACCACCCCAAAGCCACGCTTTCACTACGGGGTCGCTCACTCACGCGCCCCTGTTTCCTTTTCGATGAAACGCGCCTGATCCTGCCGGCCTATGGAGCCTTCACCGGGGGATTGCACAGTCGAAACCCCGCGCTGACACGCCTGATGACCCCAAACGCACAAGCTATACTGACCGGACCAAAGCCGTGCAAAATTCCGATGCCGGGCCGCGCCCCCTTGTCTTGATCCGCGCGGCATGCTCACTGTTTCGCATGACCACGCATCCGCGCATTCAGGCCAGCTTCGACAAACAGTCCATGATGACAACTTTGGGCGCAGAACTCATCGAGACCGGCAAAGGCACCGCGACCATCACCGCTCCGATCCTGGCTGGATCACGACAGCAGCAGGGCTTCGGCCATGCCGGTCTGACCTTTTCCATCGGTGACAGCGCGGCAGGTTATGCGGCCCTGACGCTGATGCCTGATGACCAGGAAGTTGTGACCGCAGAGATCAAGATCAACCTGCTTGCCCCGGCCATCGGCGACCGACTGATCGCCCGGGGCCGCGTGATCAAGCCCGGACGCCGTCTAATCGTCGTCGCCTCTGATGTTTATGCCGATACCGATGGTCAAGAACGTCATATCGCCAGCCTTATGGGCACCATGATGCCCGTCGAACTCTGAAGGAAAAGTAAATGCCGACTTACAATCAGCCCTTGGGCGGCAACGACTCCCCCCGGTTCTCAGGCCCCAACACGATGATGCGCCTGCCCGCGCAGCCCACTGCCGAAGGGCTGGATGCCTGTTTCGTCGGCATCCCGATGGATCACGGCGCATCGAATCGCCCCGGCACCCGGCTTGGCCCGCGCCAAATCCGGGAAGAAAGCCGCATGATGCGCCCCTATAACATGGCCACGGGCGCTGCGCCGTTCGAATGCATGCAGGTTGCGGATATTGGCGACGTCCCGATCAACACCTTCGATCTGAAGAAAACCATCGGCATCATCACCAACCATTACCGTGAGATCCTGAAACACGACGCCATCCCCCTCACCCTCGGCGGCGACCACACGCTGACATGGCCCATCCTGCGCGCGATTAAGGAAAAACACGGTCCCGTCGCGCTCATCCATGTCGATGCCCATGCCGACACCAGCGATGAGATGTTCGGCGAGAAAGAAGCCCACGGCACCCCGTTCCGCCGCGCGTGGGAAGAAGGCTGTCTGCAAAATGATAAGGTCTGGCAGATCGGCCTGCGCGGATCGGGCTATTCCCCCGAGGATTGGGACTGGGCGCGTGACAAAGGCTGGACTGTGATCCCGGCGGAACAGTGTTGGTACAAATCGCTCGCTCCGCTGATGGCTGAAATTCGAACCACAATCGGGGATGCGCCGGTCTATCTCAGCTATGACATCGACAGCCTCGACCCGGCCTTCGCCCCCGGCACCGGCACGGTCGAAATGGGAGGTCTCAGCACTTGGCAGGCGCTGGAAATCGTGCGCGGCTGCGCGGGGCTGAACCTTGTGGGAGCCGACCTTGTTGAAGTCTCCCCACCGTTCGACACCACCGGCACCACGGCACTGATCGCATCGAACCTGCTGTTCGAAATGCTCTGCGCCCTGCCCAAAGCGCAGAAATAAAGAGGCCGGGCAATCGCCCGGCCCGTCCTTAAGCCGTCAAACCTTCCGGCTCGGCCAATCCGTGCGCCCGGCAACAGGCGGTCAGGGTATTGGCCAACAGGCAGGCGATGGTCATCGGACCCACACCACCCGGCACGGGTGTGATGGCCCCTGCCACCTCGGACACCTCGGCAAAGTCCACATCACCCAAAAGTTTGGTCTTGCCCTCTTTCTCAGGATGCGGAATCCGAGTGATGCCCACGTCGATCACTGTTGCACCGGGCTTGACCCAATCGGCCTTCACCATCTCAGCACGCCCCACAGCAGCAACCAGAATATCGGCACCACTGCAGACTTGCGCCAAATCCTTGGTCCGCGAATGCGCAATCGTCACGGTGCAATTCTCCTGCAGCAGCAATTGCGCCATCGGCTTGCCGAACAGGTTCGACCGACCGATCACAACCGCGTTCATGCCGGACATTGCACCGATCTGATCGCGGAGCAGCATGAGGCAGCCAAGCGGCGTGCAGGACACCAGCCCTTTCTCTCCACTCGCCAAAAGCCCCGCATTGACCACGCTCAGCCCATCCACATCCTTGGCCGGGTCGATCTGCGCAACAACGGCCCGTTCATTCAGATGATCGGGAACCGGGAACTGGCACAGGATCCCGTGCACATTCGGATCGGCATTCAATTGGTCGATCAGGGCAAACAAGTCCGCTTCAGAAACATCCGCAGGCAGTTTGTGCTCAAACGAAGCCATGCCAACCTCGACCGTTTGCTTGTGTTTTGCGGCAACATAAACCTCGCTTGCCGGGTCTTCGCCCACCAAGACCACTGCGAGCCCGGGCGTGATACCGTGATCAGCCTTCAGGCGCGCTACGTGGTCGGCAATCTGCCCGCGCACGTTTGCGGCAAAGGCTTTTCCGTCGATGATCTGAGCGGTCATGGTCCGTCCTTCTTCTTTTCAAAAATATGCAATTGCACCCGATCACAACGGCGAACACGGATTGGTCAAAGGCGCTTTGCGGGATGACGGGTGGAGCGATGGGCAAAACCCGAGCGCCCACCTGCCGTCAGCTTAAAACAGTCCTTCGATCTGGCCCGCGTCGTTCAGACGGATGTTCTCCGCCGACGGCACACGCGGCAAGCCCGGCATAGTCATGATTTCACCGCAGACCACAACGATGAACCCGGCACCCGCCGACAAGCGGACTTCGCGCACCGGCACCGAATGACCGGTAGGCGCGCCGCGGCGGTTGGGATCAGTTGTGAACGAATACTGCGTTTTCGCCATGCATACTGGCAGATGACCATAGCCCTGCTCTTCCCACAGCTTGAGCTGATCGCGGATCTTCTGATCCATCAGCGCCTCATCGGCACGGTAAATCCGCTTGGCAATGGTCTGGATCTTGTCGGCCAGCGACATCTCATCCGGGTAGATCGGTGCGAAATTCGCCTGACCCGCATCGGCCACCTCAGCCACCTTGCGGGCAAGATCGGCAGAACCTTCAGAACCCAGCTCCCAATGCCGCGACAAAACAGCTTCTGCCCCATGCTCTTTCACATAAGCCTTGATTGCCTCAACCTCGGCCTCGGTATCGGTCACAAAGTGGTTGATCGCCACAACCACGGGTACGCCGAAGGATTTGAGGTTCTCGATGTGACGGCCGAGGTTCGGGCAGCCCTTCTTGACGGCCTCAACATTCTCGGCACCTAGATCAGCCTTGGCCACACCGCCGTTCATCTTCATTGCGCGAACCGTAGCCACACAGACCACTACTGATGGCGCAATACCCGCCTTGCGGCATTTGATGTTCATGAACTTCTCGGCACCCAGGTCGGCCCCGAACCCCGCTTCAGTCACAACATAATCCGCCAGCTTGAGCGCCGTGGTTGTCGCGATCACCGAGTTACAGCCATGCGCGATATTCGCGAACGGTCCGCCATGCACGAAGGCTGGATTGTTTTCCAATGTCTGCACAAGGTTCGGTTGCATCGCGTCCTTGAGCAACACGGTCATCGCGCCTTCGGCTTTGATGTCGCGGCAGAAGACCGGGCTGCGATCACGGCGATAGGCCACGATCATGTCGCCAAGACGCTTTTCAAGATCCTTTAGGTCTTTCGCAAGACACAGGATTGCCATCACTTCAGATGCCACGGTGATATCAAACCCGGCTTCACGCGGGAAACCATTGGCGACACCGCCCAGAGAACAGGTGATCTGACGCAGTGCACGATCGTTCATATCGACCACGCGACGCCACACGACGCGACGGACGTCGATTTCCTGCTCGTTGCCCCAATAAATGTGATTGTCGATCATGGCAGACAGCAGGCTGTGCGCGCTTGTGATCGCGTGGAAATCGCCGGTAAAGTGGAGGTTCATGTCCTCCATCGGCACCACCTGCGCATAGCCACCACCCGCAGCGCCGCCTTTCATGCCGAAGTTCGGCCCAAGCGACGCTTCGCGGATGCAGATCATCGCTTTCTTGCCAATATGGTTAAGGCCATCGCCAAGGCCCACGGTTGTGGTGGTCTTGCCCTCGCCCGCTGGCGTGGGGTTGATCGCTGTCACGAGGATCAGCTTGCCATTCGGGCGATCCTGCACCGAGTTGATAAAGGACTGGCTTACCTTGGCCTTGTCATGGCCATAAGGCAGCAGGTCATCAGACCCGATCCCGATTTTCTCACCAATCTCCATGATGGGGCGCTTCTGCGCCTCACGGGCGATCTCGATATCCGACTTGTACGACATGAAAGGGCTCCCCTGTTCGGAACGTCATTTGCCAAACGCATACAGTCGTGCACCAGAGGTTTGGCGCAGTGAAACCGACACTTCCCGGCTAAACTGCGGCGGGTGTTTGATCACATTGACGCCAATCGGAAACAAGGCCGCGTTTGCGTTACGCCCGTGCCACATCGAGATGCGGCCAAACCGGTTGGTCCGGAATATGAAGGCGCACCGTATCGCCAAAACTCAATCGCCCCGGGCGTTCGACCCAGGCAGTTACACCGCGGCGATTCTTTGCCGCGGTTTTGAACAGTTTGCCTTTGCCAGGATGAAGCGCCTCAATCTCCCGCGCAGGCAGGTGGCAAGGCCGGTTTTCCATGTCGATGATCAGCGTGACGCCATCCGGCCCTTGAAGCCGAGACGAAGGGGGCACCAGAGAAAAATCCGGAATGCCCTCAATCATCAAACTCGCCCCAAGCCAAACAGGGTTAATTTCCTCCAGCCCGATATCATCGGCGACTGCGCGGAGCTCCTCGGCGGACACCACCGACAATTGTCGCACATTCGCAATCTCGGTTCCGCGTTTATATTGTGTGGTGACACGGCTGCACGAGGGGCGCGTGCGACCGGAATGCCGTTCGCCAACAGGACCATCAAATCCCAGTTCCAGAAATTCGGCGCGCTCGGACACGATCGAGTCGCCTTTGATGGGCACACGACCGATCCAGCAGATCTGCGCAAAGAAATCAGTGGGTTTCAAAGCGGGCATAGGATCAACTCCGGAAGTTTGAAGCACTTGACCCCGAAGCATCCAAGAGGACAACCCGAAACCTTCGGTCAAAAAAGAAACCCCGACGCCTCTCGGTGCCGGGGTTTTCATTTACGCCATGAAGCTATCACACGGTTGGTTCAGGTTCCAAATCACCATCATCCTTGCGTGCCTTCGGCTTGGACTTGGTCTTCGGGATCGCAGTGATGCTTGGCTTGTTCGCCGCATCGCCCGAGGCGTCGTCATCACCCGAGTGCGGCGGCTCACCCCTCATCACGCGCTTGATTTCGTCACCGGTGAGCGTTTCGTATTCCAGCAACCCCTGTGCCAACCGCTCCCATTCGTCCTTGCGTTCGGTCAGGATTGCGAAGGCACGCTCATAGGCTTCCTGAATGAAGCGTTTCACCTCTTCTTCAATCAATTCCTTCGTGTTCGCAGATACCGAGAACCCGGCCGTGTTGCCGCTATAGCCCTCGGCGGCTTCACGGTAGTCGATGTTGCCGACTTTGTCAGACATCCCCCACTGCAGAACCATAGCGCGCGCCAATGCAGAGGCCTGTTGAATATCGCCCGCCGGTCCGTTGGACACATTGTCCGGACCGTATTTGATAATCTCAGCCGCCTTGCCTGCCATTGTCATCGCAAGCTTTTCTTCACATTCGGACTTGTGCCAGTTCAGACGATCAATCTCAGGCAGAGAAACCACCATACCCAGCGCACCGCCACGTGGGATGATCGTGGCCTTGTAAACCGGATCACATTGCGGCAGCGCCAGACCGACAACGGCATGCCCGGCTTCGTGATAGGCGGTTTTCTCTTTCTGGTCCGGCGTCAGCACCATAGATCGGCGCTCTGCCCCCATCATCACCTTATCCTTGGCGTTCTCGAAGTCTTCCATCGTGACAAATCGGCGACCAACCCGCGCGGCCATCAGCGCCGCCTCATTTACGAGGTTCGCCAGATCAGCACCCGAGAACCCAGGTGTGCCGCGTGCAATGATGCGCAGATCAACATCGGGGCCAAGCGGCGTCTTGCGCGCGTGAACACCCAGGATTTTTTCACGCCCTTTGATGTCGGGATTCGGCACCGTCACCTGACGGTCGAAACGTCCTGGACGCAGCAGCGCCGGGTCAAGCACATCCCGACGGTTGGTCGCGGCCACGATGATCACACCCTCGTTGGCTTCGAACCCGTCCATTTCGACAAGCAACTGGTTGAGCGTCTGCTCACGCTCATCATTGCCGCCGCCATAGCCGGCACCACGAGCGCGACCCACAGCGTCGATCTCGTCGATGAACACGATGCAGGGCGCGTTTTTCTTGGCCTGCTCAAACATGTCCCGAACACGGCTTGCACCAACACCCACGAACATCTCCACGAAATCCGAGCCGGAGATGGTGAAGAACGGTACACCCGCCTCACCCGCAATAGCACGCGCCAACAGCGTCTTACCCGTGCCCGGAGGGCCGACGAGCAGAGCGCCTTTCGGGATTTTGCCACCAAGCCGAGAGAATTTCTGTGGATTGCGCAGGAATTCGACAATCTCGCCAAGTTCTTCCTTGGCTTCATCGATACCCGCGACATCATCAAACGTCACGCGCCCATGCTTTTCGGTCAACAGCTTGGCTTTGGACTTGCCAAAACCCATAGCGCCACCTTTGCCGCCGCCCTGCATGCGGTTCATGAAGTAAATCCACACACCGATCAAAAGCAGGAATGGCAATAGGCTCAGCAGGAATGACTGGAAACCCGACTGTTGCTGTTGCTCTGCGCGGATCGGAACCTCGTTCGAGATCAGCAGATCAGTGACGGTCGCATCTTCCGGTTTGATGGTGACATAATCCTGACCATCGGTGCTGCGGAAGCGCACCTGCTCTCCATCCAGCGTCACAGAACTGACAGTGTCGTTTTCGACCGCCGAAACGAAATCTGAATAACTGATTTCGCGGCTCTGAAGTGTGTTGCCACCACCCGAAAAGATATTGAACAGAGCAAGGATCAGCAGGAAGAGGACGACCCAAAAGGCGATATTTCGTGCGTTGCCCAAGGAAATTTCTCCTGAATTTGACAGGGGCGAACAGGCCCGCGTCTCTTGCCGTA
>JAUIIR010000062.1 GCA_030431485.1 Alphaproteobacteria bacterium
CCAGATACCACGGCGCGATGTCTGCAAAACAGCCAACGCCCCAAGTATGCGTAGCGTCGTGGTCCTGCTCAATCTCGGTTGCAAGCGTCAACAGGGACCGCGCCTGCGCAATGAGTCGGTGCCCGAAAGGGGTGATCTCGATTGCAGACCCTTTTCCGCGCAGGAAGATCGTTCTCCCTAGGTGTTGTTCGACCCGAGTGATTGCGACCGAAAGCGATGGCTGCGACACATTCAGTTGCGCCGCCGCTTTGGTCAGACTGCCAGTGTCGGCAACACCGACAATATATTCATATTGGCGCAGGGTGGTGTATAGCATAAAGCTAATAATAGTATGACTAAATATTATTAGAAGTTAAATCTTCGGTTGCGTATGTCTGTCCCCAACCACGGAGGATTACCATATGCACGCACTTCTCACCCAGGACCATGTCGATACCTTCCAGCGCGATGGCGTTGTGCTGATCAAAGGTCTGTTTGCCGATCATGTCGAGACGATCCGCGCCGGTATCGAACGCAATATGAACGAACCAGGCCCCTATGCGGCCGAAAACCTCAAAGAAGGCGAGGGGGGACGTTTCTTCGATGACTATTGCAACTGGACTCGCATTTCCGAATTCGAGGATGTGATCCGCAACTCCGACGCGGGTGAAGTGGCCGCAGATCTGATGCAATCGAAGCGCGTTCAGGTATTCCATGATCATGTGCTGGTCAAGGAACCGGGAACGTCCAAACCAACACCGTGGCATCAAGACGGCCCTTACTACTTCGTCGACGGGATGCAGAATGTCAGTTTCTGGTCCCCTATGGACACGGTCAAGGGCGCCAGCCTACGCTGCGTGGCGGGCAGTCACGCCTGGGAAAAGCCCGTGCTACCGACCCGGTGGTTGGCGGAGACCAGTTTCTATCCAAATGAGGATGAATACATGGCCGTACCAGACCCGGATGCCGAAGGAATGGAGATCCGTGAATGGGAAATGGAACCGGGTGACGCGGTGGCCTTCAACTATGGCACACTGCACGGTGCTCGCGGGAATACGACCGACACCCGTCGCCGCGCGTTCTCACTGCGCCTCGTAGGGGATGATGCCCGCTATGTAGAGCGCCCCGGTCCGACCTCGCCGCCTTTTCCCGGCCATGATATGACGCCGGGGCAGGTGCTGCGCGAAGATTGGTTTCCTGTGATCTACCAACGGACCTAACGACTTCTGAAAGGCCCCGTGCTCATGACACAGCCAGATCATAAATCGCCCGTGCTGGCGATTGTGACGATCCTGCTGTGTGCAGGCCTTTTGTTTGCGGGCAACGGGTTGTTCCAGACCCTGCTGCCCATCCGCGCGGGGCAGGAGGGCTATACCGCCGCGATGATCGGCTTAATGGGCACGGCCTATTTCGGCGGCTTTACCATCGGCTGTTTCGTTGGGCCGAGACTGATCAGCGCGGTTGGCCATGTGCGTGTATTCGCGGGGCTAACCGCGCTTTTGATAGCGACGTTCTTGGCCTTTCCGCTTTATGTTGACCCGTGGGTCTGGGGCGGCTTGCGCATCGTCAGCGGTATTTGCATCGCCGTGATCTATGTCGTCGTCGAGAGCTGGCTGAACGACGCGTCCTCGAACGCCAATCGCGGGCGAGTCTTGTCGGTCTATATCATCGTGACCAACATCGTCACGATGGTCGGACAGCTGTTGGTGAACGCCTCCGATACAGCGGGTTCGACCCTGTTTCTGGTCGTTGCAATCCTGATTTGTCTTGCGATCGTGCCGATCAGCCTGACGCCCACGCCGGCGCCAACACCGATCCCCGCAGCCCGGCTGAACCTACGCAAGCTTTATGCGGTATCGCCAGTGGGGATTGTCGGTTGCTTCGCATCGGGCATGGCCGAAGGCGCATTCTGGTCGCTGGGTCCGGTTTTTGCGCAAGGGCGGGACATGATCACCAGCGACATTGCACTGCTGATGGCAGCTTTCGTGTTGGGCGGCACGCTGTCACAATGGCCGCTTGGCTGGATTTCGGACAAGATTGATCGGCGAATTGTGATTGGGATAGTGTCTTGCGGCACCGTGCTTTCAGGATTGGCCATTGGCTTTGACGTGACCGCGCCCGGGGCACCGACACTGATGCTGGCAGTACTGCACGGCGCGCTCATGATCCCGATCTATGCCTTGTGCATATCCCATGCCAATGATGCGGTCCCCAACGCACTGATGGTGGAAACCAGCGGTGGTTTGATCCTCGCCTTTTCCGTTGGGGCCACAATTGGTCCTGTAGCGGCGGCCCTGTTCATGAGTGGCAATTACGAAGGCGGGTTGTTTCTTTTTATCGGTCTGGTGTTGTTCCTGTTTGGCATCTTCGCGTTTTTCCGGTTCGCTGTGGACACGCGCAAGCGGATCAAGGACAAGGTACACTTCGCGGCAACACCGGCGGCATCACACACCGTATTCCCGCGAGAGGACCAACTTTAGCTGTAGGTTTCTTCCAGAACAACGTCGAAATCCTGGTAGTCGCCAATGCAGTCACGCACCCAATCCGGGTTGTGATAGGTATCCAGATACCGATCTCCACTGTCACAGAGCAGGGTCACGATGGAGCCCTCTTGGTTTGCCTTTCGCATATCCTGCGCAATCTGCAACGCCCCCCAGAGGTTTGTCCCGGTTGAAGGGCCCGTTTTGCGCCCGATCAGCTTCTCCAGCCAAAGCATTGTCGCAATACTGGCCGCATCGGGCACCCGGATCATCGCGTCAATGACGCCGGGCTGGAAGGAATGCTCAACCTTGGGCCGCCCGATCCCTTCGATACGACTGGATTTATCTGACCGCAGATTGCAATCACCGGTCATGTAACCATCATAGAATACTGAGTTTTCAGGGTCCACGACTGTCAGCTGTGTATCATAGCCCTTGTAGCGGATATAGCGACCCAAGGTGGCCGAAGTGCCGCCTGTGCCCGCGCTCATCACCAGATGGGCAGGGACAGGGTGGGGTTCGCGTGCCAACTGCGTGAACACGCTTTCGGCGATGTTGTTGTTGCCGCGCCAATCGGTCGCCCGTTCGGCATAGGTGAACTGGTCCATGAAGTAGCCGCCGATCTGCTCGGCCAAGGCAACAGAGGCGTCATGCATCTGTGGGGCGCTGTCGACGAAATGCGTCTGTCCGCCATAAAACTCTATAAGCCTGATCTTGCTGCGCGCGGTGCTTTTGGGCAGGACCGCGATGAAGGGAACCCCGATCATGCGGGCAAAGTAAGCCTCGGACACCGCCGTGCTGCCAGAGGACGCCTCAACCACAGTTGTATCTTGCGTGATTTTGCCGTTGCACAGGGCATAAAGAAAGAGCGATCGCGCCAACCGGTGTTTCAAGCTGCCGGTCGGGTGAGTGCTCTCATCCTTGAGGTAGATGTCGACGCCGTCCAGCCGCGGGATGGGCAGTTTGAACAGATGCGTGTCGGCTGATCGGTGAGCATCTGCGTTGATCTTGTTGATAGCGTCCGTGATCCAATTGCTCATGTCGTCATCCCGCGCTCTTCCTAGATTGATTTCAGCAAGAGTAATACGGCCCCGCCGGACGCAATGGAAAGCATCAGAAAGCGCCCGATGTTGCGGCTCATGTAGCCTCTTACCCGCTTTCCAATAGCATACCCCACGATCAAACTGGGCAGCATCAGCAGCCCACGAAATGCCAGATGTAACGATAAGACACCCGTGACGTTCAGCGCGATCAGAGATGAGATGTAGGAAAACGTAAAGACCAACGCCATTGTCGGCCACGTTTTTTTGGTTGGTTCGTTCTGGTCCAGCTTCACCAATGCCACCCGGGGAAGCGTGAAGTCGTCCCAGCATATCGGACAGTTGGTTAAGGTATACCCAACCACGTTGGAAGAACACGAGGAATGCGAAACGCCGGAAGTTTACAGAACAGTTCAAGTCTAAGGCCGCGCTTAGGGTACTGCGCGGTGACAAGTCGATCCAAGAGATCGCAGCACGACTTCAGGCCCACCCGAACCCAATGAGCACGTGGAAGCGTCAGGCCGTTGGAGGTATGGCCGATGTGTTTGTTCGAGGCGGCAAACCGGAAAGGCTGACCGAAGCTGAGGTCAAGGAAATGCATGCCAAGATCGGGAGCCTGGTGGTCGAGAGCGATTTATTGTCCGAAGGACTCGAGATGAGAGCCCGGCAGTGAAGTGGTGAACTGATGCGGTGGATGCCCCCACCCAGCGGCAGCTTTTGGTGTGGGCAGGCGTTTTCAAGCGCAACCAGTTCACCTGCCTCGACACGAAACACGCGGATCTTTTCGGCAAGCACCGTGATCTGCCGCAAGTCGCGGGTGATTTCATGATCTCGGGCGGCTACTTACCAAGTGTTCGGTAAAAAACATCTGCATTCCCTCCGTTCAATAACTCAAAGCGCTAAGCTGGATTATCGAGACTGAATTCTTTTTCCAAGACTCGGCGATGGCGACCGATCGCAATACCCTGAACAGATCGGCAGGAAGCGCTTGCGGGTTCGGGAGTACGAGTGGGCCTGAATTTCAAACTCAGCAAACAGTTCCTCCCCACTATTCCCTCAGTGCCCAGAAAGCGAGGAGCGGGCGGTCAGTGGACCGCATGGCGTGTACGATATTGTGCGGGTTGTAGTAGGTTTCACCTTTTGCCACATGGACCCATTCCTTGCGACCCTGACGAAAGTCACCTGGGCTCATGACAAGATAGACTTCTTCGGGTGGGTGCCTATGATCGGGATACTGCACGTTCGGCCCCAGAAGCGACACGCCCAGCCAGACGTCGTCACGCGGCTCAAGGCCGTAAGGGCCGACAATCATCGCATTGGCATGACTATCGGCAAACCCTTCGCTTGCACCGCTGCAACTTCCCTGGCGGCGGTGCCACCAGAGCGCCGGCTCAATGCCCCTGAATGCCCTCATCACCTGTCGAAGTTCAGGAGCGTCATGGTCTGAAGGCTCCGTGATATTCGGAAGATACCGGCAGACTGGAAGCCGTGCGCTGTCGGGATGCGTTCCTTGGGCCGGGGCCTCGAGGGTGGAAAAAACCCGTTCAAGCAAAGCGATGGATTTCGGATCACGCGCACAGTGGGAATAGGCTGTTCTTGCGGCGTCTAGAAACTCTTGTAAAGCTTGGTTGCGCATTGCCTTGTCCGGCTCCCAAAAGGACTGAAGTTGTCTGACGGCCAGTGTCGTCAGACAACGAAACGGCAAAGTCGGCGATTCTGTCCTGCCAGACTAGTCGCCGCCGGTCGTTTCAATGAAGATGGGTGTCCCCGCCCCACGCACGATCACCGAATAGCCGTGCTTTCCGGTTTCCCGCGACAGCAGGGCTATCGCCATGACCAGCACCACCAGGGCGCAGATCATAGCAATATTGTTCGCTACCGAGATAGCACTGACCTCAGCTCTTGATGACATTGTGCTCGGGGCCGAAGGGGAAGCCGGTGATGTTTTCGACCTTGTCCTCGCCAATGACCAGGATGTCATGCTCGCGGTAACCGCCAGCGCCAGGCTTGCCTTCCGGGATCATGACCATGGGCTCCATGGAGACGACCATACCGGGCTTGAGCACCGTCTCGATGTCTTCGCGAAGTTCGACACCGGCCTCACGGCCATAGTAATGGCTCAGGACGCCAAAGCTGTGCCCGTAACCGAACGAGCGATACTTCAGCAGATCCCATTCGCGATACATCTCGTTGAGCTCGATCGCGATATCCATGCAACGGGCGCCGGGCTTGATCAGCTCCAGACCACGCACGTGAACCTTGACGTTCTTTTCCCAGATGTCGAGGCTGGCGTCATCCACATGGTCGCAGAACAGGGTCCGTTCCAGCGCGGTGTAGTAGCCGAAGATCATCGGGAAAGTGTTGAGGCTGAGGATCTCGCCCGATTGCACTTTCTTGTTGGTCACCGGGTTGTGCGCGCCGTCGGTGTTGATGCCGGACTGGAACCAGGTCCAGGTGTCCATCAATTCAACGAACGGGAAGGAGTTGGCGATCTCGCGGATCATCGCATTGGTGCCGGCAATGGCGACTTCGTGCTCGGGAACACCGGCCTTGACCGCGGCGGCAACCGCCGCACCGCCAACATCTGCGACGCGCGCGCCTTCCTTGATCAGCTTGATTTCCTCGGCCGACTTGATCGTCCGCATCCACATGGCCGGCTGGCCGACATCGACAAACTCGACGCCCGGGAGGGCATCCTGCAGCAACTGGCGGTATTCCAGCGACACGTGGTCGAATTCGATGCCGATACGCTTGGCGCCGGGCGTCAATTGCTTGATCGCGCGGTAGAAATTGTCACGACGCCAGTCTGTGTAGGTGATGTTGTTGCCAAAGCTACGGCGGAACGGCTGGCCGCCGTCGATGCCTGCGGAGATGGTCGTCGCGTTCTTCTGGTCGATGACCATGCCGTATTTGCGACCGAAATAGCAGTACAACCATCCGCTGTAGTAGTTGATGCAGTGATAGGAGGTGAAGAGCGATGCATCGACATCGTTCTTGCCCATCCAGGCGCGCAGCTCGTTCTGGCGGCGGGCCATTTCCTTATCCGAAAAGGGCGAAAACTCCTTCTCGCCGTTGTGCCATTCCATGACGTGGAGCATGTCGTCCATTTTCGAAAATCCTCTCTGCTAAAGGTGTCATCAACTGCGTAGCAGCGGGGCGATGCGGCGAAAAATTAATTGCAATCATCCCATCATAAGGATTTCAAATTCATCTGGGCGTGCAGGGCAAGTCGGCGTCTGCATTTAGGGGTTCCCAAATCACCTCGCGTTTGATTCAAGATTAAAAACGGGAGGCGATCTTGAGCAGACGGACTTTGACAGACAGGCAATGGGCGCTCATCGAATCCTTGGTGCCGGGGAAGGAGGGGGATCGTGGTCGGACCGGTGCGGACAATCGGCTGTACCTTGACGCGATCCTGTGGCTGGCGCGGGGCGCTTCGCCGTGGCGCGACTTGCCGCCTGAACTGGGGAACTGGCGCACTGTCCATTCCCGCTTCCGGCGCTGGACGATAGCCGGTCTCTGGGAGACTCTTTTCAAGGCGTTAAGCACGGACCCCGACTTCGAATACGTCCTCGTCGATGCCACGATCTGCAAGACTCATGCGGACGCGACCTCTCAAAAGGGGGGCTTGAAGCTGCCGGTATTGGCCGCTCCAGGGGCGGCCTGACGACCAAGATCCATGCTGCGGTCGATGCGCTCGGCCTGCCGATCCGGTTTACGATCACGCCTGGCCATTGGGGAGATTGCCCTCAGGCGCGCGGTCTGATCGAAGGCCTCAGGGGCATCTGCCATGTGATCGCCGACGCAGCCTATGACGCCGACCATCTGCGCAGTTTCATCTCAGACAGTCTCGGTGCAGAGGCCCAGATCAAGCAGAACCCAAGTCGCGCAATCCGCCATCCCATCGACTGGACACTCTACAAGGAGCGCAATCTGGTAGAGTTCTTCTTCAACAAGATCAAACGCTTCCGAAGGATCGCGTTGCGGTGCGAAAAGACCCTCAGCTCCTTCACGGCCTTCGTAAATCTCGCCTGCGCAATGGCGTGGATCGGGTAAATGCAGACGCCGCCTAAGGGCCGGTACGAGTGCGCGTCGGCAGCTGAAAGCTCGACACCTCCTCTGTGATCTGTTCGATCAACTTGAGCGCGGCATCGGACAACTTGACGTGCTTGTAAAACAGCCCGATGTGGATGTTCGACAGCAACGGGAAGCCCTCGCTAGGGGTCAGGATACGCATGCCCGGCAGCAACGTCTTTTTTGTCAGCGCCGTGACGCCCATGCCGTCCAGAACTGCCTTCTGGAGCGCCGAGACCCCAAGGCTTTCGAAGGACACGCGCCAATCGCGACCTTCGGTATTCAGCGCGTCGATCATGCGCCTGCGATAGAAACAGCCATCGGGATGCGCGATCACCCTGAGCGGCTTGTCGGGATCGATCTTGTGTTTGCGGGCGCAGACCCAGACCGGCCGTTCCGACCAGTAGAGAGAGACATGCGGCGCCGGCATCTCGTCAGTGATTGCGATGGCCATGTCGAGGTCGTCAACATGGAGGGCCGCGAGCAGCTCTCGGCTCCGATCGCAACGAATGTCCAGCAAGACAGCCGGATTCTCGCGGGAGAACCTGGCAATGATGCTCTGGAAGAAATCGATGGAATAATCGACCGGCAAACCGATTGTGAGTGTTCCGTGGGCGGTTGTCTGATGCAGGTTCGCGACGGCCCGGTCATTGAGGCGCAGCATCTCGCGTGCGTAACCCAGAAGGGTCTGCCCGTCCGGTGTCAGCTCAACCTGCTTGCCCTCATGCTTGATCAGTTTGGCGCCGACAATCTCTTCGAGGCGCTTGATCTGCAAGGATATCGCCGGCTGCGTCCGGCCAAGAACGTTTCCGGTTTCGGTATAATTGCGCAGGTCGACCACGGTCACGAAGGTCCGCAGCAGGTCGGTTTGAAGGTTCGTGAACTTGCGCGTCATTAACGTTCCTTATTCAGGCATTGTTACTATGAATTTCCGGGGAAAGGCAAGCTACCCTAGAGTCAGAGGATCGTCAGACGTAGGGGACGCAATGTCACATTCGACCGTATTCGCCGCCGAAATGCCTTGGCCCGATTATCAGAAGCGGGTGCAGAACGGCGATGTGCCGGTCCTGATACCGCTCGGATCCATGGAACAACACGGCCATCACATGCCGATGCATGTCGATGTGCTCCTGCCGACCGAATTCTCGCGCCGCGTTGCCCAGCAAGTTGGGGCTCTTGTCGCGCCGCCCTTCACCTATGGTTACAAATCGCACCAGAAGTCAGGCGGCGGGAACTTCTTTCCTGGCACTACCAGCCTTGACGGTGCAACCCTCGTGAATGCCCTCAAGGACGTGGTCAAGGAATTCGTGCGCCATGGCGCGCGCAACCTTTGCATCGTCAATGGCCATTTCGAAAATTCCTGGTTCATCACCGAAGCGATCGACCTTGCCTTGCGCGAGCTCGGCTGGGGCGACATCCACGACGTAAAGGTCGTGGTCCTGTCCTATTGGGACTTCGTGGACCAGGCCTCGATCGAAAAGCTGTATCCCAACGGCTTTCTCGGGTGGGACATTGAACATGGCGGCGTTCTGGAAACGTCTCTCATGCTGCGCCTGCACCCCGATCTAGTGTCCCTTCAGGACGCGGTCGAACACACTCCGGCGACATTCCCGCCTTATGACGTCTACCCGGCCAAGCCGGAATGGACGCCGGCAAGCGGCACGCTGTCCTCGCCCAAGGAGGCGACCGCCGAAAAGGGCGATATCCTGTTGGATGTCTGCACCAGGGGAATCGCCGAAGCGCTCAAGGCAGAGTTCGGTTTGCCCGCCGTTCTGGCAAAGACAAACTGATCGTCCCACCCCAAGAAACCATCCCAACAAGGAGTAGCCGAATGACTTCCACCCTTATCCGCCCCAGCCGCCGCAGTCTGTTGAAGATGACCGGTGCCGCGGCTTTGACCACGCCGTTTCTGTCCATCCGCGCCGCGGCGCAGACGACGGAACTGTCCATGCTTGCCTGGTACGGCCACGCAGAGCCCGATATCGTTGGCGAATTCGAAGAGGCCAACAACGTCAAATTCGTGCCGAAGTACTACACCGGCGGCGACAATATGCTGGGCCTGATCGCGCAGTCCCCCGTCGGCACTTTCGACGTGATCCTGTCGGACGGCGAATATGTGCAGCAGCTGAACGCTGCGGGCTATATCGAAGAGCTTGACCCGGCCGACTACGCCTTTGACGACTTCTTCCCCGAGTTTCAGAAGTTCCCTGGTCACTGGCAGGACGACAAGCTCTATTCCGTGATTACCCGGTTCGGGTTCCTCGGCGTGGCCTACAACACCGATGCGTTCACCGAAGAAGAGGCGTCCAGCTACGATCTCTTTGCCGACGATCGGCTGACCGGCAAGCTCGGCCACTTCGACTGGCACCTGCCCAACCTCGGTCAGATGAGCCTACATGTCGGCAATGCATCGCCCTACGACATCGACGAAGCAGCCTGGGAAAAGGTGCAGGAACACACCATGGGCCTGCGCCGTCAGGCAGGTGGCTTCTTCGATTATGGCGGCACCTTCTCTTCGCTCGACAGCGGCCAGATGCTGGCCTTCGCAGGTATCGGTGACTGGATCACGGGGACACTGGAAAAGAACGGCAGCCCGGTGCGCAGTGTCATTCCGAAGGAGGGTGGCTTGCAGTGGACCGAGAGCTTCTCGATCGGCAAGGGCTCGCAAAAGCAGGAGATGGCCAAGAAGTGGATCCAGTACATCACCTCGCCCGAAGGCCAGGCGAAGTCCGCTGACATGGCTGCCTATCCGGCCATCGTGCCCTCGGAGGCTGGATGGCGTGTGCTCAATGACACCAATCCCGCCGAAGCGCAGCGCCAGAACATGGTGCTGGGACAGCGCAACGCGATGGACATGATCCGCGAAGGGCTGATCCAGTACCGTCAGCTCCCGGTTCAGCAGAGCCTCGAGGACTGGAACGACTTCTGGTCCGACTACAAAGGCGCGTAAGGCGCTTCTATTTCGGGGCGCGGCATGATCGTGCCCCGATCTGCACTCCGGCAGCAGAGCCATGGGATCTGATATGACAAAGCGACCAACCCTCTTTTCATTGATCTTGTCGATGCCTCTGCTGCTCTGGCAGCTGGTCTTCTTTCTGTTTCCGCTCCTGTTTCTGGTCGCGATCAGTTTCTGGACCGTGCGCAACTTTCAGATGCAGCCCGATCTGAACTTTGACAATTGGGAGCGTGTCCTGACACGCGGTGTTTTCTGGGACGCATATTTGCGCACGATGGTGCTTGCCACCGCGGCAGCCGCAATCACCAGCATCATCGCCTTTCCGGCGTCTTATGCGATCTCCTTCAAGATGAGCGAGAAAGCCAAGCGCTGGATGATCTTCATCCTGATCATCCCGTTCTTCACCAGCTATCTTGTACGGGTATATTCGCTGCAGGTGTTTCTGTCCGACGCAGGCATCGTGAACGCAACCTTCGGGTATCTCGGGCTTGGGCCATTCCCGATGTTGAACAATGCCTTTGGCATCATCGTGGGTATGATCACCCTGACGCTGCCCCTGGTCATTCTGTTGCAGACGTTCAGCCTGAATTTCGTCAACCGCGATCTGATCGAGGCCGCGCACAACCTGCGCTGCGGACGGCTGCGGACGGTTTTCGTTGTCATCGTGCCATCGGCCAAGGTGGGCCTTGTCATCGCGGCGCTGTTTGCCTTCATCCTCAGTTTCGGCGACTTCGTCAGCCCGCTCTACCTGGGCGGCGGCAATCCTCCGACCCTGTCGATCATGATCACCGATTTCACCAAATCCGGCCAGCAATGGCCCCGCGCCGCGGTGGTTGCGATCATGATGATCATCACGTTGCTCACCGCTGCCTTTGCGGCGATCACCTATGCCTACAAAGAGCGGGGGAAATAAGATGGGGAACGAAAACCGCATCATCAACGGCTTGCTGAAGCTGCATTTCGCGCTTTGCCTGCTGTTCATCTTTGCGCCGATCGCAGGAAGCTTTGTCTTTTCACTCAACTCCGACCGGTTTCCGTCGCTCCCGCTGGGCGAGTTCTCGACCGAATGGTATCGCCTGATCTGGGAGGATCCGCTGGTCTGGCAGGGCTTTACCAATACCGTGGTCGTGGGCCTGACGGTCGCCGTTATCGCCACTCTGCTGGGCTTTGGCGGGGCCTACACGGACTTCCGCTACAACTTCACCGGCAAATCCTTCTACCTTGCGCTCGCACTCCTGCCGCCGACCATTCCCGTCGTGATCATGGGTCTGGCAATGCTGGCCTTCCTGAGTCGCGTGAACCTGTCCGGCACGACAATTTCGGTCATCATCGCGCATGGGGTGATGTGCAGCCCGTTCGCGATGGCCATAATCCGACTGCGCCTGTCGCAGATGGATCCCGATCTCGAAGCCGCGTCCTGGAACATGGGCGGAAACCAATGGCAGACCCTGCGCTACGTCATCATCCCCTTCGCCAAGCCGTCGATCTTTGCGGCATTGTTCATCACCATGGCCGTCTCCTTCGATGAATTCGCGGTTGCCTGGTTCGTCTCGGGTCTCAACGAGACGCTGCCCGTGAAAATCCTTGGCTTCCTGCAAGGCCAGGTCAGCCCGCGCATCAATGCCATCGGCTCTCTCGCCTTTCTCAGCTCGATGACGCTGATCATTTTGGCCCAGCTTCTGCTGCGTAGTCCGGAGGACAAGTAATAATGAAAGCGAACGCACAAATGGAACAGAAGTCCGACGCGATTGTGAAGTTTGACAGTGTCGTAAAGCGGTTCGGAAACTTCACTGCAGTCGAAAAGGCCGATTTCGAGATTGGCCGCGGCGAGTTCCTGGCCATCATGGGATCATCCGGCTGTGGCAAGACCACGACGCTGCGCATGCTTGCCGGCCTGGAGGACCCCACCGAAGGCGCGATCTATCTCGATGGCGAGAAGGTGAACGGCAAGGCCACCTGGGATCGCGATACGCCGATGGTCTGGCAATCCCTGGCTTTGTTCCCGTTTCTGACGGTTGAGGAAAACGTCGATTTTGCGCTCAAGATGCGGGGTGTCGCCAAGGAGGAACGCAAGCAGCGCGTGGCAAAGTGGCTCGAGAAGATGCAGATTGCCGAGTTCGCGAAGCGCAACATCAATCAGTTGTCGGGCGGTCAAAAACAGCGTGTGGCCCTGGCCCGGGCGCTGGTGACGGAGCCGAAGATCCTGCTGCTCGATGAACCTCTCTCCGCGCTCGATGCCCATCTCAAGGTGCGTATGCAGGCTGTCTTGTCAAACCTGCAAAAGGATTTGGGGATTACCTTCGTCTACGTGACGCACTCGATGTCCGAAGCGTTCTCCATGGCGGATCGTGTGGTCATCATGAGCCGGGGACAGATCGAACAGATCGGAACGCCCGAAGAGATCTACCGCGAGCCTTACAATCGCTTTGTCGCCGAGTTCCTGGGGTCTGCCAACATCTTTGACGGTGTGGTTCAAGGGGCGGCAGGTGAGGACGGCTGGCAGGTGACCTATGAGGGTGGGCAAATCGCGCTTCCCAGGTCCGAGTTGCCGGACGGCAGGCAAGGGCAGAAAGTGACCTTCGTCGTCAGCGCCGAGAACATGCAACTGAGCCTGCCGGAGAGTGGGCAATCCGGGATCGTCGCCAGCGTTGCGGGCGAAGAGTTCATTGGCGGAACGGCGATGATCTTTCTCGAGACCGCAGAGGGCCAGGAGATCAAGGTCCAGAAAAGCCATGACGAGTTGTCGCTGCTCAACCTTCACGCGGGCTCCAAGGTCGTTGTCCATTGGGCACCGGAACACTGCCATGTTCTGCCCGGCGAGAATAAGTGATCTGATCAGGGCCAAGGGCTAGGTGTTCAGTCCCGGCATCTGGTGGATCGGATCGACGATGAATCTATCTGGCTCTGAAGTCCAGATCTTTCAGATGTATTCGTAGGACGTAAGGCCGCTGAGCGTATTGAGGCGGCGTGCGAAGTTATACGCGGCCATGAAATCGGTGAGGTGGCCACGAAGCTGATCGTGACTGTCGTAGTGGAAGCGTTTGACGGTGGCGTCCTTGATTGTCCGGTTCATGCGCTCGACCTGGCCGTTGGTCCACGGATGGTTGGACTTGGTCAGGCGATGCTCGATCCCGTTCGCGTCGCAGATCATGTCGAAGCGCATCTGACGAAAATAGGACGTGTTTCGGTTCCGAAGTTGCTCGGCGAACTGGATGCCATTGTCAGTCAGGGTCGAGTGGATCCGCTAGGGAACAGCCTCCAGCAGATGCTCCAGGAACTCCCAGGCCGTCTGCCTGTCAGCCTTTTCGAAGAGTTGGGTGACCGTGAACTTGCTCGTTCGGTCGATAGCTACGAAGAGATAGAGCCTGCCCTCGGCCGTCTGCACTTCGGCGATATCCATGTGAAAGAAGCCGATGGGATAACGCTTGAACCGCTGACGCTTCGGCTTGTCGCCTTCGACATCTGGTAGTCTTGAGATGCCATGCCGTTGCAGACACCGGTGCAGTGCCGAGCGGGTCAGATGCGGGATCGAGGACTGCAGGGCATAGAGACAGTCGTCGAGCGGCAGCAGCGTGTGCCGGCGGAATGCGACAATCATCGCTTCTTCCTACTCGCTCAGAACGCTGGAGCGCGGTTCCTTTGATCCGGTCCTATGATCCTCGACCGTACCGTCTCGTGCTTGCGTCATTTCGCGAAGGTCTTCGGATTGATCCCGAGTCTCCGGCTAAACGCCGCGGTCGAAGCTTGCGATCGCTGTATTGCTGCTCGGATAGCGTGCGTGGTCATGGCGCAGCCGTGACGAACTTGTCCCATAGTGCTTCCTTCCATTCCGACAAAATGGATCGCACCATCAAACCGTGGGATCAAACACCTAGGAAATCTTCACGGTATGGGGTCTCGCACTCCATTCGCGCGATTTTTCTGCCTCCAGGCATCTGGGGGATCTCCTTCACGGTTGCGGAACACCTTGCCAAAATGCGACGCATCGCAGAACCCCGTCGCCGCCGCGACATAAGTGACAGAACGATCGGTGCTGGCCAGCAAGTGGCGAGCGACGGCCAGCCGAACCGATAGACTGACCTCCGCGGGCGACAGGTGCAGCGCCTCGCCGAAATGACGTTCAAGCCGCCGTCGGCTGACCTTCAGGCGATCTGACAATTGGCTGACGGTCAATGGTGTCGCCACGTTCTGCCGGATCAGATGCAACGCCTTTCTGACCAGCTTGTCGGAAGTCGTGAATTCGATCGGCAGGCCGGGCTGCGGATTTTCCGGCGTCTGCGCTTCGTCGATGATCATGATATTCAGGCTCTTTCGCGCCGCTGCCTGCCCGATATGCCGGTCCACCAGGTACGCGGCCAGATGCGCCGAACTTGCCCCGCCAGAACAGGTCAGACGATCGCGGTCCACAACAAAGATCTGGTCGGAAATCGGGATAAGCCCTTCGAACTGCTCCAGGAAATCGTTGTGGTGGAACCAGCTGACACAGCAGCGATAGCCGTCCATCAGGCCCGCCTGGTGCAGGATAAACGCGCCGGTGCAAACTCCCACGATCGGGACATTGGCCTGCGCCGCGCGCTTGAGAAAGGCGATGTAGTCCGGATTGAGATCCTGGATTGCCGGTATCAGTCCCCCGACCACGACCATGTAATCGAATTTACCCGGGTCGCCCAGACGTTCGTCGGGTTGCACCGGGATGCCGCAGCTGGAGACCACCGGATTCATTGTTGCAGAGACGATGCGCCAGGAACAAAGGATCGGGCGCGAGCGATCGCCTTCATCTGCCGCGAGCCTCAGAACATCCACGAAGTTCGCGAAGGCCGACAATGTGAACTGCCGCGCCAGAATGAAGCCGATTTTCAAGGCAGGTTTGGAGTTCATGTGTGGCATCTCAGCATAGGTGTCAGTGCAAATATACCGCGTTTCTGACGCGATAGTACAATGAACTTCGGGAGGGCTGTGCGACACATGTTCCAGACCGCTTCCCTACAAATCAGAGGCTTCGCAAATGACCCATTTTTCCGGCTTTTCGCTGCTCAAGAACGCGCTGAGCGGCCACAGGAACTGGCCCGAGCAATGGCCCGACAGACAGCCCAAAGGTGAGTACGATGTGATCATCGTCGGAGCGGGCGGTCATGGTCTGGGTGCTGCGTATTACCTCGCCAAGGAACATGGCATCACCAATGTCGCCGTGATCGAAAAGGGTTGGCTTGGCGGTGGCAACACCGGGCGCAATACGACGATTGTCCGGTCGAACTACCTCTATGACGAAAGCGCGAAGCTCTACGATCACGCGCTCGACCTGTGGGAGAACCTGTCGACCGAACTGAACTACAACGTGATGTATTCCAAGCGCGGCGTGATGATGCTGGCGCATAACGTGCATGACGTGCAGTCTTTCCAGCGCCACATCCATGCCAACCGGCTGAACGGCGTCGACAACCAGTGGCTGACAGCCGAGCAAGCCAAGGAGTTCTGCCCGCCGCTCAACATCTCGCCCGATGCGCGCTATCCTGTCATGGGTGCCGCGTTGCAAAAACGCGCGGGCACCGCGCGGCATGATGCCGTCGCCTGGGGCTATGCGCGGGCCGCAGCCAAGCGCGGCGTGGACATCATTCAGAACTGCCCCGTCATTGCGATCCGCCGCGCAGCCGATGGGTCAGTCGAGGGCGTCGATACCGCCAAGGGCTTTATCAAGGCCAAGAAGGTTGCCGTGTCCGCCGCTGGTCACACCAGCGTCGTGATGGACAGCGCGGGCGTACGGATGCCGTTAGAAAGTTACCCACTTCAGGCGCTTGTGTCGGAACCGATCAAGCCGGTTTTCCCCTGCGTCGTGATGTCGAACACCGTGCACGCCTATATCAGCCAGTCCGACAAGGGCGAGCTGGTGATCGGCTCGGGCACCGACCAGTACACCAGCTATTCACAGCGCGGCGGCCTGCCGCTGATCGAACACACGGTCGCGGCGATTTGCGAAGTGTTCCCGATCTTCAACCGCATGCGGATGCTGCGCAAATGGGGCGGGATCGTCGATGTGACGCCGGACCGGTCGGCCATCCTAGGCAAGACGCCGGTCAAGGGTCTTTACGTCAATTGCGGCTGGGGGACCGGCGGCTTCAAGGCGACACCGGGGGCGGCGCACACGCTGGCCTGGACGGTTGCCAAGGATGAACCACACCCGATCAACGCGCCTTTCACACTCGAACGCTTCACAACCGGCCGTCTGATCGACGAAGCCGCCGCCGCCGCCGTTGCGCACTGAGGAGACAGAAATATGCTTCTGATTCATTGCCCCTATTGCGACGATACGCTTCCCGAACTGGAATTTGCCTACGCGGGCGAGGCGCATATCGCACGCCCGGCGGATCCGTCGAAACTCAGCGATGAGGAATGGCGCGATTTCCTGTTCATCCGCTCCAACGTCAAGGGTGTGCACGCCGAACGCTGGCGGCACATCAACGGCTGCGGGCGCTTCTTCAACGCCCTTCGCGACACGGTAAGCGACCGTTTCGAGACCACCTACAAGGCCGGTCAGGCCCGTCCCGTCACCTCCGACAAGGAGCCCGCAAAATGAGTGAATTTCGTGTAGAGGGCCGGGGCCGCGTCAACCGCGCCAAGCCGGTGAGTTTTTCCTTCGATGGCGAAACCTATCAGGGGTTCGAAGGCGATACCGTCGCGTCGGCACTCCTGGCCAACGGCGTGCACCTCATGGGGCGCAGCTTCAAGTATCACCGCCCGCGCGGCGTGGTCACGGCAAGCTCGGAAGAGCCGAACGCCCTGATCGGGACAACCCGAGGCAAGGGCCAGTTCGAGCCGAACACCCGTGCAACGATGCAGGAAATCTATCCCGGCCTGAAAACCGAGAGCCAGAACAAATGGCCCAGCCTCAAGTTCGATCTGGGTGCGATCAACGACAGGCTCTACATGCTGTTTTCCGCCGGCTTCTACTACAAGACCTTCATGTGGCCGCGCAGCTTCTGGGACAGCGTCTACGAGCCGCTGATCCGCAGGGCCGCCGGTCTGGGCAAGGCCCCGTCCGAGGTTGATCCCGACACCTATGCCAGCCGCTACATGCATTGCGACGTTTTGGTCATCGGCGCGGGTCCCTCCGGCATTGCTGCGGCGCTGACCGCCGGGCGAACTGGTTCCAAGGTCGTGCTGGTGGACGAGAACGCCGAAATGGGGGGAACGCTCCTGTCCGAGCCTTCGGTCTCGATCGACGGGCAACCGGCCTGGGACTGGCTGGCAACGGCGATTGCAGAACTCGACGGCATGTCCAACGTGCGCCGTATGACGCGCACCACGGCCATCGGCTATTACCATCAGAACATGATCGGCATGGTGCAGAAACTGACCGATCACATGGGCGACGTGCCCCAAGGGGCGCCCCGCGAACGCATGTGGCGGGTCCGCGCGAAAGAGGTCGTGCTGGCGCAGGGCGCCATCGAACGCCCCATGGTCTTTGATGGCAACGACGTGCCCGGTGTGATGATGGCCGGTTCCGCACAGACGTTCCTCAACCGCTTTGGCGTGCTGGTGGGCAAGCAGCCAGCCGTCCTGACCAGCCATGACAGCGCCTGGCACAGCGCCTTTGAAATGGCCGATGCTGGCGCAAAAGTGGTGGCGATTGTCGACACGCGTCCCGAAGTCCCGGCCACGCTGGTGCATCAGGCAATGACGCGCGGGATCGAAACTCTTCTGGGTCATACCGCCACGGCGACCAGGGGCCGGCTGCGTGTCAGCGGGCTGCGGGTCAATCCCGTGAAGAACGGCAAGGTCGGCGCAGCGCGCATGCTGTCCTGCGACGCCGTCCTGGTCTGTGGCGGCTGGACGCCATCGCTGCATCTCTTCTCTCACACAAAGGGATCTTTGGATTGGGACGCCACTGCCAAGGCCTATCTGCCCGGCAAGAAGACTGAAGACGTGCATATTGCCGGTGCCGGTCGCGGGCTATGGGGCATCGCGGCGGCGCTTGAAGACGGCACCAAGGCGGGGTCCGATGCGGTCACGTCGCTCGGCGGCAAAGTCGGCAGCGCGACCTACAAGGTGGCCGGCGACCGGACCGGCACCGGCATCACGCAAAAGGAACTGCCCACCGACCGCAACCCGGGCAAGGCCAAGGCCTTCGTCGATTTCCAGAACGACGTGACCGCCAAGGACATTCGCCTTGCCGTGCGTGAGGGCATGAAATCCATCGAACACGTAAAGCGGTATACGACCAACGGCATGGCCACCGATCAAGGCAAATTGTCCAACATGAATGGCCTGACCATTGCGTCCGATGCGCTTGGCAAGGAAGCACCGCAGGTGGGTCTGACGACCTTCCGCCCGCCCTATACGCCGACCACCTTCGGGGCCTTTGCGGGCTATCACAAGGGCACGCATTTCGAAGTTACCCGCAAGACGCCCATCGACAGCTGGGCCGAGGAAAACGGCGCGGAATTCGAACCGGTCGCGCTCTGGCGCCGGGCCTGGTACTTCCCCAAACCGGGCGAAGACATGCACAAGGCGGTGGCGCGCGAATGCAAGTCCACGCGCGAAAGCCTCGGCATCTTCGACGCCTCCACGCTGGGCAAGATCGAAGTCTCCGGCCCCGATGCGACCGAATTCATGAACCGCATGTACACCAACCCCTGGACCAAGCTGGGCGTCGGGCGTGCGCGCTATGGCCTGCTGCTGGGCGAGGACGGCTTCATCCGCGACGATGGTGTTATCGGCCGGATGCGCGATGACCTGTTCCATGTCACCACCACAACCGGCGGCGCTGCGCGGGTTCTGAACATGATGGAGGATTATCTCCAGACGGAATGGCCCGACC
This sequence comes from Alphaproteobacteria bacterium, assembly GCA_030431485.1. Lineage (GTDB taxonomy): Bacteria > Pseudomonadota > Alphaproteobacteria > Rhodobacterales > Rhodobacteraceae > Marivita. The sequence continues at coordinate 19,345 of JAUIIR010000062.1, forward strand.
TGAAGGTCTGGCTGACCTCGACCACCGAGGAATGGGCGACCATCGCGCTGAACGGTCCCAATGCGCGCAAGCTGCTGGAACCCTTTGTCGAGGGTGCGGATATTTCCGCCGGGGCTTTCCCGCATATGTCGGTTGTGGAATGCACCGTCGCAGGCTTCCCCTCGCGGCTCTTCCGGATCAGCTTTACCGGCGAACTGGGTTTCGAGATCAACGTGCCCGCCCGTCACGGCAAGGCGCTGTGGGAAAAGCTCTGGGAGGCAGGTCAGAAATACGACATCTGCCCCTATGGCACTGAAACCATGCACGTCCTGCGTGCCGAAAAGGGCTTCATCATCATCGGCCAGGACACCGACGGAACCGTCACGCCGCAGGATGCCGGGATCGGATGGGCCATCGGCAAGATGAAGCCTGATTTTGTGGGAAAACGCTCGCTGGAGCGGCCTGACATCGTGGCACCGGGGCGAAAGCAGCTGGTCGGTCTTCTCACCGAAGATCCCAAGACCGTGCTGACCGAAGGCGCACAGATCGTCGATGATCCCAAGCAGGCCAAGCCGATGAAGATGATCGGTCATGTGACCTCGTCCTACTGGTCCGAGGCGCTCGGCCGCTCCATCGCCATGGCCGTGGTCGAAGGCGGGTTCGACCGGATGGAACAGACGCTCTATGCGCCTGACGAAAGCGGAAACCCCATTCCGGCGAAGGTCACCGGCACGGTGTTTTATGACCCGGCGGGCGACCGCCTGAATGTCGAATGAGGAGGTGAGACCATGAACGCTCCCGTAACATCTTTCGATGCCGTCGCTGTAAAGATCTTGCCGCCGGTGGCCCGCTTTAACCTGCGCATTGCGTCTGCGGATCTGGCGGTGGCCTCAAAGGCCATTGGCCTGACCCTGCCGACGAAGATCGGGCAGGGCGTGCAGAACGCCGATCGCGGGGCCTATTGCCTCGGGCCGGACGAATGGTTGCTGCACGTGGCCGAAGCCGACCAGCAAGCGATTGTTGCGGCCTTTGACAAGGCCCGCGCAAAGACGCCCCACAGCCTCGTGGTGATCTCTGATCGCGAGATGACGATTGGCATCAACGGGCCTGCTGCGGCTGAACTGCTGTCGGTTGCGTGTCCGCTGGACCTGTCACGCATTCCCGTGGGCGGCGCCAAGCGCACCGTCTTCGACTATGCGCAGGTTGTGCTGATCCGTGACAGCGAAGATGCGTTCCGGCTCGAAGTCTGGCGGTCCTTCGTCCCGCATGTCCAGGGCCTGCTGCAAATCGCCACGCGTGAACTCGCAATAGGCCTTTGACGGCCCACTCAGCTTTCGTTTCAACGCGCCCCGTTTCGGGGTGCGATCCCCTCGCCACGCCCGAAAGGACCCTTTCCATGCTCGACAAAGCCCACTCCACCCGCATCACCGACAAGGCAATCGCTGAAGCCGTCAACCTTGAGCTTGACCGCCAGCAGAACCAGATCGAACTGATCGCGTCCGAAAACATCGTCAGCCTTGATGTCCTGCGCGCCCAAGGTTCTGTCCTGACCAACAAATACGCCGAGGGCTACCCGGGGCGCCGCTATTACGGCGGCTGCGAGCATGCCGATACCGTCGAACAGATCGCCATTGATCGGCTGTGCGAGTTGTTTGGCGCAGGCTTTGCCAACGTGCAGCCGCATTCCGGCGCGCAGGCCAACCAGGCGGTGTTCCTTGCCCTGCTCCAGCCGGGCGACCGCATCATGGGGTTGAATCTCGCGCATGGTGGCCATCTGACGCACGGCTCGCCGGTCACGATGTCGGGCAAGTGGTTCGACGTGGTCAGCTATGAAGTGTCCAAGGACGACCTGCTGATCGATATGGACAACGTGCGCAAGGTTGCGCTGGAGACAAAGCCGAAGCTGATCATCGCCGGCGCTTCTGCCTATCCGCGCACAATGGATTTCGCAGCCTTCCGCGCCATTGCCGACGAAGTTGGCGCCTATCTGATGGTCGACATGGCGCATTACGCGGGTCTGATCGCGGCCGGTGAATACCCCGATCCGGTGCCCCATGCCCATGTCGTGACATCGACCACGCACAAGACCCTACGTGGCCCGCGCGGTGGCATCATCCTGACCAATGACGAAGCCCTGGCCAAGAAGTTCAACTCTGCCGTTTTCCCCGGCAACCAGGGCGGGCCTCTGATGCATGTCATCGCGGCCAAGGCCGTGGCCTTTGGTGAGGCGCTGGAGCCGTCGTTCAAGCAGTATGCAAAGAAGGTGATCGCCAATGCCCGTGCGTTGGCCGAGGTGCTGGTTGCGGGCGGTCTGGGCGTGGTTTCGGGCGGCACCGATTGCCACATGGTTCTGGTCGACCTGCGCCCCAAAGGCGTGACCGGCAAGGTCGCGGAAATTGCGCTGGAACGGGCAGGGCTGACCTGCAACAAGAACGCAATTCCCTTTGATCCCGAAAAGCCTTTCGTCACCTCCGGTGTGCGTCTTGGCTCGTCCGCAGGCACGACGCGCGGTTTTGGCGAGGCGGAATTCCGCAAGGTGGGAGAACTGATCCTCAAGGTGATCGACGCGCTCGCGGCGAACCCCGAGGGTGATGCCGCCGTCGAGGCCGCTGTGCTGGAAGAGGTGCGGACCCTTTGCACGGCCCACCCGATCTACGCCAACGGCGTGTGAGCCATGTTCCTGTCGGTTTTCGACATCTTCAAGATCGGTGTCGGCCCCTCGTCATCGCACACGATGGGGCCGATGACCGCTGCCGCGCGGTTCCTCGACGATCTGCGCGGCGGGGCCGAGAAAATCCCGGGGGCGGGCACGCTTGCCCGTCTCGGCGCCTCTCTGCACGGGTCTCTCGCCTTTACCGGCAAGGGCCATGCGACCGACCGCGCGGTGATCCTGGGGCTGATCGGGTATCTGCCCGCCACGCTCGATCCTGACGCGGCAGAGGCGCTGGAAGCCGAAGTCAGAAAGACCAAGCGTATCAGCCCGCCAGGTCTGGGGACGCTCGATTTCGACCCCGAGACCGATCTGGTGTTTGACTATGGCCCACCATTGCCGGGCCATGCCAACGGGCTGGTGCTGCGCGCGTTAGACGAACGCGGCAATCCCTACATGACGCAGACCTACTATTCGGTCGGCGGCGGGTTCGTGGTGACCAAGGCCGAGCTTGAGGCCGAAAAGGCCGCCAAGACCCAGTCGCTGCACGCCGAAAAAAAGGCGATGGGCTATCCTTATCCCTTCGGGTCGGCGGCAGAGATGCTGGAGATGGGCCGCGCCTCGGGCAACAGCATTGCAGAGATGAAGCGCGCCAATGAATGCGCCCATCAGAACATCTCGGCCTGCAAACTGTCAGCCCAGATCACCCATATCTGCGACGTGATGAACAGCTGTATCGACCGTGGCCTACGGATGGATGGGATTCTGCCCGGGGGCCTCGGCGTCAAGCGACGGGCAAAGGCGATCCACGAACAGCTCTTGGCCGAACGCGGGAACAACCGCAGCCAGCCGCATGTCGCCAATGACTGGCTCAGCGTCTATGCGATGGCAGTGAACGAGGAAAACGCCGCAGGGGGGCGTGTCGTGACCTCGCCCACCAACGGCGCGGCGGGCGTTGTGCCTTCGGTTGTCCGCTACTACCGTGACCACTGTATCGGTGCCAAAGAGGCGGGTGTGGAAACCCTGATGCTCACGGCGTCAGCCATTGGCGGGTTGATCAAGCACCGTGCCTCGATCTCGGGCGCGGAATGTGGCTGCCAGGCCGAAGTGGGGAGCGCCTCGGCCATGGCGGCGGCGGGGCTCTGCGCAGCGCTTGGCGGCACCAACGAGCAGATCGAAAATGCGGCCGAGATCGCACTTGAGCATCACCTTGGCATGACTTGTGATCCCGCTGCCGGGCTGGTGCAGGTACCGTGCATCGAACGCAACGGCTTAGGGGCTATCAAGGCGGTCAGCGCCGCAAGCCTTGCTCTGCGCGGCGACGGCACGCATTTCATGCCGCTCGATAATTGCATCGAGACCATGCGTCAGACCGGCGAAGACATGAACACCAAATACAAAGAGACGAGCCTCGGGGGCCTTGCCGTCAACATGCCGGAGTGTTGATGTGCGCGCTTTCGGAGTGCGCCTTCGACATTCATCATTCCTTCCGGCCCAAAATCAGGGCGCCGAACCCTATCTCCTGGAACATGGGCATGGGCTCAAACTCGTCGGGACGTCGGCTCGTTTCGTCATCACCAATCTCAACGAGCGGGCTATCATTGAACAGAATGCCGATTGCGTCCCACATTCAATGACACTTGGCGTTTCTGTGGCATCTCGCCGAGATATCGAAGCGCGAGCTATGGTGCGAGCAGTCAAGTTGCACACTGAAGGACGTGTCATGCTTTGCGGAAAGCGCACGCAGGTCTTTACGTAACCGCCGACGAACATCAGAGTGTCGTACACAGCCATGACACGTATCGAGTGCCCTTGATCATAGAAGAACAGGCTTTCCAACGAAGCGGATGTACCCGTAAGGCGTGACTATTTGAGCCTAGGCAACCTGGAATAAATTGGTCGGATGTCTCCGACATCTTGAACACAGTGCAGAAAAGCACTCATTGAGGTCGTGAAAATGTCGCGAGGATATCTGTACTTCTTGTTCTTCGCGGCCATCTTCCTGCAAGCCGGAGCATATGGCCTGACCTTTATGCTGCCCAGGCTGTTTGACAGTTTCGGGGCCGATGAGAAAGTTGTGGGCGGCATGCTCTTTGCGACGACGGTCTCGACCATCGTCACTGTCTACTTCTCGGGTCATCTGTCTGATTTCTTTGGACGACAGCGTATATTGAGCGGGGCTTGCATTACGATTTCCGTTGCCCTTTTTCTTTACGGCTTTCTTGATGTCGTGGGGATCGGTTTGGTGGTGGCCAGCCTATTGCTGGGGTGCGGGTGGGGCCTCACGTATTCGCTTGGTCCCGTTGTGCTATCGAGGCTTGTCAGTGCGGACATGCGTGTGCGCTATTTCACCCTGCTCTCGGTCTTTGTCATGGCGGGTTTCGGTCTTTCCCCTGTCCTGGCGGCCGTTCTTGAAGGCACCGGATTTTCCGTGCGCCATGCGTTTTTCGTGACGGCGGCCCTGTGCATCGTCAGTGCCATCCTGTTTTTGTTCCTTGATCGCCCGATCAAGGCACACGCGATCAACCCGCGTGCAGAACTGCCTTCGAGGATCACACGCACCGCGTTGGCGGGCGTCATCGCATCGCGCTCATTCCTGCCGATCATGATGATCTGCCTCGGGGCCAGCGTCTTCGCTGGAATGATCAATTTTCAAACGGTTTTCGCGGATGCAAGAGGCCTCAACTACGCCAGCTTCTTCCTGATCTACACGATAACCGTCGTGATCTTTCGCTTGATCCTGTCGCGCTTCACAGGTGGGGCAAACCCGTATCGTACGATTGCCATTCTATTATACGTGATGGGCATCAGCGTCGTGATCTTCATCTTCAGCGGCGCAAACTTTCCACTTTACATGCTGGTGGCGGTTCTTTTTGCGGTTGGTTACGGTATTTCCTATCCGCTTCTTGTCACGGTGACAGCCAACGATGCCGAGGAGCACCTCAGTGCGCAGACGCTTCAACTCTTTGCGCTCACCTATTTCATCGGCATATTCGGTTTCCCGCTGATTGCCGGCTGGTTCATCGTCGAACTGGGCACATGGCCCCTTTTGGCGTTTGTCGCCGCCCTGGCCATGATCGAAGCAACACTGGCGCTTCGGCGCTCGATGACCTAGGCGGCCTCTTCACGGGGGCCCGCCTTTGCAGTGGTGTCGGTCATGCTGATGTCCCGGCGGTGGATGGCAACCATCACGCGTGGAAGGCGACGGCAATCCCGGCGGCCAGCCGTGCGTTGTTTTTGACCAAGGCAATGTTGGCCTTGAGGCTTTCTCCGCCGGACAGCTCGAAGATCCGTTGCAGTAAGAACGGCGTCACCTCCTTGCCCGAGATACCGCGCATTTCCATCTCTGACTGCGCTGTCCGGATGTAGCCGTTGATGACATCCGCAGGAATTTCGTTTTCTGCCGGGATCGGGTTCGCCACAAGCAGCCCGGCATCAAGGCCAAGTTGTTCCCTGACTTTTTGAAACTTGGAAATATCGGCAGCGCTGTCCAATCTGAGCGGAACCGCCAGATCCGACCTGCTTGTCCAGAATGCCGGAAACGTGTCTGTCTGATAACCCACAACCGACACACCTTGCGTTTCAAGCACTTCCAACGTCTTGGGCACATCGAGGATGGCCTTGGCACCAGCCGCCACGACTATCACATCTGTTTTGCCAAGCTCGGTCAGATCAGCCGAAACATCGAAGCTCGTTTCGGCCCCGGCATGCACGCCGCCAATGCCCCCCGTCGCAAACACCCGAATGCCTGACATGCGCGCCGCAATCATCGTGGCAGCAACCGTTGTTCCGGCAGTTTTTCCCTGTGAAATCGCAAATGCCATATCCGCGCGCGAAATCTTCATCGCTTCGCTTGTCTTGGCAAGACGCAAAAGCTCCTCTTCGGCGAGGCCGATCTTCAGGCGGCCGTCCAGCACGGCGATCGTGGCAGGTACGGCGCCATGCGCACGTATGATTGCTTCCACGGTCTTTGCCATATCCAAATTGTCAGGAAATGGCATGCCATGCGTGATGATGGTGCTTTCAAGGGCGACGACGGGTTTGTCGTTATTCACGGCGTTCGATACATCCTCGTCGATGTCGAAAAAGCCGGGTAGAGTGGTCATGTCCGTTTTCGCTTTCAGCATGATTTCGGCAGTCAGATCAACAGTGGTCTTGAAGGAATTCCTTGCGTAGATCCAGCTTGAACCTTCGATCATAACCTAG
>JAUIIR010000063.1 GCA_030431485.1 Alphaproteobacteria bacterium
GAACAATTGGAGCTATTCGACACACTCGACATACCAAAACCCGCTTGATCCCTTCTCGGTAGTCACACAATGGCAGATCCCGCCATAACAATATCAATCACTTACCCGATTAACTGTCGAACTTGGGTTGCTCTGGGCTTTGTCTTTATACTCTACCTTATGAAGCTCATCGTTCAGAAAACTATCACGAAAGGAGGCACTGAAATGAAAAAAAAGCACGTTCACACCCCATTCACGACCCTAACTCTAACAACCGAGGTCTTTTACGACTTCTCAGTATCGTTTGGAGCAGGATATCTTGGTGCCACCGTCCCATCCATAGCTCCATCGCAATTGCACGCCTAATTGCGATGGAGACCTAACCGCTCCTGCGAGTGCGCTTCGATGATGTCATTGGTTTCGAGGCCTGTTTCCTAGATTAGTGAGCGTCGCCGAGCATTTCGTGTTGGGGCCTAGTACATTAAGCACCCCGTGGTAGTGATAAAGACATGCTGCCTCACCATCGTATCCGTAACCAATATATATAAGATTTCTGATCTCGCAGAGCGCTGCATCGCATCGATAATCATTGCGCTCCCAAGAACATGGCCCATTAAACCAAATATCTGCCGCAAGCTCTTCCAAGAAGAGCGGGTGTCTCTGTGCTAATTTTACCTCATATTTCATGGTGGCAATTTTTCGGATAAATCGCGCGCTCCACAAAACGCACGTTTTTCGGACAGATGCCCCCTGCCCCGCTTTCTGAGCGTTCCATCGCCTGTGGATATCCGAAAACTGTCTCTTGAAACTAAAGCCCCGAAAACGTACCATCGAGATGAGTTTTCGGAGTGTTTTCTATGTTTGTCGGCTATGCGAGGGTTTCAACGCAGGATCAGTCTCCCGATTTGCAGCGCGATGCGTTGCTTGAGGCTGGCTGTGAAAAGATTTTCGAGGAAAAGGCCTCAGGCGCACAGCGTGATCGGCCTCAGTTGAAAGCCGCGCTCGATTACATGCGCGAGGGTGACACCCTTGTCGTGTGGAAGCTCGACAGACTAGCGCGTTCAATAAAACAGCTCATCGAAACCGTCGAAGAGCTGGAGGAACGCCGCATCGCTTTCAAGGTCCTTCGCGAAGCCATCGACACCACAACCCCAGGCGGCAAATTGACCTTCCATATTTTCGGAGCCTTAGCTGAGTTCGAGCGTTCCTTGATCCGCGAGCGCACCACGGCAGGACTCGCGGCTGCGCGTGCCCGTGGCAGAGTCGGCGGCAGGCCCCCTGCCCTGTCTGCGGAAGACATCACCGCCGCAAAGGCCATGCTTCGCGATCCCGACATAACCGTGAAGCAGGTCGCAACCCGTCTCGGTGTTGCCCCTTCGACCCTCTACAAGCACCTTCCTGCGCCGCGCAGCACCATCAGGAAGGCATCATGAGTGACACCGTTCATCTACGCCGCATCGATGCTGAGCAGAATATGCGCCGTTTCTATCGCATCTCGATGCAGCCAGGGCTCTTCGGCGATGTTGCCCTCATTCGCGAATGGGGCCGCATCGGCACGCGTGGCCAAAGCAAGGAAGAATGGTTCGAAAATGAAGCCGCTGCCCAACATGCTGGCGACACGCTGACCAAGCAAAAGCAACGGCGCGGCTATGCGTCAGACGCTTCGACTTTGCTGAATTAACGGACGTCGGTTCGTCCGTTCTCCGTTATCGCCCCCTGCCCCATCGCACCCGTGTTCTGCCGTTCTGACAGGCGGTGTGGCTCGTGCTGTCCAGCGCGGAGCGCTGTGGACTCTGCAAGCAGGCCAGACCAGGGCCGACAGCGCCACTCCCGCCCGTCTCCAAGCTGGCAGACGGTGCGAAAGGCGCATCGTTCTCAACCAAAGGAGAACAACATGACGAAACCCACACATTCCGTGATTTACAAAGCACGCAGCTATCAGGCTGACGATGGCACTACCAAACATGCTTACGGCACTCTTGGCGCAGCCTGGGCCGATGAGAATGGCCAGATCAACCGCATCGCGCTCGACACACTTCCCGTCTCATGGGACGGCGTGCTCTATCTGCGCCCGCGCGAAGAGGCCACACGATGAGCGCGGTCATCGAGCTCACGTTGGAGGCGTTCATAGAACGCTTCCAGCCCCTGCCCCATCCACATGGCGCATCTGGCGGTCTGGATTTTGGGTCGGGTAGCTGCCTCCTGGAAACCTTCGGAGATGACCTTGCCCGTGTGCAGGCATCTCATCCCGCCACGATCTGGACGCTACTTGACGGTGATGGAGAGCTCTATTTGGCCAGCGGCATCCACTTCGTGAACCGCTTGGGTTATGTAGGCTGCCAGCACCCAGTGCCTGACGGCCACGCCTTTGAATGCGTGCTCGATTAAGCCAATCTCGGCATCCCCTAACAGTTAATAGTTAACTGTTAGGGGTGATGATGCGGATGCTAGCGCCTCTCTGTCTGATGAGGGAGCATATCGGCTCTCACAACGGCGTTCATCCGCGTCAAATGGTCTTTACCCTGAGACTTGGGCCAATCAAGCACATCGTCATGCATACGCATAGTAACGGTTAATTTCTCACACTCTGCGGCATGACGAGTTGAGCCTTCTGGAAAAAAGCCTCATCGCGTTCTGGCGCATCAGAATAATCAATATCTTCATCTTTGATCGCCTCAATGGCCACCAAGCGCTCTTCCGCGATACTCATAGAACATTCTCCTTGTGATGAGGAGCACTTTACCCGCACAAAAGAAATACACATAAAAATTATGAATTGCTGCTTAACAAAATATCAAATTAGTGAGATAAACATAAAAACAAATGAGATTTCATTCATGAACAAGATCATAGTACCTCGAAACCGACTCAAAGAAAAAGTAGGAAGCGGCGGATTTACAGAAGAATCGATAGCAAGGGCGCAACAACAAATCGAAAACAACGTGGTTGACTTCCAGCCCATCGCCACCGAATACCTAAAGGGAATTAGATTGGCAATCACAGCATTCAGAGTAAATGGAGATGCGAAACATTTATACTCTGAGTTACTTGACAAACTAACCCAACTTCGCGCTCAAGGGTCTATGTTTCATTATTCCGCCATCACGAAAATTACAGATATTGTCGTTAATTTGCTCGATTCTTTAGACCACGTTGATGAAAAAATCATATTGATTATTGATTCATATGAAAAATGTGCCTCAGTCATCCTTAGAAGTGGGATAAGAGACGAAGCAAGCGCTGAATGCCGAGCTGTAGCAACCGAACTCAAACAAGTTTGCGAAAAATATCGAGTGAAATTTATTGATTAAAAGGCGCAATATACAATGGCATATGATTTTTCGTACGTAGGTGTGCTTGTTGTAGAGTCCACAAGAGAAATGTACAATCTTTTCAAAGATGTATTGAGAATGCTGGAGGTCCCGGAAAGAAATATCGAGGCCGCATTTTCCTGCGAGGAAGGATATCAGAAATTTGTAAAAAAAAATCACGATCTCATTATTACTGATTGGCTTCAAAATCCAGATAGAGGCGTGAGTCTCACCAAAATGATACGAACATCCGAGAATTCTCCAAATCCCTATGTTCCCATCATCATGACCGCTGGGTCAGGTCATTATTCACGCGTCATCACATCGCGAGACGCAGGCGTCTCTGATTATCTGGTTAAACCATTTGCAGCGGCAGACTTAGCTCACCGCATTGCTCGCGTCATTGAACATCCTAGGCCATTTGTAATCTGTGCAGCATATGCAGGACCCGATCGTCGCGTCCGTGTGATGCCATTTGATGGACCTGAACGTCGAAAAGAAAATCTTATTTTTGAACAATTATTTTGAACATCGACTATGTCCTTGAGCGCTTTCGGCACACTGAGTCATGGATCAGGCATGGTGGGCGCAGACCAGGTACCGTGTCTAAGCACATCTCGAATTCCCCTGCCCCACAACGCGCTGTTAACCTGAAGACCTCCATTAAAATCAGTAATTTATGGTCACTTTGACACGACTGCGTCACCAGTACGACTATGCTTGCTCAGCGAAAACATACGGTTTGCACCCAAGATTATGGCTTGAAATTCACAATTCCGCTACTCGAAACGATCATACAAAGAAACAAGCGCACTTACCCACCTTCTAACATGTCGTCTAATCCTAAATTATCTATGACGTCTTTCACCGTCACACCACCACGATCATCTATACGTGCGATTTTCTCTGCAATTTCTAACTTCCTGCGTAACATCTCCATTTCCGAAGAGACGTCTCGCTCTTTCACCTGATGCTCACGAATAAGCGAACGTATCACCTCACTGTCATTGCCAAAAAACCCTTTCGCAATCTGTGTTTTTATCCATTCATCCTGCTGCCCTGTCACTGAAATACTTTTGCACACCATCGACATGTTTTATCCTTTTTTCACTATAATGATCTTCAAATACAGCATGTGTTATGAAAAATGTCACATCCGATCTGCTGTCTATCCACTCGCCAGATGAGCGCAAACAATGCCCCGCAAAGGTTAACAGTTAACAGTTATTGGTTATGGGATGCATGGACCAGAACCGTCTCTTCTGAGACAATTGATTTTCTTGACAAATTCTTATTATCGATGATGTTTATCATCGATGAATTGTTCTGTTACACTTTTAGATGAAGATGTTGCTGCTAATATCCACGCGCTACCAAGTGACATTCGCGCGCGTTTTTTCCATATCGTGAACATGGTTCAGAGTTATGGGCTTGATCGCATGTATCGCCCCCACATCAAACATATGGGAAGCCAAATATGGGAAATAAAAATCCAGGGCTGCGGGAATATTTTGGCGATATTATACTCAACCATGATTGAAAAAAACCTTGTTATTTTTCACGCCGTACAACGCACAGGGAAAATTGCCACGCGCCTATCGAGTCGCCACGATGGAACACGGGATAGCCTATGAACCGACGCAACATACCCGTCACAGAGATATTTGAACAATGGCTTAGCAATCCTGGATTTGTAACGGAATGCAACGCCGTAGAAGCCGAAAACGCACTCTCGGATATCCTTCTCCAGACACGCTCACATAGCGGTTTGACACGAGCCCAAGTCGCGCAACGCATGCAGACCTCCGCCGCTTCTGTTGCTCGACTGGAAGGTGGGGATGCCAACCCATCCCTACGCACCTTGCATCGCTATGCTGAAGCAACGGGAACACGGCTTCGCGTGAGCTTTGAGCAATCCGACAAGAGCGGTGAGTCTATGACGTACCCCATAACCGTTACCGATTAACTGTTATGGGGTACTGGATGAAAAATATGTATGGTTATATGACATGGTACGATGAAACCTTCTAAAACAGCCCAAGAGCTAAATAATTTGGTTCTCGATGTATCGAGCGAGCAGCATCAGATCATCAAGGCCCTAGCGGCGACTGAGGGCAAAAGCATCAAATCATTCATGCTTAAACAGGTGCGGCCCAAAACCGATGCGGGTGAAGCGGAGGCGTGGGACGCGCTGAAAAATCTACTCTCAGAACGGCTGCAAAGCGCCGTCACACATGGTGTAACCACAAAGCACGTTTCCGACATCACAGAAGATGCCCTGAAAGCACTTGGGAAAGCCTGATAAGCCCTCTTTCGAACAAGCCCCAGAGATAGACGCTCTACAAGACGTCATCTACACCGCCAAAACATGGGGCGTCGACCAGGTGCGCACATATATGACGGGGCTTGACGGGCATATGGAGTTGATGGCCGTTGCCATGACATGCCACATCGCTCCATCGACGGCCTCAAAGAGGGCCGCTGTAAGCGTCACATCGTTTTTGATGAGGAACGTGGCAGAGCGCCGATGCCCATTCGTGTTTCATAGGAAAATGAGTGTCATCGAACGACTGAAAAAGCAGCTCTAAGGCCTTACCCTATAACTATTATGGGTTAATAGATATCGGTTAACGGTTATGGGTTAAGGCTTAACAGTTATGCTATGTTGTGCTATGGTACCCAAAACAACCAATGAGCAGAACCATGACACAGGTCATCAGCATTGTGCAGGAGAAAGGCGGCGCGGGTAAAACCACCCTGCTCTCTTCGCTTGCCGCACTCATGGTGGCAGATGGCGCGAAAATCGCCGTCATCGACACCGATCCCCAGCGCCATCTCGAAGCCTGGGCCATGAAAGAGCGCACCCCGCTTGATTGGCACTATGAAGAGGATGATGAGCGCCTCATCCCCACCGTGAAGGCCCTGAAGGGCGCTGAGCCGCCTTATGATGCCATCTTCATCGACACGGCAGGCTTCAAATCCGCCATGTCGATCTACGCCATCAACGCCGCATCACTCGTGCTGATCCCCTCCAAAGCCAATGAAGCCGATGCAAAAGGGGCGATGCGCACCCATGCCCATGTGCAGAGCGTGGCTGAATCGATGGATAAGACAATCGCCAGCTATGTGGTGATGATGGACATCGACAGCCACACCAACATCACTCAGTCAGTGATTGATGCGCTCGACGCGCAAACCATTCCACGTCTGGAGGCCATGTGCGGTCATCGCACAGGCTTCAAAGAGATGACCTCGACAGGCGAGCTGCCTACGGGCCCCGCCAAACGCGAGGCGCAGAAAATCCTGGCCGAGCTCCAATATAAGAAGCTGCTTGACTATTACGGAGGCGCAAAATGGCAAAAATCAGCGTAGATTTGGGGGCATCCACGCCCACGCCAGAGGCCGACAAGCTCAAAGCCATCGCATCGCCGCTGCCAAGCGTCAGCAAGGCCAAAGCGGGAGCGTTCAAAACCGCGCCGCGCGTGCAGTTCGCCTTCAGCAATGTGCCTCAGCCCATCAAAGAAGCCTTTATGGCCGAAGCGAGGAAGCGTGGCCTCACGCAAAAGGCTTATTTGTATGAATGCCTTAGGGCAGGGGGGCTCGACATCCCTGACATCGAGGAGATCGACGGGCGGACGCGGTAACGGTTATCCCTCATCACATCTCATTCACATAGCAGCTGATGACGCAGCGATTGCCTGCCTTCAATCATCATCGCACGCGGCACGGATAGCACTCTCAGGGCTAGCTTCGACGAAATCGAAGCGTTATGCTTCCTGTGATGAAAAAATAATCAGGATGCACAAACATTGGCAGAAATTAATCTGGATGCGCTCAGCCTCGATGCGCTGAAACAACTACAAAAAGATGTCGCCAAGGCCATCGCCGATTTTGAGGCACGTCGCCAGCGCGAAGCCATTGCTGCCGTCGAGGCCAAAGCCCGTGAACACGGATTTACTTTTGCAGAGCTGGCCGCCGCCGCGCCCGCGAAGAAATCAACAAAATCCGCCCCCAAATATCAACACCCTGAGAATCCATCCATCACCTGGACAGGTAAGGGTCGCCAACCCGAATGGATCAAAGATGGGCTCGAAGCTGGGAAATCACTTGATGATTTCCTGATTGGCTCCTGAGTCACCCCAACAGAGAGGGGCATATTGCCCCTCTCTCACTGCTTCACTCAAGCCACATATACTGCCGCGCCATTCTTATCTCGATATCTATGAAACGCGCCCGTCACATTAGGGCAGAAGAGGGCAAAGGGTGGCGTCCGACCAATGGTCATGAATCGTGTGGACGGCCGAATTGTCACCGTTCCTCTTAGACACAATCGGGACATCAAATGAACCATGGCTATTTGCAGGAATCTCTTCGCAGACAAAATGCCTATTTTCATCTATGCGACAATTGCGATCAGCTGGAGTAGTCCGTCCGATCAGTACACGTTCTATCCATGACCCGCCGTTATGATAGCCCGACGATTTGATAAAACGGAGCTCCTGATTTTTACAATATTTAATTAATGATATTTGTGCAATTGTTGATCCCGCGCTTGTTGCTGTGATATCCAGAATTTCACATACGCCTGCGCCCAAACTTTTACAATATTGGCCTGGCGTGGTGGCGTAGGAGGGTGCTGCCAACAACGTCGCCGCTGTAACCATGAGGGAGAAGAGTTTTCGTGTGGACATAATGACTCCTAAACTATTTACTTAACATAACACGGCTTTCTTAAATTTTTATTAAAGATTTCATTGGCTTGTTGAACCTGGCGAACCTTTGACAGCCATGTTAGGGGAGCAGATCACACGACGCATCATCCGAGATGAGGTTCTCTTCGGGCTTTGCGCCGTTGATCAATGTCACTTCTTCGCCTTCTGCATTCGCAAAGACGAAGCGAGTCGCCTCTTTCTCATTCACAGACTGCACGGCCAGGAAGTTCAGCTTGCCATGCTTGCAGTATTTCAGCAGGCCCATGCTTTCTTTGATCTGTAAATCCAGGATCGCGCAGGCATCCTTGTCAAGCGATTTACAATACACGCTCATTTCCTGCATCTTCGCCTGTGCTACCGAACCCGTTACACAGGCCACCGTGAGTGCGGCCAGCCATTCTTTACGTAAAAACATACATCCTCAAACATGATTAATGTGATACTATATCAAAATTTAGTGGAAATAAAAATTATTAATTTCGATAGGTTTTATCCCCTGCCCAATGCCATTTACAGTGCAAAAACTGCGGTACCTTAAAAAAACGTCATCTAAGCCGACCGCCCATCGCCACAAAAATCACACATCTCCGAATTGTATTGCTATTAATGTGGATAAAATAACTAAGTCTATCAATAAAATCTCAAAATCAATCAAATCAATACCCATATTGCCTGTGGACAGGCATCATCTTGCTGGAAAAAAAACAACTCACTATTATATCAAATTCCAAAGAAATTAATAGTTATTAATCTTTATACCCCTTAATGCATAACTATTAATAGTTATGGGGTGACAGTGGAAGATATCTATGGCGCTCCACGCCGCTCATACCACTTCTTGCAGAAGCCCAGAAACGCCCTGTCAGCATCGCGTGGCGTCTCTGTGATCCATGCCCGCCATTCCTGCTCGATCATGCGCACATCCCAGCCAGGGACGAGCTGACGGGCATGCTCATAGGTGTCGCCAGAAAGCGGCGGGATGGTCACCTCAAGCTCAAGGGTCGGGCAGGGGGACGTTCCGCGTGAGGTGAACACGATCAGATCCCCTTCGAAATGAATGTCATAATCGGGCAGATGCTTGTGCGCATTGTTCTGCTCAATCACCTTTGAAATCAGCCGTTTGAACTCCTTATCCGTCGAGTTCGACCCGCATTTATATTTCAGCTTTGCAAGGCCAATGCGCCAGCTCGACTGTGCCCCGCAATGTTTCCTGGCAATTTCGTAAAGACGCCGCTCCAGAGGCTTTCTGAGCCTGAAATAATCCCGCGACAGGGTCAGCACTTCCCGCTGGTGAATTGCTTCGAAAATCCAGTCCGAGAGCTTAATCTCAACCTCTTGCATGCGGCCTTCACGCGTCTCGCGGACGATGCGGTATCGCTCGATCAGCCCAAACCCGTCGAGTATCTCCACATCCCCCGTGGTGATGTTCGTCTGAATTATTGTGCCCACCAGCCGCTCAAGCGCCGCCTTGAGTTGTTCATAACCCCGCCCATCAACGCCACGATTGGTCGCTACCAAAAGGTCTCGCGCCTGAAAGCGTAATGTCTGACCCACGGGTTGATTGTCATTTAACGCCGCCATGATCTGGGAAATGCAGAAAATCAGCACATCACGGTCATGCACCGTCGCCAGCCCCTTCACGCTCGGTGTAATCTCAATGAAATTCCTTCCACTCTCATACCGCCGAATACCACGATCAGGCTTGGTCGATATCGAAAACACTGGGTGCTCCATCGACGCCATGTCCCCTTTAGGAGCGGCATCGAAGATATCGCACACAAAGAAATCGCCTTGCCGCATGCGATCGGGCAGAAGGGGCGGCTTTATTGAAGAGCTATCATCCATCACACCCCTATGAAACGTGTTATCACACACCAGTCAAGCAGTAACGTGTTTTTACACACCAAACTCTATTCGCACACCCTAAAACGTGTTATCACACACCCAGAGGTAAAAACGTGTTATCACACACCAAAAAACGTGTTTCTACACACCTTCTAACGTGTTATCACACACCGAGTGTTTTTATTCGCTTTTTATTTTCAGAAGGTTACAGGGCACTATCCACAGCGTAACACTCTATTTAACACCTATATAACTCTAACAGGCCTGTGGATAAGTCTAACTGACCATGGATTCTCTGAATCCCTGACGCGGCTACGCCGCTGGAAATGCGTCGCTATGCGACGTGTTTCTGATTCCACTGGCGCGTGAGCCGTGGCTACGCCACGCCCAGCGAAAGGGAGGCGGCTTCGCCGCCAACTATGAAAGGCTTGGTTCGCTATAAGCTCACCAAACGGAAGGGAAGAATTCCAGAATACCGTTCGCCGCGCTTCGCCTGTATGCCCTCTAGGGGCTACAGGAACCCGCCTGCAAAGGGTGGGTGCTCGCCATGCTCACAGGCACGCCTGCTGCGCGTGGCTCCGCTCCCGCTACGCGCCCTTGCAGGCTGAACCCCTGCGCCCCTTGGTCGAGGTCATGCGAAGGCGGCTCCGAACGGAAGGGAATTCAAAGGCTTCCCCTGTCAAAAACAGGATGCATTCTCCGAATGAGGGGAGGAACAACCCCGCGCCCTAGGATGAGGATTGAGTATCCGCGTCACGCGCGTCTATCTCTGAGGAGAGATGTCATCCAATCTTAATACTTTTTAGATACTTTTTATGCAATAATAATAAATAGATAGGAGATTTTATGGACTGTGAAAAAAAGAAGATCGATACAGTATTTGATGAAATTGAGAACGAAGTTGGCCCCAACGCTATAACGAAGGTTTGGGACTCCCTTCCACATAAAGTTCAATCAACATTTGGCTCAATTATTGAAGAAGCGGTGGATGTCATCGACCCAGATTTAAGAGTCCCCGCTGACTGCCCCGACACATCAAAAGATACATCGCTAGAAAGGTAGCTCAGCCGCAAAAAACACTAGCTTTGTAGTAGAAGTACCTCCGAGAGGACTTATCTAAGTCATTCATAATAAAGTAGTTTATTGCTGCCGCGCTCAGAGGGCCAAGTAGGGGTACGAAACCTGCAAAGCCTTTAACAACGGCTTTGCCTGCAACCTTTGCTCCTATCTTTGCAAATACTTTTTCGGAGTATTTTCGGCTTACCGTCGCATAACGTGTGTAGGTCCTCGCAAACACAACGGATGAAACATCTTTCGCAGCGTCTAGTGCTTGATAGGCCTTCAAAGCAGCAGTAAATGCTGCTTCCACTTCTGTTCTTCCATCAGTGGACCAGCCAAGATAGAGATTAAAATCATCATCTTGCAGCAGTCCTTCACACCCAGTCTCCCGTTCGATAATCGCGCCGTTACCGAGAACGAGGTCATCTATCGACGTCGATACGATGTACGTGTCGAACGCAAGCCCAATGAGATGTATCGCGGGAACCATATTTGCAAAAAAACCAATCCACATGGGTGTAATCACATGTTCGGTTCGCCAATCTGAGAGAGCCTTGCCCTCAGTTTCTGACCGAAATTTGTCTGACACGCTGGAACAAGCACTTAGCAAACAGAAGGCTAAGACGAGGGGCAATCTACAAAATTTCATTGAAATTCCCGCAATCTAATCAGGCTCGATGCCCGCATCGGGCGGTTGAACATCGGGTGAGGTTTGGTTCTCTTGAGCAGGCGGCTCAATCCCGTTTTGTTGCTCATTCTGCCAGACGGTGCCCTGATAGTTGCCATCATGCCCATAGAGCGCTTCAGCCGTAGCTTTCTGCTCTTCCCAGGCGATGGCGCTCTCACTGGTGTGGATGCTTGCAGTTTCCAGCGCGTCGGCCTTTCTACTTTCCCAATCTGTTTCGATAGGTGAGCTGGCGACCTCAGCCGTGCCTTGAGCGGGGCCCTCTTCGGCAACATCCGCAGCATAGGTTTTGATGCCACGCGGGGTCTGAACCGACCCGCTCCAACCTTCTTCGATCAGCTTTTGCCGAATGTCATCGCGGGCGAACCGTGCTTCATTCACGCCTGCTTCTTTGAGCTGAGCCCACATTTTCTGTTTGGTGGAGGGCGGCACAGATTTTGCCCAAACTCGCATTTTCCCTGCCATGTGGAGCCTTTCACTCTGTACGCAGTGGCGTAACGCCGATACCGTCACAACCATGGGGTTATTTCGTAAAAAAAGCCAACCCATTCCGTACCATGGCGACCTAAAAACGCCGCTGCTTTCCTTTGGGCGCGATGTATTTAGGCTCGATGATGCGGTGCGCGGCGTCCTGGTCACAGGCGGCACGGGGAGTGGCAAAACGTCGGGCAGCGCCCGCGCCTTGGCCATGGCCTATCTGAAGGCAGGTATGGGCGGCGTGGTCATGTGCGCGAAATCCGATGAGGCAGAGAATTGGCGAGCCTATGCCAAGGCCGCAGGCCGCGAAGCCGACATCATCGAAATCAACGAGCAGGCCGAGCGCCGCTTTAACTTCCTCGATTATGCTCAGGCCACGTTGGGCCAGACCTTTGAAGGCAATCTGCTTTCAGTCATCGACACCATTACCGAAGCCGCCACCGCATCCAGCGGGCAGGGCGACGGCGAAAACCGATTCTTCAGAGACAATGCCCGCGAGATGGTCTCGCATGTGCTGCCCTTGCTGATCGCCGTTTATGGGCGGCTGACGGTGCGCGACATCGTTGCCTTCATCGACAGCGCCCCGACCTCACAGGCCATGGTTGCCGATGAAACATGGCAGGCCGAAAGCTTCGCCGCCCGCACGATCGCTGCCGCGAGCCTGCTCATGGACAGTGATCCCGATTTGGAAATCCACGGGGAATACTGGCTGACCCGCTTTGCTGATTGGTCAGACAAAACCCGATCCTCTGTTGTTTCCACCTTCACCAGCACCGTCTATCCGTTCCTGACAGGCAAGCTGCGTGATTTATTCTGCACCCACACCAACGTGCTGCCTGAGATGTCCCATTCTGGGGCAATCATCCTGCTTAACCTGCCCGTGAAGAAGTTCGGAGCCATGGGAGAGGTGTCGCAGAAGATCTTCAAATTCCTCTGGCAGGTTGCGACCGAAGCGCGGCAGCCCGAGGGCACCAAGCGCCGACCCAAGCCGTTGAGGCCCGTTTTCATCTTTGCCGATGAATGCCAGTTCTTCACCACCGAGCGCGATGATGAGTTTTTCTCGACCGCCCGTTCTGCGCGTGCCTGCGGCGTCTATCTCACGCAGCTTGCCTGTCAAAAACAGGATGCATTCTCCGAATGAGGGGAGGAACAACCCCGCGCCCTAGGATGAGGATTGAGTATCCGCGTCACGCGCGTCTATCTCTGAGGAGAGTTACCAAAACTCTGTCCATTACAAATTTCAGAAAGTGGACTTTCCAACTCGCCTATATCAATGATAGGGTTCTCATAGTTCAACGAGTCGGCTAACATAAAAAATCCTTCAAGGAAAGATGTGCGATCATCACCATTTACTAACTCAACAACTTTTCCGTTTGTACAAGAAATGAGACCAGATGTATCCGTTACTATAGCGATATTTCCGTTGTGGTCTCTTATCCCATTTCCATTTTCTAGTATCGCAACATAGCTTTCCATAAATATCTCCATAGTTAAAAATATATTTTACCACAGAAATCAAAATTTTTTGTTACGATTTCATGAAGTTACCTATTCTTTGGGCAGTTCAGACAATCACGATTTTCTCGCACATAGTCCTCTAATGTTTGGTCACAAATTTCAAGCCTACCCGCCGAAAAAGTTCTAAATAGAGTTCTTTGGCAGTTATTTTCTCTAGCAGTCAAGCGCTCATTCTCATATCTCGTAGGAAGTGTAATCTCAATAAAATCAATATAATTGCTATAACGAATATGTCGCCAATATAACGATGCTGCAACAAAGGCGGAGCTAATTGCAACAACAGAAAGCAAAGCTATCAATGTCCGTTGTGTAAAAGAAAGACCTTTTTTATTCATTTTCAATCTCTATCTTTGACAAGATAACCCGCTTGAAGCGCCGTCCGAAAGCGGTTTCTCGATACGGTAGTAAGTTTTCCCATATGTCTTCTATATGAAATTTTATATCCTCAAATTGGTCAGGAGATGCGTGCGACAAAGCTACAAGCAGATCGTCATTCACAATATCCGAGACTATATCATTCATCCCCGCTATATCGCGTTGAACTTTTGCATAATCAGCCGCTGATAGTCCTAGCGAGTCCTCATGTAGTGAGCTGATGGATAGCGATAACTTCTGAAACTGTGACTGTTGGTGCGACGTTCTTTTTATGTTTTCACTCGACCGAATGGCTTCAGAGATAGCGGCTTCCTTCTGAGCAGCTTCCTCTGCTTCGAGCTTCGCCTGTTTCCGTCGGCGTGCTTGTTCACTCACTGTAGAGCCTACTCGACCAAACCACACTGGCATTTGAATTGTTGCAAAAATTCCAAAGAGACTACCGGCAAGCCCAATCAATGAAAATCGTATCATCTCTTCGTAGGTATCTGGGTCATACCATGCGAATCCAAAAGCATGAGCACCGTAATATGCTCCAAGCCCGATAAAATACAGTAATATTAGGCCAAAAATGCCTGCTAGAATGTCACCCATGCCAAAGCCTATATTTTTCCAAGTAAAGTACCTGATTTGGGCGTGCCATTGATTTCTAGGATAGTCATTGCGGAGGTGAAATCGGCATTTAGGCTTGCCATTGCTGCCTGAAGATCAGCAAGCTCACTGCCAACATGCCGAGCTTCTTCCATTAGGTCACGTCGCGTGTCACTATCTGCACGACGCATGTCAGATCGAAGGTCTTTTTGCACTTTTGTTAGCTCTGAAATTCGGCCTTGGATAGTTTGAGCGGTCTGGTCATACATCTGCTGCAACATGCCTGACTTGCGCTCAAACACGGTCTCCGAAAGTTCAATGAGACGATGAGCGATATCACGCTGTGCGGCGATGCGTGCAAGTTCAATTTCTTTTGTTGCCTCAATCGCAGTCTTTTCAACTTCTAGTTCCATCTCACGAATTTTGGCGAGCATCTGTGCTTTCTGAGCATCTGCGTTGTATTTGGCGATTTTTCGGTCATTATTTGATTGCGCCAGAGCCATTTCCATAAATTTCTGACCAGCGGCGACCGCTATAGGTGCAAGCATTATCGGTGCAGGCATTGTTCTTTCTCCCTTTAATCAGGCTCGATCCCCGCATCGGGCGGTTGAACATCGGGTGAGGTTTGGTTCTCTTGAGCAGGCGGCTCAATCCCGTTTTTTTGCTCATTCTGCCAGACGGTGCCCTGATAGTTGCCATCATGACCATAGAGCGCTTCAGCCGTAGTTCTTTGCTCTTCCCAGGCGCTGTCGCTCTCAATGGTGTAGATGCTAGCAGCTTCCAGCGCATCGGCCTTTCTGCTTTCCCAATCTGTTTCGATAGGTGAGCTGGCGGCCTCAGCCGTGCTTTGAGCGGGGGCCTCTTCGGCAACATCCGCAGCATAGGTTTTGATGCCACGCGGGGTCTGAACCGACCCGCTCCAACCTTCTTCGATCAGCTTTTGCCGAATGTCATCGCGGGCGAACCGTGCTTCATTCACGCCTGCTTCTTTGAGCTGAGCCCACATTTTCTGTTTGGTGGAGGGCGGCACAGATTTTGCCCAAACTCGCATTTTCCCTGCCATGTGGAGCCTTTCACTCTGTACGCAGTGGCGTAACGCCGATACCGTCACAACCATGGGGTTATTTCGTAAAAAAAGCCAACCCATTCCGTACCATGGCGACCTAAAAACGCCGCTGCTTTCCTTTGGGCGCGATGTATTTAGGCTCGATGATGCGGTGCGCGGCGTCCTGGTCACAGGCGGCACGGGGAGTGGCAAAACGTCGGGCAGCGCCCGCGCCTTGGCCATGGCCTATCTGAAGGCAGGTATGGGCGGCGTGGTCATGTGCGCGAAATCCGATGAGGCAGAGAATTGGCGAGCCTATGCCAAGGCCGCAGGCCGCGAAGCCGACATCATCGAAATCAACGAGCAGGCCGAGCGCCGCTTTAACTTCCTCGATTATGCTCAGGCCACGTTGGGCCAGACCTTTGAAGGCAATCTGCTTTCAGTCATCGACACCATTACCGAAGCCGCCACCGCATCCAGCGGGCAGGGCGACGGCGAAAACCGATTCTTCAGAGACAATGCCCGCGAGATGGTCTCGCATGTGCTGCCCTTGCTGATCGCCGTTTATGGGCGGCTGACGGTGCGCGACATCGTTGCCTTCATCGACAGCGCCCCGACCTCACAGGCCATGGTTGCCGATGAAACATGGCAGGCCGAAAGCTTCGCCGCCCGCACGATCGCTGCCGCGAGCCTGCTCATGGACAGTGATCCCGATTTGGAAATCCACGGGGAATACTGGCTGACCCGCTTTGCTGATTGGTCAGACAAAACCCGATCCTCTGTTGTTTCCACCTTCACCAGCACCGTCTATCCGTTCCTGACAGGCAAGCTGCGTGATTTATTCTGCACCCACACCAACGTGCTGCCTGAGATGTCCCATTCTGGGGCAATCATCCTGCTTAACCTGCCCGTGAAGAAGTTCGGAGCCATGGGAGAGGTGTCACAGAAGATCTTCAAATTCCTCTGGCAGGTTGCCACCGAAGCGCGGCAGCCCGAGGGCACCAAGCGCCGACCCAAGCCTTTGAGGCCCGTTTTCATCTTTGCCGATGAATGCCAGTTCTTCACCACCGAGCGCGATGATGAGTTTTTCTCGACCGCCCGTTCTGCGCGTGCCTGCGGCGTCTATCTCACGCAGGATTTGCCAAGCTTCTACTCCCGTCTGACCAAAGGCGGAGAACACGGAGCCGATGCGCTGATCGGTAAGTTTCAGACGCGCATCATGCACGGCAATGTCGACAAGACGACCAATGCCGCCGCCGCCGAAATGATTGGGCAGATCACCAAACAGCAGGCCAGTCAGCAGCAGAATATCAATCGCAATCTGGGCGAGGGCGGCGCATACCAGCCCCATGATGTCGCGCAGTCAGACAATAGCGGCAAAGGAATGGGCGTCTCGACCACCCTGTCCACCTATCGGGATTATGCCATTCCGCCTGACTATTTCACCAACCAGCTCAGAAACGGCACCAAGGCCAACCGCTACAAGGTCGATGCCATCATTGTCACCGCAGGGCGCACCTGGAAGCACAGCCGCGCCAACTTCATCAAAGCAGCCTTTGATCAGCGCCTATGAGATTGTTCGATTATCTGGCCTTCCTGTTGTCGGCCCTGTTTTATCTCCCACGCTTGGCGCTGTTCTACCTGTACCGCGTCCTGTTATTCGTCTCGAAACCCGCCTCGATGATTTTGCTCCCCGCGCTCCTGGGCGGGCTGCTTTACTGGCAACGCGACATCATTCCGAACACCTGGCCTTACCAGTGGTGGATTGATGTGGTGATGCGCTACATCCCGCATGAGCGCATCCCGCAGGATTATTGGTATCTTGGGTTCTTCTGGGTCTGCTTCACCTTCCTGCTCTATTTGCTGACAGGTGGCAGGTTCCAGATACTCGGTACCGTGCTGAGCGCTTTACCTCGTATCTCCAGACCCTTCCCGCCGACGCTGCGCTTGCGTTTGGTTGAGAAGAAAATCCGTCCAGCGCCCGTCTCGCTGTCTGTGCCCTCTCTGAAGCGTCGCAGAGGGCTTAAAGAGCCTGATCTCACCCACGGGCTTGCGGAACCACTCAAACGGCTTCTCGAAGCCCCTGAGCGCCCTGAGGCGGCTCAGGGAGCATTGCCTGCCCTTACCGCCCCACAAGCGCCTCCTGAGCCTCCTGAGGCCGTGCCACAGCCACGCGAAGCAAAGGTGGAGCCAAAGGCACGCCCAACACGTAAGCCGTCGGCACCACCTTTGCCGCCGAAGGCGCGAGCCTAGGCATGGGCATCTGTGTCAGTGAATGGGGAACAGGTGGTGTAGGTGCTTGGTCAGGCTATGGATTTCTTAGCACCCCTAACCACGACCAACTTTTCTTTTCTCGGGTTTCACAAAAGGAGAGATTTGCACGATGGTTCTCGAAGTGAGAAGGCCAGTCTCTCACATCAGTTTTCATTAAGACGATCATTTCTCCGAAGCAAAACCGTTCATCAAAATTTTCGTCACTTTTGCGACGAACCGATCTGATTTGCCGATCGACACTAGAAACAGCCTGATGCATGTCAAAGCTCCCCACGCGTCCACAGAATTTCGAGTATTTTGATGCCTCGTCTGAAAAACGGAGCAAGGCTTCTTCGCTCCAGCCGCCACTAGCGCGGTATTCAACGGATTTCCTGGCAATGCCAATGAACCGTTGTTCACAGTTGAAGGCAGATGCCCACATGCGGTCAACGGCGTTGCCAGGATAGTTCGCTACCATAGAGGAAAGGAAGCCAATGCCGACGCCCAATAAGCACCAAAACGCCGCCTGTAAGAAAGGGCCCATGGTCGTTCTAACTCCGATAAGTACAGTTCGCGCCCAGATCGATGATCGCGTTGCAGGCCGCTCCTCCAGGATCACCAGCAAAAAAGTCATCTGGTGGCATCTTTGGAACTTGGCTAGGAGGCACTTCTAATCTTGGCGGAAGTGCTTGCGTGATTCCCTGACGTTGGTTTTCATATTCTTCTTCAACCAGTTCAGCCGCTGCGATTATGTTTTCTAAGGCCTTAATGCGTGTCTCAAGATCACGCACACGTTTTGCCTTTTCCACTTCAATCTGAAGGGCTCTAGACAGCGCATTGCGCCGTGCAATCGCCGCATCTGCTCTCCTTTGTAGCTCACCAACCCGAGCTCTCATTGATGCGTGCTCCTGAACAATTGCATTGCGTTCGTTCAGCCAGTACCCGACCAATGCACCAGCAATTGCTCCTGCGATAATACCTTTGTTCGTATCGCCACCGTCAGCGGCGACGATCGCACCGCCAAGCACACCTCCGATGAGTGCGCCACCTGCGGAATACTGGACGCGTTGGGCACGAATGGAGTCCGCTCTGCACAAGAGTTTTACCGATTCAAGGCGCGTTGCCGCGCAATCGGACGCTGATATCTCTCGCGTAGCAGGGGCGCAATTTACAAGAATAAGACAAAGCAGGAGCGTTAAAGAGCGGGCAAGCTTCATACATGAACTTTCGGCTGTAATGCAGTCGAGCTCAGTTGACCCTCATTCATACTCCATTTCAACAATTTACGCCGTGAGCTGGGTTAATTTTCGGCGTTATTGTGAGTCGTTATCTGCCTCGTTGTGCTGGTTCACATCGTCGATGTGAATCCAGTCTATGATGGCGTCCTCTTCCTTCACATCGGGGTAGGCCGCTGGGTCGAATTCATAGATCGCTTGCAGCGTGTGTTCCATGATCCCGTTGAAGATGTCATGGAGGTGATGGCCGCGAAGGGTCGCGGCCTTGCCCCGATGGGTCAGCTTCAGATAGCTGCCGTGGTTGCCATCCTTCAGCTCGATATTTTCGAGGTTGTGGTACAGGAAGCCATGACGTGAACCGTCTTTGCAGAAGACAGAAAACCCCATATGCGGAAACCCCTCAGAAATGATGGCCGCCACATAGGCCTGCGCATCATTACCCCCATCCATGCGCTGACTGAAGGGGACTTCTCCGCGTGAGCGGATAATGCGATCCGCCACGCGGCTATGAGGGGTCGGTTCATCCGTCATCGCTCTGGCTCGTTTGCCTCTTGGGTGTCGGGTGTCTCTGGCGGTTGTTCGGGCGGCGGCTGTGCATGTTCCTCATGCTGCCAGCCAAGCATCGATTTCAAGCGCCAATCTTGCGCCTTGAATCGCTCACGCCATTCTTCAGCTTTTTCCGCGAAGTCATCGCGCCAGCTTGAAAAACGCGCCGACATGTTGCGCCACCAGGCCGACAGCCGCGCTCCGTCCTGCTGATCGCTGCTCTCCTGGCTGACAGGCGCTGCATCGGCGGCAGCCTGACGCAGCGTATCATTGTGCATGCTGTTCATCTCAGCCACTTCGCGGGCGCGTGTCGGTTCCCCGCGCATCTCCATGGTGCGAGCGACCCCTTGCACGCTCTCATCGCGTTCATGCGGGGTAGGATCATCCTTGCGTGCGGTTGCCGTGACGCGGGTGTCATGGCCTGCGGCTTCGAGATAGGCGTTCTGCACCCGTGGCCACTCATAGCGCCAGTGCATGGCCATCTCAGCGCGATCAAACTCGCGGTTGCGCTTGGCCGCAAATTCCTCGCCATCGATCGCACGCGGCGTGATGTAGATATGGGCATGGGGCTGATAGATTTTGTAGCCCGTCACCATCCCGTCCGAGCGCCGCTCAATCTTGACATGGGGTGCGTTCAGCTCAGCGCATTCTTCCCGTTCCAGAAACGGCACATCCTGTGCGGCCCAGCGGCGAATGGTGTCGCGGCCTTCCTCGCTCAGATCGGTCACGCGCTGCCCGTAGCGATGGAAGGCAATATCGGCCACATGGCCCTTGCTCACGAATTCCTGCTGCGCGAATTCGAGGACGGCTGCTTTCTGTTCTTCAGCCGTCAGCTCCCACGCCAGACCGACCTGAACATCGCGGGCAGGGCGACCGTCTTTGCGACGTTCGGCTGCCTCGGCCATGTTCCAAAGCTGCTCCCGATCCTGTGTCCAGTCAGGAGCTCCTTCTGGCGTGAGAATAAGCGTTTCCCTCACATCAGAGGCGCGGCGGCTGTAATCAGCCGTGCGATCCTGACGTTCGTCAAACAAGCGTTCGCCAGCCCTGTACGCTGCGCCGACCACAGCCGATTGGCCTGCGGCTCTCTGCACAGGGCGTGTCTTACAGTTGAGATTGCGTAATTCCAACATGACTAGATTGTACGTAGCAAATATGTAGAAAAAGTTAAAGTGCGCGTATACACATTGCTGTGCAATGTACGCGCACAACACCCCTCCCGTCCCCTCAAGGGGAAGTGCATTCACGTGCCATGCAGGCTCGATCGGCCCTTGGCCGATGGTCGTTCATTGCCACTGTGGCTAGTCTCTCTCTCGCCGAGACGGGCGATCTGCCGTTAAGGGGAAACCCCTCGCACTGGCTACCCCAAGCGCTGACCATGAGGGTGAGCGCTGGTCGCTCCGTTGCCGCTGGTGCAACCTCTTCACGCGCCAGAGGGGGCTTTCTGATCGCTTCGTGCATTGGCGGACAGGCGTGCGCCTGCTTACCGTGACTCGCTACCGTTCATTGGAACCACGATACCATTCTCCATGTTGCCTCGCCCCAAGCTTTGCAAATCAATCACGCCTGTCAGGACGCCCAAGACGATCAGACCCAAAAGGGTGAATACGACTGCCAGTTCAGTCTTGAGCGACCAGTGATCCATTGCTCCTCACATCCATTTCTTAGGCAAGCATAATGCATAAGAAACTCAGAATGTATCGGGATGTGAAAATTGTTCACGGCGAATTGTGGGCAGTGATGCCATGCATTGCTTTCCCTCATCCCTGGTCGAGCACTGATGGTGCAGCAACTATTAACTGTTAATAGTTATGTGGTGTCTGACAAGGTGTGTGAACTCTACCAGCCCCCTTTGGTGCGTGGCCCTGTCTGGTCGATCCCGCCAATGTCACTGCCCCCGCCAAGTTCTGCAATGAGTTCAGTGCCATCCGCCACGGTGCTGCCACCTGGTATCAAGTGCAGCGGGTTGCCCGTTGCGGCAAACCCGCCAAGCTTCCAGCCTGCCAATCCGCCCGCAGGCCCGAGGATGAGCGTGCCGACAATGACCCCGCCACCGCCAAGAAGAAGACGTGCTATCATCTCCAATCTCCTATCGACAATCAGGGTCGGCATGCATGTAGCCGCCCTCAGGTGCCCTGACGAGATCGCGTTCATCGCAGCGATCGTCATTGTCGCTTCCCATTGAAGCAGTTGCGCCGAGCACCAGTGCCAGGGTGCCGACAAAGACGCCAAACGCGCAGGTGCCTGGATTGTCGTCGCAATAGGAACCGCGCTGTGTCGTCTCCTTCTTGCTTTGCGCAAATGCGGGCGTGTGAAGTGACGTTGCCAATAATGCGGCCACGGCAATGGTGTGTACGAATTTCATGGTGGGTTCTCCAAATTGAATGGATGGAAGGAAGCCTGGCGGCTCAGCATCCGCCCGCTGTCAAAGCGGCACTGGAACCAGACAGTGAGATTTCGCGGATGGATCGGGTGGTGCCATCGATGTCACCGCCGATGCTCAGTCGAGAGTCCCGCTTGAGCAGCCTGAAGAAACGCGCCTCATCCTCATCATTCTGGAAGAAGACCTGATAGCTCCGAACGCGCAGGTTCTCCTTGAGGTCTTCATCCGCTGTGGGATCATTCAGGATGCTTTCGACGACATCGGGGTTGATGGCCCACCGACTGGCGGCAGCAGCAACCACAGCGGGCTTACTGTCGAAGAGAAATTGCAGGATGTGCGCGTTGGGTCGGTCTTCAAAGGGCGCATCCAGAGGAGACTTTGATGTGAGAATCACGATCTTTGCGTCTCCCGTGCAGCTGATCGACAAAAGCTCAGGCGCTTCACCATGCGCCACTGTCACCGCGCCGTTGTCTGCGGTTTGGGTTTCCCACGCGGCCAATGAAGTTGCAGTGCTCAGGCAAGCGGCGATGCATGCCGCCAGAAAGCCCATAGGTTTTTGAAGTGTTGCCTTCCTGGCAGAGTTGGGCGGCGCAGAAGCGGGGGGAGTGAATTGCTGTCTCACGGAGGTCACATCCTTTCGAAGAAAAGCGATGTGACTTTGCTACCAAATACGGAATTCGGGTGCGTGATGTGCAGGTGCCTGATATCTCTGCTTGTTTTGTGGAAAATAAGCAAGATCGCGCCAGCAGGAAAAAAGGCCTAACCGATTGTATTTTAGGGGCTTGCACCCGAATTCCGTATTTGGGTGCAGCTCGGAGACCGTCGTTGGAAAACCCGCTCGCCCCTGAAATCAGAGCTCAACTCTATGCCGATCGCAAGAGTTTTACCCGTGCTCAGGAGCAGGCCGTTCTCAAAGCGGCAGCGCGTTTTCCAGAGGAGACGCGGCTACTGTGTGAGCTGCTTTATGTGACGGGATGCAGGCTGTCCGAAGCCTTGGAGCTGCGGCGCGATCACCTGGACACCGAAGAGGCGATGGTCGTCTTTCGGACACTGAAACAGCGCGACCGAACGGTGCTACGCGCCGTACCCGTGCCCGCCTCGTTCATTGTGAGACTGGCCGCCCTGAACCCTGCGGCGGACGGCAGACTCTGGCCCTATAGCCGCTGGACGGGCGGAAGGCGCATCAAAGAAGTGCTCGAAGCGGCAGGCATTCCTGAGCATCTGGCAAACTCCAAAACCTTTCGCCACAGCTATAATGACCGAGGCAAGCTGCACGGCACGCCCGACTATGTGCGCCGTGCTCTTCTGGGTCACCGCACACAATCCGCCAACAATCATTATGGCGCATTGATCGGAACCGAGCTGCGCGATTATGCCCGCGATTCCTGGGGGCTTCTGAAATAGCCAGCACGCCTGTCAGTCGTCGGTGCCCTGCCCGTGGATGCGCGGATGGCAGCATGTCACGATGAGGGATCGCATGTCGTGCCTGTGCCCTTTGGCGCTGTTTCCTCATCTCCAGGCCCTCAATCTGTCAGACCGCGCAGCGTGCGCAAGAGCCTGCCCGCGCCAGTGGCCAAGGCCACCCGTGTGGGTCTGTGCGCTCGCTGCTTGAGCGGCCCGCCTGCTTGTTTCGTGCCCGATGAGGGGCAAACAACGAAAGGAGCACGCATGAAACTGCTAACGAAATCCATCACCGAAATGCTGATTGCCAATGGCCGCGCTCAGGCGCTGGTGCGGGGCACCGAAGACGAAATCGACTTCATGCCCGTGGTCAAACTCTTCAACCCCCTTGGCCGAGGCACATGGCTTCTGACCGAGCTCGATCCCGACAATCCCGATCTTGCCTTCGGATTGTGCGACCTGGGCTTTCCAGAGATGGGCAGTGTTCTGGTATCCGAGCTGGAAGCAATCCGCCTGCCTCTGGGTATGCGCATCGAGCGCGACCGCTATTGGAGCGCGACAAAGACCCTCAGCGCCTACGCCGATGAGGCTCGCGCAAAAGGAGGGATCGTCGCATGACCATCCACTGCATTCACCGCCTGAACTGGCAGGAGTTCGAGATTGAAATCCGCCACACGCCTAATTGGCTGAACCTGGCACTTGAGCACGACCATCTCGAAATCATCGCAGTTTCGCCCGCGCAGGCCAAACTGCCAATCACCGAGACGGGCTATCGCTCGCACTTCCTGCATCGCAGCTATCTCGATGAAGCAGGCGGCGCTCTGGCCTATGTCACCGCGTGGCTGGATGCCGAGAGCCAGTCCTCGCAGTGGCAAGAGGCCCAGCAGGCAGCACGGCAGGGATCGCTCTTTTGAGCGGTCCCTGAGACTAGCGATATTGATTTCATCGAGCGCTACACAGATGTTGAGAAAGAGTTCACCTCATCGTTCGCGTTGCTCTGATCATCTCCGAACACAGCGGAAGGAGCGTTCCGTGTCTTTATCAGTGTTGAGCTGAGACCCGCTACCAAAAAATCGAAATGTTATCGCACGAAAGTCAAAAATAGTAGACTGCGTGGACGACCAGTACCGCGATCCAGATCCCGTAATAAACCCGCCGATGGCAGCACGGTTTGTGAATAGAACCTCCAACTCGTCCCCGGCAGGCAAATACCATTCCGCTCCCAAAGCACGGCAAGCTTCAGCAGCAGGATACGAGCCAGTCAAGCCTACGAGGATATCGGTATTGGCGAGACCGTCGCTTAGTGAGGTGGCGGATGTATTGCTTGAAGAAGGCCCCCAGGTGAGCTGACCCTGATCGGCTGCGGTGGTGTAAAGGGGTGTGCCCAAGTAATCCCCTGCATAAATACTTCCTTCAGAACAAACATCGCCGATATTTGGACAGCCCGTTGGAGGCGGCGCCGAGGTCGTCACATCCCACTGATCGGTGACCCCGCCAATATCGAGGGTCGCGCTATACACCGTGTTACCTGTGGCGGCACTGGTCAGGCGCAGCTCGACCGTGTCGCCATTGGCAACGGTCGTGGCCCCACTGGTCCATGTCCCGCCATTGATGCGGAACTCTGGAGAGCCATCGCCTGAGATCGAGATGGCGGCAGCGGTGTTGATCCCTGCCACGGTGATGCTGTCGGATGAGATGACGGTCGAGACGGCGACGCCAGTCTGATCGGTGAAGCTGAAGGCGTCAGGGGTGTTGTCCGAGAGGGTCGTCACATCCCACTGGTCGGTGACCCCGCCAATGTCGAGGGTGGCGCTGTGAAGGACGCCGCCGCTTGCGGCACTGGTCAGGCGCAGCTCGACCGTGTCGCCATTGGCAACGGTCGTGGCCCCACTGGTCCATGTCCCGCCATTGATGCGGAACTCTGGAGAGCCATCGCCTGAGATCGAGATGGCGGCAGCGGTGTTGATCCCTGCCAC
>JAUIIR010000003.1 GCA_030431485.1 Alphaproteobacteria bacterium
TGGTCGATGTGCCGGCTGCGGAAGCACCGCGTCCCAATGCTTCTTTTGCGGGTCCGGAGAGCGCCCCAAATGACATGCCAGCAATTGTGACGGGAATATCCAGTTCAATGGGTTTCTTGGCGAACCGAGTTCCGAGTGTCACTTTGGTGTCGCATTTTTCGCGGTAGCCCTCCAACGGGTAGCGCGATACCGATGCACCAAGGAACAGCAGGTCATCAAAATGCGGGACGCGCCTTTTGGCCCCGCCGCCACGAATGTCGTAAATGCCTGTAGCGGCGGCGCGGCGTATCTCGGCATTGATTGGATTTGAGAACGTTGCCGATTGGATTGGCACAGTCCGGGGAAGCGCCTGGTCGTTACTGTCTTTCACGCTCATGTCTCCCTCAGTACGCGTTGTCGACTTTGAAGTTGTAAAGCTGACGGGCAGAGCCGTAGCGCTTAAACTCTTCCGGTTTTGCATCGGCACCTGCGCGTTCAAGCAAATCGCGGAGAAGCTCGAGGTGCTCTGGACGCATGTCTTTTTCGACGCAGTCCGCGCCGAGCGATTTCACCGAACCGCGCACAAAAAGCCGGGCCTCATAGATCGAGTCGCCAAGCGCATCGCCAGCATCACCGCAAACCACCAGATTTCCGGATTGCGCCATGAATGCGGACATGTGGCCGACATTGCCATGCACCACGATATCAATCCCTTTCATGGAGATTCCGCAGCGCGACGAGGCATTGCCCTTAATTACCAGAAGACCACCGTGCCCGGTCGCACCCGCATATTGGCTTGCATCACCTTCGATGATCACCGTACCTGACATCATATTCTCAGCCACGCCCGGTCCGGCTGAGCCTTGCACATTAACGGTCGCCTGCTTGTTCATGCCCGCCGTATAGTATCCGGTTGAGCCTTTGACGGTCACCTCAATGGGGGCATCCAATCCAACGGCAACTGCATGGCTGCCTTTTGGATTTATGATCTCCCAAGCAGTCTGGTTGGTGTCCTTGGCCTGAGCGTGCAGTGCCGCATTCAGACCGCGCAGGCCAGAGGCCTCAAGATCATAGGTCTGCATTATGCCGCCTTCTTGTTGGGTTTCGGGGTTTGTTCATGGCTCCAGAAATAAACTGTCGCCGGTTCGGGCTCCCATACTTTGGCATCATCAATGCCCGGGAGATTAACCAATGCTCTGTATTCCGAGCCGAAGGCCACAAATTGGTCAGTCTCGGCCATCACTGCAGGCTTGCAAGCAATTGGGTCGCGGACGACGCCAAATCCATCTTTTGTACCTACGACAAAGTTGAAAAAGCCATCAAGGTCGTCCAACGACGCCTCAAGCGCCTCGCCGAGCGTTGCACCATTCTGCATCTTCCAAGTCAGGTACGCCGCGCCTACCTCGGTGTCGTTCATGGTTTCAATATGAATGCCTTCGCGCTGCAGTTTGCGGCGCAGCGAGTTGTGGTTGGACAAGGAGCCGTTATGCACGAGGCACTGATCTGAACCGGTGTTGAACGGATGAGCACCCATTGTCGTCACAGCGGACTCAGTCGCCATTCTTGTGTGACCAATTCCGTGTGTGCCGGAAATGGATGGAATGTTGAAGCGTGCTGCAACGTCTTTGGGCAGACCAACTTCCTTGTAGATTTCCAATGTGTCACCAAAGGACATGACCCGGACGTCAGGGGCGAGATCGCGAATTTTGCGGCGCGCCTCTTCAGCTTGGCCGGGTGGGACATGCAGAACTGCATGTGTGTCGTTGCGGGACAGTGTCACCGATCCACCA
The DNA here is from genome assembly GCA_030431485.1 of Alphaproteobacteria bacterium. Lineage (GTDB taxonomy): Bacteria > Pseudomonadota > Alphaproteobacteria > Rhodobacterales > Rhodobacteraceae > Marivita. Next base: position 1,770 of record JAUIIR010000003.1, read on the forward strand.
AGAGCGGCTGCCATCTTGTCTGCAAGACCGGCAAAGGCAGTATCGCCATCTTCAGCTTGAACGGTCAATTTTGACCGGCCTTCAGCGTCCGCACGATAAATTGCAATTCCAGCGCTATCTGGACCGCGATCCGTCATCGTAATGAGCATATCGGTCAATAATGCCCCAAGATGGGGCTCAAGCGCCCGGTCTTTCAGAAACAGTCCGACAATTCCGCACATCTAGGTGTCACTCCACGTACTTTGATTCGGGGCAGGTGCCTCTTCTATGAGGTTAGCACTGAGGTTTGCTGACCGCAACTGTGATGAAAAATGTTTTCCTGTGGGGCAATGTTGGGGCCGATCCAAAGGATGTCGATCAAGCTCTGTCTTGAGTGGTTGTCAACAACCGGGATTGCTGCTTCAAGCGGGTCCCTCTGAGCGCAGGCCAAGGGTCTTGACCTATACTGATGCAAATCACGTCTTTCGGTCTGCTCATGTTCGTCTACTTCGCAAATGGTAGATTTTGGGATCAGAGTGACCAGTGCTGTCATTCCCACTTAATTTTGAGAAAGAACGAAGATGAGCAATGCAGCGTGCCGAAGCGCCGCTGAAAGACAGGTTGTTGTACACGTGCTTTCCTAGGGCTAAAATTTTTTGCGCAAGGGTGACGGAAGGCTGGCATGACTAAGACGATTGGTTTTCTGTTGTTTCCAGGGTTCCCGATGGCTTGTCTCACGTCGGTTATCGAACCGTTGCGCGCCGCAAACGAGATCTCGGGTCAAGAGGCGTTTGAATGGCGATTGATTTCTGAAGAGGTGGGCGCGGTTCGTTCCAGTGCCGGGATCCTGTTCGAAAGCCAGATGACTGTTAATGAAGTCGATGAGATCGACTATCTAATTTTGCTATCAGCTCCATCCGTGCACTTTGCCAATGCGAAAAGTGCTGCCCATTTGCGTCGTCTGATACGTCATGGGTCCGTTTTGGGCGCGATCAGCGGTGGGGTTTTCCCTCTTGTGCGCAGTGGAGCTGTTGTCGGCGAACCTTTGTCGGTGCATTGGTGTTACGAAGCAGCTTTCTCAGCAGAATTCCCCGATGTCGCTCATAGCGACGAGGTGATCGAGATCAGCAATCGTTGCGTAACGGCGTCAGGCGCGGCGGCAGCGTTCGATCTTGCGCTGGGTTTCATTCAAACCGCACTGGGTTCGGATGTGGCAACAGAGGTTGCATGTTGGTTTCAGCATCCGGTGATCCGCAAAATTGGAGGCCGGCAAGCGGTGCCTGTTCGTTTGACCGAAAGTGTTCAGGATGAACTGTCGCCTATCGTGTCAAAGGCCATCGACTTGTTTACCGCTGACCTCGCCAATCCTGTGACGGTCGCTCAGTTGGCGGAGAGATTGAATGTTTCGCCGCGCCATCTTGAGCGAAGTTTCAAGAAAGCGACGGGCCAGAACCCAACGACCTATTTCCGAGGTCTCAGAATGCAGGCAGCCCGGCAAATCGTGATGTACACAAATGATGCTGTCGCCGATATCGCGGCTGCTGTGGGTTATGCCAGTAGCAAACATTTTACGCGGCATTATCGAAGCGAGTACGGAATGAGCCCTCAGGAAGACCGTCAGAGGATCAATCTTCACCGCACCGAAAGCAACAGGCCGGTTCCTTCAGTGTAAGCCAAGTCAGAAGGCGGCGTGGCAGGCCGTCACTAACGCGTGATGCAAAGACCCCGCTGCGCTGCGCGGACCGAGTATCGAGACGGTGGAAGGGTCTCGGCACAGTACAAAACACCCCAGGTGCTCAATCGAACAGCGCTGCACCTCACCACCGCTCCAATCGGCGGTGTCGGCGGGGCACAGCAATTCCAAGGCCCGGAACAGATCGTTCCCTACGAGATCAAATCTGCACCAAGCGTCTGTTTGCTCTGTGATGGATGCCGCCGAGCCGATTTCATTTGAAAGCATTTTGGCCAAATCTTCATGCGTTTCGAGTGGCGCTTCAACCATCCACTGGTCGGGTCCGGTCCAAAATGCGCGAATGGTACTCCCAGCGTGGCGAGAGGGCGCAGGCGCATCGACTTCTATTAGCGTTGCCAATGCCAGCCTGGTGTCGTCTTCACGGCCCAATCGTGCGGCGACCGAAGCAAGAGCGACATCCGTCACTTCTTCCAGGGTGACCTCTCCGATCGATTCTATCGAAGGTTCAGCATTCCCGAGAGGTGTTAGTGGTGAAAGATCATGCACGGAGACGCTCTCCCTCTGGATCGACAAAATGGGCACTGACAACTTCAACTTCGTGATCAACGCCTGTCAGTGGGCTCACGAGACGGATGATTTCGCCGATACGCGTGTCACCTGATTTGAGGTATCCAAGGCCTATGTGAAAGCCGAGATTGGGCGAAAAACATGCCGACGTGATATAGCCTTGGTCGTGCGCAGCATCTACCGGCGTGCCTTTTGTCATCAGATGTGCACCAGCAACAACCTTGTCGTCAGGATTGACCGGTTTGAGACCAACAAGTTTCAGTGCGTCCGCTTCGTTCAGCCCAGGCCGTTCAGACAGCTTTGATCCTATGCTATCCTTTGCCTTGGAGACCATGCGGCCCATACCAAGGTTGTTGGCAGTTGTGGTCCCATTCAACTCGTTTCCTGCCGCATGGCCCTTTTCGATCCGCATGACGCCAAGCGCCTCCAGTCCGTAAGGGACAACATCAAATTCCTTACCTTCTTCCATCAAGCGGCGCATCAGGGCGTCACCGTATCGTGTAGGTACCGCGATCTCAAAAGCCAGTTCGCCCGAAAATGAAATGCGAAACAGACGAGCGCGCAAACCACCACAAACCGTAATTTCCCCACATGCCATGAAGGGAAAACCTTCGTTCGAGATGTCAAACTCAGGATCTACGATTTTTTGCAGGAGTTTGCGGGAATTTGGGCCAGCCACGGCATATTGAGCCCAGGCTTCTGTGGTTGAAATCAACTGCACGTCCAAATCCGGGAAAAGACATTGTCGTACAAATTCCATGTGCCGATACACCGGCACAGCATTTGCTGTCGTTGTCGTCACCACAAAATGATCTTCTGCCAACCGCGCTGCAGTGCCGTCGTCCATCACGATTCCGTCTTCGCGAAGCATCAGGCCGTAGCGGGTCTTGCCCACTGGCAGCTTGGCAAATCCGTTTGCATAGACCTTGTTCAAGAATTCGGCTGCATCCGTGCCCTGGACGTCAATTTTGCCCAGTGTGGTGCAATCACAGACTCCGACTGATTTCCGGGTTTGCAAGACCTCGCGATCAACGCTTTGCCGCCAATGGGTTTCACCGGGCTGCGGGAACCACTGAGCGCGCATCCACATTCCAACCTCGACAAAGACGGCGCCCTGTTCTTCAGCCCAGTAGTGGCTAGGCGTCTTGCGCACGGGGCGAAATGTCTTGTCTCGGGAGCGACCAGCAAGGACGCCCATAGCGACAGGCGTATATGGGGGGCGGAAGATTGTTGTCCCCACCTCAGGGATTTGTTTGCCTGCAACGTCCGCCATGATTGCGAGGCCCGCGATATTCGATGTTTTCCCTTGGTCGGTTGCCATACCCAGTGTGGTGTACCGCTTGAGGTGCTCAACTGACCTGAAGTTTTCCTGATGTGCCAGTTTAATATCTTTGGCCGTGACATCATTCTGTTGATCAACCCAGGCGCGCTTGGCTCCTGTAACATGCCAAAAGGGTGTCACCCGAATTGGAGCGTCTTCTGCCTTGGGAAGATCGGGGTTGCTGGCCTTGAGGCCAAGATCGCCTAGCGCTTCCACTGCAGCAGCTTGACCCGTCTGCAATGCTCGATGCGTACTGAACGCTCCGGAAGCCGCACCTGCCACGCTCAGTCCTGACGGTAGAGTTCCTCCTGGAACAAATGCTGCAAGATTTTCATCCCATTGCGGTCGCCCGCGCTGGTGGCACGTCAGGTGCACGTTTGGATTCCATCCACCCGAAACGCCAAGCCCATCTACCGTCAGGCTGCGTGTAGTGCCGGAGCTTAGGGTGACTTCGATCGCGGCAAGACCCAAACGGCCTTGAGTGTTCGTCACTGTGGCACCGGAAAGCGTTTCATAGTCTGTTGTTTCAGGCGCATCTGGGCGGGTGTCGATCACGGTGGTTTTCACACCCTTCGAGACGAGGTCTGCGGCAGTTCGGTGTCCATCATCATTGTTGGTGAAGACAGCAATCGCAGAACCGGTGCTCACGGCCCAGCGGTTGGCATACGCGCGCATTGCGCTTGCAAGCATGATCCCGGGTCGGTCGTTGTTTTCAAAGACAATCGGACGCTCGGTTGCCCCGGCAGCGAGAATCGCGCGCTTGGAATACACGCGCCACAGGATTTGGCGTGGCTTTCCGGGTGCAGGTTCCAGGAGGTGGTCGCTGACCCTTTCGACCATGCCATAAATTCCGTGATCAAATGCTCCGATGACGGTGCTCCGAGACAAAACACGGACATTTGGCATTGCCTGCAGTCGTGCAACGGTTTTGCCGGCCCAGGTTGCGCCGTCCTCATCCGCCAGTGTTCCGGTGTCGGCAATCAGCCGTCCTCCAAGAACAAAGTCTTCATCGGCTAGAATGACCCGCGCCCCAGCTTCACCGGCGGTCAATGCGGCCGCCAATCCAGCGGGCCCGGCGCCGATGATAAGCAGGTCGCAATGCAAATAGCCTTTGTCGTAATTGTCTGGGTCCGGGTCGTGGCTAAGAGTGCCGAGACCTGCTGCGCGGCGGATCATTGGCTCGTACAGCTTTTCCCAGAATGCCTTGGGCCACATAAAGGTTTTGTAATAGAACCCGGCTGTCAGAAAGGGAGAAAACAGGTCGTTGATCGCCATCGCATCCCATTTAAGAGAAGGCCAACGGTTCTGCGAGTTCGCAACGAGGCCGTCAAAAAGTTCGGCCGTTGTTGCGCGGGTGTTGGGTTCTTTACGTGCGCCCGAGCGCAATTCGACGATGGCATTGGGTTCTTCTGAACCAGCGGTCATCGGGCCACGGGGCCGATGATACTTAAAGCTGCGCCCCATCAAGCGCACGCCATTGGCCAGCAGGGCGGAGGCCAGAGTATCACCTGCGCAGCCGCGGTAACTGACCCCATCAAATGTAAAGCCAAATGACGTGCTGCGGTCTATCATTCCGCCGTTCAGTCGGTTTTTCCCGGTCATCTGGAACGCCCCTCGGCACGCGCCACGTCGCGCGCCAGTTCTACTTTGGTGATTTCATGTGTGGTGGTGTCCCGCGTCACAACGAGCCAAGAGCGGTCGCCTTGCTCGTGGAACCACAGTTCACGATGTAGTCCCGCAGAGTTGTCGCGGAGATAGCCGTACTCGTGGAACCGCTCTGCCGCATCATCGGCTTGCCAGTCGGGCCGGTTTATCAATGACGCATCGCCTTTGTAGACAAATTCAGCGGCATCTCGCGGACCTAGAATGGGGTGGTTGATGATCATATCCGATCCTCGCTCAATGCAGGTTGGGCTGGTTGCCCACGCCTTTTTCGTCGATCATGCCGCCTTTGGCGAAGCGATCCAATCGATACGCTGTCGCGGTTTTGTGCGGCGTGTCCGTCGCCAGAAGATGCGCGTAGGCGAACCCGCTTGCCGGAGTCGCTTTGAAGCCACCGTAACACCAGCCGCCATTGAAATAGAGGCCATCAATATGCGTGCGGTCAATGATCGGCGACCCGTCCATTGACATGTCCATGACGCCGCCCCACATCCGCAGAAGGCGTGCGCGACCGAGGTTTGGAAAGATCGCCATACCGCCCTCGCAGACATCCTCGACGACCGGTAGATTTCCGCGTTGTGCATAGGAGTTATAGCCGTCGATGTCGCCGCCAAACACAAGTCCACCCTTGTCGGACTGGCTGCAATAAAAGTGACCCGCACCAAAAGTGATTACGCCCGGTAGCAGAGGCTTCAATCCCTCCGAGACGAATGCTTGCAAAACATGGCTCTCAATTGGCAGGCGAATGCCGGCCATACCCATGACGCGCGAGGAAGATCCGGCAACACACGACGCAACCTTCTTTGCGCCGATAAAACCGCGTGTGGTTTCTACACCTGTGCAGACGCCATTTTTGATCTGAAAGCCTGTGACTTCACAATTCTGGATGATGTCGACACCGTATTTGTCGGCGCCACGGGCGTACCCCCAGGCGACCGCGTCATGCCGGACTGTCCCGCCACGATGTTGCGCCAGCCCGCCTTTGATCGGAAAACGGGCATTGTTGACGTTCAGGAATGGATAGCGCGCCACGATCTGTTCCGTGGTCAAAAGTTCCGCATCCGCACCATTCAAAATCATGGCATTTCCGCGCCGGATGAAGGCATCGCGTTGCCCATCGCTATGGATCAGGTTGATAATGCCGCGCTGACTGACCATCGCGTTATAGTTCAGCTCCTGCTCCAGGCCTTCCCAAAGCTGAAGGGAAAACTCGTAGAAGGGCTCGTTGCCATCCAGCAGGTAGTTCGATCTGATAATGGTGGTGTTGCGACCGACATTGCCGCCACCAATCCAGCCTTTTTCAATAACGGCAATATTTGACTGCTGGAATTGCTTCGCAAGATAGTATGCTGTGGCCAGACCATGACCGCCGCCGCCAATGATAACGTAGTCATAATGCGATTTGGGCGTTGCATCACGCCAAGCTGGCCCCCAGCCACGGTGACCTGTGAGGGCTTCTTTTATGACCCTGAATCCAGAGTAATGCATCGATTCGGACTCCTTTGGGCCATGCTCTCTTACTTTAAGGAATTTGTCCCTGCCGACTTCAGACCAAAAGGGGCACAGATCGGACATCTCGAAAAGAAAGTTTCATGTGGTATTGGTCTCTCGATGAGCGCCGTGCGACCACGAACCCAGGAGCTTGAGCTCTATGATTGGATTTTGGGGAATGCAGCAGGTATGCCGAATGACTGTTTGTGCTGAGGGTTTTCAGCAGGTTTCGCCTTCGATCAGACGAAATCCAAGGTCGACGACTTTCTTGTTTGAGATTTCATCGGGGTCATCTCGATGCCCCAAAAGGTGCAAAGCCGCCTCAACACCCATTTGAAGGCGCAGCGTTTCCACGGTTGTCAATCGGACGGGCAAGGCTTCGAGAAAAGCAAGGCCATTGAAGCCTGCTAGTGCCACTTGAGTCGGAATTGCGATACCCTCACTGAGGCAATGCATGATCCCTCCGGCTGCCAGATCGTCGTTGGAATAATAAATCGCTTCGGGCGCGTTCCGTTCCGATAGCAGGTTTGCTGTTTCGTTCCGGCCAACTGTCATGGAAGACGGTTCTGCGACAATCCGTTCCGACACGATTTGAGCGCCTGCTTCTCGAATTGCAGAGCGGAACCCATCCAGGCGCTTTACGGCGCGGAGGTCTCTCCCGCCTTGGCTGCCAATATACCCAAATCTACGATATCCCTTTGACAACATGTGCAGCGCCGTTGAACGTCCTGCAGCTATCTGAGATAGGCCAATCGCCACCGATATCGGATCGCCGTCGATATCCATAACCTCGACAACCCGCACCCCCGACGCCCGGACAGCGGCGCGCGTCGCATCGCTGTGTTCAAGTCCGGGAAGCACAATGCCTCTCGGGCGCCAAGATAGCAGATCACGTACAAGCTCTTCTTCGTGTTCGGCAGAATACTCTGTGACGCCAAAGACTGGTTGCAGTCCGGAGTCCGTCAGGGTCGAACTCACACCGTTCAAAACTTCTGAGAACACGCGGTTGCCCAGCGTCGGCAACACGACTGCAATCAATGGGGCAGTTTCATCGCGCAATGCAGTCGCCAAGCGATTTGGGACGTAGCCCAGTGACCGCGCTGCGCTTTCCACCCGTTTGCGCACTTCGTCGGACGTTTGACCAGTACCACGCATGACTCGTGATACTGTCATCTGGCTCACACCTGCAGCAGCAGCGATGTCGTCCATCGTGAGCCGTAAGTCTGTTTTTCCGCCCATTGGTGCTGTCTTCCAAATTAGTGTCGATTGGTCTGATGCAGCTTTACGGGCAATTTTGGGATTGACAAGTGTTTACGTAAACATGAGTGTTGAGGTGGGTATGTTTACGTAAACATTCGGCTATTGGAGGGAGAATGAGGCAATTGATGCGCGATGAGGCAGTCTCGCGACCGTTGATTTGGCTCGTTTTCAAAGCTTTGGCAGCGACGAGGTCAAATTCATGACCGCCAACAGCTCATATTTGGTGCAGGCAAAGTAATGACAGGTATTGTACGGGCCCCAAAAACAGCCGTTATTGGCCTAGGATCAATGGGTTATGGCATGGCGGTGTCGTGTTTGCGTGCCGGGCATCGTACATGGGGTTTCGACATCAATCCGGTCGCGATGAGTAGGTTCCGAGACGAAGGTGGCGAGACGGGCGAGATACCAACTGATGTCGACATTGTTGTTGTGGTGGTCCTGAACGCGGAGCAAACAAGCGAGGTCTTGTTTGGCAGGGACGGTATCGTATCCCGTTTGAAAAGCGGATCAGTTGTCATCGGCTGCGCGACAGTCGCACCGCATTTTGCACGAGAAATGGAAGCCCGCTGTGGTGAGGCCGGCGTTCTTTATCTCGATGCTCCGATCTCCGGTGGCGCAGCCAAGGCTGCTCAGGGCGCTCTGTCAATAATGGCGGCCGGCGTGCCCGCCGCATTCCAAGCGGCAGATCCTGCACTCAAGGCCTGTGCGGAAACTGTCTTTGAACTGGGTGACTGCGCCGGGCCTGGATCTGCGATGAAGGCAGTGAATCAACTGCTCGCCGGCGTCCATATTGCTACCATGGCAGAGGCGTTGACCTTTGGAATGACTCAAGGGGTCGCGCCCGCGCAGTTCGTCGACGTAATAAGCCGCTGCGCCGGTACAAGCTGGATGCTCGAGAACCGCGCGCCGCACATTGTTGACGGTGACTATTCGCCGAAGAGCCAGATCAACATCTGGCCAAAGGACCTGGGCATTGTTCTGGATATTGCAAAACAGGCCGGGTTCTCGGCCCCTATCACGGCTGCCGCCTTACAGCAGTACATGGTGGCAGTGGGAATGGGGTTAGGCCCCGAGGACGATGCCGCGATTGCCAAAGTTTACGCCCGGAACGCCGGTCTGCGCCTTCCAGAAAGCGATCCTTGAAGAACTTGCAGCAGACAAATCACACATCATTCCAAGGGAGGAAAAGAATGAAACTCAAAGCAAAAATCGCAGGCGCATGCGCCCTGCTTCTGTCGTCGGTCTTGCCCGCGGTGGCGCAGGAATTTCCCGAACGCCCAGTGAATCTGGTGGTGCCGTTCAACGCTGGCGGCGGCACTGACTTGTTGGTCCGTGGCTTTGCGCCGCATTTTGCTGAAGCTCTTGGCGGTGACGTATTCGTGTCGAATATGGCCGGTGGCTCGGGTACGGTCGCAGCGGGCGCATTGGCTGGCCAAAAACCGACGGGCTATCAGCTTGGATATTGGTCGGTGACCGTCAGCACGATCCAGCCGCAGATCAAAGACGTTCCGTACGGTGTCGACAGCTGGGAACCCATCTGCTCGGTCGCGGCATCGCCAACCATGTTGTTCACCAATGCCGGGAACGGAATTGAAACCATCGAGCAGGCCAAAGCTGCCATCGAAGCAGAGCCTGGCAAGTATCTCTTTGGTTCGTCGGGCCCGGGGGCAATGACGCATCTGACCACGGTCGCAGCCTTCGAGGGCCTCGGTGTTCTGGACAAGATCAAACATCTCCCGTTCCAAGGCTCTGGTCCTGCGCTGCAAGCAATGGCGGCGGGCACGATCCAGTTCTTTGGTGATACAGAAATTCTCATGCAGCGTGGCGATTTTACGCCGCTTGTGATTTTCTCGGACGAGCGCTCAGCGAACTTTCCAGATGTTCCAACAGCGACCGAAGTTGGCATCGCGGCGCCTCTGAACGAGCTTTATCTTTGGGGAGGGCTGTTTGCGCCAGCTGAGACACCGGCTGACGTCGTTGCCAAGCTTTCGGATGCCTGCGGTACGGCAGTGACATCGGAAGGGTTCCAATCCTTTGCCAGTGATACCCAAACGGTCCTCAAGTATCGCAACGCCGAAGAATTCGACGCGTTCTTCCGCGCGCAGTACGAAGGCAACACCGCGATCATCAAGGCAGCTGGCCTGCAATAAAGAGCGGGGTGCCGTACTTCGGCGCCCCTTGCCCAGGGGGTTTTTGCATGTCTGTGTTGACAGAACGACGCGTGACGTCGCTTGTTCTATTGTTGGTGGGAGCAGCCCTGCTGTCACAGACCTTCGGTCAGGCTCATTCCGGCCTTGGAGCTTTCAGCCCGATGTTCTTCCCACGCATCGTCTTGGGATTCTGGGTCGCCGTAGCAGTTTTGGATATATTTGCAGAACTGCGGGATCACCATGTTGTAACCCGACCTCGTTTGTTGCGTGTCACTGTCATAGCGGTCGCATCACTTGCTTTTCTGGTGTCGATGACGCGCATTGGTTTTTTCCTCGCGGCTGCGCCATTTGCCGTGGTTGCACTCGTGACCCTCGGGTTGCGGAACCCGCTATCAATTGCAGGTGTTGCAGTTGGCGTTCCTGCTGCGCTTGTCGCCCTGTTTAACCATGTTCTGACTCTACCTTTACCCACTTCGCCATTTGCCTGGTGGTTCTAAGGACGTATCATGATTGAATTGCTCCCTCAGGCGGCTTCGCTGATTTTCACGATCGAAGGCATTGGAGTTTTGGTGCTTGGTACAATGCTTGGCATCATTCTTGGCGCGCTGCCCGGCATTGGATCGACCGTCGCTGTTGCGATGATCCTGCCATTTACACTCACAATGAGTCAGGCTCCGGCCATCCTGCTCTTGCTCGCAGTCTACGCGGGGTCTGTCTATGGAGGCTCTCTTTCCGCTATCTTGATCAACACACCAGGCACGCCACAATCTGCGGCGACGTGCCTGGATGGATACCCGATGGCACAGCGCGGAGAAGCGGGATTGGCTTTGGGCTGGAGCACCGTCGCCTCCATGATCGGTGGACTGACGTCGGCTGTTGTCCTGCTTTTGGCCGCGCCACAATTGGCTGCGCTGGCGTTAAATTTCGGTCCAATCGAAACCTTCGCGTTGATACTTCTTGGCCTGACCTGTATCGTCTCCGTTTCCGAAGGGTCATTGGTCAAAGGACTTCTCGCAGGCGGTATCGGGCTTTTCCTCGGGTGCGTGGGGGGCGATCCGATCACTGGCGAAGCGCGGTTTACGTTCGGCCAATTTCAATTGATTTCCGGCTTCAACCTATTGGCGGTGGTGATTGGCGTCTTTGCCTTGTCAGAAGTCTTGCTCCGTGCGGCAAGTCGCGACGAAGCCGATCACGGACTGGTGTCGTTTTCAGGCATTGTGCTTCCGCCACTCGCGGCTTGGCGCGGTCGTATCAAAGGATTGATCAAGTCAGTTGCAATCGGAAACGGGATCGGGATCTTGCCCGGTACAGGGGCCGCAACCGCCGCCTTTATTTCCTATGCGGAAGCCCAACGGTCGTCGCCCAACCGAAAGAACTTTGGCAAGGGCGAGCCGGATGGCCTAATTGCATCGGAATCTGCCAACAATGCTGTGACCGGGGGCGCGCTTGTTCCGACGATGGCGCTGGGTATTCCCGGTGATGCAATCACGGCCGTCATGCTGGCAACGCTAACATTGCATGGTGTCACGCCGGGTATTCGGCTCATGGCAGATAACCCGGTTTTGATTGCGGCAATTTTTTCCGGTTTCTTTGTCATCAATCTCATGCTGTTGCCGATGGGGATGCTTGTTGCCAAGGGGGCGGCACCTCTGCTGCGTCTGCGTGAAGGATACATGCTCGTACTGATCGTTTTGCTTTGCGCTGTTGGTGTGTATTTTGTGCGCGGAAATCCTTTCGATCTTCTGGTTATGGGTGTCGCTGGGATCATCGGATTTGTCCTGCGCCGACAGGGTATGCCAATGGCGCCGCTCGTCATCGGTATGGTTCTTGGACCCACGCTTGAGATCAGCCTGCGCCAAGGCCTCATCATCACCGATGGCAGTTTCGGCGAATTCTTCAGGGGGCATCCGATTGCGGTTGTCCTAGTGGCACTGGCTATCGGAATGCTGTCATTGCCGCTGATTGGGGCCTGGCGAAAAAAGCACGCGGCACCCGAATGATCGCGCGATGTGGATAAACAGGAGGGCTGCATGAAGACGCGTCTTGGATGCATCGCTGACGATTTTACAGGTGCAGCCGATCTGGCTGGCTTGCTCGCGCGGTCTGGGTTCCCGGTGGCGCTGCGCATTGGGGTCCCGTCTGAACCACCGAAAGACCCAGCGCCATTCGAGGTCATAGCCCTCAAGTGCCGTACCGCGCCTGTACGGGGTGCCGTGACTGAATGTCTTGCGGCGTTGGAATGGCTGCGGGGCGCTGGAGCCGAGCGCTTTTTCTGGAAGTACTGCTCAACCTTCGATTCGACCCCCGACGGCAATATCGGGCCGGTTGCTGAAGCGTTGATGGCCGAACTTGGAACGGACCAGACAATCTACTGTCCAGCATTCCCGGAAAACGGACGATCAATTTTTATGGGAAATCTGTTTGTCGGTCGTCAGCCGTTGGCGGAAAGCCCGATGAAAGACCACCCCCTGACACCCATGCACGATTCGAACCTGATGCGTTTGCTGGAACCTCAGGTTTCGAAGAAAGTCGGCCTCGCGGACAGATTGACGGTCGCGCAGGGTGTTAACGCGTTGCGTGCGGAATTGGCGCGTCTGAAATCCGACGGCATTGTCCATGTTGTCGTGGATGCCGTCGCAAATAGCGATCTTGAGATCATCGCAGATGCATGTCGCGACATGCCTCTCATGACCGGCGGCAGTGCTGTCGCGATGCCGCTTCCGGCGCTTTATGTTGCCGAAGGTACGCTGACCGTGGCAAATAGAACCGGGATCAGTGCGGGCCTTTCGACCGCCTCAGTGATCCTTTCGGGCAGTTGTTCAGCAATGACAAACGCGCAGGTTGCGGCGTATCAAAAGACTGGCGCGCCCAGCTTCAGGCTTGATCCGCGTGATCTTGCCCGATCGGGTACCCAAGCCATGCTTGAATGGCTGGAACGGCAGGATCTGGATGATGCTCCATTGATCTATGCCACTGCCGACCCGGAAACGGTCCGTGACGCACAACAGGAGTTGGGGCGTGCTCGTGCAGGTGAAATCATCGAAAGCGCATTGGCCGAATGTGCTGTCGCCGCACGAGACGCGGGCGCGCGGCGGATTGTGGTGGCGGGTGGTGAAACATCGGGCGCAGTCACGCAAGCGCTTGGTGTCGCGCGGTTGGATATCGGGCAAGAGATCGCGCCCGGCGTGCCGTGGACGTTCTGCACCAGCAACGGTTGCCGTCTCGCACTCACGCTAAAGTCCGGCAATTTCGGTGCAGAAAGCTTTTTCTCGGACGCACTGGAGAGCTTATGAGCGCCGAAGCTGCCTTGCGCGAACAAATGTGCTTATTGGCGAGATCGCTTTTCGAGCGTGGTCTTACGCATGGTAGCACAGGAAATATCTCTGCCCGAACGCCGGACGGTGGGCTGCTTGTGTCGCCGACCGGGACAAGTTTTGGGCGCCTTGATCCGGCCCGGCTCAGCCATTTTGCGTCGGACGGCCAGTTGCTCGACGGTGATCCTCCAACGAAAGAAATGCCTCTGCACACAGCTTTCTACGAAACGCGCAGCACGGCCGGTGCGGTTGTGCATTTGCACTCGTGTCATTCAGTGGCTTTGTCGATGGTGTCAGATGTTGACCCAGACAATTTTCTTCCCCCGCTCACCCCATACGGCATCATGAAGCTGGGCCGTGTGAAATTGCTCCCGTTCTTTCTACCGGGCGATCCAAAGATGGGCGCGGCGGTGCGCGGTCTGGCCGGCAAACGTTCTGCTGTCATGCTGGCCAATCACGGTCCGGTCGTTGCCGGAAAAGATGTAGAAGCCGCATGCAATGCGATTGAAGAACTCGAAGACACAGCCCGCCTTGCCATGATGACGCGCGGATTGAATCCCCGCACGTTGACTGATGCCGAACAAGAGGCGGTAATCTCTAAATTTGACGTAGAGTGGGACATATGAAATTTTCCGCTAATCTTGGGTTTCTCTGGTCTCTTATGGCGCTTCCCGACGCGATCCGGGCCGCCAAAGCCGCTGGCTTTGATGCTGTCGAGTGCCACTGGCCTTATGAGACTTCGGCGCGCGAGGTGAAAAAAGCCTTGGAGGAAACTGGCCTTCCGATGCTGGGGTTGAATACGGTCAGGGGAAGGCCGGGCGAAAACGGCCTTTCTGCCTTGCCAGGCCGCGAAGCCGAGGCGCGGGCAGCAATTGATCAGGCAATCGAATACGCGAGCGCGACTGGTACCGGAGCCATCCACGTCATGGCGGGCTTTGCAGAAGGGCCTGAAGCTCACGCCACATTTGTTGAAAATCTGAAATATGCGCGCCAGGCAGCACCGTCGGACATCATGCTACTGATTGAACCGCTGAACCGACATGATGCACCAAATTATTTTCTAAAAAACACGCAGCAGGCAGCCGACATTTTGGCTGAACTTGATCAGACCGGCATAAAGCTCATGTTTGATTGCTATCACATTGGCAGAACTGAAGGCGATGTTGTCACACGCTTCCAGGCGCTCCGTCCGATCATTGGCCATATCCAATTCGCCTCGGTGCCGGATCGGGGCGCTCCAGATCATGGAGAGATCGACTATGGCTTTGTCTTTACCGAACTCGCGCGCTCTGGATGGTCGCGACCGCTTGGCGCTGAGTACAAGCCGAAAGCAGCAACCAGTGATAGTCTTGGCTGGCTGAAGAAATACCGGGCTATTAATTGATCGGCATATTGCACTGCAGCTTCAGTCACGCCGTTGAAGCTGGACTCGTTCAGATGGCGATCATGATGGATCAGGCTAGCAAAAGGGTTTCGAGGCTGCGGCCCATCACTTTTGCACTGTCGAGCATATCGGTGATACCGACCCACTCATCTGGTTTATGCGCCAGTTCCAAAACGCCTGGCCCGTAAGCGATGCAGTTCTTCAATTTCCCGATCCGATCAATATGCTTCTGGTCATAGCTGCCAGGCGACGCAACGTAGGTTGGGTCCTGACCCAGAACGTCGCGGATCGCCTCATGCACATTGGCTACAATCGGTGCGCCTTTATCTGTCATCGAAGGAATGACGCGGTTAATTTCCCTGATCTCGTAGTCAAAATTTGGTCGACGTGCCTTTAGATCGTCAAGCAGATCTATCACTTCCTGTCGTACGGCTTCGATGGGTTCTTCCATCAGAAAACGTCGGTCGATCACAATACGGCAACTGTCAGGCACGCAATGAGCGGGTAGGCCTGTATAGTCACTCGCCTGTTCGGGCTGGCCGCCATGAATAGAGTTGATGTTCATTGTAGATTGCCGCGCGCACTCCGGAACAACTGGCATCTCTGTCCACCGCGCGGCCATCGTGGGATAGAGTGTCTCTTCGAAGGCATGCAGCACAGCCCCCATATGCCGAACGGCGCAGTCGCCAAGAAAAGGCATGGAGCCGTGCGCGATTTCGCCTTTGGTTTCGATTTCGGCCCACCAGCCACCGCGATGACCAAGGCAAATGCGGTCTTTATTGAGAGGTTCGGGAATGATCACGTGTTGTACGCGGTTTGGATCGAACCAGCCCTTTTCGGCAAGATAGGCAACGCCACCATAGCCGCCGGATTCTTCATCTGCTGTGCCACTGATCTCAATAGAACCGCGATAGTCTGGATACTCCGAAATAAAGGCCTCTGCGGCAATTATCGAAGTCGCCAAACCACCTTTCATGTCGCAGGCGCCCCGGCCGTAGATCTTGTCGCCGACTAACTCTCCGCCAAAGGGGGCGCGGGTCCATCCGTGGCCAACTTCCACGACATCTGTATGAGAGTTGAAATGGATGCAGTCGCCGGGACCGGTTCCTTCATGTCGCGCGATAAGGTTCCATCGCGGGTATCGGTCGCTGTCCCCACGCGCGCCTTCTGCCCGCACCCAAGTCGTTTCAAAACCGGAGCGCGACAGGCGCGCATCAAGGTAGTCGCAAATTGCGGCATAGTTCTCTCCGGGCGGGTTCAATGTGGGAATGCGGATGAGGTCTTGCGTCAGCGCGATGAGATCATCTCGTGCGTCGTCAATTCGTTGAAAAAGCCTGTTGCCCATATCTCACCTCGTGTTTCTGACGAGTGTTGCGGGTGCCGCCCGCCTTGGCAAGACTAGTGCCAACGCAGGGACGGCAGTTGTCCTACGGGAATGGGGCCGACAAAAACGGTGCCTTGCTCAATTTCGAGAGTAACATCCAGAGTGTCGCGCGCTCCGCTCAATGTGGCCAACAGAGTCAAAAGCTCGATCAATCCCTCGGTCAAAGCGGCAGGGAGGTCTCCATTGGCACGGGCCGAGTCTAGGGCGTTGCGCCAATTGTCCGCAGAGATCGTGATTTCACCACTGGCACGACCCTGTGCATCCAAATCAGCTATGCCGTTCATTCGGAAAGCTACAGCTCCATAGCTGACTTCAGACCGATGTAGGGCGATCCGGGTTGGTTGAGGCGGTTCATTCGATAGCGCATCGAACATGATCGGCTTGTTGAATCCGAGATCGAGCTCTGCTCGGAGAGATGCCAGAGAGTCGGGACCGACGTTTGTTGAGACGTCCGGCGTCGACGCGGCAAAGCTGCCCACCGAAATGGCGACGCGGAAGTCTGCGGCAGTGGTTTCGATTGCTTGAACCGCCGCATTGACCTCGGCCATTGCGATACTGCGATCCGGTGAGTTTAGATTGAGGACCGTCGCTTCGAGGTTGCTGCGGACCAAGGTGCCATCCTGGTGGATCACACTTGCACGGAGACCGTCTGATGATACGTCAATTGTGCCATGGTCCGTGTTAAGGGTCTGGGTGTCAGGCCAAGCCACAATGACATGGCCTTCTTTATAGGTGAGCCCGAGGATTTGCAGAAAGGGTGCCTGCCAACTGATCCGGCTATCAGCAGATGCAAGCAAAGGCTCAGAAATTGTTAGGTCCGTCCGGTTGGGAAAACCGCGCACGGTGAGGTCAGAATAGCTTGCGCTTAGCCCGGCATCCCGTTGGTCTTCGAACCAAGCGGCGACCTCCACGCGCAGCGTGTTCGATGCGTAAACCCACCAACCGAAATAGGCCAGCGTCGCAATAATGATTGCCGCAAGCAGACGTTTCACGCGCAGACCCCTTTTACCCATGCTGCGATTGGTGTTTACCCCGCAGTGAAAGGCAGGACCAGTATCATGACGCTTTGGGTTTTTGGATATGGATCTCTCCTGTGGAACCCTGGTTTCACCCCAGTAGAAACCGTGCATGCTCGTCTAGAAGGCTATGCGCGCAGTTTTTGCATGCGGTCAATCCACCACCGCGGCACGGATGAAAAGCCGGGATTGGTCCTGGCTCTCGACGAACAACGCGACGGTGGTTGCGATGGGCTTGCTATGCAGATGCACGAAGCCGAGTACGACACAACGATGGCCTATCTCCGAGAGCGGGAATTGGTGTCTTCGGCCTATCTTGAGAAAATACTTCCGCTGACTTTGGCAGATGGCAGACGAACACATGCGGTGACGTACGTGATTGACCCTGATCACGTACAGTACTGCGGATCGCTGGATCTAGAGGAGCAGGCCCAGATCATCGCGCACGCTGTGGGAGGGCGAGGTCCAAACAGCGAGTACCTGTTCAATACGGCGACACATCTCGCAGAATTGGGTATTCCGGATGCAGAACTGGATTGGCTTTGCGCTCGAGTAAAGGACTTGCTTGCTTAACGTCTTGGCGATTGGCTGCGAACCGCCTAGAGTTGCCAGCGCAAAACAAGAAACGCGTCAGGAATTGTCCGAATGGATCAGCCGGACATTGAGGCCGAGCCCCAGTTTTCTCAACCTGTAAGACAGGTTCTGTTAATGCTCCTCATTTTGGGGCTGACAGGGTTTGGGGCTTTTGTGGCCCTGCCGAGAGTATTGCCCGTTTTCCAATCCAATCCATACTTAAACGGGTTCATCGCCTTTGTATTTGTATTGGGGGTGCTGGCCTGTTTCTGGCAGGTTTGGCAGCTGATACAATCCGTGCGCTGGATCGAAAAGTTCGCTCGCGAGCGCGAGAGCGGTTTTCAAAGCAAGGCTCCGCTATTGCTGGCGCCTCTGGCAACACTGCTGCGGTCCCGCGGCAAGCGCATGCAGATTACAACAACGTCGACACGTTCCATCCTCGACTCTGTTGCGACCCGGATTGACGAGGCGCGGGAAATCACGCGCTACATCGTCAACCTTCTGATTTTCCTTGGCCTCCTTGGCACGTTTTACGGCCTCGCCACGACGGTTCCAGCGCTTGTTGATACTATCCGCGGGCTCGCACCAGAGGATGGTGAAACAGGGACCGAGGTCTTTGCCCGGCTTATGAACGGCCTCGACAGTCAATTGTCAGGCATGGGCGTGGCCTTTGCCTCTTCTCTCCTTGGACTGGCGGGCTCGCTGGTTGTCGGGCTTTTGGAGCTGTTCGCTGGACATGGTCAGAACCGCTTCTACCGCGAATTGGAAGAATGGCTGAGCTCAATCACCAAACTCGGCTTTTCAAGTGGTGACGGAGAAGGCAGCGGAGAATTGGGCACAGCTGGCGTGATCCTTGATCAAATGGTCGAGCAGATGGAAGGTCTGCAGCTGTTATTTGCGCGATCCGAAGAGGGCCGATCCGAGGTGGAATATCGGCTTGGACAGCTTAGTGACACGCTCGAGCGGATGACAGAACGGATGGAAGCGACCGCGCCGAGTGCGACGGCGTTTGCCCGGATTGCAGACAGCCAAGACAGATTGATCGACGTACTGTCGCAGAAGTCCGAAAACGAAGGCCTTGATGCGGAAAGCCGCATGCGGTTGCGCTCAATCGACGTGCAGATGCTGCGCATTCTCGAAGAAGTCGCAGCGGGGCGCCAGGAAACGATGGCAGAACTCCGAACAGACCTGAACGCAATCGGTCGGGCATTGGACCGGTTGGCACGAAACTCCGCGCGCAAAACTGACACTCGGGGCGAGGGCTAAGCTATGGCGCTGTCACGGCGCACCGGGGCCAGATTTCAAGCGTCTATCTGGCCCGGCTTCGTAGATGCTATGACGGGGCTCTTGCTCGTTCTGATGTTTGTTTTGACCATCTTTATGGTCGTTCAGGCGGTGCTTCGTGACACAATCACCGGACAGGAAAATGAACTGAATGCGCTTTCGTCCGAGATTGCGGAACTGGCGCGAGCGCTTGGCGTCGAGCAGCAGCGCACCACGTCATTGACCAACCAGCTTGGCGCATTGAACGCGACGCTGGATGACGCGCAGGCCAGACTGACCGAACAGGAAGCGATCATTGCATCGCTCTCGGCCACGCGTGATCGGCAAGCTGCGGCACTTGAAGCCGCAGACGCACGTATCGCCTCCTTTGAAGAGCAGGTCGCCGGTCTCCTGTCCGAGCGGGATACTGCGCGCGAACAGGTGGCTGACCTGACAGAAACCCGTGACCAACTTCTGTCAGAGCAGGAAGCCTTAAACCTAGCTCTGGCCACCGCGCGAAGTGAGATCGACGAGCAGGTCGAAGCGGCACGTCTGGCGGCAGCCCGACGCGAAGCTCTGGAAGCTTTGGTGGCTGAATTGCGCGCGGAAAATGCTGACACCACACAGCAGGTGGGTGCGTTGACAGCGCAGGTCGCTGATCTGGAAAATGCTCTTTCAGAAGAGGAGGCAGCCAAGCTGACCGAGGCTGCAGCTGCGGAGGCGTTGCGAAATCGCCTTGAAAACGCCAATGCGGAACTCACCGCAATGACAATGGCGCTTGAAGAGCAGCGCACCCGTGCCGAGGAAACGCTGACGCTTTTGGCAGCGGCGCGTGAGGCCGAAGAAGATCTGAATGCGCAATTGGCCGCAGCACTTTTGGATGGCCAAGAGAGGGCTGAGGCTCTTCAGGCCCGTCTTGATGCAGCGTTGGCAGAAAGCGAAAACGAGCTTGCAAGGCTCGAGGCGCAACTGGCTGCGACAGTGGAAGAGGGTGCGGAAACAGAAACCAATCTGCGGTCACAGCTCTCGGAACAGGCACGCCGAATTGCCCAGCTTCAAAATGAAATTGCTTCGGCTCAGGTCGATCGGACGACTTTGACGTCACTCGAAGCGCGGTTGTCTCAAGCCTTGTCCCGGGTTGCAGAAGCAGATGCTTTGGAGAGGCGGCTGGACGCTTTGCGTGCAGAGAATGCCACTTTGACCGCAGATTTGAGCGGGTCAGAACAAACAACTGCCGAATTGCAAATCACAGTTGAGGCGTTGCGCACCGCACTCGCGGAAGCTCAGGCTGAAGCAGCGGCTCGAAGCGACAGCGAACAAACATTAGAGCAACGCCTCGCGGCTGCCTTGGCACAGCAAACCTCAACCCAGGCATCGCTCGAAGAAACGCGCAACCAACTGGCGGCGGCATTGGCAGCCCAGGTGGCTGCAGAAACTGCGCTTGAAGATCGGTTGAGCGAGGCTGAGCAGCGGCGCGTCTTGCTCGAACAGGCACGTAGTCGGTTAGAAGAAGAGTCGCAGCGCGCCACTGAAGCCCAGCGTCAGACGGAGTTGCTCAACCAGCAAGTTGGCGCACTACGGCGTCAGCTGTCTTCTTTGCAATCGCTTCTGGATGAGGCTGAAGCGCGGGACGCTGCGGCGCAGGTGCAATTGGAGAGCTTGGGCAGCGAATTGAACACAGCACTTGCCCGTGTGGCCGCCGAAGAGCGGCGGCGCCGACAACTGGAAGAGGCCGAGCGGGTCCGACTTGAAGAAGAGCGCAAGCGGCTCGAAGAGGAGAAGCAGCGTCTTGCCGGCGAGAACAAGGATCTGGAAAGATACCGATCGGAGTTCTTCGGGCGCTTGCGCGATGTTCTAGGGGGCCGTGAAGGGGTGCGGATTGAAGGCGACCGTTTTGTTTTTTCTTCAGAGGTTCTCTTTCCACCGGCTCAGGCCGGTTTGTCCCCGGAAGGTCGTGCGCAGATCGCAAACGTAGCTTCGATTCTGCGAGAGGTGGCGCAGGATATTCCTGAAGAACTGAACTGGATCATTCGCGTTGATGGCCATACCGACAACCTGCCTTTGTCAGGGCAGGGTCTTTATGCCGACAATTGGGAATTGTCGCAGGCCCGCGCTTTGTCGGTTGTGCGTTATATGATCGAGGATTTGGGCATTCCACCGCGTCGCCTGTCGGCCAACGGTTTTGGCGAGTATCAACCGGTGAACTCAGAAGACACACCCGAAGCACGCGCACAGAATCGCAGGATCGAACTGAAGCTGACAGAGCAGTAGCCGCTAGTCCACTATGACGTCAGTGTGCATGATGGCGAGAATTGTTTCGCCGCGAATTAGTTTTGCCGTGCCTTGATAACGACCCTTCGGCCAACCTTCGCTAGGTGCGCGACGCCCATAGGAGCGCATCATTTGAGCGTGATCCTGTTGGAGCTGGGCGGTGTGTTCAAAGACGATGCCGTCGGGGCCGGTCAGACTTAGCTCGATCCGGTCATGCGTGTTGCCGTGAAATCCATGCGCATAGAGAACCATTGAGTCATGCGGCCTGACCCGATTTTGTCGCGCATTGCCAGATTGGACGTCTTCAAGGTCTGGACCCGCATCGCTCACCCCGGCGCTGAAGAGGCCTGCATCTGTATAGGACGGGCTTTTCTGCCATAACGATTCAAATGGTTCGCCACAGGCATTGCTCTTTCCTGGAGCAAAGGGATCAATGATGTCGGTGCCCTGCGTTACTGTGAGGTGCAGGTGTGGGAAATTGGTCAAGCCGCTTAGACCAACTTCGCCCAAAACCTGTCCTTGCAAGACACGCTGGCCGGGCGTGACGCGCACCGATCCTAGCTTCATGTGACAGTAGACGGATTGGTAACCATTGCCGTGATTTATTCGCACGGCGTTTCCACATTCCTGTCCGTTGAGATCGGAGCCGGGGATGTAAGGTTGATCAGGACGCGTATTTCTGATCGCCTCAACCCGCCCCGCAGCGGCGGCAATCACGCGAACGCCCTCGTGCATTTTATCATAACTCAAGAGGGCGAAATCCGTCCCGCTATGTCCGTCGCGGGTCTTAAACCCGCAACGGTAATCCGACGCTTCTGAGGATGGATCAATGTCGGGGTACGTTGCGATTACGCAGGTTTTGCCAAGCACGCAATCAACCGGCATACCCAAAAAGGAAACGTCCGCCACAGACCCAGTGGCGGACGCTATCGTAAGTGCAATTGCGCTGCGGATCACTCCGCAGTCAAAAGCGGTGGCTTCTTGCTAGAGAGCCGAGGGTTGTCTGGGCCGGACAGGTCAAGGAACAGTTTGCCGTCCTTCACCGAAACCCGAACGACACCGCCTTTTGCCAGTTTGCCGAACAACAGCTCTTCAGCGAGCGGTTTCTTGATCTCTTCCTGAATCACGCGGCCAAGCGGACGTGCGCCCATCTTGTCGTCGTAGCCTTTGTCAGCAAGCCATTCAGCCGCAGGCTTCGTCAGCTCGATGGTCACGTTGCGATCCATCAACTGGGCTTCAAGCTGAAGCACGAACTTTTCGACGACCTGAAGGATCACCGACTTTGGCAGCGGTGAGAACGAAATCACTGCATCAAGGCGGTTGCGGAATTCCGGCGTGAACGTGCGTTCGATGGCAGCGGTATCTTCGCCCTCGCGTCGATCACGGCCAAAGCCGATTGCCGATTTCGCCTGTTCCGCTGCACCTGCATTGGAGGTCATGATCAGGATCACATTACGGAAACTGACAGTGCGCCCGTTGTGATCTGTCAGCGACCCGTGGTCCATTACCTGCAACAGGATATTATAGACATCCGGGTGCGCCTTTTCGATCTCGTCGAGCAGCAGCACACAGTGCGGATGCTGGTCCACACCATCGGTAAGCTGTCCACCCTGGTCGAACCCCACATAGCCCGGAGGTGCACCGATCAGGCGGCTGACCGCGTGCTTCTCCATGTATTCCGACATGTCGAAACGCAGAAGCTCCACACCAAGGGTGTCCGCCAGTTGTTTGGCGACCTCTGTTTTACCTACGCCGGTCGGGCCTGCGAAGAGGTAGTTGCCAATGGGCTTTTCAGGCTCGCGGAGACCAGCACGTGCGAGTTTGATCGCCGAGGACAGCGCCTCGATTGCTGCGTCCTGGCCGAAGACCACACGCTTCAGGCTGGATTCGAGATCCTTGAGAACCTCGGCATCGTCCTTGGACACGTTCTTTGGCGGAATGCGGGCAATCTTGGCCACAACAGCTTCTATCTCTTTCGCGCCGAGCGATTTGCGTCGCTTGGATTCCGCCACGAGATGTTGTGCCGCGCCGGCCTCGTCGATCACATCAATCGCCTTGTCGGGCAGCTTGCGGTCATTGATGTACCGCGCCGACAATTCGACGGCTGTCTTGATCGCATCGGCGGTGTATTTCACGCTGTGATGCTCTTCGAAATAAGGCTTCAAACCCTTCAGGATCTTGATCGTGTCTTCGACCGAAGGTTCGTTGACATCAATCTTTTGGAACCGGCGGGACAAAGCGCGGTCTTTTTCGAAATGCTGACGGAATTCCTTGTAAGTGGTGGAGCCCATCGTACGCAGCTTGCCACCCTGAAGGGCTGGCTTGAGCAGGTTTGAGGCATCCATTGCACCACCGGAGGTCGCTCCAGCGCCGATCACGGTGTGGATTTCGTCGATGAACAACACCGCATCTGGATGCTCTTCCAACTCGGTTACGACCGCCTTCAGGCGTTCTTCAAAATCGCCGCGATACCTTGTGCCCGCAAGAAGAGCACCCATATCAAGTGAGTAGATAGTTGTGTTTTTCAACACCTCTGGCGTTTCGCCAGCAACGATCTTACGTGCCAGACCTTCGGCTATGGCCGTTTTCCCAACGCCTGGATCACCGACAAGAAGCGGATTGTTCTTGCGACGTCGGCACAGCACCTGAATACACCGCTCAACTTCGGAGTCGCGCCCGATCAAAGGATCAATATCACCTTCGCGCGACTTGGCGTTCAGGTCGACGCAGTACTTAGCCAACGCCGATTCCTTTTGTTCGCCCTGCGGCTCGGGAGACTGCGTTTCTTCTTCGCTTTCGGATGCACCTGTGACAGGGCGGCTTTCTCCGTAAGCCGGGTTTTTGGCAACCCCATGCGCGATGAAGTTCACGGCATCGTAGCGCGTCATGTCCTGATCTTGCAGGAAATACGCAGCATTGCTTTCGCGCTCCGCAAAAATTGCGACCAGCACGTTTGCGCCCGTGACTTCGCTGCGACCCGAACTTTGGACATGAATTGCAGCGCGTTGGATCACGCGCTGGAAAGCCGCGGTCGGAACCGCCTCGGACCCTTCGATGTCAGTCACAAGATTTGACAGATCATCGTCGATGTAATCGACCAAGGTGGTCCGCAACTCTTCGGTATCGACAGAGCACGCCTTCATAACACGAACCGCATCGGGTTCGTCGATCAGCGCCAGCAGCAGATGCTCCAGCGTTGCGAACTCATGTGATCGGGAGTTGGCAAGTGCCAACGCCGAGTGAATTGCCTGCTCAAGAGTATTCGAAAATGAAGGCACGACTGAGTGCTCCTTCCTTTTTGCGTTGCGTCATAGGATACGGCGCAACTGTCTTCTTAGTATTAAAGTTTGGTCGTTACCGACGAAGCTTCAAGTTTTTTCTTCACCTCACTGGGTCACATCATACAGATTGTACGCACGTTCTTGTGATTTTGCCTCAGAAGCGATCCTTTTGGGCGCGAATTTCGGCAAAAACATCCACCGGGTCCGCTCCAATCATGTCGAGATGCGCCATGATGGCGGGGTCAGCGGCACGCAGGAAAGGGTTTGTCGCCGCTTCTTCAGAAAGTTTGCTGGGAACAGTAGGTTCGTTACTGGAACGCTTTGAATTTATGCGTTCGATACGGTCTTTCAAGTCCGGATTGTCTGGGTCGATGGTGATCGCAAAACGAGCATTGGCCTGCGTGTACTCGTGGCCTGAGCAGATCACTGTTTCGGGATCAAGCGACGCGATCTTTTGCAAGCTCTCCCACATTTGCGCAGCAGTACCCTCGAACAATCGTCCACACCCCAATGCCATGAGGCTGTCGGCCGTAAAAGCGTATCCTGAGCCGGGAACCACAAAGGCGATATGCCCCACGGTGTGTCCCGAAACGTCTAGAATATCGACCACTTCACCACCAAATTCGAAGGCGTCTCCGTCGCTGACTTCGCGATTGAGTGGCGGTAGACGATGCCGGTCAGCTGCGGCGCCTGTGACCTTCGCATCATAGCGCGCAAGAAGCTCATCGACGCCACCAATATGGTCGTGATGGTGGTGCGTGAGCCAAATTTCAGTGAGGGCCCACCCTCGCTTTTCCAGTTCGGCAAGTATTGGCCCCGCCTCGGGTACGTCGATGCAGGCTGTCGCTCCGCTGTCGCTGTCATGCAGCAGGTAGGTGTAGTTGTCCGACAAAGCAGGCAAAGTGACGAGTTCGAGGGGCATGGTGTTTCTTTCCGTGGTGGTTACACTCATATCTACCTAGGCCAATTTGAACGGAGGCCCAAATGCATCTCGACGTGCAGCGGCTGCACAGCTTCTATTATCGCAGTGCGATAGGACGAGTGGCGCAGCGCGTGGTGCGTGATCAGGTCAAGGTCTTCTGGCCAGAGGCTAAGCAACAATCCTTGGGTGGTTTCGGGTTCGCAGTTCCATTATTGCGTCCATACCTGCAAGAAGCGCGCCGAGTGATCGGATTGATGCCCGCTCAGCAAGGGGTGATGCCTTGGCCTGCAGGCATGCCCAACGTTTCGGTGCTTTGTGAAGAAACATTGTGGCCCATTGAGAACGGTCGTTTCGACAAGCTGATCCTCATGCATGGTCTTGAGACATCAGAACGGCCGTCAGCGCTTCTTGAAGAATGCTGGCGTGTACTGGGGCCGGGGGGGAAGGCGCTTTTTATTGTTCCCAACCGCTCTGGGCTTTGGGCACGATCGGATGCGACGCCCTTCGGTTTCGGGCGACCCTATTCAATGAGCCAATTGGAGTCGCAATTGAAGGCGCATAATTTTGCTCCTCAGCGTCACAAAGCCGTCCTGTATCAACCGCCCTCGACCAGACGCTTCTGGATGAAAACCGGCCCCTTCTGGGAACAGATGGGTCGCAGTGTCTCGGCTCTGATTGCAGGGGGCGTGCTTATGGTCGAGGTGACCAAGACCAATCCAACGCCGGGTGGATCAAAGGTAGAGAGCCGTGTGCTCAACCCGTTGGGCAACCTTGTGCCAACGCCGTCGGCCAAACCAGCTCGGGCGCGGATACAAACAGAACAATAAGAGAACATGGGTCCTATGCGTTCCAGACGATTCATTCAGGCTGATGTTTTCACGTCCATTCCGACCAAAGGAAATGGCTTGGCTGTGGTTGTCGATGCTGAAGACATCAGTGACGAGCAGATGTTGGCATTTGCGGCGTGGACCAATCTGGCCGAGACAACATTCGTTTTGCCTCCATCTGTACCAAACGCGGATTATCGCCTGCGGATCTTCACGCCGTCTCGGGAAATGTTGTTTGCCGGACATCCGACGCTCGGCAGCTGTGCGGCCTGGTTGCATTGCGGCGGCCAGCCCAAGTCGCCCGAAAAGGTATTCCAGGAATGCGCTATCGGTCTGGTCGAAATCGATATGACAGGCGACGTCCCGGCTTTTGTTGCTCCAAAAACCAAGATTTCCGCAATGGACGATTCCTCCAAATCTGATCTGTGTGACCAACTACAACTTGATCCCGAAAAAGTCGTCCGGTCGGCGGTTCTTGAGAATGGACCTGTCTGGAACGTATTGGAGCTTGAGTCAGCGGAAGATGTATTGACTGTCGATGCATCGCGTGTCAGCTGGCCAAAGTATGTTGGTGTAAGCCTCATCGGCGCCCATCATCCCGGCGGGGAATGTGACTACGAAGTGCGCAATATCTCACCGTCGAGCGGGATGGTAGAGGATCCCATTACCGGCTCGTTGAACGCTGCGTTGGCCAGGTGGATGTGGGAGGAAGGTCGATTGACCAAGAACCTTGTAGTCGCACAGGGCACAAAATTGGGCCGGGCCGGTCGAGTGTTTGTCGGTGCGCCATCCCTAGGGTCGGATCGTGTCACCGTCGGTGGTCACACACATGTGGTCATCGACGGTCAGGTTTTCCTCTGACGCAGCCGTGGGGCTAGCTCAGATAAGAGATTGCTTAAAATTTGGGCAAGGCGAGTTTTGCGGCGTTGCAGCGTCGAGGAATCGCCGCAGGCCTGAAAATATGACAGAAAAAATCACCCTTTAGCGCGCGCAATACGTCGCACTTTGTTTAACTCCATAAAAATAAGGCGTTTTAGACATCACAGGAAAACACCATACCGTGTTGCGGGCTGAGGACGCCTCTGCTACATCCGCGCTGATTTCTATGCCATACGGCATTTGCCAAACTGAAAACGCCTCTGACCACCGGTACTTCGGGGGATCGGAGGCAGAATAGCGGAAGGGTGGACGTGTCTGAATCAGCATCCATTTCCTCGGGCATCGCGGATCGCTATGCCATGGCGGTCTTCGACCTTGCCAAAGAGGGTAAAGAGCTCGACAAGCTCGAAGCCAACCTCGATGATCTGTCGGCCTCGCTTGCCAGCAGCCCCGAGCTTACCGATCTGATCCATTCGCCGGTGTATTCCCGCGACGCGCAAGCCAAGGCAATTTCGGCGGTCTCTGCCAAAATGGGCTTGTCTCAGACCATGCAAAATGTGCTGGCTCTGATGGCATCAAAGCGCCGTCTTTTTGTGGTCCCGCAGATGATCAACCGTCTGCGTGATCTGATTGCGGAAGAAAAGGGCGAGGTCACTGCTGATGTAGTGTCGGCTGTCAAGTTGAGCTCAGCGCAATCCAAAGAACTTGCCAAAACGCTCAAGGCCAAAGTTGGCAAAGATGTTAAGATTAATGCGACCGTTGATGAATCCCTCATCGGCGGTCTTGTCGTTAAAGTGGGCTCGAAGATGATCGACACGTCGATCCGCTCCAAGCTCAACTCCCTGCAAAATGCTATGAAAGAGGTCGGATAAATGGGTATCCAAGCAGCCGAGATTTCTGCGATCCTAAAGGAGCAGATCAAGAACTTCGGGCAGGACGCCGAAGTCACCGAGGTGGGCCGCGTCCTGTCCGTTGGTGACGGTATCGCGCGCGTTTACGGCCTCGACAACATTCAGGCCGGTGAAATGGTCGAATTCCCGGGTGGAATTCGCGGCATGGCGCTGAACCTCGAAGCCGACAACGTCGGTATCGTTATCTTCGGTTCGGACCGTGACATTAAAGAAGGCGACACCGTTAAGCGCACCAACGCCATCGTGGACGTTCCGGTGGGCGACGAGCTGTTGGGCCGCGTTGTTGACGGTCTGGGCAACCCGATCGACGGCAAAGGCCCGATCAAAACTAAGAACCGCTCCATTGCGGACGTGAAGGCTCCGGGCATCATCCCGCGTAAGTCGGTTCACGAGCCGATGGCGACTGGCCTCAAGGCCGTTGACTCGATGATCCCGATTGGCCGTGGCCAGCGTGAGCTCATCATCGGTGACCGTCAGACAGGTAAAACTGCCGTTGCTCTGGACGCGATCCTGAATCAGAAATCCTACAACGACGCTGCTGGCGATGATGAGAGCAAGAAGCTCTACTGCATCTACGTCGCCGTCGGCCAGAAGCGCTCCACCGTTGCGCAGCTGGTGAAGAAGCTCGAAGAGAGCGGCGCGATCGAGTACTCGATCGTCGTGGCTGCAACCGCGTCCGACCCGGCGCCGATGCAGTTCCTCGCACCCTACGCTGCGACTTCGATGGCTGAGCACTTCCGCGACAACGGTCGCCACGCTCTGATCATCTACGATGACCTGTCCAAGCAGGCCGTTGCTTATCGTCAGATGTCCCTGCTGCTGCGTCGTCCGCCGGGCCGCGAAGCGTATCCGGGTGACGTTTTCTACCTCCACTCGCGCCTGCTCGAGCGTTCGGCAAAGCTGAACGAAGACAATGGCTCGGGCTCGCTGACGGCTCTGCCGATCATCGAAACCCAGGGTGGTGACGTTTCGGCGTTTATTCCGACAAACGTGATCTCGATCACCGACGGTCAGATCTTTCTTGAAACGGAACTCTTCTACCAGGGTATCCGCCCGGCCGTGAACACCGGTCTGTCGGTTTCTCGTGTGGGTTCGTCGGCTCAGACCAAGGCGATGTCCTCGGTTGCAGGTCCGGTGAAACTGTCGCTCGCTCAGTACCGCGAAATGGCGGCCTTTGCCCAGTTCGGTTCCGACCTCGACGCATCGACTCAGCAGCTGCTGAACCGTGGTGCACGTCTGACCGAGCTCATGAAGCAGCCGCAGTACTCGCCGCTGACCAACGCGGAAATCGTCTGCGTCATCTTCGCCGGCACCAATGGCTACCTCGATAAGGTTGCTGTGTCCGATGTGGGCCGTTTCGAAGCTGGTATGCTCGCACACCTGCGCGGCAAGCATCAAGCGCTGCTCGACGACATCACCAACAACGACCGTAAGGTGAAAGACGAGCTGGCCGACAAGATCAAGGCCGCGCTGGACGAATACGCCGCCGACTTCTCGTAAGGAGACGAGGCAATGCCAAGTCTTAAGGACCTGAAAACACGGATCGAGTCGGTCAAATCGACCCGCAAGATCACAAAGGCCATGCAAATGGTGGCCGCCGCAAAACTGCGGCGGGCACAGGATGCTGCCGAAATGGCGCGCCCCTACACTGAGCGGTTCAATGCCGTGATGGGTGCGCTGGCAGCAAGCGTGGGCGACAGCGACAGCGCACCGAAGCTGCTGAGCGGCACCGGTAAGGACGACGTGCAACTGCTCGTCGTCATGACGGCGGAACGCGGCCTGTGCGGCGGCTTCAATGCGAACATCGCGAAGCTTGCCAAGCAGAAAGCGGCCGAGCTCAAGGCCAAAGGCAAGACAGTCAAGATTTTGACTGTCGGCAAAAAAGGCCGTGACGCGATGAAGCGTGACTTCGGCAGTCTGTTCATCGGTCACATCGACCTGAGCGATGTAAAGCGGATTGGCTACGCGGATGCGCAAGGCATCGCCAAGGATATTCTTGGCCGCTTTGACGCTGGCGAGTTCGACGTTGCAACGATCTTCTATGCGAAGTTCGTAAACGTTGTGAGCCAAATCCCGACAGCCCAGCAGGTTATCCCGGCCGCGTTCGACGCGCCCGAGGAAGGCGATGCTGCGTCCAACACGCTGTACGATTACGAACCGGATGAAGAGGCAATCCTCGCCGACCTTCTTCCGCGTGGCGTGGCAACGCAGATCTTTGCAGCGCTGCTGGAAAATGGTGCGTCCGAACAGGGCGCCCGGATGAGCGCAATGGACAACGCGACGCGTAACGCCGGCGAAATGATCGAAAAGCTCACCATCGAATACAACCGTTCGCGTCAGGCCGTGATTACCAACGAACTGATCGAAATTATCTCGGGCGCCGAGGCGCTCTAAGAACCGGAGACGAAACATGGCAAACGCAAAAGGCAAAATCACGCAGGTGATCGGCGCCGTCGTGGACGTTCAGTTCAACGACCACCTGCCGGCTATTTTGAACTCGCTGACCACGGACAACAACGGCAAGAAGCTCGTTCTGGAAGTGGCACAGCACCTTGGCGAAAACACTGTTCGCACCATCGCGATGGACGCGACCGAAGGTCTCGTTCGCGGTCAGGAAGTGATCGACACAGACGGCCCGATTTCGGTTCCGGTTGGTGCCGCAACGCTCGGCCGCATCCTGAACGTCGTCGGTGAGCCGGTGGATGAAGGTGGCCCTGTCGAAGCACAGGAATACCGCCCAATCCACGCACCTGCTCCGGAATTCGCAGAGCAGTCGACCGAGTCCGAAATCCTCGTCACTGGCATTAAGGTGATCGACCTTCTCGCACCGTACTCCAAGGGCGGTAAGATTGGTCTCTTCGGCGGCGCCGGTGTGGGCAAGACCGTTCTCATCATGGAACTGATCAACAATATCGCGAAAGTGCACTCCGGTTATTCGGTGTTCGCGGGTGTGGGTGAGCGGACCCGTGAGGGTAACGACCTTTACCACGAAATGATCGAATCCAACGTTATCAAGCCGGACAATCTGTCCGAGTCCCAGGTGGCGCTTGTCTACGGTCAGATGAACGAGCCTCCGGGTGCGCGTGCACGTGTGGCCCTGACAGGCCTGACACTCGCGGAACAGTTCCGCGACCAATCCGGTACAGACGTTCTGTTCTTCGTGGACAACATTTTCCGCTTTACACAGGCCGGTTCCGAGGTGTCCGCCCTCTTGGGCCGTATCCCGTCCGCTGTGGGCTACCAGCCGACACTGGCGACCGACATGGGCGCCATGCAGGAACGCATTACCTCGACCAAAGCTGGCTCGATCACGTCGATCCAGGCCGTGTATGTTCCTGCGGACGACCTTACCGACCCGGCGCCTGCAACAACCTTTGCTCACTTGGACGCAACAACCGTTCTGTCGCGTGCGATCTCCGAACTTGGCATCTACCCTGCTGTGGACCCGCTCGATTCGAACTCGCGTCTGATGGACCCGCAGATCGTGGGCGAAGAGCACTATCAGGTGGCTCGTGACGTTCAGGGTATCCTTCAGCGTTACAAGTCGCTTCAGGACATCATCGCGATCCTCGGCATGGACGAACTGTCCGAAGAGGATAAGATGACCGTGGCCCGCGCGCGAAAAATCCAGCGTTTCCTGTCGCAGCCGTTCGACGTGGCAAAGGTCTTCACCGGCTCTGACGGCGTTCAGGTTCCGCTCGAAGACACGATCTCGTCCTTCAAGGCGGTTGTGGCTGGCGAGTACGACCACCTTCCGGAAGGCGCCTTCTACATGGTTGGCGGCATCGAGGAAGTGAAAGCCAAAGCTGAAAAGATGGCGGCAGACGCGGCCTAAGCCGGGCGTTTATCTGTCCTCGCGAACACTTTTGCGGGGACATCACCCTAAAGGAGATCACTCATGGCAGAGACCATGCAATTCGATCTGGTCAGCCCGGAGCGCAGCCTGATGTCGGCGCAGGTCAAGTCTGTGCAGATCCCGGGTGCGGACGGTGACATGACGGCTATGCCCAACCATGCGCCTCTGATCACAACGCTGCGTCCCGGTATTCTGACTGTGGAAACCGAGAAGGGCACCGAAGAGTTCGTTGTGACCGGCGGGTTTGCCGAGCTGGGCGAAGGCTTGTCGGTTCTCGCTGAGCGTGCCCTGCCGAAAGGCGATGTTGACCAGGCAACATACGAGGCGATGGTTGACGAGGCTCAGTCTACCTACAATCAGACCAAAGAGACATTCAAGAACGAGCCCGGTCCAGTCGACGATGCAGCTAAGCTGCTGTCCGACATGGTGGCCGTGGGTACACATATCGGTTTGTCTCCGAAACAGCCGTCACTTTAAGTCAGACGCTTTTCGAACGAATAGCCCCGCAGTGATGCGGGGCTTTTTTTGTTTTGGATGCTCCTAGCGCTACGATAAAATCCAATGAGTTCGAGAGACGGTGCCATGCAAATCATCAAAAGTTCGCGTGTCGGGATTGCCCAAGGATCTGTCGATCTCTTTTCGGATTTCGAAGAGGGTGGGGATATGTGGACAGGTGAGGGCGCACGTATGCGGCGGCAGTGGATTGCCTTTGAAAAGCCCTACGCAGCCACGCCGATGGTCCACGTATCACTGACGCTTTGGGATATGGACAGCGCACACAACGTACGCGCCGATCTCACCGCGGAAAATGTATCAGAGACCGGTTTCGAAACGGTGTTCCGCACATGGCTTGATACCCGCGTTGCCCGGGTTCGGATCTCGTGGTTCGCAATCGGTGAGGTTCATCACGACGATGACTGGGATGTGTCGTGAATGCGTAAAGCCTGCATCGGCGCGGACAATGCGCCGGAGAGATACTCCCAGCGCGCCGCGTCGCCAATTTTTCTGAGGGAAGTCCTTAGAGAATACCTTCGTAAATTGGACCAAGCGTTTCTGTCTCGAAAAGAGACGATACGGATGTGCCATTCCAGATATTAAGGATCGCTTGGGCGAACATCGGTGCTGTCGGCACGATGCGGATATTCGGGGCGTTCGACACCGCTTCGGTCGCTTGAATGGAGTCCGTGATCACCAGTGATTTCATGACCGACTTGGTGATCCGCTCGACGGCTGGCCCCGAAAGAACCCCGTGTGTGATGTAGGAATGCACCTCGGTTGCACCGTGTTCCATCAGGACTTCAGCCGCTTTGCACAATGTGCCTGCCGTGTCACAGATGTCATCCACGATAATACATTTTTTTCCTGTAACTTCACCGATGACCGTCATCTCGGCAACCTCGCCGGGTTTTTCGCGGCGTTTGTCGACGATAGAAAGCGGCGCGTTGATGCGTTTTGCCAATTCGCGAGCACGGGCCACACCGCCGACATCCGGAGAGACGATCATCACATCTTTGGTGTCGCCTTTGAACTGCTCCAGAATGTCGAGCGCAAAGATCGGTGACGCGTAAAGGTTGTCAACCGGGATGTCGAAGAACCCTTGAATCTGGGCTGCGTGCAGGTCCATCGTCAACACGCGTTCAATTCCGGCTTCGACAATCATGTTTGCCACGAGTTTCGCGCTGATGGGCGTCCGGGCTTTAGACCGGCGATCCTGACGGGCATAGCCGAAATAAGGGATCACGGCAGTGATGCGCGCCGCTGAAGAGCGACGCAGTGCGTCGGACATGATGAGAAGTTCCATCAAGTTGTCGTTGGCCGGGTTTGACGTCGGCTGAATGATGAACATGTCCTCGCCACGGACGTTCTCGTACACCTCGACGAATATTTCCTGATCGTTGAACCGCTCGACCCGAGCATCCACGAGTCCAACACTCATGCCGCGATACATCGTCATGCGCCGCGCGATCGCCTTGGCCAATGGCATGTTCGCATTGCCGGAAATCAGTTTGGGTTCATCAATGCTTGGCATGGCGGCAGGCTCCGTAGGCAGTCGTGTATGACAGATTCGTGACGTTGCGCTCGCCTTAGCATGGGCCTACCGTCTCGCAAAGCAACAGACGCCCGGAGAGACCATATGGCCCACATTGATTACTTTTTTTCAACAACATCGCCATATGCCTACCTCGCGGGCACGAGGCTGGAAGACGTTGCAGCCAAGCATGGTGCGTCCATCACCTATAAGCCTGTTGATACCACAAGTCTTTTCGCGCGGACGGGTGGAACGCCGCCAAATGAACGCCATCCCAGCCGATTGGAAATGCGTTCTCAGGAACTGGCACGGCAATCGAAAAAGCGAGGCCTGCCGATAACGCTTCAACCTGCCTTTTGGCCTACAAACCGCGCTCCGGCGGCTTATGCTATAATCGCAGCGCAGAACGCTGGCGGTGGCGATCTTGGCAAGCTGACACACAGCATTCTCCGCGCTGTTTGGGCCGAAGACAAAGATATCGCGCAAGACGACGTGCTAAGGTCCTGCTTGGCCGCAGCAGGGTTCGACCCGTCGCTGGCAGATAGCGGCCTCTTGGCTGGGGCCGAAACTTACGCCACCAATTTGGAGGAAGCCGTGTCTCGCGGCGTTTTCGGTGTTCCGTTCTACATTACAGATAAAGACCAGAGGTTCTGGGGACAGGATCGCATCGAGGATCTGGAACTGCATCTAGCAGGTAAGCTCTGATGCTCGACAACCTCAGAGGCGGCTTCCCGGTTTATACGCGCGGTTTTGGTCACGGTCCGCAAAAGGCTCTACTACTTCATTGCGCCCTGGCGCATTCAAAAGTCTGGACACCGCTTGCAATGCGCTTGTCCGAAGAACTCACCATGATTGCCCCGGACATGCCGGGGCATGGCCGCAGTGCCGCCTGGGACCAGAGGTCCGACCTGCATGATCAGGTCACCGCAATTGCCCTGGATTGCTTGGCTGACGGCGGGCACGTCATCGGACACAGTTTCGGAGCGACGGTCGCACTCCGGTTGGCGATAGAGGCGCCTGACAAGGTGCAAAGCCTCACGCTGATCGAACCAGTGCTTTTCGCGGCCGCCCGGGAAAGCGATGTGTCCGTCTTTCAGACTTATCTCGATGCATCGCAGGAGTTCGGCGCGGCTCTGGAACAGGGGGATTGGGCAAAGGGTGCCGCCGATTTTATCAGTATCTGGGGCGATGGCCGCACATGGGATGAACTGGGCGAGAAGGAAAGAACGCTGTTGTCTTCGCAAATGCCTTTCATTCGGGAAACCGAACCCTGTCTTGTCGCAGATGCCAATGGTCTGCTCTCGGAAGGCCGCCCCGAGGCTATTCAATGTCCCACACAATTGATCCGCGGTGCAGAGAGTGAGCCGGTGATTGCCGCAATCCATGCAACGCTGGCAAAAAAAATCCCAAACGCATTCGACGCAGTGGTGGCTGGGGCGGGTCATATGGTACCGATCACCCATCCAGAACAGGTTGCGGCCCTCGTTAAGCCTTTGATCACCGGCTAACCCCTTGCAAGACGGGAATTGGTACGCCATCTACGCCCTGACGTAACCGCATTGGCGACAGGAGACGCAGATGATCGAACTTGGACAAGGCCCATCCGCGGCAGAGCTGATCAAGGACGTGTCCCAGGATGCGTTTATGGCCGAAGTGGTCGACGGCAGCATGGAAACGCCGGTCATCGTCGATTTCTGGGCGCCTTGGTGCGGACCTTGTAAAACGCTTGGTCCGATGCTTGAAGCAGAAGTCACCGCAGCCCGCGGTGCGGTCAAAATGGCTAAGGTCAATGTCGATGAGGCGCAGGGACTGGTGCAAGCTTTGGCGCAGCAAGGTCTGCCTATCCAGTCTATTCCAACCGTGGTTGCCTTTGTCAAAGGGCGGCCTGTGGACATGTTCCAAGGCGCGCAACCCGGCACTGAGATCAAAGCCTTTGTCGAGAGGGTCGTCAAAGCGGCTGGCGGGGACGCAAGCGGTGGCTTGGACGATGCTGTCGAGGCGGCAGAGGAAATGCTTGAGGCCGGAGCCGCTGTTGATGCGATGCAGACTTTTGCAGCTGTCCTCGAAGAAGACCCCCATCACGCCCGCGCCTATGCGGGAATGGTGAGATGTGCTTTGGCGGCCGACGATCTGGAGCAGGCAGAGGCAATCCTGAACGGGGCGCCTGCAGAGATTTCAGACAAGCCTGAGCTGGAAGCCGTTCACGCTCAATTGGAACTGGCAAAGCAGGCCAGCAATTCTGGTCCGGTCGCAGATTTACAAGCTGCGGTCGAAACCGATCCTGACAATCATCAAGCCCGGTTTGATTTGGCACAAGCCCTTTATTCGAAGGGTGAAGGCCAAGCGGCTGTCGATCATTTGCTCGAGCTCTTCCGCCGCGATCGCGAATGGAATGACGGGGCCGCGAAGGCACAGTTGATGACGATTTTCGAAGCGTTGAAACCAAATGATCCGGTGGCTCTGAATGGCCGTCGTCGTTTGAGCTCAATGATATTTGCCTGATCGCAACGCCAGCCTACCTCTTCGGCTATGACACGAGTTAGCGAACTGCCGGGGATGATCCCTGTGTTTCCACTGCCTGGGGCGCTCTTGCTGCCCCGCGCACGTCTCCCATTGCATCTATTCGAGCCGCGCTACCTGCAAATGCTTGAAGACGCACTAAAAACGCCTGCGCGGTTGATCGGTATGGTGCAACCGAACGTGCGTCCGAATGGCGATCAAGATGCGTTGCACCGTATCGGGTGTGCGGGGCGGGTGACTCAGTTTTCGGAAACTGAAGATGGCCGTTACATGATTACCTTATCCGGGATTTCACGGTTCCGTCTTGGTAGTGAGGTGGAAGGGTTCACACCCTATCGCCGCTTTGATGTGGATTGGGACGGGTTCGACCGCGATCAGGGTGGGCCTGAGCATGACCAGAGTTTTGACCGCGACAGTTTCCTTGCGTTGCTGGATCGTTACTTTGCCGCGCGCGATTTGTCTGCGGACTGGGACACATTGAAAGATGCGGACAACGAATTGTTGATCAACTCGCTCTCGATGCTTCTGGACTTTGAGCCTGAGGAAAAACAGGCGCTGCTTGAAGCGCCGTCGTTGTCGACGCGCCGGGAAACACTGGTTACTCTGATCGAATATGCCCTGCGAGGCGGCCAGTCAGAGGATATCCTGCAATGACGGAAACACCCGGGTTCGACCGCAAGATGCTTGAGGCTCTGGTTTGCCCGCAAACCCAGGGCAGACTTGAATACGACGCGTCGAGGCAGGAATTGATCAGCCACACGGCACATCTTGCCTATCCGATCCGCGACGGTATCCCGATCATGCTGATCGACGAAGCCCGAGAGATCGACTGAGCCTGTCGGAGCCGAATTGACAGGCACTTAGCCCTGCGATACCTCGCCGGTCTTTCAACGTTGTGAGAGACACGATGGGACGCAAACGCAAGGGCCGCGATATTTCCGGCTGGTTGGTGGTGGACAAGCCCGCAGGCCTGACATCGACCGCTGTGGTGAACAAGGTGCGCTGGGCGCTCGACGCAAAGAAGGCCGGGCACGCCGGCACGCTCGACCCGGATGCCACCGGTGTTCTGGCTGTGGCCCTTGGCGAAGCGACGAAAACCGTTCCCTACATCACCGATGCACTCAAAGCGTACGAGTTTACCGTACGGTTCGGGCAAGCCACTCGTACGGATGATGCAGAA
This sequence comes from Alphaproteobacteria bacterium, assembly GCA_030431485.1. Taxonomy (GTDB): domain Bacteria; phylum Pseudomonadota; class Alphaproteobacteria; order Rhodobacterales; family Rhodobacteraceae; genus Marivita. The sequence continues at coordinate 39,503 of JAUIIR010000003.1, forward strand.
GGCGACGTGATCGCAACGTCAGAAAAGCGCCCCACGGATGAGGACATCAAAGAGGCCCTGCATCAATTCGTCGGCGACATCATGCAAGTGCCTCCGCAATTCTCGGCAGTCAAGATCGATGGTGAACGCGCCTATAAACGCGCCCGGGATGGAGAGGATATGGAGATCGCTGCGCGTCCTCTCTATGTTGACGAACTGACCCTTCTGGAGCGCCCGGATCCTGATCATGCCGTTTTGATGTTGGTTTGTGGAAAAGGGGGCTATGTCCGCTCCATCGCGCGCGATTTGGGCGAAGCTCTGGGATGCCTCGGCCATGTTTTGAGCCTGCGCCGTATCTGGTCCGGTCCATTTGACGCCGAAGATGGCTTGAGTTTGGAACAAATCGATGAATTAGCCCGTACACCGGAATTGGATACATATCTCAGGCCTCTTGAAGAGGGTCTTGCTGATTTGCCGGAATTGTCCTGTACCCCCGAAGCGGCGGCAAAGCTGCGAAACGGTAATCCTGCGATGGTGATCGCGTCTGGACTCGAATATGGCGATGAATGCTGGGTGTCTTCTGACGGCAACCCAATCGCCGTTGGTTTGTACAAATCCGGTGAAGTGCACCCGTCGCGCGTTTTCGTCACGGCATGACAGACCTGCCGCCCTCGCTTTCTGCGGGTCTGGTTTACAGGTCACATTGCGCAAATGGAGCCATGTCTCGCGTTTGGTACTCCCCCTGTGACCAGTACCGCTATGGTCTTTCACGGGTCTGGAATGAAAGCGCTCCTGCTATTTTGTTCATTATGCTCAACCCCTCGACCGCAGACGAGCTTCGGAATGATCCAACGGTGGCTCGGTGCGAAACGCGTGCGCGCTCCATGGGGTTCGGAGGTGTTTGCATCGCGAATTTGTTCGCATTTCGGGCAACGCGGCCGCAGGATCTCAAGCTCGCCGCCGAACCGATCGGAGCAGCGAACACGGCAGTTCTGGAACACTGGATTCGATTGTCTGGCATGACGATTGCCGCTTGGGGCGTGCATGGCGGCCATCAGGATCGCGGCAGAGCGTTTGCCGAGGAAACGCCAGCCGAGTTGCATCATCTGGGCCTCACGAAAGACGGGCACCCGCGACATCCCCTTTACGTCGCCCTCGCTACCGAACCGAAGCCTTGGCCGTATCCGGAGCGGTATAACCGCGGCATATAAACGACTGTGTCATCGGTGCCGGAAGCCCTCTTTCAAAATGCTTTTCAACAGACAATTAATCGCCTATACGCCCCCATCCGCGTTACATGCGGAGATTCTCCACGGGCCTTGCTGGACGACATCCCGGCTTGCGCCATTCACACAAACCTTCGAAAGGAGACCCCGATGTCGATCACTGTTGAAGAAAAGAACCGTCTGATCAAAGAATTCGCGACCAAAGAAGGCGACACCGGTTCGCCCGAAGTGCAGGTTGCGATCCTGACCAGCCGTATCTCTACGCTGACTGAGCACTTCAAGACTCATAAGAAAGACAATCACTCGCGTCGTGGTCTGCTCAAGCTGGTTGCTCAGCGTCGTAAGTTGTTGGACTACACCAAGGCGAAAGACGAAGCGCGCTATCAGGACCTGATCAAGCGTCTTGGGATCCGTCGCTAAAGCCATTGAACATCCTGCGGGCTTTCGTAGGACCGATGCTGAGAGGGCCGTGCAATCACTTGCGCGGCTTTTTCTTTTTATATTTTCAAAGCTTTCTTGCTGGCGCCAACGAGTTCTTAAGTGTTGGTCCCGCATTTTTGTAGAAATTTGGGGTATCGAAAACGGGTTCAAAAAAGGAACGCCGGCGGTAGGTGTTGCTGAACGAGACGTGCGTCATAAACACTGGCGCACAGGAGCGTCTGAACAAATGACGATAAATTGTTCTTCTCATTCGAGACGATTCAATCCTCGCTCTTCCACCTTACGAATGAACCAGTCTCTGCCGATCTCATGCTAAACCCCGGGGAAAAGCACGGCGCACGATTCCACCTCTTGTCACGGCTTTCGCTGCAAACATCTGTTCACTCCATTGGCCGGGAATATCGCGTGGTGATGCGCGATCAACTTCCCTTTCCAAACACGCAATAATCCTGTAAGGCCGCTGCATCTGAGACGTGACGCTTCGACCCTGGCGCATGGCATGATGAAAGGGTCGGCGGCAATGGGGCCGCCATGAAAACGGGAGACCCGGAGGGCCGGGAGCGCTCCCTTACAGGAAACGATGATGTTTAACATTACGAAGAAAAGCATGCAGTGGGGCGAGGAAACGCTCACACTGGAAACGGGCAAAGTTGCCCGTCAGGCCGATGGCAGCGTGATTGCAACCCTCGGCGAGACCTCGGTGATGGCCAACGTGACGTTCGCCAAGCAACCGAAACCCGGTCAGGACTTCTTTCCGCTGACCGTCCATTATCAGGAAAAATACTACGCCGCCGGTAAAGTGCCGGGTGGCTTCTTCAAGCGGGAGGCACGTCCGACCGAGAAGGAAACGCTGACCGCGCGTCTGATTGACCGGCCGATCCGCCCGCTCTTTGTACCCGGCTTCAAAAACGAAGTTCTGGTGATGTGCACCGTGCTGTCGCACGACCTCGTCAACGATCCGGACATCGTTGCGATGATTGCCGCTTCTGCTGCGCTGACCATTTCCGGCGCGCCGTTCATGGGCCCGATCGCGGGCTGCCGCGTCGGTTATGTCGACGGCGACTACATACTCAACCCAGAAGTCGAGGAAATGGATCAGCTGCGCAACAACCCCGAGCAGCGGCTCGATCTGGTTGTCGCGGGCACCAAAGACGCTGTGATGATGGTGGAATCGGAAGCTTATGAGCTGACCGAGGATGAAATGCTGGGTGCTGTGACCTTCGCGCACGAGCAAATCCAGCCAGTTATCGACCTGATCATCGATCTGGCCGAAGAGGCCGCCAAAGAGCCGTTCGACTTCCAGCCGCCGGACTATTCCGACCTGTACGATGCGGTGAAGGCAGCGGGCGAGGACAAGGTCCGTGCAGCTTACGCAATCACAGACAAGCAAGAGCGCACCACGGCAGTGGCCGAAGCCAAAGCGGCGATCATGGAAGCGCTGAGCGAAGAGCAGCTTGAAGATCCGAACCTTGGCTCTGCGTTGAAAAAGCTAGAAGCCTCGGTGCTGCGAGGCGATGTCGTCAAGACCGGCAAGCGGATCGATGGTCGTGCTTTGGACGAAGTACGTGACATTGTCTGTGAAACCGGTCTTCTGCCGCGTACACACGGGTCTGCTTTGTTTACCCGCGGTGAAACGCAGGGTCTGGTTGTCACCACACTCGGTACAGGTGATGACGAGCAAATCATCGACGCGCTGCATGGAAACTTCCGTTCGAACTTCCTGCTGCATTACAACTTCCCGCCCTATTCGGTTGGTGAAGCCGGTCGCGTTGGCCCTCCGGGACGTCGTGAAATCGGTCACGGCAAACTGGCATGGCGTGCGCTTCAGGCGGTTTTGCCCGCGGCAACCGATTTCCCTTACACCATCCGGGTGGTGTCTGAGATCACCGAATCCAACGGTTCGTCTTCGATGGCGTCGGTGTGTGGTGGATCGCTCTCGATGATGGACGCCGGTGTGCCGCTCAAGTCCGCCGTGGCTGGCGTTGCAATGGGTCTGATCCTCGAAGAGGACGGCTCCTACGCGGTTCTCACAGACATCCTGGGTGACGAAGACCACCTTGGCGACATGGACTTCAAAGTGGCGGGTACCGAGAACGGCATCACGTCTCTGCAGATGGACATCAAGGTTGCTGGCATCACACCTGAGATCATGAAGAAGGCTCTCGCTCAGGCGAAAGAAGGCCGGATGCATATCCTTGGTGAGATGAACAAGGCTCTTACAGGTGCTGCTGAGTTCTCGATCCACGCACCGCGTATTGAAACAATGCAGATCCCGACCGACAAGATCCGTGAAGTGATCGGTTCGGGCGGTAAGGTCATCCGTGAAATCGTTGAGGTCTCGGGTGCGAAGGTCGACATCAACGACGAAGGCATCATCAAAATCGCCAGCCCCAACGGTGAGGCTATCAAGAAAGCCTACGACATGATCTACTCGATTGTCGCAGAGCCGGAAGAAGGCCAGATCTACAAAGGCAAGGTCGTGAAGATCGTCGATTTCGGCGCTTTCGTGAACTTCTTTGGCAAACGCGATGGCCTCGTCCACGTGTCTCAGATCGAAAACCGTCGCCTGAACCATCCTTCTGATGTGCTCAAGGAAGGCCAGGAAGTCTTTGTCAAGCTTCTGGGCTTTGACGACCGTGGCAAGGTGCGCCTTGCGATGAAGATGGTCGATCAGGAAACCGGTGAAGAAATCGCACCGGAACAAAAGAAGGAAGACGCGGAGTAATCTGTAACTTTCCAAGTCTTTGAAATTAAAGCGCCTCTTCGGAGGCGCTTTTTTTATTTGTAACTCGGTCTATGTCTCCCGCATGAGATGAAGAGCGATGGTGATTGGGATGATGTTAGCGGGACAAGCGGCTGCGGAGACGTTATTTGATGACTTCTCTGGCGAGGCCGCCACACGATGGGATTATGTCGCGGATGGAGTAATGGGAGGAATCTCATCTGGGACAGCCGACATTTTAGGATCCGGAGCACAGGCCACGCTGCGTTTGCGCGGAACTGTTAGCACGGACAATAATGGTGGCTTCATCCAGGTCCGTCGTCGTTTTATCAACGACTGGCCGCGGTCAGCCGAGGGCTTGCGTTTGACCACAAAAGGCAACGGCGCTCGCTACTACATCTTTCTCAAGACGCCAAACTTGTCGCGGATTTGGCATTCGTATCGCGCGTCTTTTGTCGCGCCAGCGAACTGGCAAACAATCGAGATACCGTTCGATATGTTTGGTCCGTCGCACATGGGCATGCCTGCGATGTATGATCCCTTGGAGGTCAATAGCCTTGCATTCGTTGCTTATGGCGATGACTACGAGGCCGACATTTCTGTGCGCGAGGTCAGTTTGTATTGACCCGGCAAAAAAAAGACCCCGGAGAAATCCGGGGCCAGGTCCAACAGGGAGGTGCATATGATGACCCGCATATGCGACGGGAACTCTCGAGATCCGGATTAAAGATACGCGTATCATGCTTCTTTGATCTGAATCAAAATCGACCAAGGTCTTAAGATACCAATCGATATCCTCCGGACTCTGTTACCAGCAAACGCGCGTTAGAGGGATCTGGTTCAATTTTTTGACGCAGGCGGTAGATATGTGTCTCAAGTGTGTGCGTAGTGACGCCGGCATTGTATCCCCAAACCTCGTGCAGCAATGTATCGCGCGCAACCACGCCTTCGGTGGACCGATAAAGAAATTTTAGAATGTTTGTCTCTTTCTCGGTCAAACGGATCTTCTTGTCATCATCTGTGACCAAGAGCTTCATCGACGGTTTGAATGTGTACGGTCCGAGCGTAAATACAGCATCTTCGGATTGTTCGTGTTGACGCAATTGGGCGCGAATGCGGGCCAGAAGCACAGGAAACTTGAACGGCTTGGTGACATAATCATTTGCACCAGCGTCCAGCCCAAGGATGGTATCCGCATCGGAGTCGTGCCCGGTCAGCATCAGAACCGGCGCTTTTACGCCCTGCTTGCGCATCAGACGGCACAATTCGCGACCATCTGTGTCGGGAAGACCGACATCGAGGATGATCAGATCGTAAAGCTGTTCTTTGACCCGACCCATTGCGGCGGTGCCGCAATCGGCTTCGAAGACTTCGAAGTCTTCGGTCATGACCAGTTGCTCGGCCAGCGCTTCGCGCAGATCGTCATCATCATCGACCAGAAGGATATTCTTAAGCTGTGCCATCGTCGTGTCTCTCCGTCGGTTTCAGGACAGATGGGCAAGGCGTTGCGTGCGGGCAAGAATTGCTGCAAGTGTTTCACAGCCTCGTGTATGCAGGGGCCAAATGTTTCATAAATCGGGGTCTTTTGTTGCAAACGGCCCGTTCTGGATGGCTCCTGTTCCATGACACTTGCGCCTGATATTACTGATCTTTTGGCCCGAGCACGGGCGGATCTACGTATGGGCGTGCCGATTATCGTGGGCACGCAAGCCGGACTGTTGGTGCTTGCCGTGGAATCTCTGGGACCAGACCGTTTGCGGGATGTGATAGCGCTTGGTGGGGATGTCGACCTTGTCTTGACCGGGAGACGTGCCGCCACGCTCAAAGCACGGGCCTATGATGGCGATGTCGCGCGGGTGGCGCTGCCCGACGATGCCAGCCTGCGATGGGTACAGGCGGTGGCCGATCCATCCGATGATCTGTCCCATCCAATGAAAGGCCCATTGGTTACGCGGCGCGGTGGTGATCCTACGTTGCACCGCCTTGCGGTCACATTGGCTAAGTCGGCGCGCCTTCTTCCTGCGGTCGTTGCAACAGACGTGCAGGACGCCAAGACGTTTGCCGCTGAACATGATCTGACCCTGATCGACCCGGTGGTCGCCGCCCCTCGGTTAGGTGCGTCAGCTGTGTTCGACAGTGTGGTGTCAGCACGTGTCCCGTTGCGCGCGGCTCAGAATGCACGCCTGCATGTGTTCCGCCCCGAAGATGGGTCGGAGGAGCACTACGTCATTGAGATCGGCCGCCCTGATCGGGCGAAACCGGTGCTGGCCCGGCTCCACTCGGCGTGTTTTACAGGTGATCTTTTGGGTAGCCTCAAGTGCGATTGTGGTCCGCAATTGAATGGCGCGCTCGCGGCGATGGGCGGCGAAGGGGAGGGTGTCTTGCTGTACCTCAATCAGGAAGGGCGCGGGATCGGTCTTGCCAACAAGATGCGCGCCTATGCGCTTCAGGATCAGGGCTTTGACACGGTCGAAGCCAATCACCGGCTCGGATTCGAGGACGACGAGCGAGATTTCCGCATCGGCGCGGAACTCTTGAGGAAGTTGGGGTTCGGGTCAGTTCGCCTGATGACGAACAACCCTGCCAAGATTGCCATGATGGAGAAACAGGGTATCACCGTCGCTGAACGGGTGTCTCTGAAAGTTGGAGAAAACCCGCACAATAAAGCCTATCTCGCCACCAAGGCGCGTAAGTCGGGTCATCTTCTGTGACGTCAAAGGACATGGTTCTCAACAGGCAGGGACTTCGATTCATGGGCCATATGTGGCCCTGCGCAATCGGCAAAGGTGGTATCCGCGCGGACAAGCGCGAAGGCGATGGCGCGACACCTGTCGGGGTGCATCGCATTGTTGGCCTTCTTTACCGACCTGATCGGATGCGGCGTCCTACGGATTGGGCGCTGCCGATCCGTCCGGGGGACCTCTGGTCCGACGACCCGAACCACGAGGATTACAACCTCATGGTACGTGCGCCCTATCCCTACAGTCACGAAACCTTGCGCCGGGCTGATCCGCTCTATGATCTGGTGCTTCTGACCGACTGGAACTGGCCTCGTGCCGAAAAGGGCCGGGGATCGGCGATTTTCCTGCACCGCTGGCGTCGTCCCGGCTATCCGACCGAAGGCTGCGTCGCGTTCAGACCTGACCACCTGCGCCGGATTGTGAAGTTGATCCGCCATGAGACCAGATTGATCGTCCCAGCCTCATTGACCTGACGCGCAAGGCATTACATCTGGCTGCATGACCGTTCAGGACCGACTCTCTGACTGCACGCTATGCGCCGACCGCTTCGCCGCCACCGCAACGCGTCACAGGCCGAATCCTGTGGTCTGGTTTCGCCCCGGTGCGCGGCTGTTGATCTGTTCGCAGGCACCCGGGATGCGGGCGCACAACAGCAGGACACCGTTTGACGACCCATCCGGCGATCGTCTGCGCGACTGGCTGGGTCTGGACCGGACGGCTTTCTATGACCAAAGCCGCGTGGCGATTGTCCCGATGGGCTTCTGCTTCCCCGGCTATGACGCGGCGGGCTCGGACCTGCCGCCACCGCTAAAATGTCGCCAGACATGGCATGCGGAGGTTCTGGACCATGTTGGAGATGTGCCTCTGAAACTCGTGATCGGCGGATACGCTCACAAGTACCATTTGCGGACCAAGGCTGGCGTGACTGAAACCGTACGCGCATGGCGCGACCATTGGCCGTCTGTTCTACCCTTGCCGCATCCAAGCTGGCGCAATACGGCATGGATCAAGAAAAACCCGTGGTTCGAGGCCGAGGTATTGCCCGCCCTGCGCACACGGGTTCAAGAGGTGATGGCATGACTTTGCAAACCCCATTGGATCACGCCCATGCGGCGATGGAGGCGGCCCCGGATGCGGACGCGCTGCGTTTGCGGTTTTACGACCGTCTGGCCGAGGCTGAACTGTTCCTGATGCTCGCCCGGGAGGCCGAGGGCGATCAGGCAGAGCCAGAGCTTTTCGATCTGGGGGATGCACGCTTTGTACTGGCATTTGACACCGAGGACCGTCTGGGTGCTTTCGCGGGACGTGTGGTGCCCTATGCGGCTTTGTCCGGGCGCTCGATTGTCGGAATGCTGGCCGGGCAGGGGATCGGTATCGCGTTGAATCCCGACGTTGCCCCGTCGTCGATTCTGTTGCCCGCAGAAGCGGTGGATTGGCTGGCCGAAACCGTGGCGCGAGGCCCCTCCGAAACGGAGGCGCGCGCGGAAGAACTTCACGCACCGGGTCCTTTGCCGGATGGGCTGCTCGAAGCGATTGATGCCAAGTTGCGCACGACAACAGGTCTGGCCCGTCGCGGCTATCTTGCTGAGGTGGTCTATGACAGTGGTGCACGTGGGCACATGATCGGGTTTACCGGCGCAGTCCCGGGCGCGGAGGGCGCACTGGCGCGTGCAATTCAGGAGGCGCTGGTGTTTTCCGGTCTGGAAGCCGCAGCGCTCGACGTGGTCTTCCTGCGTGACAGCGACCCGGTGACGGCGCAGTTGGCGCGGGTGGGTTTGCGTTTTGACCTGCCGGAACCTGAAGCGGCCGCACGGGTCGAGCCGCTGGCTCCGGGGAGTGATCCGGAAAAACCGCCGATACTGCGCTGATTGCAAACCTGCAAAGTCAAGTTTGCAAAATCTTCTGCCGCGCTGTTGGAAGGGCGTCGTCTGCGCTGGGCGTCGCCTCCCAGACCGCACGAGCAATAGCCCGCGCCATGCAAACAGCCGCGAAATGTCCAAGCATCGGCATCACCTCATCAGACGGCGGGCCGCGCCGCGCTGTACTGGCGGCGAAGATCAGGTCTCCATCATAGGGCGTGTGCGACGGTACCAGCGCGCGGGCGAACCCATCATGTGATGCAGTGGCCAGCCGTTTGCACGAGGCCTTGTCCAACGCGGCATCTGTTGCGACGACACCAATGGTCGTATTGCCATGCTGCGCCATCGCCGCCGTTTTTCGGCTGGGTGGAAGGTCTTGGAGATTAGCGGTTGGATCAGGCCCCAACCCTCCGAACTCTTCGCCGATCTCGAAGGGGGCCGCCCAGAAGTGTTTGCCGCTTGGAGTTGTCGCGCTGCCCAAAGCGTTCACCACCACCAACGCGCCAATGGTGGTGCCATCGGGCAAGACCATCGAGGCCGCCCCCAATCCGCCTTTGTGCTGGGCGTCTGTCGCTCCGGTGCCGGCACCTGCTGTCCCGAGGGCAAAGTCATGGCGCGCTTCCTCAAGTGCCCGCCGCCCTAGGACTGGATACGGGTTCTCTGACCAAACTTTTTGTCCGTTGTTCAGAAGGTCAAAGATGATCGCCGCCGGAACGATGGGCACACGGGCGGAATGCACTTGAAATCCGCGCCCTTGCTCGGCCAAGGCGTCCATGACGCCCTGCGCTGCCGCCAGACCGAACGCGGATCCTCCGGACAGCACAATGGCATCAACCCCCGGCACGGTCTTGTCTGGCTCCAACAGATCTGTGTCCCGTGTCCCGGGTGCCCCGCCCATCACGGCGTAACTGGTTGTCATAGGACCGTCTTCTGACAGTAGGACGGTTGTGCCGGATTTGAGGTCTTTGTCTTGGGCGTTGCCCACTGTCAGACCGGTGACGTCCGTGATCAGGTTGCGTGGTCCGGGTTTCATTTAGGCGTTCCGCGTGTGGCGGCGTCGGAGTGAGGGGCCAGCCCCTCACACTCCCCGAAGTATTTGTGAACCAGAGAAGCACAGGTCATATGCAGCGGCCCCCGTCGACTTCCATGCAGACGCCCGTGATCATGCTTGCCTCGTCCGAGCAAAGGAAGGCCGCCGCATTGCCAAGGTCTTCGGGTTGCGAAAAGCGGCCCAGCGGGATGGTCGAGAGGAATTTCGCGCGAATTTCTGGGGTATCCTCACCCATGAAGCTTTTGAGGAGCGGCGTTTCCCCCGCCACCGGGTTGAGCGCATTGACGCGGATGCCGTCGGGGGCGAGTTCGACCGCCATCGTGCGTGTGGCGGTGATCATCCAGCCTTTGGAGGCGTTGTACCAGTTCAGGCGTGGGCGCGGGGACACCCCGGCGGTGGACGCGATGTTGAGGATGTTTCCCGAGCGGCGATGTTTGAAATGGGGCACCAGACTGCGGGCGCTCAGATAGACGGATTTGCAGTTCACGGCAAAGACACGGTCGAAATCCTTTTCGCTGATGTCTTCGAGCGGTCCCGGCAGGTGGGTCACACCGGCATTGTTCACCATGATGTCGACATGACCCATCGTCTTGATCGCGGTTTCGATCATGTCGACCACCTGATCGCCGTTTGACACATCAGCGGTGTGGGCGTAGCCGCGAATCTCTGTTGCAATGGCCTGAGCCGCGTCAGTGTTCAGATCGACGACCATCACCGTTGCGCCTTCGGCTGCGAATTTGCGCGCGATGCCTGCGCCAAAGCCGGACGCGGCTCCGGTGACGATGGCGGTCTTGTCCTTCAGCCTCATGTCGCTCCTCCCTTAGCCGTGTTTCGCGGCGACAGTTTTGAGGGTCGAAAAGCCATATAAAGCCTCGAACCCTTTTTCGCGGCCGTGTCCCGATTTGCCAACCCCGCCAAACGGCAGTTCAACCCCGCCCCCCGCGCCGTAATTATTGAGGAAAACCTGCCCGGTTTTCAGCGCCTTGGCCAGCCGCATCTGGCGTGCGCCATCACGCGTCCAGACCCCCGCAACAAGCCCGTAGATCGTACCGTTGGCAATCCGGATGGCCTCCTCCTCGGTGTCGAAAGGGATCAGCACCTGCACGGGTCCGAAGAGTTCGTCTTGGGCAAGCAGATGATCTGGTGGCACAGGTCCGTAGAGCTGGGGTTGGACATAGGCGCCCTCGGGCGGCAGGTCGGTAGGCATCGGCGTGTCTGCAATTAAGGGCAGGTCGTGGGCCGCTTCGAGCAGGGCCTCGAAACGGGTTTTCTGTTTTAATGAGATGAGAGGACCGATATCGGGATCGCTGCTGGCGGCGCCGATCGACTTGGCGCGATAGGCGTCTGCCATGCGGGCCGCGACCGTTTCGTAGACGCTGCGCTGGATCAGGATGCGCGAAGCGGCAGAGCAGGTCTGACCCGCATTCTGGAGACCAGCATTTACGAGGAAGGGCAAGGCTGCCTCGATGTCGGCATCTTCGAATACAATCTGCGGGGACTTGCCGCCAAGCTCAAGCGTCACGGGTACGACGTTCTCGGCGGCCAGGGTCTGAATGATGCGGCCGGTTTGGACCGAGCCTGTGAAGCTCAGATGCTGGACCCCGGGATGACGGGCGAGCGCCGCGCCGGCTTCTGACCCGAGGCCGGGAACCACGTTCAAAGCGCCATCAGGAAAGCCGGCGTCTCTTGCCAGATGTGCAAACATCAATGCCGTCAGGCAGGCATCCTCTGCGGGTTTTAGAACACAGGCGTTGCCCATCGCCAGAGCCGCACCAACCGAACGGCCAATGATCTGCATAGGATAGTTCCAAGGCACGATATGCCCCGTCACCCCATGCGGTTCGCGCAGGGTGTAAACGGTGTAGCCGTCGAGATAAGGGATCGTGGTGCCATGCACTTTGTCCGCCGCGCCACCGTAGAATTCACAGTAGCGGGCGAGCGCTATGGCATCAGCGCGTGCCTGAGTAACCGGTTTGCCGACATCGAGGGTTTCTAGTGTCGTCAGCAGGTGAGCGTGATCCAGAACCAACTGGCTCAACCGGGTCAGGCAGCGTCCGCGTTCCATCGCGTTCATCCGGCCCCAATCACCATTCAATGCGTCCTGCGCTGCGGCAACGGCGGCATCCACATCGTCTTCGGTGCTGCGGGCAATCTGGCACAGGGTACTGCCGTCCGAGGGGTTGATCAGCGGCAGCCTGTCTTTCGTGGCGCGCCATGTGCCGCCAATCAGGATATGGCTGGGATCAAAGGGCAGGGTGGGGAGCATCTTGGGCCTCCGGAAAGTCGGGCAGTTGCGGGGCGGCGTTCATCAGGTCGCGGGTGTAAGGATGATCCGGCGCGGCAAAGAGCTCGGCCGTGGGGCGGTCCTCGACAATTTCACCTGCACGCATGACCATTACGCGGTCGGTGATGGATCGCACCACGCTCAGATCGTGGCTGATGAAAAGGTATGTCAGGCCATGGGTGCGGCTGAGATCGGCCATCAAGTCGAGGATCTGTGCCCGCACCCGCACGTCGAGCGCCGAAACTGCTTCGTCAAAAACAATCAGGTCCGGTTTGATAATCAGCGCGCGGGCAATCGCGATGCGCTGCCGCTGGCCGCCGGAGAAGGCGTGGATGTGCCTGTCGGCATCTTCCGGCTTGAGGCCTACGGCAGTCAGCGCTTCGGCAATCGCTGTATCACGTGCCGGACCCTTGGGTGGATCGGACAGCAGGTGGAACGGTTCAGTTATCAGCCGCGCCACTCGGTGGCGGGGGTTGAAGCTGCCATAGGGGTCCTGGAACACCACCTGCATCTTGCGCCGCACGGTGAGGTTCGGATGGCCGTTCTGCCAGACAGGATCACCATCGAGTGTGATCTGTCCTCCCTGTATCGGCTCCAGCCCGAGGATGGCGCGGGTCAGGGTGGATTTGCCACAACCGGACTCACCCACAAGGCCCACACGTTCACCGCGCTTTATGTCGAAGCTGACGTTCTTGACCGCTCGGAACATGGGGCGTGCGCCGAAGAGCGAGCTGCGTGGGAGTGGGTAGTCGCGGCTGACGTTCTGGACCGAGAGCAGCGGCGCATTGGCTTTCGCTGCGCCAAGGTTTGCCTGATGGCGTGAGGCTTCGAAGAGGTCCCGCGTGTAGGGATGGCGCATCTCGTGCAGGACCTGCGCGGTTGGCCCGGCCTCCACGGTCTCGCCGTGGCGCATTACATTCAGCGTGTCGGCCATGTCGCTGACCACGGCAAGGTCATGGGTGATCATCATCATCGCCATGCCGTCTTCTTTGACCAGCCGTTTGAGCAGGTTGAGGATCTGCGCCTGAGTGGTGACATCCAGCGCTGTTGTCGGCTCGTCCGCTATGAGCAGACGGGGACGGAGGGCAATGGCCATGGCAATCACAACGCGTTGGCGTTGGCCGCCGCTGAGTTCATGCGGGTAACGGGATAGTGGGTAACGATCTGGCGGTAGACCAACGCGGTCGAGCACCTCGCGGGCACGCTCTTCCGCCCGTTCCGGCGCCATTGCCTTATGGATCAGGATTGTCTCCATCACCTGCGCACCGATGGTTTGTACCGGGTTCAGCGCGGTCATGGGTTCCTGAAACACCATACCGATCTCGCGCCCGCGCAGGTCGCACATCTGTGGCTCTGATTGGGTCAGCAGGTCAGTTCCGTCGAAGGTGATCGCTCCGGCGGTGGTTGTCCCTTTCGGCAGCAGTCCCATTGTCGCGAAGGCAGTCATGGACTTGCCCGAACCACTTTCGCCAGTGAGCGCCGTGATCTGACCTTCGGCAATTTCTAACGTGACACCATGCAGAATCGGCGCGCCGTGGATGGCAAGCGAAAGGTTTTCGATACTCAAGAGACTCATGCGCGGACCACCTTGAGGCGCGGGTCCAACGCATCGCGCAAGCCGTCGCCCAGCAGGTTCAGCCCCAGCACCATTGCCACGATGGTCAAGCCCGGAATCAGTGCCACAAGCGGGGCAAGTGACACCATCGTTTGCGCATCGGCCAGCATGCGGCCCCAGCTTGGGATCGGCGGTTGCGCGCCGAGGCCCACATAGCTCAGCCCTGCTTCGGCCAGAATGCCCAAGCTGAACTGGATGGTGCCCTGAACAATCAGTAGGTTTGCCACATTCGGCAGGATATGTTCCACGCTGATCCGCGAGCGCGTCTTGCCCGCCACCCGCGCGGCCATGATGAATTCACGTTTCCAAAGGCTAAGCGCCGCGCCGCGCGTGATGCGGGCAAAAACGGGGATGTTGAAGATGCCGATGGCGATGATTGCGTTGGTTGCCGAGGGGCCAAAGACGGCGGTGATCAGGATGGCGATGACCAGCGATGGGAAGGCAAAGATCAGGTCGTTCATTCGCATGATGACCTCATCGAGCATGCCACCACGGCGTGCGGCGGCGGCAAGCCCCAGTGGCACGCCAAGGCCCATGCCGATGCCGACCGCGACCAAGGCTACTGCGATTGACGTGCGCGCGCCAACCATCAGCATCGACAAAATGTCCCGCCCGAAATGATCGGTGCCGAGAAGATTGTCGGCGCTGGGCGGCTTCAGGCGGTTGGCGATGTTCATCGCCTCGACACTGTCCGGCGTCCAGATGAATGACAGCAAGGCTGCAACCACGAAGATGCCGGTGAGCACACCGCCAAGGATCAGGTTGCGGCTCATACCCGCGTCCTCAAGCGCGGATCGACTGCTGCGTATGTCAGATCGACGAGGAAATTCACCATGATCACTGCAAACACCAAAAGCATCACAACCGACTCGACCACAATAAGGTCACGCTGGGTGATGGCCTGAAAGATCAGCCGCCCAAGGCCGGGCAGAAAGAACACCTGTTCGATGATGATTGCACCAGCCAGCAGAAAAGCGAATTGTAAACCGACAATCGTTAGGACAGGTATCAAGGCATTCCGCAGCCCATGCCGCCAAAGTGCCTGACGAGACGACAGTCCCTTGGCGCGCGCGGTGCGCATGAAATCCTCGCCGAGGATATCGAGCAAGGAAGACCGCATAACGCGTGTGAGAATGGCGGCCTGCGGCAAAGCAAGCGCAATGGCGGGCAAGGTCAGCGCTTTCATTCCAGCCCAGAACCCACCATCCCACCCGGGAAACCCGCCTGCACTGAACCAGCGCAGTTGAATGGCAAAAATCAGGACCAGCATCATGGCGAACCAGAAATTCGGAACTGCGACGCCAAGCTGAGTGGCGCCGGTGACGGCCAAATCACCTGGTCCACCTCTGCGTGCGGCTGCAAAGATACCTGCGGGAAAGGCGATAAGAGTCGATAGAGTCAGTGCATACAGGGCCAAAGGCAGAGACACCCACATCCGGTCTGCAATCATCTGCGCGACAGGTGTGCGATATGTGTACGAGGTTCCGAAGTCACCCGTCAGCATCCCGCTGACCCAGCTTAGATATCGGTCCAGTTTAGACTGATCGAGGCCAAGCTCGCTACGTAACGCGGCAACGGTGTCTGGCTGCGCGTTGATGCCCAGCATAAAGCTCGCGGGGTCCCCCGGCGCCACCTCGACAACGCCGAAAATCACCATCGAGGCCACGAAAAGGCTTATGGCAAGTGAGATCAGTCGTTTGACGATGTAACCCAGCATTGCGGGCAGGTTAGGCGATGCATTCGAGCAAGGGAACGCAGAAAACGAACCCGTCTAGGTGCAAAACCGGAGCCTGAATACTCAGAGCGTATCCAGTTTCCGCGCCAGTTTGGCATCAAGGGCCGAAAGGCCGTCCACGTCATGCGTCGTTAGCGTGACCTCAACGCGATTGTAGACGTTGGACCACTCGGGGTGGTGGTTCCATTTCTCGGCCCACATGGCCGCCCGGGTCATCCAACCGAATGCTTCGATGAAGTCTTTGAACTTAAACGTTTTCGAAATCGCATCTCGGGCATCGTCCAGAACCCAGCCATTTTGCAAGAGCGGGTCGAGAACTGTCTTGCGCGCTGTGTCGGATAGTTTTTCGGTCATTGCTGCTCCTCTGGTGCGACTTTGCGGAAGGGGCCATAACTTGTGAGGATTTCGATATCCTCTCCCACTGCCTGCGTTTCGGCTTCGAGATACCGCGCGATGGCATCCGAAAACCCGGGATCACCGATCCAGTGAAGCGAATGCGTGTAGACGGGCAGGTATCCACGTGCCAGCTTGTGTTCGCCCTGCGCGCCGGCTTCGACGCGGGTGAGGCCTTGCGAAATCGCGTAGTCCATCGCCTGATAATAACACAGTTCGAAATGCAGACAGGGGTGATCCTCAATGCATCCCCAATAGCGCCCATAGAGCGTATCACGGCCAATAACGTTCATTGCGCCAGCAACCCATTGACCGTCGCGCTCGGCAAGAACCAGAAGGATATCATCCCGCAAACGTTCCTGGGCGATGTCGAAAAACTTCCGCGTGAGGTAAGGCGTGCCCCATTTGCGCGCCCCTGTGTCCTGGTAAAACGTCCAGAACGCATCCCAATGTTCGGGTTGGATCTGGTCGCCAGTAAAATGGTGGATAGTCCCCCCAAAGCCCTGCGCCCGCGCGCGTTCTTTCCGTATCGTCTTTCGCTTGCGAGAACTCAGCTGGGCGAGAAAACCATCGAAATCAGCGTAGTCCCGGTTTTCCCAATGATACTGCTGAGTGCGCCGCCGCAAGAGCCCGATCTGCTCGCCTGCGATTGCTTCAGCTTCGGTGCAAAAGGTGATGTGAAGCGAGGACAGCTCGTTTTCCGACGCCACCTGAACAGCGCCCTGAACCAAGGCACTGATTCCCTCCGCCTCAAAGCCCGGTCGTGTCAGAAAGCGGCGACCGGTAGCGGGCGTAAACGGTACGGCAATCTGCAGCTTCGGATAGTACCGCCCACCGGCTCTCTCCCAAGCATGTGCCCAGTTGTGGTCGAAGATATATTCGCCCTGGCTGTGGCTCTTTGCATAAAGAGGCGCGCAGGCGATGATTTGGCCGTCCATTTCCGCGGTCATGTAGCGCGGGTCCCAGCCGGTACCTGCCCCGACCGACCGGCTGTCCTCAAACGCTTTCAGCCAGCGATGGGTCGTGAAGGGATCAAACGCACGCGGGCCATCGGCTGTCTCTGGGCAGGCACAGGCGTCCCACTCCTCTGCCGCGATTTGCGACAGAGAACCGTACATAGAAATAGCGATTGCGGGCGCGTCTGCTGGGTCGGACATGTCCGTTCCTTGGTTACGCGATGCTACGTGGGTCTTATCAGGCGCGGATCAAGCCGCGTAACCTTCAAAGGTGATGTTGTCGGCAACTTTGCGGGCAACGTGCTCTTGCTGTGCGGTACGAATGGTCCAGCACAAGATCGGCACGCCGCGCGCCTTGAGCTGTTCCACCCTTGGTGAGTCCAGATTGGTGTGATCGTGGCTCAGGAAATCCGCACCGATCCTCTCGAAGTCGGGGATGGCCGCAAGTTCCGCGCGCCTGTCGACAGGCACATGCGCCTCGTCGATTTTGCGCCACGCCGAACTGATCAAGCCACGAGGGACATCCGGGGCAATTTCGGCCACCTGCGCCACCATATGGGGGTTGAAGGACATCAGCGCAAAGGCACCTGAATAGTCGTCCAGCACGGCCAACGCGGCACGTTCCAGCACGCCATCCGTTTTACCCATTTGCCCATGTTGGTCTTTCAACTCGATAAGCAAAGGCACCTGGCCGCCGACCACCTCCAACACGTAGGACAATGTTGGGATACGGTCGCTGCTGCCTTTCAGTTCGATAGCTTCCAAGACGTACGCATCGCGGCTCCGAACCGGACCACTCTCGTTGGTAAGCCGGTCGAGGGCGTCATCGTGAAAGACCATCGCAACGCCATCGCGGGACAATTGCAGGTCAAGTTCGATCGGATAACCCGCAGCAATCGCGGCGGCAAAAGCCGAGGGGCTATTTTCGACAACTCCTTCGGCCTTGTTGTGGTAGCCGCGATGCGCAATCGGGCGTGTCAGAAAAGCGGACGACAGCCGTGTCATAGCAGCTCGAAGATGCCTTCGATTTCAACAGCGACGCCAAAGGGCAGGGATGCAGCGGAAACAGCCGAGCGGGCGTGACGGCCATTGTCACCCAACACATTGACCATCAGGTCCGACGCACCGTTGACCACCTTGGGCTGGTCGCCGAAATCGGCAGTCGAATTCACAAAGCCCACCAGTTTGAGCACGCGGACCCGACTGAGATCGCCACCGGCAGCCTTCCGTGCCTGAGACAACAAAGCGAGCGCGCAGTATTTTGCGGCTTCTGCGCCCGCGTCTGCGTCCAGATCATCGCCCAGTTTGCCTTTGATCAGACCATCCGGACCAGTCGGCAGTTGGCCGGAAACGTACACCTGATTACCGGTCTGCACAAAAGGCACGTAATTCGCGGCTGGCGCCGGAGCATCCGGTAAGGTCAGGCCAAGTTCTGCAAGGCGGGCGTCGATGGCGTTGGTCATGGTGTCTCCCTTTTTGGTTTGCCGCGACGCTATTGCGCGTCGCTGGAAATGGGAAGGGGAAAGCATGCATTCTGGTTCGGCTTGGAACCGCTTAGTTGCGCCCGAGAATATCGCGCAGCAACTGGTTTAGCGCGTTTTCTAGCGCATTGCCGCCCTGGTTGTTCTGAGGCACTGGCTGCTGCGGTTGCGGCTGGGCCACTTCGCGCGGCGGCGACGGTTCAATCATCGGCAAAGGACGCACCGGCAAACCTTCATGCACCCGGGCCATTGCTTCGTGCCAAATTTCTGCCGGCAAACCACTACCCGTCACACCAGCCAGAGGCGTGTTGTCGTCATAACCCATCCAAACGCCTGCCACGTAGTCCGCGGTGAAGCCGATAAACCACGCGTCCCGGGCCTCTTGTGAGGTCCCGGTTTTGCCAGCGACCTGACGATCCGACAATTTCGCGCGCCCTCCGGTTCCTTGGGTGACGACCTTTTCCATCATCCAGATCAGTTGCCGGGCGGCGCTTTCGTTGATCACACGTTCGCCAATTCCCCCACCGGACCCCATCACCGGAGCCTCTTCGCCAACAAGACGCAATTCCTTTAGGCCGTACGGCGTCACAGAAGAACCGCCGTTCAGGATACCCGCATAGGCACCGGTCATCTCAAGCAGCGATGCTTCGGACGCGCCCAGTGCGAGGGCGGGCGTGTCCGTCAAAGAGCTTTGAATGCCGAAATCCTCTGAAACCTTGCGAACAAGATCGCGTCCAACGGATTCGGAAACCTTGACCGCTGGGATGTTCAGGCTCTTGGCCAAAGCATCAACCAAAGTGACAGAGCCAAAATAATCGCGTGAATAGTTCTCTGGACACCATTGGCCTGAGCCTGGGATGTTCATACAAAACGGCTCGTCCTGCACACGATCATAAGGGCTGTAACCCAGTTCCAAAGCAGTGGCATAGACAAATGGTTTGAATGCCGAGCCGGTCTGACGCTTGGCTTGCGTGGCGCGGTTGAAAACACCGGACACATTTGTCTGTCGTCCGCCAACCATGCCGCGCACCGCACCATCCGCAGACATTACGACAATCGCAGCCTGAGCTTTGGAGCCTTCGCGGACCTTGGTCGCAAAAACTGTCTTTATTGCGTCTTCCGCCGCCTTCTGTATCCGCTGGTCCAATGTGGTCGAGATGACAACGTCTTCGGTCGTGTCGCGCGTAAAGAAGTCCGGGCCTGACTGCATGACCCAATCGGCGAAATAACCACCGGTCTGGGTCTGGGCTTTTTCAGACAGCGTGGCGGGGTTGGCCTGCGCTGCGCGCATCTCTTCGTCCGTAAGATAGCCCTGTTCATTCATCAGGCGCAGCACCGTGGCGGCCCGTGCCTGCGAACGTTCAAGATTAGATGTAGGCGCGAGCGTCGACGGAGCGGTCAGCAGTCCGGCGATCATGGCACCTTCCTGTGGGGTCAGAGCCGATGCGGGTTTCGAGAAATACCGCTCTGCAGCGGCCGCCGCACCATAGGCTCCGCCGCCCATATACGCGCGGTTCAGGTAAATCGAGAGGATCTCGTCCTTGGAGTACTTGATCTCCATAGCCAGCGCATAGACCGCTTCCTTGGCTTTCCGATAAAGCGATCCCTTGCGGCAGTCCGCAACATACTCAGCTTCGCTCTTCCATTCATTTGGGTCGTAAGTGACTCCAAGACACAGGAGTTTTGCTGTCTGCTGGGTGATCGTCGAACCGCCGTGGCCCGACAACGGACCGCGCCCTTCAGACAGGTTGATGCGCACCGCCGAAGCAATACCACGCGGAGAAATCCCGAAGTGACGGTAAAAGCGCCGGTCTTCAGTTGCGATGACGGCATTCTTGAGATGCGGTGAGACTGTATCAGTTGTGACCACACCACCAAACTGATCACCGCGCCAGGCAAAGGCAACGCCATCCCGGTCCAAAAGCTGGACAGACCCCCGAGCACGGCCATCAAGCGCATGGGAGACATTTGGCAGCGTCGTGTACTCGTAAGCCACAAACCCAGCGATGATGATTGCGGCAACGAGACCCGCGCGAATAAAAAGCCTCAGAAAAAAGCGGAACACCCAGCTGACGATCCCGGTGAAGAATCCGACAATACCCCCGCGCTTGGACTTCGCACGGGTAGGTTTGCGCTTTGTGGCAGCTGCCTTGCGCGGCTTGGGGGCTTTGCTCTTTGCCTTTGGGTATCGCCGGTCCGCCACCAGTCGACTTTTGCCGCGTCGTGAATCAGTCATGGCGCTCGCCTGTGCTGCTGCTCGTTTTTTATCAATTTAGTGGCTTTCGGTGTCGATGTGGACTGGCGAAGGAGGGGTAATTCTGTTTTTTGAACGCATAATAATTGTGCATCTGAGAATATTTGTGCAAAATTTGTGCAATTTGACCGCATGCTGGATTGCCGAGACCCCGTCAAACCTTTCATTCCAGCCCCGCGTCCTCCTTTTCTGCGCATGCAAACAAGATCGACCTGCAAGGGAAAGGGACCAAGGTGAAGTTCATCATAGCGACAATCAAGCCGTTCAAGCTTGAAGAGGTTCGCGAGGCGCTCACAGACATTGGCGTTCGCGGAATGATGGTAACCGAGATCAAAGGGTTCGGCTCTCAGTCGGGCCACACAGAGATTTACCGTGGTGCAGAATACGCGGTGAACTTCGTGCCGAAAATCAAACTCGAAATCGTGGTTGCTGCCGACATGGCCGATCAGGTGATCGAAACCATCACCAAGACAGCCCGCACCGGAAAGATCGGTGACGGCAAAATCTTCGTGCTCGATGCGCAGCAGGCGATCCGCGTGCGTACCGGCGAAACCAATGGGGATGCGCTCTGAACAGGCGCTGTGACAGAGATTAGGGGACACATACAGATGAAACTACTCAAGACACTCCTGCCCGCTGCCGCGCTTGCTGCGCTGCCGGTCATGGGCATGGCTCAAGAGGCCGCCGCGCCGACAATGGACGAGGTTGGCCCGTATATCTTCACAACACTCCTGTTCCTCATGGCAGGCTTCCTCGTGTTCTTCATGGCTGCCGGTTTTGCCATGCTCGAAGCGGGCCTCGTGCGTTCCAAGAACGTGGCGATGCAGCTTACAAAGAACATCGCACTCTTCTCGATCGCTGCCATCATGTACTGGCTGGTCGGTTTCAACACGATGTACCCGGGAGACTTCAACGGCTACTTCGCAATCGGCGGCCAGACAGTGCTTGACCCGGTTGGCGTGGCTGCGGCTGATGCAGCCCTCGACTACGCATCGGTTGGGTCCGATTTCTTCTTCCAGCTGGTGTTCGTTGCTGCAACCGCGTCCATCGTGTCCGGTGCCGTGGCTGAGCGTATCAAGCTGTGGCCATTCCTTGCCTTCGTGATCGTGCTGACCGGTATCATGTATCCGATCTCCGGTTCCTGGCAGTGGGGTGGCGGTTGGCTGTCCGAAATGGGCTTCTCCGACTTTGCCGGTTCGACCGTCGTGCACTCGGTCGGTGGCTGGGCAGCGCTCGCAGGTGTTCTGGTTCTTGGTCCGCGTATCGGCAAGTACAAAGATGGCCGTGTGAACCCGATCCCGGGCTCCAACCTGGCACTTGCAACCCTCGGTACGTTCATCCTGTGGCTCGGCTGGTTCGGCTTCAACGGCGGCTCGCAGCTCGCAATGGGCACAGTGGGTGATGTCTCCGACGTGTCGCGTATCTTTGCCAACACCAACATGGCCGCTGCTGCCGGTGCTGTTGCTGCACTGATCCTGACCCAGGTGATGTACAAGAAAGTCGACCTGACTATGGTTCTCAACGGCGCACTCGCGGGTCTTGTGTCGATCACTGCCGAGCCTCTCGCTCCGACGCTCTTCGGCGCGCTCTGGATCGGTGCCGTCGGTGGTGTGATCGTGGTCTTCGCCGTGCCGTTCCTCGACAAGCTCAAGATCGACGACGTTGTCGGCGCCATCCCGGTCCACCTCTTCGCGGGTATCTGGGGCACCATCGCTGTGATCTTCTACGGTGAAGCAAGCCTGATGACCCAGCTGACCGGTATCATCGCTTACGGTGTGTTCACCTTCGTCGCCTCGCTGATCCTGTGGTTCATCCTGAAAGCCACCGTGGGTATCCGCGTCAGCGAAGAGGAAGAGATCAACGGTCTCGACATGGCGGAACTGGGCATGGAAGCCTACCCCGAATTCTCCAAAGGCTGATCTCCTCCTTCCAATCAGTCTTTAGTGACCAACTGCCCGGGCGTTCGCGCCCGGGTTTTTTGTTGGTTGCCTCGGATCTTATCCGCTGCCGATGAGGACACCTGCGGCAAAGACCAATGCCCCACCCAGAACAACCTGAAGGGCCGCGCGGAAGAATGGCGTATCCATGTACTTGTTCTGGATCCACGCAATCGCCCAAAGTTCGATAAACACCACGATGAAAGCGGTCACGGTCGCAGTCCAGAAATCCGGGATCAGATAAGGCAGGGCGTGTCCCAACCCACCTACGGTGGTCATGATGCCAGATGCAAAGCCCCGCTTCATTGGTGACCCGCGCCCTGACAACTGCCCGTCGTCAGACGCGGCTTCCGTAAAGCCCATCGAAATCCCGGCACCGACTGACGCGGCCAAACCCACCAGAAAGGTCGTCCATGTATCCTGTGTCGCAAAGGCAGTTGCAAAGATTGGAGCCAGCGTTGAAACCGAACCATCCATCAATCCGGCCAGCCCCGGTTGAACCCAGGTCAGCACAAACTGTCGGCGTGCGTTGTCTTCCTCGATGCTGCGGCTGTCCTCGGTCAGATGCTCCTGCTCCAACGACTCTGCCGTGCTCTGGTGGCCAGCCTCGGCAGCGGCCAGATCGCCCAACAGCTTGCGGGTCGCTGCATCACTGGTATGCTGGGCCGCCGCCAGATAGAACCGCTCCGCGTCCCGCTCCATCGCTTCGGCTTCCGCCCGGATTCGGTCAATGCCAAGATTCTCGATCAACCACACAGGTCGCCGTGCGTAGTAACCCGCCACATGTTCGCGCCGGATCAGCGGGATAACGTCCCCGAACCGATCACGGTGCAGATCAACCAGCCGCTGGCGGTGTGTGTCCTCTTCGGCCGCCATCCCATCAAAGACAGCGGCCGTTGCCGGGAAATCTGCCCGCAGTCGTTCAGCGTAGGACCGGTAAATGCGCGCGTCATCCTCTTCGGACGAAATCGCAAGCGCGAGAACCTCTTGCTCGGACAGGTCTGAAAATCGTCGGCGGTTCAAAGAAAAACGCATGAAATACTCCTTCTTGGCAGGATGATCGGCGCATGACTTCGCGGCGTCCGTCTTGTTTTCCAACACCGATGTTACACATCCCTACTTGCGAGACTAAACTGATCTGTTTAGATTTTGAACGCGACATAAGGGAAGAGAATGGCAACCGCGCAGGCGCAAATCCGAAAAGGCCGCAAGTTCGATCAGGTGGTCGAAGGCGCGCGGGAAATCTTCCTGCGCGACGGGTTTGAAGGCGCAAGCGTGGACGACATCGCGCGTGCGGCCGGGGTTTCGAAAGCCACGCTCTACAGTTACTTCCCTGACAAGCGGCTGCTGTTCATGGAGGTTGCGACGAGCCAATGCGCAGAGCAGGCGCGCATTTCGCTGGAAAAGATCGACAGCACCCGCCCGCCGCAGGAAGTCCTGACCTGCGTCGCCCAGCAATTCCTCGGGTTCATCTATTCAGAGATGGGTCAGCGTATCTTTCGCATTTGCGTGGCAGAAGCCGACAGATTTCCGCAATTGGGACAGGAATTTTACCACTCCGGTCCCATGATTATGCGCTCTGCGGTGGTGGAGTACCTGAAGAAATCCGTAGCTCGTGGCGAGCTTGCCATTGATGACTTCAACCTCGCGGCCGATCAGTTCGCCGAACTTTGCAAAGCGGATGTCTGGCCCAAACTGGTCTTTGGCATCATCAATTCGGTCCCGGATGCAGATAAGGACCGAATTATCGACGGCGCGGTGAAAACATTTCTTGCGCGTTACGGCGCGGAGCCGTCCGCATTCAGGACCGAATGATAAAGCGCCTCAAGCTTTTCAATACAGGCGTCCATCGATGCCGCTGCCGCGTCAGCGCCAACCCGGATCGCAATGTCTTTTTCGATCTGAACGATGTTGCCGCTGATGAAGATTAGCGACCAAGGTGCAGCAACGCGAAGTTCCACAACGGTGCGGGTCAGTGCGCGAACACGCTCCGCGCCCGAAGCTGACAGCCCAATGATCGGGTATCCGCCATCATGAACGATCTTGCATAATTCGGTTTCGCTACGGCCCAGTTGCAAATCAATATGCCAGCCTTTGTCGCGCAGTATATCCGTCGCCATCGTAATGCCGATCACATGCTGTTCACCGGGCACAGTTGCAAATAACGCCTCGCGGCGGCCTCTAATGGGCACGGGGGGCATCGCCATTCTGAGATCGCGCAACAAGTGCAGCATCCGGCCGGCGGCGATGGCCATGTCGCTGAAGTGGATAATGTCCTGCTCCCACCACTCTCCCAGCTGACCCGCAGCCGCTGCGATATACGAGATGCAAAGCGTCTGATGACTGGCGCCACGCTCCCTCGCCTCCTCCAGAATCGCGTAGGCATCGGTCGCGCTTGGTCCAACAAGGGCAGCACAAAACGCGTCGAGGTCAACATCAGTTAGCGCCGTAGCGGCCTTGCGCGAGATGTGAGAAAGGCGCGAAATCACTTCCTGCGCCATGACAAGCAATGACGCATCGGAAAGCCGTTTAGTCTGCGCGTGCATGTCATCGTCGATCGCACGCACAAAGATTGGTGTGTCTATAGTCACCATAGCTGGGTCTCCAGCGCTCTCGCGCAGTAACCCCTGTCCCCCACTGCGGACGATGGCACGCGGCCCTCTTTCCGGCAATGACCTATCTCAAAGTGTAAGCGGAAGCTGGCCGGATCAGTCTCGCCTGCGCACCATCAACTGGTTGTTCGGCCCCCGTTTCACCTCAAGCACCTTCAATTCGGTTACGAGATCGCTCAGTTTGCGCTTGCCGTAGGTGCGGGTGTCGAAATCGGGATTGGCCGAGATGATGTGCTGGCCAAGCTGGCCAAGGCGATACCATTCGTCATCCTGATCAATCGCATCCATCGCCTTTAGGATCAGATTGCGCGCATCGTTGAGGTTGCCTTTCTTGCCGGGTTTTGCCTCTTTCTGATCGGCTTCGGTCGCATCTTCGAGGTTTTCCAGAAATATGAACCGCTTGCATGCCCGCCGGAATGCGTCCGGCGTCTTCTGCATTCCCATACCGTATACATCGAGGCCCTGTTCCCTAAGGCGCTGCGCGAGCCGGGTAAAGTCGCTGTCTGAACTGACCAAGACGAATCCGTCAAACCGTCCGGTGTGCATCAGGTCCATTGCGTCGATCACCAAGGCGATATCACTGGCATTTTTGCCCACGGTATTGGCTGGTTGGTGATGTGGGACGAGTCCGAACTCCGCCTGCACTTTGGACCATCCTGCCATCTGCTGACTGGAGAAGTCGCCATAGCAGCGCCGCACGCTGGCTTCCCCCAGAGACGCGATCTCGTCGAAAATCGCACGGGTATATTTCGGAGATGTGTTATCGGCGTCGATCAGAACGGCCAGCAGGGAAGGGGTGTCAGGCATAAAAAGAAAACTTTGCTCTGGCCTGTATGGTTCCGTTGAGTAGTTGAACATCCAAAAAGCGGGCAGCCCGGTAGGGCTGCCATCGCCCTTTTAGGTGTTTCTCATTCGCCAAGGGCAATGCCTTCACGCCTTGGGTCTGCGCCACCGCTGAGGCTCTCTCCAATGGAAATGGCGTGCAAACCGGAATTCAACCCTCGCACACTGACTTCAAATCCGAGGTCGCTCAAAGCTGTTTCCAGATTCGCTGCAGTGGTTCCGTCTTCAAGATCATAGGTCCCGAACCGGTTCACCAGATGTGGCATCGCCACCGCCTGCTGGACATCCATACCCCAATCGACATGTGCGATAATCGCCTGCGCGACATAGCCAATGATGCGGCTGCCCCCGGGCGACCCGATGACCAGCGACGGTGCGCCATCGGTCATCACGATGGTCGGTGCCATCGACGAACGGGGCCGCTTGCCCGGTTCCAGCCGGTTTGCGATCGGACGCCCGTCTGCATGGGTGCGGAACGAAAAATCTGTCAGCTCATTGTTCAGTAGGAACCCGCGCACAAAGAGGCGTGATCCGAACCCGTTCTCAATCGTTGTGGTCATCGACAGCGCGTTGCCATAGCTGTCCACGATCGAGATGTGTGACGTCGATGGCAATTCAATGCTCTCATCCGGAGCAAGCTGCATCGCGTGATCCCATTCGGGTGTGCCCGGTGCGACCTCGGGCAGCGCATCATCGCCACTCAGCAATTGACCACGTTCCTGCAGATACTCTGGTGCCACCAGCCCCTGCGTCGGCATCGGAACATAATCGCTGTCGGCCATGTAAAGCCCACGATCTGCAAAGGCGAGACGCGACGCATCCCCGATCAGTCGCCAGGCCTCTGCGCTGTCAGGCCCAAGTGCTGCAAGGTCATAGCCATCCAGCATGCCAAGAATCTGCCCGATGGTCAGGGCGCCGGACGAAGGTGGACCCATCCCGCAGACTTCGTGCGCGTGGTAAGGTACGCAAACCGGCGCGCGTTCCTTCACCTTGTAGAGCGCGAGATCGGCGCGCGACAATACTCCGGGATTGCCCGCAGCGGTCCGTACGGTTGCGACAATGTCCGACGCGATAGGCCCTGTGTAAAATGCGTCTGCGCCCTCGGCCGCGATAAGACGCAGAGTGTTTGCATACGCGTCGTTGACCAGTGTGTCTCCAGCCGAGATCGGTGTTCCACCCGGCAAGAAATACTCCTGCGTCGCTTTGAACCGGCCTAACCGTTCAGCGCCTCCGGCCACCAGATCGGCGAGGCGCGGCGAGACAGTGAACCCGCCCTCGGCGAGTGCAATCGCGTCCGAGAAAAGGCCTGCCCAGTCAGAGCGTCCCCATTTGTCATGCGCAGTCTGCATCAACGCGGGCGTGCCGGGGGTGCCGACAGACCGCCCCCCAACCACGGCGTCGAAAAAGCCCATCGTCTCGCCGTCTGCTGTCTGAAACAGCGTTGGCGTCGCTTCCAATGGCGCTGTTTCCCGTCCATCCAACGTGGTGACCGTATCCGAGGTGGCATCATACCAGACCAGAAACGCCCCACCGCCCAGTCCCGAGCTTTGCGGCTCCACCAGGCCCAGCACCGCCTGAACTGCGACCATCGCATCCGCAGCCGTTCCGCCTTCTCGCAAAACCCGCGCGCCCGCTTCCACGGCCAGAGGGTTGGCCGCCGCCACCATCCAGTTCTGCCCTTCAACCGGGGTGCCTGCGTCCTTTGACGCCAAAGCGGCAGCCGCCGCATCCGACAATGCGCCAAAGACGCCGTCGCTTTCGGTTGTGGCTTCCGGCGCGACGGCGTCGGCGCTCTGCTGAGCCAGCAACGCTGTTCCAAGCACTCCCAATCCGAGCGCCACGGCCAATATTCCAGTAAATTGACGTCGCATGATCTGAACTCCCTTTGATGAAATAAACCGACGTCGCGCGGGAAAGCCCGCGCGGGCAAGAAGTCTTGAAAAAGCCTGGTCCGGGCGCGCAATGCGCCCGGTGACAAACGTCAGTAGATCACAACGGAGCGGATGCTCTCACCCGCATGCATCAGGTCAAAACCCTTGTTGATGTCATCCAGCGGCATGGTGTGGGTGATCATCGGATCAATCTCGATCTTCCCGTCCATATACCAGTCAACGATCTTCGGCACATCGGTCCGGCCCCGCGCACCGCCAAAGGCTGTGCCTTTCCACGTGCGCCCGGTGACAAGCTGGAACGGACGCGTCGCGATCTCGGCACCCGCAGGGGCCACACCGATGATGATGCTCTCACCCCAGCCCTTGTGCGCGCATTCCAGCGCGTCCCGCATGACCTTTACGTTGCCGGTCGCGTCAAAGGTGTAATCCGCGCCGCCCTTGGTGAGGTTGACCAGATACGGCACCAGATCGCCCTCGACTTCGGACGGATTGACGAAATGCGTCATTCCGAACCGTTCAGCCATCGCCACCTTGTCGGGGTTCAGGTCCACGCCAACGATCTGATCGGCACCAGCAAGGCGCAGGCCCTGAATGACGTTCAGGCCAATACCACCCAAACCGAACACAACGGCACGGCTGCCGATCTCCACTTTCGCGGTGTTGATGACGGCACCAATCCCTGTGGTCACACCACAGCCGATGTAACATACCTTATCGAAGGGTGCGTCTTCACGGATCTTCGCAAGCGCGATCTCCGGCAGGACCGTGTGGTTCGAAAAGGTCGAACAACCCATGTAATGCAGGATCGGGTCACCATCCAAGGTGCTGAAGCGCGACGTGCCATCTGGCATCACGCCTTTGCCCTGAGTTTCCCGGATCGACTGGCACAGGTTCGTTTTCGGGTGAAGACAGTATTCGCACTCCCGGCATTCCGGTGTGTATAGCGGGATCACGTGATCACCTGGCTTCAGGCTTGTGACACCTTCGCCAACTTCAACCACAACGCCCGCGCCCTCATGGCCCAGAATCGCCGGGAACATGCCTTCGGGATCGGCGCCGGACAGGGTGAATTCGTCAGTATGGCAAATCCCCGTGGCTTTGATTTCGACCAGAACCTCTCCGGCACGCGGGCCATCTAGGTTCACGTCCATGATTTCCAGTGGTTTGCCGGCTTGGACGGCTACGGCGGCACGTGTGCGCATGGTGACTCTCCCTCGTTGGTTTTCGGAAACCTTGCGGGAAAGCGCTGATTTTGCAAGCATTGGCTTGGATATTCGAAAGGTTTCTCAATGCGGATTTTTTATGTTCTCGGTGTATGTCTGGGGCTTGCAGGCTGTCAGGAAGCGGTGGTTGCGGAAAAGCCGGTTGAGTCCTGCGGGGCCGAAGACATGTCACATCTGATGGGTCTACAACGCGCCCAATTGGAAAACATCGCGTTTTCTCAACCGCATCGCATTCTGGGCCCGAATGATCCGATGACCAAGGATTACAGGCTTGATCGCGTGAACTTCTTTCTCGACGACAGCGGCACTGTTGTGCGGATTGATTGCGGCTGATCCTGTCGCAGCAAATCTGACGGCTGGGATGCAGTTCTGACCTCGACTCGTCGGGCGGTAAAGATATATAGAACAAAAAGAGAACACGTGCTGCCCCGAGTCTCATGCCCAACCGTCGTATCCTGTCCATCTGGTTTCCCCGGCTGGCCGCCGAACGCCATATCCGGCGTGATCCCAATCTTGGTGAGGTGCCCTTTGCCGTAGTGCGCGACGTCGGGCAGGCACAGGTGCTGGCCTCCCTCTCTCCGCTCGCGCAGGCGGTTGGACTTTATAAAGATCAGCCGCTGCGCGATGCCCATGCCATGTGCGCCGACCTGCTCACCCGGCTGTCGAATCCCCATGCCGAAGCGGCGTTCCTGGGCGTGCTGCACCGCTGGGCAGGCAAGTTCTCGCCTTGGGTCGCGCGCGAGGAGCCCGATGCGCTGGTCGTTGATCTGACAGGCTGTGCGCATCTCTTCGGCGGAGAGGAGCAGTTGGCACAACAGGTCGAACAGGATTGCACTGATCTGGGACTCTCGGTGCAGTTGGGCATTGCTGACACGTTGGGGGGGGCTTGGGCGCTGGCGCGGTTCGGCGGAGGACAGGGCGGGGACCATCACCGCAACGGCGATGCGATCGACCAAGAGGCCCGCGCCACCCGCTCCCGCGCGGGCAAGCGGCGGCACTGGGAACGCGGCGGCGCGGCATCTGTGACGACGGTTGCTCAGGTGCAGGGCCGCGCCCGGATCGCCGCCCCCGGCAGAACCTATGAGGCCCTTGCGTCTTTGCCGATTGCGGCGCTGCGTCTGGAAGACCACGCGATGACGCAACTCTCGCGTCTTGGCCTGCGCCGGGTGAAAGAACTGGTCGAGCAACCCCGCGCCGGTCTGACCCGCCGCTTTGGGCGTGGACTGGTAGCGCGGCTTGATCAGGCGCTGGGCGCATTGCCCGAGCCGGTCAGTCCGGCCCCACCACCCGACCGCTTTGCCACCCGGATGAGCCTGCCTGATCCTATCGGTCTCGAAGAAGACGTGATGGCGGCTATCGACCGGATGCTGCCCCGGCTCTGCGAAGCGCTGCGCAAGAAGGGACGCGGCGCGCGCACGCTGCGGTTTGAGGCCTATCGCGCCGACGGTACGATGCAGTGGATGAATGTCACGGTGGCCAAGCCCTCGGATGATCCGGACTACATCCGCCCTTTGCTGCGACTCAAGGTTGAGGATCTGGATGCAGGCTATGGTATCGACATGCTGCGGCTTGAGGCGGTGCTGCACGAACCCATCCATCTGCGCACAGCGTCAGGCCATCTTGAGGCAGCGGAAGCAGGCAAGGCGCGTATGGCTGGGCCGAAGCCCGGATCGCTCGACAGGTTGATCGGGCGTTTGGGTACACGCTTGGGTGTCGAGGCAATCACCCGCGTGCAACCCGCGGACAGCCATATCCCGGAAAAAACATGGGTCAGGGTTGCTGCCGCATGGTCCGATCCGGTAAGCGACTGGCCGCAGCGCAACAAGCCACGCCCGCTGCGTATGTGGACACCAGAGCCGGTGATGATCCCGGACGTGCCACGCCTGCCCGAGGTGTTTCGCTGGCGTGGGCGCGATCACTATGTGCACAGCGCCCGTGGTCCCGAACGCATTGCGCCGGAGTGGTGGCTGGACGATCCCGCATGGCGCAGCGGTCAGCGCGACTATTGGGATGTCATCACCACCGACGGTTACCGATTGTGGTTCTTCTATGCGCATGGCGGCACGAAATCTTCGGGCTGGTTCTGTCAGGGGGCGTTCGCCTGAAGCACAGAGCTGTCGCCCGGATCACCCCGATAGACGCTGCCGGGCCGCCTCGCGGTTCCCGGTTGCGGGCACAAGTTCCGAGACCTTGCCGAGACCGAACGCCGGCATGCCGGAATAGATCGCTTCATAGGCTCCGGCTTTAACCAAATAGGTCTCGTGCCAGATGCCCACATCTCCGCGGCTGGTCTTGAAGCGCTGATTGAACTCGACCCATTCAGGAAAATGCTCGTGATCCTTGGAACGCGCGTAGGTTTCAAGAGCCTCGAAACTGCGCCAGTACTGAACGTTCACAAACATGCTCAGCATTTGATACCCTAAAAACCCGGTCTGGTCAGATGGCAGGTCCGACAGCTCTTTGAGCATCTTTGGCATCGTCTTGGAAAACCAGTAGAGATCGCGAAAGCGCCACCAGTTATTCACCCGGGCACCGATCAGGAAAACCACAAAGTCGCCCTCAATCTGCGCCGCCAGCCTTTCCGCTCTGATCTTGCTCATTCGGGTCCTCCCCATGCCAGCGGCAGCCCCGCGAATGGCGGCTGATATGCGCCAACAGACTACGCATCCTACGGTTATGTGTCACGAAAACTTTCCGGAACGACTGGGCGTGGCCTGAGGGCAGGTCCCGTGCTGTGAAAAATCAGAAGGTTAAAAATGGGTTAAAAGGTCCGGAGCGGACCCATTGTTTCGAGCGCGAAACATTGGGTCCAATACGGACCTATTTCCCACAATCCGTAGCGCATGCGACTAAACCGCTTGATTTACCCCGTGGCCTGCCCACATCATGAGATATGAACAGTATCACGCCGTTCCCAAAGCCCCATTCCGCGCCCGAGCAGGTGGCCTTTCACCGGACCGAGCTGACCGTGATATTGTCGCTCTACGGGCGCATGGTGGCCGCAGGGGAATGGCGCGATTACGGGATTTCAACGCTCAAGGACATGGCCGTGTTTTCGGTCTTCCGACGCACCGCCGAAAACCCTCTCTACCGCATTGAGAAGCATCCCAAGCTGCGCAACCGGCAGGGTCAATATGCGGTGATCGGGATGGATGGTCAGGTGCTCAAACGCGGACATGACCTGCGCACTGTGCTGCGGGTGCTTGAACGCAAATTGATCCGCGCGGTTGAATAACCCCTCTCCACAATCCGTTTCAGACACGCTAATCCGCAGGCATGACAACCTTGCCCGAGATATATGCCGCGCGTGTGGCCGATGGCTCGCTCACCCGCGATCCGGCACAGGAAGAGGCGTTGCCGGAGTTTGAACGCATCCGGGCGGCCTTGGCAGAGCCGGTCAAGAAAGGGCTGTTTCGCAAAGCTCCCGAACCACCCAAGGGCCTTTACCTTTGGGGAGGGGTTGGGCGCGGCAAGTCGATGCTCATGGACCTTTTTGTTGAGAGCCTGACCGTCCCGGCCCGTCGCGTACATTTCCACGCCTTCATGCAAGAGATCCACGCGGCCATTCACAAGGCCCGTCAGGATGGGGTCGAGGATGCGATCAAGCCGGTGGCGAAATCGGTGTCCGACTCTGTCCGCCTGCTGGCCTTTGACGAAATGCAGATCACCGATATCACCGATGCGATGATCGTCGGGCGGTTGTTTGAAAAGCTGTTCGCTGCGGGCGTTGTGGTTGTCACAACGTCGAACCGGGTGCCGGATGATCTTTATAAGGATGGTCTCAACCGTCAGATCTTCCTGCCGTTTATCGACATGCTCAAGGCGCGTATGGTGGTTCATGAACTGGCCTCGGCCACCGATTACCGGCAGGATCGGCTTGCCGGGGCGCAGGTCTATTTCACACCGAACGATACCGCTGCGAAACAAGAGATTGATCGCATCTGGCGGGAACTGACCGGGGGCGAACAGCATAGTCTGACGCTGCACGTTCAGGGCCGCGAGATCGAACTGCCGCGCTTTCACAACAGTGTTGCGCGGGCGAAATTCTATGACCTTTGCGGGCGCGTGCTGGGACCTGCTGATTACCTTGCACTGGCCGACGCGGTGCGGGTGCTGATCATCGAGGATATCCCGCGCCTGAGCCGGAGCAATTTCAACGAAGCCAAGCGGTTCGTCACCCTGATCGACGCGCTCTACGAGGCGAAAGTCCGGCTTATCGCGTCGGCCGCTGCGGAACCTGAAATGCTGTATGTCGAAGGAACCGGAACCTTTGAATTCGAACGCACCGCCAGCCGTTTGCGGGAAATGCAGGCCGAAGGGTGGGGCGAGGCATAGGCAAAAAAAGAGGTCCCGAAGGACCTCTTAGGCTGCTCGATATTTCTCGCCTGTGTTCAGGTCCTTGCTATACCTTACGTTGATGGTGGCGCGAGGGAGCGCCCGAGGTTCCGTAGAGGTCTTGGTGGTCGTCCTGTGTAGTGCTTCCAAGGCTTAGGCTGCTGAAACCAGCAAATCCTGCACGCAAAAGAGCCGTTGAAAACACCGAAATATCCCCCGTTCCGTGTCTGCTTTCGAGCAATTCACGAAGTCTGACAGCTTTGTGCCATAGTGATTCGCACCGGTCAACATTTAGGTGATTTGCTGCCGAATTTTCCACTGATGGCCGAGAAGACTATATGTTGTGGGTTACGGCGTAGGCAGTTTCAAAACCATTCCGGGCGTCAGGCTGTCCGGACTCGTCAGGATGTTGGTGTTCTGCCGAAACAGCTCCGAAGACATCGACGTATCGCCGTATACCTCTCTTGAGATGCTGAGCAAGGTGTCTCCGGGGCGCACAAAGTAGGACCCGGCATTCGGCACGCGTGGTGTGCTGGTGCTGACCGGTTCGATTTCAGTGACTTGCGGTGCCACCGTCTGAGCAGTGGTGTTGGCGATGCTGCGCTGAACGACACTGTGCAGCAAGCTTCCGGGTTGCCCGGGGGCGGGTGCTTCACCGGTTGTCACGGATTTCAGGTTTGAAATGGCGCTGAAGGTCATGTCGCGCATGTTCGTCGGTTGTGCGCCGGACTGTGGGGCGGTCGCCAAGCCGACAATTGGATCGGCAACCAGTCGTGGCTGTGTGGTATTCACCTCGACCGAGGCAACTCTTAGGGCCGTTTCCGAGATTGGATCGGCTTCGCGCGTGACTACAGTTGTCGCGTCTGGTTTCTCAATGGTCTGGCTGTGGCGGGGAGAGCCGGGTTGAAAGACAATCAAAACGATGGTCAGCGCGATGAACGCGACGGCCATCAGGGCCATGCGGACGTAGCCCGTGGTCTTGGCATTCCCTGTCATTGGCCTACCGCAGTATTCAATCCAAGCGCGGTCCAGGTGGAGGCTCCGGCACGGTAATACTTGATC
The DNA here is from genome assembly GCA_030431485.1 of Alphaproteobacteria bacterium. Taxonomy (GTDB): domain Bacteria; phylum Pseudomonadota; class Alphaproteobacteria; order Rhodobacterales; family Rhodobacteraceae; genus Marivita. Next base: position 74,144 of record JAUIIR010000003.1, read on the forward strand.
TTGCCTGCGGGGTAGCCTGCCGCAAGAAGATGCTGGATTGCGTCACGCGCGGAGACGTCGTCGGGACCGTTTCCAAAAATGGCGAGGGTAAATGCAGCGGCGAAACTTGGCGAGGTCTCGGGGTTGCTGACACCCAGCGCTGACAACAGGTCTGCCCGGTATGGATTTTCCGGCTGAAAGGTCGCCACGGGGACGTTGACCGCGCCTGGAACGGAGCCCGACGAGAACGTCGCGGGCATCCGCACGTCGATCAGCAGTCCGGTTCCGTTGCTGACGGCATTTTGCAGAAACGCGATGACTTCAAGTTCGCCCAGTGTTTCGACCCCGGCCGCAGGTGTCATGGGTTGAATGCATGACGAGGGACAGGTTGGGCCGCTGCGCGTGATCAGCATCTCGACGCCATTCATCGAGAATTTGAATGCAGTGGCGTTTTCTGTCATCGCGGCAGATTGCGCACTCACAGAGCCGCCCGCAGCAATCGCGGCGGCAATTACACTGCGCCGTACTGATACCATTGATCCACCTATTTGTCTCGCTTTTGCGGACACTGCTCTTTTGTATGATTTATAGGCGTTTCTTCGCTGATGGGTCAATATAAAGTGACCCGTGCACAATTCGGGTCAACCTATTGTGCGCAGCACATGTCCGGCAAGGTAGAGCGATCCACAGATCAGGATCCGGGCCTGGGGTTCTGTTCTGGCGATTTGCTGCAGAGCCGTTTCCACCGTCTCGGCCTCATCCGTTTTCAGACCCACGTCACGGGCTGCCTCGGCGGTGTCCTCGGCGCTGAGTGTGTTGGTTTCGCCGGGGATGGAAACCGCAGTCAGATGGTTCGCGACGCCTGCAAGCGGGCGCAGGTAGCCGCGGACGTCCTTGGTGTTGAGCATGCCGCAGATCAGGTAGGTGGGCCGTTTGGGCAGGCCACGCAGGTGCAGCGCCAAGGCGTCGCCGGCCGCCGGGTTGTGACCGCCGTCAAGCCAGAGGTCGGCCTGCGGTGCCAGATCGTTGAGCGGTGTGCCTTTGAGATGCTGCATGCGGGCGGGCCAGTAGGCGTTTTCTACCGCACCGTCAAAGGATGCTTCGGGCATCTTCAGATGCCGGAGCGCGGCGATGGCAGCACCGGCATTCTGAAGTTGATGCTGACCGGGCAGGTTTGGGAGCTTTAGGTCAAGCAGGCCGGTTTCGTCCTGATAGATCAACCGCCCGCGCTCTTCGGACACGTGCCACTGCTGGCCATAGGCGAGGAGCGGCGCGCCAAGACGGGCGGCCTGTGTTTCGATCACCTCCATCGCCTCGTCAGCTTGCGGGCCGACGACGCAGGGCACGCCACGTTTGATGATCCCTGCCTTTTCGCCTGCGATCTTGGCCAATGTGTCGCCGAGGAAACCTTCATGGTCCATCGACACGGGGGTAATGATGGTCAGTGCAGGCTTGTCGATCACATTGGTTGCGTCGAGCCGTCCGCCGAGGCCGACTTCGAGTAGCGTGAAGTCGGCTTTTGTGCGGGCGAAGGCCAGCAAAGCGGCGCAGGTGGTGATCTCGAAATAGGTGATATTCGCGCCGTCATTGGCACTGTAGCACTCGTCAAGCACTTCGGTCAGATGGGCTTCGGTGATCAGGTCACCTGCAAGGCGGATGCGTTCGTGAAATCGCGCGAGATGCGGAGACGTATAGGCGTGTACGCTTTTGCCCGCCGCCTCAAGCCCCGCGCGTATCATCGCCTGCGTCGAGCCTTTGCCGTTGGTTCCCGCGATATGGATCACGGGCGGCAGTTTGCGTTCGGGATTGTCGAGCGCCTTGAGCAGCGTCCAGACGCGGTCCAGGGTAAGGTCAATCACCTTGGGATGAAGCGACATCATCCGGTCAAGGATAACGTCCGACCCGGTTTGTGTGTTCATGATGTCTGGTCAGAAGGGGCCGGTTCAGCCGGCGTGGTATCGGTGGGACCGGGCGCAGGCAGGTCGCCTGCCACAGGCGGTGGCATGTGCATCATCATGCGAATGATCTGCACCAGTTCTTCCCGCATTTTGCGGCGGTCCGTGACGCGGTCGAGCATGCCGTGTTCGAGCAGGTATTCCGCGCGCTGGAAACCTTCGGGCAGCTTTTCGCGGATCGTCTGTTCGATCACGCGAGGGCCGGCAAAACAGATGAGCGCGCCAGGTTCCGCGACCTGAATGTCACCCAGCATCGCGTAGGAAGCGGTTACGCCGCCGGTTGTTGGATGCGTGAGGACAACGATGTAGGGAAGGTTCGCCTCTTTCAGCATCTGCACGGCCACGGTGGTACGGGGCATCTGCATCAGGCTGAGGATGCCTTCCTGCATCCGCGCACCGCCAGCGGCCGAGAACAGCACGAGCGGGCGGCGGAGTTCGACGGCTTTTTCGGCGGCGGCGATTATGGCGTTGCCGACATACATGCCCATAGAGCCTGCCATGAAGCTGAAATCCTGCGCGGCCGCCACAATCGGGGTGCGGCCGATTTCGCCGGTTGCGACGAGCATCGCCTCTTTCTCGCCGGTGGCTTTCTGTGCGCCTTTCAAGCGGTCAGGGTATTTCTTTTGATCGCGGAATTGCAGTGGGTCAGCGAGAGGTTCGGGGACCTCGACCTCGGTGAAGATGCCGCCGTCGAACAGGCCCTGGAACCGTTCGCGCGGGGTGATGTTCATATGGTGGCCGCAATTGGAGCAAACGTTGAGATTGTCCGACATTTCGCGGTGGAACAGCATGGTGCCGCACTCGTCACACTTGACCCAGAGGTTCTCGGGAATCTCGCGGCGCGAGAAGATCGAGTTGATCCGGGGTCGGACGTAGTTGGTGATCCAGTTCATGCAGTGCGGCTCCCGTCACCCTGTCTAAGCTGCACGTGATCTAAGACCCCTGCTTGAGAAATGCAATCAGCCCTGGGGAGTGAGGTTCGATCGCGCGAGCCCGCGTTTGACGCCAAGCTGGCGTTCTCGCCAAATGATCAGAACACCTGCTCCGATGATGACAACCGACCCGATCAGTGTGTGGATCGTCGGGATTTCGTCGAAGATGGCGTAGCCAATCACCAGTGCAAAGAGGATGGACGCGTAGTCGAACGGAGCGAGGAACGCGGCTTCGGCGTGGCGGTATGAGGCGGTCAGAAGGATTTGTGCGACCCCGCCGATGACACCGGCACCGATCAGTTGGCTGGCTGTGATTGCGTCGGGCATGACCCAGCCGAAAGGGGATGTCAGAAGCGACAGGCAGGACGCGGTGAGCGCAAAGTAGAACACAACAGACGCCGTGGTTTCGGACTGCACGAGCTTGCGAATGTGCACATGTGCCAAGGCGCGCAGCGTGGCGGATGCGAGCACCAGCGCGACACCCCAACGCGCAGCGGTGCCCATCTCTTCGTTACCGAGTTGTGGCAACATCACGATCACAACGCCAACAAGGCCGATGAACACCGCTGACATTCGCACAAGCCTGATTTTTTCGCCCAAAAGCAATGCCGCGAAGATCACGGTCAGGATGGGTGCGGCGTAGCCCAGCACGGTAACTTCTGGTAGCGGCAACAGTCCCAGCGCGGCAAAGCCACACGACATGGCGCTGACACCAAAGAGGCCGCGCCAGAAATGGCCGGCCGGGTTGCGGGTCCGCAATCCGGTGCTCAGTTCTCGGCGCAGCGCAAGCCAGGACAGGATCACAGGGATGGCAAAGAAGGATCGGAAGAACACCGCTTCGCCCGGCGGCACCACGTCGGAGCTTGCTTTGATCAGCGACGCCATTATGACGAATAGCAAGACGGCGCTGAGTTTCAGCACCATACCGCGGAGCGGGGACATAGGTTCTCCGTGTCAGGGTTACAGTGCTAAACTGCCCGTGTCTTGTGAGAACGTCAATTAGGCCCGAGAGTTCCGAGGGATCAGGTGAAGAGCACTTCGTAGAGCAGTTTGACTGACACGACGGCCAAGGCAATTTCGATCAGGATGAAAAAGACCCGCTCTGGCAGTGCCCGCGAAACTGCGGCACCGCTCCATGCACCTGCGAGGGCAAACGGAGCCAGCCAAATGGCTTGGCTCGCACTGTCCCAGGTAATCTGTCCCGCAAGGATGTACGGTGGCACCTTGAGCAGATTCACAACCGTGAAGAAGATGGTCGACGTGCCCAGATAGACCATCTTGTCGAGCTTTTGTGGCAGGACATAGGCCTGAAAGGGTGGACCGCCGGCATGAGATATATAGCTGGTCAGCCCGGCCAGGGTGCCCCAGAAGATACCCCTAGGCCCATCTGCAGTTTGTGGTGGCACCGGAACCTTTGCCAGACGTTTACGCACGGTGGAAACGAGGTAGAAAAAGCCGATCAGTGCGACAAGCAGCTTGCCTGCGTCGCCCGGTACATAGGAAATGGCTGCAAACCCGATCAGGATACCGACGATGGCTCCCGGAAGGAGAATTTTCAGATTGCGCCGCGAAAAGGCTTTGCGAAAGAGATAGACCGCATACATGTCGGCAACGATATAGATCGGTAATAACAATCCCGCTGCATGTGCTGGGTCCATGAACAACGACATCAGCGGCACCGAAAGAAGCGCTATCATGGGCACGCCCCCTTTTGACAGGCCCATCAAAAAGGCGGCCAGCGCTGCGATGATCCAGTAGTCCACGTTCTGCCTCTCAATTGCGTCGTGTGTCTGGTTTCACGGAATACGCGAGATGCCAAGCCCGAGGTGATTTTGGTCGCGGCTTGATTGTTTTGCCTGCGACCCGCTAAGGGTGCCGCAAGCGGGTTTGAAAAGCAGCCAAGAGAATGCTGAACGCAGCCATTTTGACCATGGTGATTGCAACCGGGGCGCTGTTGATGCATCCCCGACTGGCCAACGCGACCCTGTGGCGTGCGACGATCACGCCGCTGGCTTCGATCATCGGGAGCGGTTTTCTGGTGATCGGCCCCATTCTGGATTTCAGTTTTGGGCTGTTTGCGCCTCTGATCATGTTGGCTTTGACGGCAGTGGCCTATGCTTTTGGCGCGGCGATCCGGTACAACATTCAGACGATTGATGCGCATCCGGAACGTACTGTCTGGACGGAGCGCATGGAAGGGCTGGCGTCAGTTGTGCTGGCCTTTGCGTATGTGATTTCGGTCGCTTATTACCTGAACCTTTTCGGATCGTTCGGGATTAGCCTGACGGCGTTGGATAAGGCAGCTGATGCCAGATTGCTGACGACATTCATTTTCTTTGTGATCCTGATTGTCGGGTGGACCAAAGGCTTTGCCGCACTTGAGAGGCTGGAGCAGATTTCTGTGGGTTTGAAGCTCACGATTATTGCGGGGTTGCTGTTCGGCCTCGTTGTGCATTTTGTGAACACTGTGCGTGCGGACGAGGTGCTGATGAATCCGGCGCAGGTGTCTGGCTGGTCTGCGCTTACGCTTGTCTTCGGTCTGATCGTAACCGTTCAAGGCTTTGAAACGTCGCGCTATCTTGGCGAAACATATGATGCACAGACGCGGGTCCGCTCTATGAAGCTTGCGCAGATCGTTTCTACCGCGATTTACGTGATCTATATCGCACTGCTGTCCTACGCATTTGTGCCTGGAACGATGGATTTGGACGAAACGGCGATTATTGACATGATGGAGATTGTCGCTCCGATCTTGCCGGTGCTTTTGGTGGCCGCTGCGTTGAGTGCGCAGTTTAGCGCGGCGGTTGCGGATACCAGCGGATCCGGCGGATTGATCTCGGAAATCAGCCGGAATCGCATCCCAACCAAACTAGCTTACACGCTTCTTGTTGGGGTCGGTGTTGTCCTGACCTGGAGCTTCAATATTTTTGAGATCATTTCCTATGCGTCTCGCGCTTTTGCCGCCTATTACGCATTGCAGGCGAGCATAGCTGCGCTTTCCGCGTATTCCGCGAGACGCTGGCTGCCTATGTCCGGATTTGTGAGCCTCGCGGCCTTGGGCGTTGCGATCGCTGTGTTTGGGCAACCTGTCGAGGTGTAAGCGCGTGCACCCGCGCTAGGCTGTTTCTCGGCAGTGTCTTCGGAACGAACGTTTGAGCATATCCAACTCTGCGCGCAACAGAGACATTTCCGCCCGGATGTCTTCGCCAGCGGCATCGCCTGCGATGATGGAAAAATTTCCTAGTGCCTGTCCCAGTTCGGACTCCGATATCATGAAGGTATGAACACCATCGGCGAGCAAATTTGTTGGAACCGGCACCTTGAGCAGCCAGGAGCCTGGATCGGGCAGAGGATCAAGTGTCACGCCTGGAATGGTCTTGTCGTGGACGCGAACCTCGACATGCGGGGTTGGGCTTTGGTCTGTGTCACCGGCAATCACACCTTCCCATACGCCTTCGAAGAAGCGGGATTTTGATAGGGAATATGCGGTCATACTCGGGTCCTCACATCTCGGCACGGGGGCGGCGGCTGAAGAACAGGTCGCGCAGAATGACCTGACTCATTTCGGGGTTTTCAAAGATCAGGTCGACCCACACCTTTTCGATCCGTTTTTCATTTAGCTTGGTGTAGGCAAGATCAAATTCGACCGCCAATTCGCGGTCGTTGACGGGCAGTTCCCGGACGATTTGCTCGGTGTTGGGGCCGTGCTGAATGTTGAGACGGGCGAAGATCTCCAAGGGTCGTTCCAATTCGACGATGAAATCGCACCTCACGAGATGGCGGCGCTTCAGATCGACTGTCGCTTCGGCGGGCAGGTCGATGACAAGGGACAGGTAGGACCCATCAAAGCGAAACACGTCCAGTCGCAATCCAAAAGGTGCAAGGTCTTCGGCGCTCGTGTTTCGGAGTTGCCGCAGTGTGAGTTCGGATTGCGTGCAATCATGAAAGAGCGTGACTTCGCGGCCAAGCATGGATTTGTTTTCCACCGCCGAGATGCCCTGCACCGGCAACGGACCACACCAGATTTCAGGGCGCCATGACCAATCTGCATCATAGGGGATCGGTACGGATTGATTGCCGATGATCGGAAGCGCGAGGCGGTTGTCCGCAACATGCAGCATTTCGTCGAGGAAGTATTTCATGCGGCGTGCGGCCGCGCGGTTTTTGCGAAGATCGCGCAGGTCCATGTCGCGCGCCGTTTCGGCCCAGCGTCGAAACCGCCGGAGCGCTGATTGCTGAAGCATGCGGTCAAAGAGACCGGGTTTCATTTCCGTCATGAGCTGCTCGCCCTTGATAATGCTTTTTATCCGCCACTTTATCGTATCGGTTGAACACCATATTACAGATCACGCCTTGCAAATAAACGGCCAAGTCGCGCAGTGAGTGGATCGACCTGCGATTGCGACTGTTCTGCACTTGCCGATGACCGTGATCGGGACTTAGCGCGGATGTCTGAAGAAACGGTATTGAGGAATGCGGCGCCCTGAGCACCGATGAGTGGGCTACCCTGCGGTGCATAGAGTGTGACGCCGACAAGATAGTCGCCAGTCACAAAAGCTCCGCGCCAGTGTTTGGCATCGCTGCCTGCAAATGCGTTTTCGCCGCCGGTGGCCATCTGGCCAACTGCGAGTGCGCTAAGTTCACGGCTTTGTAGAAGGTCGGTCTGAAGTGCTGCGGCAAGGTCTTGTGGGCTGGGCACAGTTTCGGGTGCTGCGCTGACCGTGACTGTCACAAGGGCGGGTTCGACAATCGCTCCTTCTGTGCCGCCTGACATGATGTGGCAGCTTGCCATTGCAGCAAAGCCGCCGGTCTTAGAACTGCGCAAGGTCGTTTGGTCGATGCAGTATCCGTCCGGACCGGCCACGGTGATATCGCCGCGCGCAAGTTCTGCCGTCGAGACCAAAATCGGGAGACCTGAAGCGCTGTTCTGGAGCAGCGACATCTGGCCGAATGCACCGGACTCGGCACACCCTGAGAGAAACGCCGCGCTGAAAAGCGCGGCGCAGAGAGTTTTGTATGTACCGATCAAAGGTCCGCGTACACGTGTTTTTCGCCTTCGGCCCCCGGATGCGTGACCGCACCTTTATACGTGGGGCCGACCAGCTTGGCGAATTTCCAGACAGCACCGGATGTGTAGATGGTTTCTCGCGGACCCGCCCAGTCGGCTTTGCGCTTTGCAAGCTCGTCATCTGACAGATCAACGCTCAGCGATCCGTTGACAGCGTCGATGGTGATCATATCGCCGTTTTGCAGCAGAGCGATGGGCCCGCCATGCGCTGCCTCCGGGCCAACATGACCGACGCAGAAGCCGCGTGTTGCACCTGAGAAGCGGCCATCCGTGATCAGCGCCACTTTCTTACCCATGCCCTGACCCGAGAGGGCGGCTGTGGTCGCCAGCATCTCGCGCATACCTGGGCCACCGGCTGGGCCTTCGTTGCGGATCACAATGACTTCGCCTTCCTCGTAGCCGCGCGCTTTGACGGCTGCAAAGGCCTCTTCTTCGCATTCGAAAACGCGGGCGGGGCCTGTAAAGACCTGATCTTCGGCACTGATGCCTGCAACTTTCACGATGGCACCTTCGGGGGCAAGGTTGCCCTTAAGGCCGACAACGCCTCCGGTTTTTGTGATCGGGGTGTCGATGGAATAGATCACCTTACCGTCAGCTTCGCGTTCGATGCGGTCCAGTTCTTCGCCAATGGTGCGAGTCGATGCGGTCATGCAGTCTTCGTGAATGAGACCCGCCTTGCGTAGTTCCTTCATCACGACAGGGATCCCACCCGCGTCATAGAGGTCTTTGGCGACATACTGACCGCCAGGCTTCAGATCGACGAAATACGGCGTGTCTTTGAAGATTTCGCAGACATCTTCGAGATAGAATTCGATCCCCGCCTCGTTGGCGATCGCGGGCAGGTGCAGACCGGCATTTGTAGAGCCGCCTGTACACGCCACGACCCGCGCTGCGTTTTCAAGTGCCTTGCGCGTGACCACATCACGGGCCCGGATGTTCTTTTCGATGAGGTCCATCACTGCGCGCCCCGATGCTTCACCGTAGGCGTCGCGGCTTTCATAGGGGGCAGGCATGCCGGACGAGTTGAAAAGCGCGAGACCGATGGCTTCAGAGACGCAGGCCATTGTATTCGCGGTAAACTGACCACCGCAGGCACCCGCCGACGGGCAGGCCACGCGTTCGAGCATGTCGAGCGCCTTGTCGGACATCTCTTTGTTCTGATGGCGGCCAACCGCTTCGAACATGTCCTGAACGGTGAGGTCACGTGTGCGGAAATCCTCGGGGATCTCGTCAACCTGCGGCGCTTTGCCAGGAAGGATCGAGCCGCCGTAGATAAACACAGAGGGTACGTTGAGGCGCACCATCGCCATCATCATGCCGGGCAGTGATTTGTCACAGCCTGCAAGGCCAACGACGGCGTCATAGCAGTGACCGCGCATCGTCAGTTCCACGGTGTCGGCAATCGCCTCACGCGATGCGAGCGAAGAGCGCATGCCTTCGTGGCCCATCGCGATCCCGTCGGTCACAGTGATTGTGGTGAATTCACGCGGCGTGCCGAAGCCTTGCTTGACGCCCATTTTCACCGCCTGTGCCTGTCGGTTTAGAGCGATGTTACAGGGCGCTGCTTCGTTCCAGCAGGTCGCGACACCAACGAGAGGCTGATGAATTTCTTCCTCGGTCATGCCCATCGCGTAATAGTAGGAGCGATGCGGTGCGCGCTCTGGGCCTTCGGTGACATGGCGGCTGGGCAGTTTCGACTTGTCGAATGGACGCTTGAGCATGACGCTCCTCCCTGAATTCGTTGCTTGATCCCGAATAGCGAACCGGACAGGGCGGCACAAGAGATTGGGCAGCGTGCACAGTATTTCGAACGTACGGGTCAGGCAGGTTCTAAAGGCGGCGTTACCGGTCGAAGACAGTGGCTGCGGCGTAGGCTGGCGCGAGCAACATGCGTCGGAAAAATCCAAGTGGAAAGCGGCTCGGCGGTGTTGTGAGAAAGTCAGGAAATGGCCCGCTGGGCTGTCGTCCCAGCACCGTATCGGCCAGCTTTGCCCCAAGGTAGCTGCCCATAGCAACACCATTGCCGTGATAGCCCATCGCGGCGTAGAGGCCGGGGTGATCGGGCACGGGGCCGGCAAAGGGCGTGAGACGGCGCATCAGGCAGACCAGCCCGGACCATTCGTGGGTTATTTCGACCTCACGCCATTCCGGGAAAAGGGCGTGAAAGTCCTTCCTGATCTTGTGCGACAGGGCCGCTTCGGCACCTGCTGTCGCCCGCAAGCCGCCGCGCATGCCAAAGAGAAAACGCCCATCGGGCATCAGTCGGAAATAATGCAGCAGGATACGGCTGTCATAGCACATCTGAAGGCTGGTCCAGCCCTGTTGCGCCTGTTCGTCCGGGGTGATCGGACGCGTGACAATGATCGTGGATTGCACTGGCAGGTAACGGGCACGCAGCCAGTTGGGCATATCTTCGGACGAGTATCCATTGGTGGCGAGAATTACCTTCCTGGCTGTGAGATTTCCCTTTGGAGTTGCGATGCGCCAGTGGTCTCCAATGCGGCGAAGCGACAGGGCGGGCGTTTGGCCAAACAGACTTGCACCGGCACGTTGAGCGGCCCGCACCAGACCCGCGTAGTATTTGGCAGGATTGAGTGCAAATCCGATAGGCAATGTGATGCCACCGAAGAACCTGCCGTTGAGGCCGCGCAAACGCAATTCTTGGACGGGAATGATCTCGGGCGCTACACCGTAAAAGGCAGCCGCTTCCGCAGCACTTGCCTGCATGTCGCGCATTGCGTGCGCGGTGTGAGCGAGCTGGGTCTCGCCGTCCGAATGCCGATCTGCGTCGATTGCATGCTCCGCGAGCAAGGCATCAACATGATCGACCGCAGCGCGCTCAGTCTTGTGCCAGACCGATCGTTGGTACTTTCCAAAGCGGTGCGCAAGCAGAGCGCTGCTGAGTTTGGAGCCGCCAAGGCAACAAAAGCCGCCATTTCGCCCCGACGCGCCCCAGCCGGGTTGTTCTGCGTCAATCACTGTGACGTCCACGTTGGCGCTGGCCAAAGAAAGCGCAGCGTTCAGGCCAGTGAAGCCCCCTCCGATAACCGCGACCTCTGTCCTGTGATCACCCTCAAGCTGTGGCTGTTGGGCAGGTGCGGCTGTGTCGCGCCACCAGCATGTCTTAGGATTGCGATAGGCGGCGTTTTCATAGATCCGCCTCATGTGGGCCGTTCGGCCATGCGTTCATCCCTGGCCTGCCGTATCGCGGCCTGCTTGGTGATCAATGAGGCGGTGATCACTCCGATTGTGACGATGGCAATCATGATCGTGGAGAGCGCGTTGATCTCTGGGCTGACACCGAGGCGCACCGCAGAGAAGATCTTGATCGGTAAGGTGGTGGCCGACGGACCGGTTGTGAAGCTCGCAATGACGAGGTCGTCCAGCGACAGGGTGAAAGCCAGAAGCCAGCCGGAGATCACAGCAGGTGCGATGATGGGCAGAGTGACAAGGCGGAAGGCTTCGAACGGAGAGCAGCCAAGGTCGAGCGCAGCTTCCTCGAGGGATTGATCGAAGCTGACCAGTCGGGAGGAGACGACGACCGAGACGTAGCACATTGAGAATGTGGTGTGGGCAAGCACAATTGTCAGGACGCCCCGGTCCAGCCCGATGCCGATGAAGAGCAGAAGGAGCGACAGGCCGGTGATGACCTCGGGCATAACCAGGGGCGCGTAGATCATGCCGGAAAAGAGTGTTCGCCCGCTGAACCGGCCTGCACGCACCAGAACGTAGGCCGCCATAGTGCCGAGTATCGTTGCGATCGTGGAGCTTATGACGGCAACTTTGATCGTCACCCAGGCGGCGTTCAGGAATTCTTCGTTGCGGAGGAGTTCGCCGTACCACTTGGTCGAGAATCCGGCCCAGACGGTTACCAGCTTTGACGCGTTAAAGCTGTAGATCACGAGGATGATCATCGGGATATAGAGAAATGCAAACCCCAGTGTCAGAGCTGAGGCATTGAACCACGAGAACCGTCTCATGCGATGATCCTTTTGGTTCCGCCTGCTTTGGAAAGCGATCCGCTGGGGGTTTCACCCCCAGACCCCCAGGATATTTGGAAAACAAAGAAGGTAGGATTGGTCTGCATTATCCTTCGGCCTCGCGCTGTTTCTGTTCGTTGCGCTGGAACAGGATGATCGGGATCACGAGGATCAACAGCAGGATCACCGCCACGGCGGAGGCCACGGGCCAGTCGCGGTTCGAGAAGAATTCTTCCCACAGGACCTTCCCGATCATTAAAGTGCCTGATCCGCCCAGGAGAGACGGGATCACGAATTCGCCGATGGTCGGGATGAAGACAAGAAAACACCCTGCGATGATTCCGTTTTTCGACAAAGGCACAGTGACCAGCCAGAAGGCACTGAGGCGTGAGCAGCCAAGGTCTTCTGCGGCCTCGAGCAGACTGTCGTCCATGCGCTCAAGTGCCGAGTAGATAGGCAGGATCATGAACGGGAGGTAGGTGTAGACGATGCCGATATAGACAGCGGTGTTGGTGTTGAGGATCGTCAGAGGTTCATTGATGGCGCCAAGCCAGAGCAGCAACTGATTGAGCAGGCCTTCGTTCGAGAGGATTCCCATCCATGCGTAGACGCGGATCAGGAAACTTGTCCAGAAGGGCAGGATCACCAACATCAGCAGTGTTGGGCGCCATTCCGGAGCTGCGCGGGCCATCGCGTAGGCGATTGGATAGCCGACAAGCAGGGTCATCACGGTAGAGGCAAACGCAATCTGGAGCGAGCTGAGATAGGCCTTCCAGTAAAGATCGTCGGTGGTCAGAAACCAGAAGTTCTCGAAATCGAGCTCGGCAAAGAAGCTGGTCAGGCCTTCCCATCCGGCAGACAGGTCAAGCTGCGGAAAATAGGGGGGGCGTGCCAGCGCGACGTCTGAGAGCGAGATCTTCAGAACAATCACAAAGGGGATCAGAAAGAGCGCAACCAGCCAAAGGTAGGGCACCGCGATGAGGACGAAGCGGCGCATTCTTCAGCGCTCCAGCAAGACACCGGCGGTGTCGGTAAAGCTGATCCAGACCGGATCTTCCCATGTGATCTGACGACGCGACAGGCGGCGGGTGTTGGCGGTCTGGGCTTTGATCACATGCCCTGTCGGCAGTTCAACATGATAGGTCGAGATGTTGCCGAGATAGGCGATGTCGAGCACCTTGCCCTGCAGCTTGTTGGCCGCGTCCTGCGGTTCCTCGGTGCTGATGGCGACCTTCTCAGGGCGAATGGCGAAATGGATTTCCTGCCCTGCGTCAAACTGGGTTGTGGTCGTGCCAAGAATGTCCGGCTGACTTTCGGCCCATTGAGTGGCAACCTTGTCGCCAGTGGGTTTTGCGCGGCCTGAAATGATGTTCACATCACCGATGAAATCCGCGACATAGACGGAATTCGGCGCTTCGTAGATCTGCGCTGGTGTCGCGACTTGGATAATGCGGCCTTCGTCCATCACGGCGACGCGGGATGCCACTGTCATGGCTTCTTCCTGATCGTGGGTCACGATCACGAAGGTGGTTCCGGTCTTTTCCTGAATGTCCATCAGCTCGAACTGGGTGTCCTGACGCAGCTTCTTATCAAGCGCGCCGAGCGGCTCATCCAGCAGGAGCAGTTTCGGAGCTTTGGCCAAGGACCGGGCCAGCGCCACGCGCTGCCTTTGACCGCCGGAAATCTGGTGGGGTTTGCGTTTTGCGAATTTGCTGAGGCGGGTGAGGCGCAGCATCTCTTCGACGCGCGCTGCAATGGTGTCTTTATCCTTGCCTTCGCGCCTGAGGCCGAAGGCGATATTGTCCCACACACTGAGATGCGGGAACAGCGCGTAGGATTGAAACATCATGTTCACCGCGCGCTTGTTTGGTGGGATTTTGGCCATGTCCTGGCCTGCGATGAAAATCTGCCCGCTGCTTGGCGTTTCAAAACCCGCAAGCATGCGCATCATTGTAGTCTTGCCACAGCCGGACGGACCAAGAAGCGCAAAGAATTCTTTTTCGAAAATATCCTGAGTCAGATCATCGATTGCAGTGAAGTCGCCAAACCGTTTCGTCACATTGCGAAACTGGATCAACGGTTTCTCGCCGGGGTCGTTCCACGGGGCGAAGACATGCTGGGTCATAGAGCTATCCGAAAAAGAAAGCCCGCCCCGGTGACAGGGCGGGCGGTGTCAAAGCGGATCAGGTGCCCGATTTGATCTTGGTCCAAAGGCGGGTGACCGTTCTCTGGACGCGGGGGTCATAGGGCGTCGTAGTGAAGAGCTTCGCCAGCGTTTCCTCGTCCGGATAAACCGCCGGATAGTCGAGGATCTCCTGATCTATGAATTCCTGAGCAGCCTTGTTGCCGCTGGCATACCAGACGTAGTTGGTGGCGGCGGCTGCGTTCTGCGCGTCGAGGATAAAGTTGATAAACTTGTGCGCTGCATCCGGGTTCGGTGCATCAACCGGGATCGCCATCTGGTCGAACCACATTTGTGCGCCTTGTGTGGGGATAGAGTAGTCGATTTCCTGCCCGTTCTCCGCCTCAGACGCGCGGAACTGGGCGAGGAACACGTCGCCCGACCAGCCAACTGCGACACAGATATCGCCGTTCGCCAGCGCGTTCACATATTCGGACGAATGGAACTTTTGAATGTAGGGGCGGATGGGCGCAAAGACCTCTTCGGCCTTTGCGATGACCTCGGGGTCGTGACTGTCGGGGTCTTCGCCGATATAGTTCAGCGCGGCGGGGATCATCTCCGCAGGCGCGTCAAGGAAGTGCACCCCGCACTCGGCCAGTTTTTCCATATTCGCAGGATCGAAGACGAGGTCCCAGGAATTGACCGGCGCGTCTTCACCAAGAATCTCGGTGACTTTGCCGACATTGTAGCCGATTCCCGTGGTGCCCCACATGTAATTGATGGAATATTCGCCGCCCGGGTCATACTCGGCGGTGCGCTCCTGGATCTTGTCCCAAAGGTTGTCATGGTTGGGAAGCTTCGACATATCGAGCTTCTGGAAAGCGCCTGCCGCGATCTGACGCTGCAGGAAGGTTCCCGACGGTACGACAACGTCATAGCCTGAGCCACCTGCAAGCATCTTTGTTTCCAGCAATTCGTTGCTGTCGAAGACGTCGTAGATCAGGTCAATTCCGGTTTCTTCTTCGAACTTCGTGAGCAGGGCTTCGTCGATGTAATCAGACCAGTTGTAGACGCGTACTTCTTCTGCATTGGCGAGTGAAGCCATCAGTGCGGCACCTGCGGTCATGGTCAGCAGATGGGTTTTCATGAAAGTCTCCCGTTGATCCCAGGGCACTTGCGGCCCCGTGAATTTGAATTTGATCAAATCTTGCCTCTTCTGGCAATAGCTGAGATGTTTCCATGCCCTCAGGGAACGTGCAAGATGACTTGTCACGAGCAGGTATTGGGGCAATCTGCTCAAAGACGCGGCAGTTGGTGAGGAGAGACATGGTTGGACAGACATCGCTGAAGCCCGTGACTGAGCCCGTCCGTTTGCCAGCCCATGAACTGGTGTATCGACAATTGCGCGATCAGGTTCTGTTTGGCGAATTCGAGCCGGGGCAGCCGGTGACCATTCAGGGCCTGACCGAAGCGCTGGGCGTGGGGATGACCCCGGTGCGAGAAGCCTTGAGACGGCTCACGGCAGAAGGCGCACTGGAGTTTCTCGGCAACAGACGGATCGCTGTGCCCATGCTTGATACGCGGGCCATTGAAGAGCTGAGCATTGCACGCAAGGCGCTTGAGCCCGAGCTGGCGCGCCGGGCTGCAGACAGAGCGTCGCTGGGCGATGTTGCGCGGTTGACGGAAATCGACCAGCGGCTTGATGCTGCCATCCGGCGCGGCGATGTACATCGCTATCTCGTTGAGAACCACAGCTTTCATGCAGGTCTTAACGCACTGGCGCAGGCTCCGATTCTGACTGAGATGGTGGATCGGCTCTGGTTGCGGTTTGGTCCTTCGCTACGTGTTGTCTGCGGCCAATTCGGGACCCGAAACCTCCCGGATCGTCACAAGGATGTCCTGACTGCTTTAACGGCAAATGATGGCGCAGCGGCGGCAGAAGCGATGATGGGTGACGTGGCTCAGGGTATGGAACAAATCCGCCAGGGACTCGTCTGATTCGATTGACTTGAAATAATTTGATCATATTTTGACGGCAACCTTCTGGAAGAGGATTTGCCCAATGGCCACGATCACCAACCACATGCCCACCGCTGAATTGCAGGCTCTCGATGCGGCGCATCACATGCACCCATTTACGCATGGAGCTGGACTTGCGGGAAAAGGTGCGCGGGTCATCATGCGGGCGGATGGTGTCTGGCTGACCGACAGTGATGGTCACCGGATCCTGGACGCGATGGCAGGGTTGTGGTGCGTGAATATTGGCTACGGGCGCAAAGAGCTTGCTCAGACGGCGGCCCGGCAAATGGAAGAACTCCCCTACTACAATACGTTTTTCCAGACGACCCATGTGCCAGCGATTGCGCTTGCGCAGAAGCTTTCCGAACTGGCTCCGGAGGGCTTCAATCAGGTCTTCTTTGCGGGGTCAGGCTCGGAAGCGAATGACACCAACTTGCGGCTCGTCCGTACCTACTGGGCCGAAAAGGGTCAGCCCGAGAGGAATATCGTGATCTCGCGGTGGAATGCCTATCACGGCTCGTCAGTGGGCTCGGGCTCGCTGGGTGGTATGAAAGGCATGCACATGCAAGGTGGGATGCCGATTCCGAACATTCATCACATCGATCAGCCTAACTGGTGGGCTGAAGGTGGTGACATGACGCCTGAAGAGTTTGGGCTTGAACGTGCGCGTCAGCTGGAAACCGCGATTGAGGAATTGGGGCCAGACCGCGTTGCGGCCTTTATTGCTGAACCGGTGCAGGGCGCGGGTGGCGTGATCGTTCCGCCCGAAACCTACTGGCCGGAAATCCAGCGGATCGTCGATAAATACGGCATTCTGCTGATCGCGGACGAGGTAATCTGCGGGTTCGGCCGGACCGGCAACTGGTTTGGCTCGCAAACCATGAACATTCGCCCGCACATCATGACCATCGCGAAGGGGCTGTCCTCGGGCTATCAGCCCATCGGCGGCTCGCTCATCTGTGATGAAGTTGCCGAGGTCATCAACGGGGTCGAGTTCAATCACGGGTACACCTATTCCGGTCATCCGGTCGCCTGCGCCGTGGCTCTGGAAAACCTGCGCATTTTGGATGAAGAAGGGATCGTGACCCGGGTACGCGAGCAGACGGCGCCATATCTGAAGGAAAAATTCGAGGCCCTGACGGATCACCCTCTGGTTGGCGAGGCCAAGATTGTCGGTATGATGGGATCAATTGCTTTGACGCCGGATAAAGTGTCCCGCGCCGCGTTCGAGGCGGAAGCCGGGACGGTGGGCTTTGTCTGCCGGGAGCGGTGTTTTGCCAACAATCTGATCATGCGCCATGTTGGCGACCGGATGATCATCTCGCCGTCTCTGGTGATTTCGCATGACGAGATCGACACGCTGATCGACCGCGCCTGGCAGTCGCTGGATGAATGCCACGCCAAACTTAAGGAAGATGGGTTGATGAAAGCGCGCGTGGCGAGTTAGGGGGCAAAACCATTGATGGTTTCGCCGGAATGCGTCGACGCATTTTAGCCTTTCGCGACCGTGTGTTCATAACGCTGCCGCGCCACTACCTCGTGCGCCTCTGCCTTGCGGTTGTCTGCAAGGCATGATTCAACATAGGTCAGATGATCCACCACTGCTTTGCGAGCTGCTTCGGGTTCCCGCGCTTGTAGAGCGTCGTTAATCGCGCGGTGCTGATCCAACAGAGTTGCGCGCGTCGTGCGCTGGCGGAACATGATCTGTCGGTTGTAGAAAACACCCTCGCGCAGAAGCTGGTACATGGATCGCATCATATGAAGCATGATGACGTTGTGGCTGGCTTCGATGATGGAAAGATGGAACTCCGCATCCAGCGCCGCCTCATCGTCAGGATTGCGTTTCTGGTGCGCGGCTTCCATGCGGTCGAACACAGCCTGAATGACTTTGAGATCGGTATCGGACGCCAAGCGCGCGGCACGTTCGGCGGCGAGACCTTCCATGTCGCGGCGGAAAGACAGGTAGTCAAACACCGCTTCATCGTGGTTGGCAAAGAGCTGGATCAGCGCGTCTGAAAAGGCAGAGCCCAATACGTCTGCCACATAAACGCCAGCCCCTGCGCGGCTTGTCAGAAGACCACGATCGGACAGGTCCGCGATGGACTCACGCAGAGACGGACGAGACACTTTGAGCCGCTCAGACAATTCCCGCTCTGAAGGCAGTCGTTCACCGGGACGCAGGATGCCTTGCAAAATGAGTTTTTCAATCTGCCGCGTGACCGACGTGGACAGCTTTTCCGGAGTGACGGGTTGAAAAGGCATGATGCTCGTAACGTTATTGATTGGTCAAACAATATGACCGATTCAAGTCCGGAACAAGCTACCAACGTGACAACGCGTCTTCGTCTTCATCTTTGGCCGCGACCCAGTTTGTCTCACCCGTCTTCGCGTGTTCTTTTTTCCAGAATGGGGCGCGAGATTTCAGATAGTCCATCAAATATTCAGCCGCTTCGAAAGCGTCCTTGCGATGGGGTGCCGCAGTGGCCACCATCATGATCTTCTCGCCCGGTTCCATGCGGCCATACCGGTGGATCACCAGAACATCGCCAAGCGACCACCGGGTGCGTGCCTCGTCAGCGATGGCGTCCAGCGCTTTCTGCGTCATGCCTGGATAATGCTCGATTTCCATAGTATCGAGCGTGCCGTTGCCAAAATCCCGGACTACTCCGGTGAAGGTTACGATCGCTCCCATGTCGTGACGCCCACTCGCAAAACCTTCGGCCTCGGCACCGAAATCGAATGGGGCTTCCTGAACGATGATCCGCATCAGCCGCCCGTCATTGGCGGGAAAAACGCTACTTCCCGCGCACCTTTTATTGAAGCGTCGAAATCTGTAAGTTCCTGATCCACCGCCACACGCAGCGCGGTCAGGTCGGAAAAGGCGAGATCATAACGGTCTTCGCGCGCCCGCAATTCGGCAACGAGGTCTGCTACGGTTTCGGCTTCGGTGGAGACCCTTTCCTTCGGCAACCCGATCCGTTCACGGACCCATGCAAAATACAACACGTCCATTTGTTCAATCCCTCAAAAACGGCGTCGCCTTGCGGAAGTAATCCCAACCAGTGATTACGGTGAGAAAGGCGGCGATCCAAAGCAACACGATCCCCGCATTTCCGGTCCAGACCATGCCAGCATGCTTCCACCACAAGCCATGCAGGTCTTCTATGTCACCCTGCATGATACCTTGGAATATCTCCGGACTCATGCCTATGGCAGACATACCAAGGTAGTGTTCGAACACGCCCTGTGCAAAAAGAATGGCGATGGCGATCATCTGAAGCGTGGTTTTCCACTTGGCAAGCGGTGTCACCTTGAGAGTGCCGGCCGTGTCACCGAGAAATTCGCGCAGGCCGGAGACAAAAACTTCCCTAAACAGGATGAAGGTCGCGGGCAAAACAAGCCAGGGCGACATCGACGAATACCCCACGATCACCATCAGCGCGATCACAACCATTGCCTTGTCCGCAATCGGGTCGAGCATCGCGCCAAGCTTGCTTTCCTGTTTCCATGCGCGAGCAAGATACCCATCAAACCAATCGGTGACAGCCGCCGTGACAAACAGCACAAGTGCGAACCAATCGGCTGCCGGTCGCGAAAAGTAGAGGAACATCAATGCCACGCCGGGCGCCGCGAGTAGACGCAGGACCGTCAGGATATTTGGCACCGTCATTGTCATGCCCTTTACCTATCGCGCCCTTGAGAGACTGAAAAGACGCGCTTTTGCTATTTCGCCCATTCTGAAAACGACGTGCTTAAGAAATTTCTGGAAAATGCTCATGCAGACCCGGAAGGTTCGTTCTGCCCCTTACGTGACAGTAGGTCGACAAAGCGCGCCCGCGCTTGCGGCAGCGGCTTGCCGAGTTGCTGTGCCGCGACCTTGTTTTCGAGAAAATAGCCGGTTGCGCCAAGGGCCTCTGCAATATCGGGGTTGTTTGCCTCGCCTTCGCCTTTGAGTGCAGCAGGCAGCGGCAGCAATCGGTCTGCCCACTGTCCCGCACCCTTAGTGGAAACGGCCCGTCCGGATTTCGGGGAGATATACATCAGGTCTTCAGGCGATCCGGTGACAGCGCAGCAAGTCAGGTCGAGCCCGTAGCCGAGATCTTCGAGCAATGCGGTCTCCCAGTGTAGATAGGCGAGCGGCCATAATTCTGTTTGATCAAGAAGATCTAGCAGGTTCTGCGTCTGGCGATATAGGTCCGCATGTGCCTCTCGCTCTGGCAGTAGAAACGCGAGCAGCGACAAAGCTGCGTTCATCCCGGCGAGTGTGGTGCGGTTCTGCATGGCAATTGCTGCGCGGGATCGCTGCAATTCGACCGAAAAGCTTCCCAGATGGTCCTCAAGCCGTGCGCGCCATACGAGGTCAAGCTGTGCGCCGGGTTGCAGGATAGGAGAAGTCTTGCGGGATGCGCCACCGCGCACGACCCCAGCGTGTCGCCCTCGTTCTGGTGTAAACACGTCTATGATCATTGCGCTTTCGCCGTGGCGGCGCGCGCTGAGAAGGATACCTGTGTCACGCCAGTCCATGAACCGAAGCTACCCCGACAGCCCGTCTTCATCCAGAAGGTGTCGGCCAGCGCGGTCCTCAACTTCGATCACCCAAAGATCGCTGTCAAAGCTGCGTTGCTTGGCGATACTTGCATCCACGCCAGCCTCTGCGCCCTCCGCCAGAACCTGCCAAGTGCGCTCGCCGGTCATCAGATCGTACTGGCGCATGAACGCCTTTGCCTGACCGTCCAGCGTGTTCAGCTTTATAAGAACAGCGCCGGCTGTGTCGTCGCCATGAGCCGTGACGAAAGCGGGGATGTCGAACAGTGACAGGCGGCGCAGATAGGCCTGCACCCAGAACCCGCTCGCAAGGCGTGCTTCAGCCATTGCCGTCCTTGAAATCGAGACCCATCTCGGAATAGCGCTCGGCTTCGTCGAGCCATTTCTCGCGCACTTTCACCTGCATGAACAGATGAATGCGGCGACCCAGAAATTCTTCAAGCTCTTCGCGCGCAGCCTTGCTGATGGCTTTGATGGTCTCGCCTTTGTTGCCCAGCACGATGCCTTTATGTCCATCACGGACCACGTAAATCACCTGATCAATCCGGGCCGATCCATCTTTGCGCTCTTCCCATGACTCGGTTTCAACGGTGAGCTGATAAGGCAGTTCCTGATGCAGTCGCAGTGTCAGCTTCTCGCGGGTCATCTCCGCAGCTATCATCCGCAAGGGCAGATCAGCGATCTGGTCTTCGGGATAGAGCCACGGGCTTTCCGGCAGGTTGTTTGCCAGCCATTTTCGCAGATCTTTGACGCCGTGGCCTTTTTCGGCCGAGATCATGAAGGTCTCGGTAAAGGTGAACTTCTCGTTCATGTCCTGCGAAAGCTTCAGCAGATGCTGCGCCTCAACACGGTCAATCTTGTTGATGGCCAAAGCGACCGGACGTTGGCCTGCAACCTCAGCCAGATTTTCAAGAATGGCTTCGACACCATCTGTGATGCCGCGATGAGCTTCGATCAGCAAGACCACGATATCCGCATCCGAAGCACCGCTCCAGGCAGCGGCGACCATCGCGCGATCAAGGCGTCGTCGCGGTTTGAAGAGGCCGGGTGTATCCACCAGAACGATTTGCGCATCACCTTCAATTGCGACACCCCGGATGCGGGCACGCGTGGTCTGAACCTTGTGCGTGACAATCGACACTTTTGCTCCGACCATCTGGTTGGTCAGCGTGGACTTGCCCGCATTGGGCTCTCCGATCAAAGCGACGAATCCGGCGCGGGTGGTCATATCGTTATCCATCTTTAGAAGTCAGGCGTCATACGCCAGATCGAGGTGCAGAGCCAGCCCTGTCTTTGCGCCCGCTGCGCACCAAAGTGTAGACACCACTGCCAACAATCAGCGTGCCTCCAATGAGGGTCAGTGCGTCGGGGCGCTCGCCGAAGATGAGAAAGGCAAAGATCAGCGCGATCAAGAGGCGGGAATAGCGAAACGGGGCCACAACGGACACTTCGCCTGTCCGCATCGCCTTGGTCAGCGCGCTATATCCGATCAGCCCGGCCAATCCAGTTCCCAACAGCAGTGCCAGAGCTGGCAGGCTTGGAGCTGCAAGGGGAGCGCTTTCAAAAATCGAGATCACCACTCCGGCGATGAACACCATCAGGAAGCCGAGAATGCCAAGCTGCGTGGCAGAGACCTCGGGCGGGCTGGCACGGGTCATGAGATCGCGACCGGCAAAGCCGATCATTCCGAGAACGGCAAAGATCGCGGTGGTGTCAAAGCCGGACGGAGTGGGGCGCAAAATCAGCAGCACGCCAGCAAACCCAATGGACATCGCCACCCAGCGGCGCAAGCCGACCGGCTCTTTCAGGACCAGTGCCGCGCCCAGGGTCACGACGAGAGGCGCCGCCTGCAGGATGGCCGAGGTTGTTGAAAGAGGCACGAAGGCAAGACTCAGTGCAAAGAACAGGCGGCCCAGAATTTCAAATGCGGATCGAATAAGAAGCGGTCCCTGAACATACGCGCGGCTGAAGAGCGGCTCTTTCTTCGAAAGTGCGTACAGGACAAAGAAGGTGGTGCCGAAAAGGCCAAAAAGCATGGTGCTAACGCCCGGAGAGACATCGCCTGTGCCTGTGGCGGCTTTGAAAAACGCATCCTCAATGGCAAAGCCCAACATGGCGAGAACCATGAAGAGGCTTCCGCGCAGGTTGTCACTCAAGACGAACCCTTTTCGACAGTGGTCAGTAGCGTCCTAGCTGCGGCTTGCTCTGCCTGACGCTTGGAGCCGGCCTTCGCCGTTGCGGTCTGGCCATCTTCGAGTCGGACTTCAATGACAAAGACCGGAGCATGATCCGGGCCTTCGCGCGAAAGCTCGACATAACTCGGCGGCGGCATGGCGCGAGCCTGTGCCCATTCTTGCAACGCGGTCTTGGCGTCGCGGGCATCTTCTTTGACGGTTCCGATCCGGTCACCCCAAAGACGCAGAACCAACGATTTGGCCGCGTCGAAACCGGCATCAAGATAAACAGCCGCGATGACCGCTTCCATTGCGTCGCCCAAGAGCGCCTGCTTGCGGCGACCGCCAGACATCATTTCAGATCGCCCAAGTTTGAGCGAGTCGCCCAATTCTATTTCACGAGCTACGTCCGCGCAGGCTTCTTTGCGGACCAGAGCGTTGAAACGCGGCGCAAGCTGCCCTTCCGTCGCAGCCTTGTCTTCGGCCAGCAGGGCTTCGGCCATAACCAGTCCAAGCACACGGTCACCCAGAAATTCAAGTCGCTGATTGTCTTGGCGGTTGGCCCCGGCGCGCGATGAATGTGTCACAGCGCGCAGCAGGAGTTCGGGGCGTTCGAACCGATGCCCCAAACGCGTGCACAGAGCCTGAAGGTCCGCCGAGAGTTTCACTACTCGATCTTCTCGAAGAAGCGGTCGCCGCGCCATGTCCAGAAGAACAACATGGAAGACCCGGCGGACGAGAACATGACCCGGTTGGCCTTGCCAACGAGGTTCTCGAAGGGAACGAAGCCAACACCGCCGGCGACGCTGGGGACCCGGCTGTCAGACGAGTTGTCGCGGTTGTCGCCCATCATGAAGTAATGGCCTTCGGGCACAGTATACACAGGCGTGTTGTCCGAGCCTTGTGTACCGATGTTCAGAATTGAATGGGTCCGGCCATTTGGCAGGGTTTCGGCAAATCGCTCTTTGATGCAAATGCCGCCAGTGCCAACCGGGCCGTTCGCGCAGCGTGGTCGCAGGCCTTGGGGACCCTGCGGCGCAGCAGTTTCTTCAAAGTCGGGTTGCGGTGCCAATTCGACGGCGGTTCCGTTGATATGAAGCACGCCGCGGATCATCTGTACCTCGTCGCCCGGCAGGCCGATCACGCGTTTGATAAAATCGCGGCCGGTGACCGGATGGCGGAATACAGCCACATCGCCACGTTCGGGTTCGGAACCAAAGAGACGGCTGTTATCGCCATCGGCCCAGCCGCACAGATCCTTGGCGTCGATATCAATGCCGAAATTTGGCAGGTAGAGCGAAGGGCATGAGGCGTAGGAATAGCCGTAGGACATCTTATTGACGAAGAGAAAATCTCCGATCAGCAATGTGTCCTTCATGGAGCCAGATGGAATCCAGAAGGGTTGGAAAAACAAGGTGCGGAAGACACCGGCGATCAGGAGCGCGTAGACAATGGTTTTGATTGTCTCAACGAGTCCGCCGCTTTTCTTGGATTCAGACGCCATTTCTCTGCCTTCCGCTCGATTGTCCTGCGCTACATGAGCGGGGGCGGCGCGGGTGTCAAGCCGAGTGGACGCTACTTGGGTCGCGCCTCGATCAGTACTGTGGCTTGCGCCCAAGGGTGGTCGTCGGTCAGCGTGACGTGGATGATGGCTTCATGTCCCGGTGGTGTCAGTTCGTCCAAGCGTTTCTTGGCCCAGCCGGTGACGTCCATGATCGGTTGGCCAGTATTCAGGTTGCGGACTGACATATCTTTCCACGCAATGCCCATGCGCAATCCGGTGCCAAGCGCTTTCGAACACGCTTCTTTCGCTGCCCAGCGTTTGGCGTAGGTGCCTGCAATGTCACGGCGACGCTCGGCTTTGCGTTGTTCGGTTTCGGTAAAGACGCGATTGCGGAACCGGTCGCCGAACCGATCAAGCGTCGCCGCAATCCGTTCGATATTCGCCAGATCGGTTCCGATGCCGATGATCATGAGCCGACTCCATTTGCAGCAAAGAGTGGGAAACTGACGCCGAGCGCCCAAGCCAGAATGAGTCCAAGCGCAACGCCCGCCAGCAATGGCCCTGCGCGTTTTCCAAATGCACGGCCCATCGCGCCGTGGACAAAGAAAAACAGAACGATCACCGGTGCAATGATCAGCAAAAAGAACAATCCCTCCAGATCAAGTGCCACGGCAATGCCCAGTGAGACAAAGAGCGCCACGCGCGCCGCGATACGGCGACAGATTGATGCTTTCCAGACAAGTTGCGCATCAGCGATCATGAATGGGACCGAGCCAATGACCAAGGCCGCAATGATCGGTAGGCGTTCTGCTATGGGAAAGAAGTTCGCGCCATAGCGGTCCAGAGCAAACCCAAACACGCCGATTCCCCAAGCGAGCAACGCCACGAGCGCCAGCGTGAAGGGGACAATTCCGATCCAGCCAAGTGAAAATTGCCCCCAAAGCCAGCGTTGCATGGCAAGGCTGAACAGGCCGAATACGCCAAGGTGAATGGCAAGGTAGTCAGCCACCAAAACGGGCAGAACCCCGAAATTCAGCGGCAGCGCGATGAGGGGCGTAAGAACGGCAGGCACGATCAACGTGCCAAGAAATCGCAGGACGCCGGGTTGGTGGCTGGGTGGCAGGGGGACTTCTGGTACCACAAGCCGTACCAGAAGCGAGGCCAGAACTGTGATTGACGCCATCAACGCAAGAAACGCCCAGCCAGTCGGCGGTGCTGATGCGAGCGTATCCCGCTTATATGCCCGGTTCAGCCAGTCGAGCGCCGCAAGACGCCCTGCGCGGGATTGCAGGATGGCAACATGCTCGGTCCACGGCGCGATGATTGCTGCGCGGGTCACGTCACCCCGTACCACAGTCTCTCCTTCCTGCGCGTCCGGGTCGACCATCTGGAGAGCGCTTACACCAAATTTCCGCAGATGCTGTTCCCACTGACCCGCAATCAGCAGCATGTCTTTCGGCCGGTCCTCTGTCACCGCTTGGGAAAAGGCGGAGAGCAGGACCAGCGGTCCAGTGTCTGCTTCTAAAGCCACGCGGATCAATACGTCCGTCGCCATGGAGTGGCCCAGCAAGGCAACCGGCGTTCCATCTGCGACATCGTCGATCACCGCGCGGGTCTGGTCCATCAGAAGGCGGGTTGTGCCCTCGATCCGGGTGACATCGCCAGACATTGGCACCGGATGTGCTCCGTGACCTTCGAAGTCGAACATGTGCACCCGGTATCCCGCCTGCGCGAGCGTCACGCCATAGGCTTGCATCATTTCGCGCGACCCGGCGAACCCGTGGGCGATGACCACATGCGGCCCATCCGCTCCCTTACGTGCTAGAGTTGTTACCGGGGTCTGTCCCACGATCCGATCGGTAAATGTCACTCCGGTCCGTGCGACTTCGAGTATAAGGATTGACAGACCCGCGATCAGGATTGCCAGATAGGTCAGGAGCGGGCGGGCCATACTGTTACGTCAGGCCCTTGCGGCATCCATAAGGCGACGCATTTCCGCGATAGCCGGACCAAGGCCTCGAAACACCGACTCTCCAATCAGGAAGTGACCGATGTTCAGCTCCATCACCTCGGGGAAAGCGGCCACAGGTGTGACGGTGTCGTAGGTCAACCCGTGACCAGCGTGGACCTCAAGCCCCAACGAATGCGCATAGGCTGACATCTCACGCATCATTTCCAATTCGCGGTCACGGATTTCGAAATTCCCTTCGGCATGGGCGTCGCAATAGGCCCCGGTATGCAGTTCGATAACCTGCGCACCAATGCGGTGGGCCGCCGTGATCTGGCGTTCATCGGCCCCGATGAAAATCGACACGCGGCATCCGGCTTCGCGCAGGGGTGCAATGTAGCCTGCCAGCTTGTTCTCCTCGCGCGCGACTTCAAGTCCGCCTTCGGTGGTCCGTTCCTCGCGCTTTTCGGGGACGATACAAACCGCATGCGGTTTGTGGCGCAGGGCGATCTTCTGCATCTCGTCGGTTGCGGCCATCTCGAAATTCAACGGCACGCGCAACGTGTCCATCAAGCGGTCGATGTCACTGTCGATGATATGGCGGCGATCTTCGCGCAGATGGGCCGTGATGCCGTCGGCCCCGGCTTCTTCGGCCAAATGTGCAGCCCGCACCGGATCAGGAAGGTCGCCTCCGCGCGCATTGCGCAGGGTGGCCACATGGTCGATATTCACACCGAGCCGCAAGCGGCCTGCAAAGTCAGTCATTCTCGCCTCCATTCTTGAGGCTGAACCTAGTCTGCCGCTTGTCCGTCGTCAGCCTGTTTCTTCTTTTTCTTTAAGGACGCCAATTTAACTTTGAGTACGCCCTTGCGGCGGTTCTGATACGCACGGATCAAGGGAACAGACAGGTAGTAGCAAATCAGGCCGCAGATGATGCCGGGCAGGATGCCTCCGACGAGCCAGGGAAAGAACACTTCGTCGTAAAAGATACGCAGTCCTTCCCAATTTGCAGTCGAGTCGGTGAATATCGCAACAAGATTGCGCCAAAGGTCCTCGCCTGCCTTCGCAAACTTGTAACCGATGCTGCCATGACTGTGCCGGATTTCGCCCAGGCCCAGAAGCCAATACCCTGTTTGAAGTGATGCCACGCTGATTGGCACATATGTCAGGGGATTTCCAAAGAAGGTTGAGAGAAGCGCAGCGAGAATGTTGCCGCGCATCACCCAAGCGATGATTGCGGCTGTCAGAAAGTGTAGACCGTAAAAGGGTGTGAACGTGGTAAGCACGCCTGCAAAGATGCCTCTGGCAATGCGTTCGGGCGGATCGGGCAAGCGGTGCAGGCGATGTTGGACATAGCGGGCTGCCCGAGTCCAGCCGCCGCGCGGCCAAAGAGCCTCACGGAGGGTGGTCAAGATCGACCGCCTGTCCCGCCGTTTGAATACCAACTCGCGTCCCTTCGAATTTCCTACTCGGCCGCAGCCACTTGTGTCGACAATGCCGGATCACGCCGCCGAACCACGGACGCTACATCACTTTCTGCTTCGAGCGCCGACATGACTGCGTGCAGGTGGTTTGCATCGCTTAGGTCGATATCTACGAGCAGTTTGTAAAAGTCCGGCTTGCGATCCACAAAAATCAAATCCGAGATATTGGCCTTTTTTTCTCCGATCAATGTGCAAATCCGTCCCAGTACGCCAGCGTCGTTCCCAATCGTAAGTTCCAGCGAAACGGAATAGACCGGGGGGTGGTTCCCCGCCGCCCAGTGCAGATCAAGCCAACGTGATGGCTGGTCTTCGAATGCGGCCAATGCACCACAGTCGATTGAATGCACTGTCACGCCCCTGCCGCGCTGAACAATGCCGACAATCCGTTCTCCGGGGAGTGGCTGACAGCAGGGCGCACGGTCGAACGCCTGACCATGTTCAAGGCCAATCACAGCGCTTTTGGCCTCAATGAAGTCGGACGGTTCCGGCGCCAGGTCAGGATAAACCGCTGCAACAACTTCCCGCGCCGAGATTTCAGCGCTTCCCAGACGCGCCAAAAGGTCTTGCGCATCCGCGACCCTGAGATTGCGCGCGGCCATCTCAAGGACTTTGTCGCTGGCTTTCTTGCCGACGTTTTCGAAGGCCGAGCGCGCCAGTTCGCGCCCCAATTGCGCAAACCGTTCGCGCCCCGCTTCTCGTAACTCACGGCGGATCGCCGACTTCGCCTTGCCCGTTGTTGCAATATCCAGCCAGGTCGCCTGCGGTGTCTGACCTTCGGCTGTGACAATGTCCACGGATTGCCCGTTCTTCAACCGCGTCCAAAGCGGCACACGAATGCCGTCGACCTTTGCGCCAACGCAGGCGGACCCGATTCGGGTGTGGATCGCATAGGCAAAATCCAGAGGGGTCGCGCCGCGTGGAAGTTTGACCACATCGCCTTTGGGCGTGAAGCAAAACACCTTGTCCGTATACATCTCGAGCTTGACCGCTTCGAGAAAGTCTTCGTGATCGTCCTCGCCATCGAACTGCTCGGTCAGAGAGGCTACCCATTTTGCCGGATCGACAGCGAACGGGTTCTCGCTGCGCACTCCATCGCGATAGGACCAATGAGCGGCAACACCTGTTTCAGCCACGTCATGCATTTGGCGGGTCCGGATCTGCACCTCGACCCGTTTGCCATCGCGTCCGGAAACGGTGGTATGAATCGACCGATAACCGTTTGATTTTGGTTCGCTGATGTAGTCCTTGAACCGACCTGGAATCGCCCGCCAGCGCTGATGGATCACGCCTAGTGTTGCGTAACAATCTGCTTTGGTGCGGGTGATAATCCGAAAGCCATAAATGTCCGAGAGACGGGAAAACCCGATCTCTTTTTCCTGCATTTTGCGCCAGATCGAATACGGTTTCTTGGCGCGGCCGAAGACTTCGGCATTGATCCCGGCCTTTTCCAGTTCATTCCGCATGTCGCCTGTGATCCGGTGGATCACATCGCCAGTTTCCTTTTGCAGCGTGATGAAACGCCGGATAATGCTGGCGCGGCCTTCAGGGTTGAGCACCCGAAAGGCGAGGTCCTCAAGCTCTTCGCGCATCCATTGCATGCCCATGCGGCCCGCAAGGGGGGCATAGATGTCCATGGTTTCGCGCGCTTTCTGCACCTGCTTCTCCGGCCGCATCGCCTTGATCGTACGCATGTTGTGCAAACGGTCTGCCAACTTGACCAGGATGACCCGCAAATCCTTGGACATGGCCATGAAAAGTTTGCGGAAGTTCTCAGCCTGCTTCGTTTCGGAACTGGACAGCTGGAGATTGGTCAGTTTGGTGACCCCGTCCACGAGCATGGCGACTTCGCTTCCGAACCGCTCAGCAACTTCGGAATAGGTGGATTTGGTGTCTTCGATCGTGTCGTGCAGCAGGGCTGTTATGATGGTCGCATCGTCCAGTTGCTGTTCGGTCAGGATCGCCGCAACTGCAACCGGATGCGAGAAGTAGGGCTCGCCCGAATGTCGGAATTGGCCCTCGTGCATTTCGCGGCCATAATCGTAGGCCGCGCGGATCAACGCTTCGTTGGTTTTGGGGTTGTAGTTGCGCACCAGCGCAACAAGGTCTTCAGCCGCGATCATCGGCGCCTCATTCTCATGCGGCCCGCATCGCGGCGGGCCTTAGCCTTGACCCTGCGCCTCCATCAGAGCGCGGAGCAGCTTTTCTTCGGACAGATCATCATCCGCCGGCTTGTCGGGCTCAGCGCCCATAAGCAACGCCATCGCGTCTTCTTCCGGTTCGTCGACTTCAATCTGTGTTTGGTTCGATTCGATCAGACGCTCGCGTAGCTCGTCCGCCGACTGAGTTTCCTCTGCTATTTCGCGAAGCGCAACAACCGGGTTCTTGTCATTGTCGCGGTCTACCGTGATGGCAGCGCCGGCAGAGACTTCACGCGCACGATGCGCGGCAAGCATCACCAGTTCAAAACGATTTGGTACTTTATCAACGCAATCTTCAACCGTCACGCGGGCCATGGGAACTCCAATTCATCGGGCAGCCTTCGAAGAGTTGTTAGATATCGCTCCGGAGACGCGAATACAAGTCGATATCAAACATCAAGCAAAACAATCTCAGCCAGAACGTCTGGCGAGAGTGCATCGCACATTTCCGACACGGTCTTTTTGAGGACCGGGTGGCACCACTCTGCCGCAATGTCACGCAAAGGCACAAGCACAAAAGCTCGATCCTGCAATCTGGGGTGTGGCAATACCAGATCAGTGGGAGCTTCTTGGCGTTGGTCTTCCAGCGACAAAGTGCGCCAAGCCTCGTAGGTGGCAAGGTCCGGCAAGATCGAGTCGCCACAGGCGATCATGTCCAGATCAAGTGTGCGCATGCCCCAGCGCTCCAAACGCCTTCTGCCGTGGTTTGCTTCGATTTCATGAAGTTGTGCGAGCATATCTTTGGATGGCAGGTCAGACTTAAGATGCGCCGCTGCATTCACGTAATCGGGTCCTGCGCCTGCAGGAAAACAAGGTGTTTTGTAGAAGCCGCTGACTGCCTCTATCTGTATGTTATATTGAGACAATTCTCCGATCGCGCTCTCAAGGGTCTCCCTGGGGGACGTATTGCCGATGGGTAAATTCGCGCCCAGAGCGATCAAAAAGCTATTCATAAATCTGTCACATATGCGAGAGTGTCCAAAAATCTCACCTTGCTATACGTTGTCAAACCATTAAATCACCGCTCGCGACTTTGCCGCATGCCATTGGATAGACCACTCCCAATTGCCGGTTTCGTCGCTGTTTTTTTCGAGAGGCTTAATTCATGTTCTACAAAGACGAGCGTTTGGCGCTGTTCATTGATGGCTCAAATCTCTACGCGGCTGCGAAGTCGCTTGGTTTCGACATCGATTACAAATTGTTGCGCCAAGAGTTTGTACGGCGGGGCAAGCTGCTTCGTGCGTTCTACTACACGGCGTTGCTGGAAAATGACGAATATTCGCCGATCCGGCCGCTTGTTGACTGGCTTCACTACAATGGCTTCAACATGCGTACGAAGCCAGCCAAGGAATACACGGACAGTCAGGGCCGTCGTAAAGTCAAAGGCAACATGGATATCGAACTGACGGTCGATGCCATGGAACTGGCGGACCACGTCGACCACATTGTGCTGTTTTCAGGCGATGGTGATTTCAGGCCGCTGATTGAAAGCCTGCAACGCAAAGGCGTTCGCGTATCTGTTGTTTCGACGATCCGCAGCCAGCCGCCGATGATCGCCGATGAATTGCGTCGTCAGGCTGACAATTTCATCGAACTGGATGAGCTTCGTGACGTCATCGGTCGTCCGCCACGCGATCCCATGCCAGAGCGTCAACCGGTCGCTGCCGAACAAAATTGAGCATTGAACCTGCCCCGGATGCCCCATGTGGAGTGATCTGCTTGCGCTAAGCGGTCTCTTTATCGTGGCGTTTGGGGCGGCGACTATCCTTCCGTTCCAATCGGAGATTGTCTTTGTTGCGCTGCAATTGCAGGGCGACATTGCGATCGCCTTGATTGTGATCTTCGCAAGCGTTGGCAATATCCTTGGGTCCGGCCTGAACTATGCTTTGGGCCGCGTTCTGGAACGGTATCGGGGGCGAAAGTGGTTCCCAGTCTCGGAAGCGCAATTGAATCGCGCCCGTGAGTGGTATCTCAAATGGGGTGTGTGGACGCTACTGTTCAGTTGGGCGCCGCTTGGGGATGCCCTGACTATAGTGGCAGGGGTTATGAGAACGAATGTCTGGCTGTTCTTTCTGCTGGTCAGTATCGCCAAAACAATTCGCTACATCGTTGTCGCAATGATCACGGCTGCGGCGTTCTGACCGTCTTGGTATCGCGCGATAAAGGCATGTCTTTTGCCGCACGGCGGATCCCCACGCCCATCAAAAGGGTCACTGCGCAAAAGAAGCCCGCAACACCCAAAAATTGGGTTTCGATCCCGATACCCCGATCGATCAGGACGCCGGTGAGGCCGGGACCAATCGCTGAGCCGAGCA
The DNA here is from genome assembly GCA_030431485.1 of Alphaproteobacteria bacterium. Taxonomy (GTDB): domain Bacteria; phylum Pseudomonadota; class Alphaproteobacteria; order Rhodobacterales; family Rhodobacteraceae; genus Marivita. The sequence goes on from JAUIIR010000003.1 coordinate 106,367, forward strand.
CCATGACCGCCGTTGCCATCGACTTGATCGAGCCGATATGGGCCGTGCCATAGAAGTCCGCCCAAAAGGCGTTGGGCAATGTCGAGTTGGCCCCAGATGTGATCCCAAGAAAGACAAAACCCAAGGCCAGAACGGCAGGGCTTTCCGACACAGCAAAGAGAATAAATGCCACGACCATTGGCAACTGGTAAAACGGAGTCAGCCGTGCAGTCCCCAGCCGGTCCAATGCCCAGCCCGACAGCACCATGGAGGATATACCGACCACAGTGTAGATCGGGAAGAAACTGACAAAGACCAGATGTGACAGTCCTTTCACCTCCGAGATGTGTACCTGATGAAAGAAGAAGGCAGTGTTAAACGCGGAAGGACCGAGCACCGCAGGCACCATACACCAGAACAGAGGGTGTCGAAGAGCTTGCAGCCTGCTCCAATGCCGCCCGGACATTCCGACGGCGACGTCTGTCTCGGCATGCGAGGCTGGTGTGCGCTCCTGTTTCAGCAAATGTGCAAGGAGGGGTAAGGCGCAGACGCAGATGGCGGCTCCCAATAACCAAAGGTTTTGCCACGCCATCATGGTCATGGCCGCGACCACGGCCATTGGGACCAGCGCTTCACCCAGCGCAAAGCCAAGCGAAGCAATGGAAAGGGCCTTGCCCCGGGTTGCCACAAACCAGCGGGCCATCGCGACCACAGCGATATGAGAACACATGCCTTGGCCGAAGAAGCGCAGCGCGAAAATAATGAATGGCAGCGCCCAGACCCAAGGATTGAAGGCCATCGCGATGCTGGCTGTCGCTAACCCGATGAGAACAATAGGGGCCAACACACGCACCCTGAACAGGTCGGTCAACCCACCGGCCCAGACCATGAGCGCTGCCGAGGCCATCGTTCCCATCATGTAGATGCCGCCCCAGGCGCCGTGGCTCAGGCCAAAATTGTCACGGATTTCTCCGGCGAAGAGCGAAATGAAGTATGTCTGACCGAATGAAGACAAAAAAGTCAGCAAGGCACCTGTGCTCAGAAATGGCGCATTATCGCGGAGGTATTCGGTGAGACGCATGATATCGCCATGCCCCCAAGACGAAGATCTTGCAAGGCGCAAAGCGTTCGGTCGAGCGCAATACGCACCAGCGGGTGCTGTCAGGGAAGTTTGCGCGCGTTGATCTCGTTGTGGATTTCCTGAATCTCTGCGGGCCAGGTGCTTTTTATGTATCCGAGGACATTTGCAATCTCTTCGTCGGTCAGAACATCGCCAAAGCCAATCATGTTGGAACTATACGTTCCGCCGACAATCGCTTCTGTGCCTTCCTTAACGATCCGCATCAGCAACGCATTGTCATGGTGCCAGGTGTGACCTGTTTCGTCATGCGGTGGCGCCGGCAAATACCCGTCCGCGTCGCGATCCTGCCAGTTGGGTTGTTGTCCTTCGAGGTTTGCACCATGGCAACTGGCGCAGTACTCTGCATAAAGCGCCGCTCCTGCCGCGACGCGCTGAGCATCGGCGTAGGGAAATTCCGGTTGGTCCGGGCTTTGTGTTCGCGCTGGCAACGCAACAAAGGCGACGGCCGCTGCGAGGCCCATTAAACAAATCGAGAGCGTTTTCTTCATTGTGAAAGCCTTGTGATACTGGCCGATGAGAGCACGCTACCTGCGCTGGAAGGTCAAATCACGGGTGGGTGAAGATTGCATTCCTCTGGAAACGAATGCTCCGAACCTTTAGGTGTAGGTCAAGACGGAGATAGCTATGACAAAACCGCCCCTGACCCTTTACCTTGCCGCGCCACGTGGCTTTTGTGCAGGCGTAGATCGAGCGATCAAGATTGTCGAAATGGCGCTCGAGAAATGGGGTGCGCCGGTCTATGTGCGGCACGAGATCGTGCACAACAAATATGTCGTGGACAGTTTGCGGGCTAAAGGTGCGGTGTTTGTTGAAGAACTGCATGAATGTCCGGACGACCGCCCGGTGATCTTTTCTGCGCACGGTGTGCCCAAAGCAGTGCCCGCCGAGGCCGCCAAACGCGAGATGATCTATGTTGACGCGACCTGCCCGCTGGTAAGCAAGGTGCATATTGAGGCCGCGCGGCATCACGAAAACGGCCTGCAGATGATCATGATCGGCCATGAAGGCCATCCGGAAACCGTTGGTACGATGGGACAGTTGCCCAAAGGCGAAGTGCTCTTGGTGGAAACGGTCGAAGATGTGGCCACGGTAGCGGTGCGCGACCCTGAACGGCTGGCTTTTGTCACTCAGACCACGCTGAGCGTCGATGACACGATCGACATCGTCGCGGCCCTCCATGCTCGGTTTCCAAAGATCGTTGGCCCCCACAAGGAAGACATCTGCTACGCCACGACCAACCGTCAGGAGGCGGTCAAGGCGATGGCCCCGAAATGCGATGCGATGCTGGTGGTCGGAGCCCCCAATTCGTCGAATTCCAAGCGACTGGTTGAAGTGGGCAGCAAGGCCGGCTGTGCCTATTCGCAGCTGGTCCAACGCGCGCCGGATATCGATTGGCGCGCGTTGGAGGGCATTGCCAGTGTCGGCATCACTGCGGGTGCCAGCGCGCCGGAAGAGCTGATCAACGAAGTGATCGACGCGTTCCGGGATCGGTACGATGTGACGGTTGAGATGGTCGAAACGGCGGTCGAGAACGTGGAGTTCAAGGTGCCGCGCGTTTTGCGTGTTCCCGCGTAAAGGTGCGTTAGAGCACGCACCGTTTACTTTTTACCGCCCGGCTTTCCACCGAACTTGCCTGATGGTTTGCCACCAGATTTGCCAGTAGGTTTCCCGCCGGACTTTCCCGCACCCGCACGTGGTTTGCGCATGCTTTGTGAGGGGTCGCTTGCACCGGCGCGGGCGGCGGCACGGGCGATGTTCTTCTTGCTGTTAGGCTTGCCCTCGGGCGGAGGTGGGCCTTTGGGCTTGCTCCTAGCCTTGTAAGGCTTCGCCTCAAATTCGCCTTCGGCGCGACGCGGCGGGCGGTCGCCGCCGGACTTGTCGCCGTAAGACTTGCGGCCTTTGACTGGCTTGTCGGATTTGCCCTTGTATGGTTTGCGGTCCTGAGACGCTCCGCCGCCAGCTTTGCCTGCCGATTTGCCACTTTTGCGGTCGGCTGGTTTTGGTTTGCGCACACGCGGTGTTGGCTCATCGTTCCAGTCTATCGGAGCGGAGGACACAGGGGCCGGCTTTGCCGGTGCCGCTGCTTCGGGCTTTGGTTCGGTTGTACCTGCGTCGTGTCGCGGAGCTTCGCGGTCGGGCTTGCGCTCGGGTCTTGGCGCGCCGCCGTGTGGTTTTCGCTCCGGCTTCGGTCCGCGTGGGCTAGCTGGACGCCCGCCACGCTCGAAGCTGGGTGCATGGTCGAGCCGGGAGAGGGTCACACCTTTTTCGAGTTCCATCTCAGGACCCACGGCATTGAGGAACCGCGCGACCGAGGCTTCCTTGATCTGCACCAGCGAATGGTCCTGCTGGATGCGGATCGCGCCGACATCATCCTTGCTGAGATCCCCTGCGCCGCAGATCATCGGCAGGATGCGACGCGGTTCGGCCTCGGCGGCACGACCGCCGGAAACTGCGAACCACACGCTCGGGCCGAATTCCTCGCGCGGGGCGCGCTTTTCGTTGGGATCAGACAGGTCCTCTGGCGCCGTATGCTGCTCACGGAACATGCGAAGGTAGGCTGCCGCAATCTGTTCCGGCGTCTTTTCCGCAAGCAGACGCGAGACCACCGCTTCTTCCGATTCGGCCACCGGGGTGTCCCACGCGAGATCGGCGAACATGCGGTCTTCGTCGCGCGCCAGCACTTCGTCAGCAGACGGCGCAGAGCCCCATTCCGATTTCAGTTTGGCCATACCCAGAATGCGCTCGGCTTTCTTGCGCACCTTGGGTGTGACGATCAGCGCCGACACACCCTTGCGCCCGGCGCGGCCGGTCCGGCCAGACCGGTGCAGCAGCGTTTCATGGTTCGAGGGTAATTCGGCGTGAACCACAAGATCGAGGTTCGGCAGGTCGATGCCACGTGCGGCCACGTCTGTTGCGACGCAGACCTGCGCACGCCCGTCGCGCATCGCTTGCAGCGCATGGGTGCGTTCGGTTTGCGACAGCTCACCCGACAGCGCCACCACCTGGAACCCACGGTTCGACAGGCGGGTGGTCAGGCGGTTCACCATCGCGCGGGTGTTGGCAAAGACGATGGCGTTGGGGGCTTCGTAATAGCGCAGCGTGTTGATGACGGCGTTGTCGGTGTCACGCTCGTTCACCATCATCGCGCGGTAGGCGATGTCGGCGTGCTGGCTGGTCTCGGATTTCGTGACCACGCGGATCGCGTCACGCTGATAGCTTTGCGCAAGCTTGGCAATCTGCGGCGGTACTGTGGCCGAGAACAGCAGCGTTTGCCGGTCTTCAGGCGCTTCACCAAGAATGAATTCAAGGTCTTCACGGAAGCCGAGGTCGAGCATCTCATCGGCTTCGTCCAGCACCACCGCCCGACATTGCGACAGGTCGATGGAACCGCGCATGATGTGATCGCGCAAACGGCCCGGCGTGGCCACGACGATATGTGCCCCGCGCTCCAAAGCGCGGCGTTCGTCGCGCATGTCCATGCCGCCCACGGTCGAGGCCATGACCACACCGGCCTGCGCGTAGAGCCATGCCAACTCGCGCTTCACCTGCATCGCCAGTTCCCGCGTCGGCGCAATCACCAGCGCCAGCGGAGCACCGGCGGCGTCAAACACCTCGTCGTCAAGGATCGTCGGTGCGATGGCGAGGCCGAAGCCCAGTGTCTTACCCGATCCTGTCTGGGCCGAGACCAAAAGGTCGGCACCAACATAACCGGGGTTGAGAACCGCCTCTTGAACCGGGGTCAGCGTGTCATATCCTCGGGCATCAAGGGCGTCTTGCAGGGCTTTTTTCACGAGCGTCGTCTTTTTCCATAAGGTCGGCCCACCAGCGGGCCAAAGCGCGCGTCTAGATCATTGTGGGTCAAATGTATAGCGTCATCACAGCACACCCAGTGAGGAGCCGCTATGCTTTCCCTGCAATTCCTTCTTACGGCCTTGGTCGTCGTCATCGCACCCGGAACCGGAGTCATCTACACGCTGGCTATCGGCTTGGGGCAGGGGCGCTGGCCGTCAATCTGGGCGGCGCTTGGGTGCACCTTCGGTATCGTACCGCACCTACTCGCTGCGACTTTGGGTCTGGCGGCGGTTCTGCACACATCGGCTGTCCTGTTCAATATGGTGAAGTTCACGGGCGTCGCCTACCTGCTATGGCTGGCATATCAGTCTTTGCGGTCAGGGGGCCTATTGGCGGTCTCGGCGGATCGCAGTGCTGAAAGCGGCCTGCGCATAGCGCAGCGCGGAGCCCTGATCAACATCCTCAACCCAAAACTCTCGATCTTTTTCCTGGCGCTGCTTCCGCCGTTTCTGTCGGGCAACCCTGCCACGGCGACTGCCGAAATGGCCGTGATGGGCGGCATCTTCATGCTTATGACCTTTGCGGTCTTTGTCCTCTACGGCGTGTTCGCAGCGGCCGCCCGTACATGGCTCTTGGGCAGTGAAAGGGTGATGCGGTGGCTGAACCGGTCCTTTGCGGCCCTCTTCGCCGCTTTGGCAGGGCGGTTGGCGCTGGAACGCGCGTGAGCTATGTCGCCGCCAAAACACTGATGACGGACCTGCCATGACCCACATTCCTCGTTCCGCACTGATCCTTGGCCTTGCCGGGGTAATCCCCTTTGCATGGGGCGCGCTGACGCTGCTGTCCGATCCAGCGGCCCAATGGGGCATGGACGTGCTGGGGCCGAGGTTCATTGGTCCCTACGTTCAACTCAGCTACGGCATGGTGATCCTCAGCTTCATGTCCGGCGTGCTGTGGGGTTTTGCCACCAAGGCGAATGGCGGTCAGGCCGCCACGGGATATGCGCTGTCGGTGATCCCGGCGCTCTGGGCGTTCTTCATGACGGGCGGTGGGCCGGTTTCGGCGGGAACCAACCTGATATTCGGGTTTTTGGGGCTGCTGGTGCTCGATTTCAGCTTCTGGAAATGGGGCCTTGCGCCAAAATGGTGGATGCACCTGCGAGTGCTGCTCACGAGTCTGGTCGTCCTGAGCCTTTGCGTGGGGGTCTTCCTATGAGCGATCGCGAAACCATAGCTGTCTACGATGCCCGCGCGGGCGACTATGCCAAGCTTGAACCATCTGACACACCCAGCGAAACGCTTGCCACGTTTATCGCAGCCCTTCCCGAAAGTGCCCGTGTCCTTGACCTTGGCTGTGGTCCCGGCACCTCGGCGCGTCACATGGTGCGGGCTGGATGCTTGGTTGATGCGCTTGATGCCTCGGCCGAAATGATCAGTCTTGCCTCGGCCATAGAAGGCGTTACCGCACGGCAGGCCAGTTTTGACGATATCAGCGGCACCGCAATCTATGACGGGGTCTGGGCCAATTTCAGCCTTCTGCACGCGCCGCGTGCCCACATGCCCAAACATCTTGCGGCGATCCATAGTGCGTTGAAGCCCGGTGGGCTGTTTCATATCGCCGTGAAGGAAGGCGCAGGCGAAGGCCGGGATGCACTTGGAAGGCACTACACCTATTACGCCGAACCCGACCTATCCACACTTCTGGAAGCTGCTGGCTTTTCCGTGGGGCCCTATCGACGCGGGCGCGACAAGGGGCTAAGCGGCACCGACGACAACTGGATCTCTGTGACTGCCCATGCCTGACCTCTACGCCTATACCGACGGAGCTTGTTCCGGAAATCCCGGACCGGGGGGATGGGGCGTCCTGCTTTTGGCTAAAGATGGCGATACCGTGATCAAAGAGCGAACCTTGTCGGGGGGTGAGGCGAACACCACCAACAACCGGATGGAGTTGCTGGCTGCAATTCACGCACTGGAGACCTTGGCGCGACCTTCTTCGCTGACCATCGTCACCGACAGCGCCTATGTGAAGAACGGTGTCACCGGTTGGATCCATGGCTGGAAGCGTAATGGCTGGAAGACTGCGAATAAGAAACCGGTCAAGAATGTCGAGCTCTGGCAACGTCTGGACGAGGCACAGCAACGGCACGATGTCACTTGGGAATGGGTAAAGGGTCACGCAGGCCACCCTGAGAATGAACGCGCGGATGAGTTGGCGCGCGATGGCATGAAGCCGTTCAAAAAAGGCGCGGCGTGACGCTCGTTGCGTGGATCGACCACGCCGCAGTTTTGGTATTTGCGCTGACTGGCGCGCTGGTTGCCAGCCGGGCGCAATTGGACATCATTGGATTTGCGTTTCTTGCCATCCTGACCGGTGTTGGAGGGGGGACGGTTCGCGACGTACTCTTGGACCGGAATCCGGTATTTTGGATGGCAGACCCGACCTATCTTGGCGTGGCTGTGCTTGCCGCCTTTGCTGTGTTCTTCACCGCGCACCTGTTCGAAAGCCGCTACAAGGCGATCCTGTGGCTCGATGCGGCGGCGCTGGCCTTCGCGGTTTCTGCAGGCGCGAATATCGCGGCCACTCTGGGGCTAAGTGCGCCGATTGTGGTGGTGATGGGCACCGTCACAGGCTGTCTCGGAGGATTGATGCGCGATGTGGTCGCAAACGAGGTGCCGCTCGTGCTCAAGCAGGGCGAGCTTTACGTCACCTGCGCTGTCGCTGGCGCGGCGGTGGTCTCGTTGGGACCCTTTGTCGAACTGAACCAGACATCGACTGTTCTGGCTGCCGCGGCAATCACCTTTGGATTACGGGCGGGCTCCATCGCATTCGGATGGAGCTTGCCGGTCTATAAATCCCGTCCGCCGCGCAAATGACCCTATTGCAGGTCGCTGAATGCCGCTTGCAGCCGTTTGGCTGCTTCTTCGACACGGTAGCTCTGAGTGGCGAGGTTGAATCGGAGGAAGGTTTCGCCGCCGGGGCCAAACTCAGGGCCAGGACTGGGCGCAATGCGGGCATCTTTGCGCACGCGGCGGCTGATTTCGTCGAAATCCATGCCGGTGCCCGAAAAGTCGACCCACGCGAGATAGGTTGAGGCCAAGGGCAGGGATCGCACCCCGGGGATCGCATTGATCGCACCGTCAAAGATGCGGCGGTTTTCGATCAGGTGTTCGATCTGTGCATCGACCCATTCCGCGCCTTCAGGCGTGTAGGCTGCTGTCACCATCTCAAGGCCCATGCGGTTTGGAGAATAATCCAGAGACCGCAGCCGCTGTGCCATTGCTTCGCGCAGTTTAGCGTCGGGAATGATAATGTTCCCAATCTTTAGCCCCGCGATGTTAAAGGTTTTGGAAGATGCCGTAAGGATCACCGACCGGTCCCGCGCATCAGGGGCGGCAACGTCGTAGGGGACGAAAGTGTTTCCCGGATAGATAAAGTCATGATGAATCTCGTCGGCCACAACGATCAGATTGTTCCGCTGTGCGAACGCAGCCACCTCGCGCAATTCTTCCGCGCTCCAGATTCGCCCAGACGGGTTTTGCGGTGAGCAAAAGATCAGAAGCTTTTCGCTGCCATCAAGCCGCGCCTCGGCATCTTCGAAATCAATGTGATAGGTGTCGCCTTCCCGTTTCAGAGGACATTGCACGGGTACGCGTCCGGCTTTGCGGATCTTGAACTCAAATTCGTGATAGACCGGGTTGAAGGTGACAATCCGATCCCCCGGTTCGGTCCAGACGTCGATACACAGCGCGATCGCATTGCCCAGTCCTTGCGTTGTGAGAATCCAGTCGCCGTCGATGTCCCAGCCATGTCTGTTCTTCATCCACCACTGGATCGCCGCATGGTACTGGGTGTTGTCCGTCCAATATCCAAACACGCCATGATCGACAGCTTTCTGCATTGCCCTGAGCACACACGGTGCTGTGGGATAATCGCTGTCTGCTGTCCACATCGCGATTCCATCCCCGCTTGGCACGTCAAATTTGCTTTCCAGCATGTCCCACTTTGAACTGTGCTGTCCGCGCCGGTCGTTGGGGACGTTGAAAAGATCGCGCATGTGGGTCTCCATCTGCTCATTGCTGTTGGGGCCGGACGCTACTCCAGTGAATGTCAGGCGCAAGCCCCCGTCTATTGCCCTTGCGTGTTGGATTAACTAGATCACTGGCATGAAACTGCCGATCCTCATCCACCCGGACCCGCGTCTGAAAAAGGTCTGTGACCCCGTACCCGATTTGTCGGACGATTTGCGCACGCTGGCCAAGGACATGCTGGAAACCATGTACGACGCGCCGGGCATTGGTTTGGCCGCGCCGCAGGTGGGGGTGCTGTCCCGGCTGATCGTTCTGGATTGCATCAAGGACGAGGAATCGACCCCACGTCCGCTGATCATGTTCAACCCCGAGATTCTGGCCTCCTCGGATGATCTGAACGTCTACGAAGAAGGCTGCTTGTCGATTCCTGATCAATTCGCTGATGTGACCCGCCCCGAAGCGGTCAAGGTCGCGTGGATCGACGAAAATGGAAATCCGAAGGAAGAAGAGTTTGACGGGCTCTGGGCGACCTGTGTGCAACACGAGATCGACCACCTGAACGGAAAGCTCTTCATCGACTATCTCAAACCGCTCAAGCGGCAGATGATCACCCGCAAGATGGTCAAGCTCAAGCGCGAGATGGCGCGGGCATGAGTGTACGGCGCTGCCTGCCGTGGCCGAATGCTTGTCTTCGTACCTCCGCTGAACCGGTCGAAGAAATCACTGATGAGGTCCGCGCGATCTGGGACGATATGATCGACACGATGGAGGCGATGCCCGGTGTAGGTCTTGCGGCGAACCAGATCGGCATCCTGAAACGTTTGGCCGTAGTAGACGCGTCAGACGACCGAGGACGTGCCGTGCGAATGGCAAATCCGGAAATTCTTCATGCCTCCGTCAAATTGCGGTCGCACGAAGAGGCAAGCCCAAACCTGCCCGGCGTCTTTGCCAAGATCGACCGCCCGCGCGCCGTGACCGTACGGTTCATGGGCGAGGAAGGTACGGTTCACGAACAGGATTTCGTCGGACTTTGGGCGACCTCGGTGCAGCACCAGATCGACCATTTAAACGGCAAGATGTATTTCGACCATCTGAGCAAGACCAAACGCGACATGCTTTTGCGGCGGGCGAAAAAGCTGAAAGGCTAGGACATGCGGATCATCTTCATGGGAACGCCCGATTTCTCGGTTCCGGTGCTGGATGCGCTGGTCGAGGCCGGGCACGAGATCGCTGCCGTCTACTGTCAACCGCCGCGTCCTGCTGGGCGGGGTAAAAAAGACCGCCCTACACCCGTGCATGCGCGGGCCGAGGCGCTGGGCCTGGAGGTGCGGCATCCGACATCACTGCGCAATGACGAGGCGCAACAAGACTTTGCAGCGCTGAACGCCGAGATCGCGGTTGTGGTTGCTTATGGGCTGATTCTACCGCAGGCGGTGCTGGACGCGCCCAAGCTTGGCTGCCTGAACATCCACGCCTCGCTTTTACCGCGCTGGCGTGGAGCGGCGCCTATTCATCGCGCGATCATGGCTGGCGATGCCGAGACGGGGATCTGTATCATGCAGATGGAGGCGGGGCTTGATACCGGACCGGTTCTGCTACGCAAGACAACGAGAATTGGCGCGACTGAAACCACAGGTCAATTGCATGATCGGTTGAGCGATATGGGGTCTGCCCTGATCGTGCAGGCGCTTGACCATTTGGATGACCTTACTCCGAAGCCGCAGCCCGATGAGGGTGCTACCTATGCTGAAAAGATCAACAAGTCAGAGGCGCGGATTGACTGGACACGACCTTCGGTTGATGTGGACCGCCAGATCCGGGGGTTGTCGCCGTTCCCGGGCGCATGGACGATGATTGGCAAGGAGCGTGTCAAGCTTCTGGGCAGCCAACTGTCTGATCAAGCCGGTCCAAGCGGTGCAGCGCTTGACGATGTCTTCACCATTGCTTGTGGAGTGGGAGCGGTTACCATCACTCGGGCACAGCGTGCTGGCAAAGGAGCGCAGGATACCGTGACGTTTTTGCGCGGCATGCCGGTTCCAAAAGGAACACTTTTGGGAGAATAGACATGTTCATGATATTGATGGGAACCGTCGTTATCGCGGGGATCGTCGGGTATGTCTCGGAAAAGACAGGCTTTACCAATAACGGCATCGTTCCCAGCATTATCATCTGTGTCGGTGGTGCATTTCTTGCCTATTTCGTGCGGATCATGTTCGGCATCGGATTTAGCTCTCCGGGTTTGAACGCGATTGTGTCGTCGCTTGGTGCGCTCATCATTGTTCCGACCCACTGGCGGGCGTCCGTCCGCGATCGTCGGCGGAGGTAGCCTATGCACATCGTCTTCCTACTGATCATCGGCGCCGCCGCAGGATTTCTTGCAACCCGGTTCATGCGGGTGGAAATGAGCACGCTCGCCACAGTCATGGTTGGTGTCGCGGGCGCGCTAATTGGCGGGCTTGTTATTCGATTTCTCATGGCTGCGACTGGCGCGCTGGTGGGCCTTGTCGGCGCAGTTCTTGGAGCAATGGTGGTGATCTGGGTCGTTCAGAGACTGCGCAACTGACCCGACGCGTCTAGCGCATGATCAGGATGGGCACGCGGCAGGAGCGGATCATTTCCGTTGTTGTGGATCCGATGATAAAGCTGCGGACACGGCTGTGGCCATATGCACCCATAATCAGAATGTCGTGAGGACCCTGATCTGCAATCTGGGCGAGTACTTTTTCGGGCTCTCCACTTTGCACCACGGTCTTTGCGTCAAAGCCACCCGCTTTCAGCGTCGCGATCGCATCGGACAACGACTTTTGAATGGCAGGTGTTTCCTTGCCTGCGAACACCAATGTCACAGACAGACCAGCGAAGATCGGGCTGCGGGCGATATAGTCGATAGCTTTCAATGAGGACGGCCCGCCGTCAAAGGCAACAAGCACCGATGTGATTGGCTTAAAGGCGCGGTTTGCGATGAACACCGGTTTGTGGCTTGCGCGGACGATGCGTTCAAGGTTGGAGCCAAGATGTTCCATCGCCAATCCGGCGGCCTCGCCGCGTTTGCCGATCACGATCATGTCGCCGGTTTCTTCCTTGGCGGTGATTGTTTCGACCAGATCACCCTGACGCAAACGCGTCTCTACGATTATGTCGTTGTCTTTTTGAATGATGGCTTTTGCATCTTCGAGAATGGCGCGCCCGTGTTCGTGGGCAAGTCTGGCGCGGGTTGCGTCCAGTTCGGACAACTGCTCAAGCAAGGCTGATCGCGCGCCAAGTCGGATTGCTCCTGAGAGGTCCTGCTTCTCGACCGCATCCCGGCGGCCCATCACATGATAGACCTTGACCTTCCAGATGTTCCGATCAGCAAGCCAAGCTGCATGATGGCAAACGCTTTCGGCATAAGCCGAGGCGTCCACAAGAGCGATGAGAGTATTGGTGGTCATTGTCAGGTCAGCCTCCCTAGTGGCCCAGCAGTTCGTTCATGGCGCCGGGCTTGTCATGTACGGCCAGCCGGTCGACTATGGTTTCCGAGGCTTCGTTCAGGCCGATGAGGTCCACCTCTGCCCCCTCCCTGCGGAATTTGAGCACAGCCATGTCCAGCGCCGCAACCGACGAGATGTCCCAGATATGGGCGCAGCTAAGATCAATCGTCACCTTCTCCGGAGCTTCCTTGAAGTCAAACGCCTTCATAAAGTCCTCGGACGACGCAAAGAAGAGCTGACCTTCGATTGTGTAGGTTCGGTGATTGCCATCCGGGGTGATGGACGTCCGTACACGGAACAGCTGCGAAATCTTCCAGGCAAAGAAGATGCCCGACAAGAGCACACCGACCAAAACCCCAATGGCAAGATTGTGGGTGTAGATGACGAAAAACACTGTCGCCAGCATCACGATAGAGGAAGACTTTGGGTGGTCGCGCAGGTTTTTGATCGACGACCAGGAAAACGTGCCGATGGACACCATGATCATGATCGCGACCAGTGCCGCCATTGGGATAATCGCGACGATATCGCCGAGAGCGACCACAAGGATCAGAAGGAACAGACCGGCCACAAAGCTGGACAAACGCCCGCGACCGCCGGATTTCACATTGATAATTGATTGCCCGATCATCGCGCATCCGGCCATTCCGCCGATGAAGCCGGTTGCTGTGTTGGCAAGACCCTGGCCGATGCACTCCTGATTGCGACTCGACGAGGTGTCGGTCAGATCATCGACAATCTGCTGCGTCATCAGACTTTCCAGCAGGCCCACCACGGCCACCGCGACGGAGTAGGGGAAGATGATCTGTAGCGTTTCAAAGGTCAGCGGAATGTCAGGAATCAGGAACACAGGCAGCGTGTCGGGCAATTCGCCCATATCGCCGACAGTACGTACATCCCAACCCATGACAACAACCAGAATCGTCAAAACGATGATGGTCACCAGCGGCGATGGGACGGCTTTTGTCAGCATTGGAAACAGGTAAATAATCAACAACCCTACAGCCACCAGCCCATAGGTGAGCAATGGCACGCGGCTTGGGTCGAGTTCGGGAAGCTGTGCCATGAAAATCAAGATGGCCAAGGCATTTACAAATCCCGTCATCACCGATTTCGACACAAATCGCATGACGTAGCCAAGCTTCAGCAAACCAGCTCCGATTTGCAAAAGCCCAGCAAGGACCGTTGCTGCGAGCAGATATTGCAGCCCGTAGTCTTTCACGAGCGTTACCATAAGCACGGCAGTCGCGGCCGTGGCAGCCGAAATCATGCCAGGTCGGCCGCCCGTAATGGCCGTGATGACAGCAATCGAGAAAGACGCATACAATCCCACTTTGGGATCGACACCGGCAATGATCGAGAACGCGATGGCTTCGGGGATCAGCGCCAGTGCCACGACGAGCCCGGACAAGAGGTCGCCGCGAATATTGTGGACCCATTGATGTTTATACTGTGCAAGTGAGATCATGAATGATTTTGCCCGTAGGCCGCGCGGCACGCGTGCGGTCTTTGTCGTCTGTGCGGTTCCGTGGGGTACCTTGGGAAGGCCATCCCATATGGCCGACGAGAGCTTCGCTCGCCTGAATCCCAGCTCCTCTATCCCGGAGTCGTCAGGAAGCCAAGGCATTGCCAGTTTTCGTCATCTTAAGACAGCTGTTTTTACGCCCGGTGCACGATCTTTGGTCTGTCGAAAGCTCTTGTACCGCAGCAGCTGCGGTTTGTGTGCGTTTTTCGGGAACAATCTGCGCGGCACTAAGCGTTTTGTGTATGGGCGCAGAGAACTATGTTCGCGTTCAACGCAGAATGAAGGAGGAACGGATGGGTTTGCTTGTTGATGGCGTTTGGAAGGACCAATGGTTCGACACCAAGAGCACGGGTGGCGCGTTCAAGCGCAGTACATCCAAATATCGCAATTGGATTACGGCAGATGGCAGCGCCGGACCCGAGGGAGAAGGTGGCTTCGCGGCTGAATCCGGACGATATCACTTGTATGTCAGTTTCGCCTGTCCTTGGGCGCATCGCACCCTGATCTTTCGTTCGATCAAAGGGTTAACCGATCACATCGGTGTCTCTGTGGTGCACCCTGATATGTTGGGTGAGGGCTGGAGTTTTGACACCGATTTCCCCGGCGCCACCGGTGACTCGTTGTACGATCTCCCGTTTGCTCGGGACATCTATCTCAAGGCAGACCCCAATGCGTCGGGCCGCGTCACCGTGCCAATCCTGTGGGACAAAGATCGCGAAACCATCGTTTCAAACGAAAGCTCCGAGATTATTCGCATGTTCAACTCGGCTTTCAACAAGATCACCGGTAACTCAGACGACTACTGGCCGGAACTGCTACGCGACGAGATCGAAGTGGTTAATGACCGCGTCTATGACACCGTGAATAACGGTGTCTACAAGTCGGGATTTGCGACCACGCAAGAGGCCTATGATGCCGCCGTGGCGCCGCTGTTTGACAGCCTCGACTGGTTGGAAGCTCGTCTGTCAAAGCAGCGCTATTTGGTTGGCAATCAGATCACCGAAGCGGATTGGCGTCTTTTCACGACTTTGGTCCGGTTCGACTCGGTCTATCATCTGCATTTCAAATGTAATCGCCGCCGGATTATCGACTATCCGAACTTGTGGGCGTACACGCGTGAGCTGTTTCAGTATCCCGGAGTTTCGGAGACCGTCAATTTCGACCACATCGTGCGGCACTATCACTACAGCCACGAAACCATCAATCCACATCGGATTATTCCGATCAATCCAGTTCTCGATTTCAACGCACCACACCACCGAGCGCACTTGGCCGCGGCCTAAACGGATTTCGCATAATGCTCGACCATCGCGGCCAAGTCGTCAGGCTGGGTCGCGCTGGGCACAAATGCACAGGCGTTTGAACAGAGCTGGAAAATCGAGCCGTCTGAGAAGAAGCTTGTGTTCGTTACAAAAATCACACCTGCATCAGGGTGGCGGAAGCTGGCGTAGTCTGCCACCGCAAACGCGCTGCCGCCGTCCAAGACCACATCAAGAATGATGATCGGATAAAACTGATCCTGCAGGAGATCGACAGCGCTGTCCTGATCGTGCACGACGTCAACAACATGCCCGTGCCGCTGCAGATGGCGCTGCCAAATATCGCCAAGTGTGGCGTTGTTTTGAACGATCAGCACATTCATTGAGGACAACGGGGCTTTCAAATCTTTGAGCGCATTTCAGTAGAGTCATCTGTTATTAGATAACAAAGGGTTAATTATTCAGTAAGGAATATGCAGAAGTCGTAAAGATAAGCGGAAGATGGCCGATCATTTTCCACTTTGTCGCAGGATACTAAGGCCTCAACGAGGTCGCGTCGGAAACCTGTCGCCAGCCTCTGTGATGACAATCAGCCGGTCGGTTTCGTCAAACACATATAGATCGCAGCGCGAGGCGCCGGTAACGAACTCAATGCAGATGGTGCTGTCCGTCATGACGGTGAAGTACCCGTACCCCGTACCTCCGTCGTTGGCGTAGGTGTAGGTATAACGTCCGTCTTCGTAAAATCGTGATTGCCCGTCGTCGTAAAACGTGATGGTCCCGCCCCGAAGCAAGGTGTCCAGCGCTTTCTGGTCCAACCGTTGATCGGTATCGCGGGGCACTGCTTGCTGCGCGCACAGGCTTATTGGAATCAGAGCAAAGGCGAGGACAAATCGGATCATGGTTTGACCTTAATCGCAATGCCGTGAACCGCGTGGACACGATTACGCGACCAAGCGTTCCGCCTTCTTGAGGTCAACAGACACGAGCTGACTGACACCCTGCTCTTGCATGGTTACCCCAAACAAGCGGTCCATGCGGGACATGGTGACCGCGTGGTGTGTAATGATCAGGAAGCGGGTCTCGGTCCGGCGGCACATTTCGTCGAGTAGATCGCAGAACCGTGTAACGTTAGCATCGTCCAGAGGGGCATCGACTTCGTCCAGCACACAGATCGGTGCAGGGTTGGCGAGGAACACCGCGAATATCAGCGCCAAAGCTGTCAGGGTTTGTTCCCCACCGGAAAGCAGCGACAACGTTGACAGCTTTTTACCCGGCGGTTGGCACATGATTTCCAGACCTGCTTCCAGGGGATCATCGCTTTCAACCATCACAAGGTTTGCTTCGCCACCGCCGAACAGGTGCGTGAAGAGCAAGCTGAAATTGCTGTTGACCTGTTCGAACGCGGTGAGCAACCGTTCCCGGCCTTCTCGATTCAGGCTGGCAATGCCCGACCGGAGTGTCTTGATGGCCTCTTCGAGGTCCTGCTTCTCGGTCATCAACGTGTCGTGCTCTTCCTGAACCTCGCGCGCGTCTTCCTCGGCGCGCAAGTTCACGGCTCCCAATGCATCGCGTTGACGTTTCAACCGGTTCACGTCGCCTTCGATTGCCTCGGCGCGTGGCAGGTTCTCGGGGTCGGCGCCAAGATTGTGCAATAGATTTGTTGGACTTGTTTCCTGCTCTTCCGCGATGCGCTCCGCAGCTGCATTCACAGCGTCCCGCGCTGCTTCGGCGCGGGCTTCCGAGCGGGCACGCGCCTCCCGCGCCTCCGATGCTTTGCGTTCTGCGTCGCGCTCCGCTTGATCGGCATGGCGCAGTGCCGCTTCACCCGTTGACAGTGCGTCATCGGCCGCGGCTTTGCGTGCCTCCGCCTGTGCGATTTCATGCCCGAGAGTGTCACGTTGAGCCGCGATCTCTGCTGGACGACCTGACGCGTCTTCAAGCTCTTTCTGTGCCGCCGCACGCCGCTCAGCGAGCTCCGCACTGCGTTTCTCGGCGGTTTCAAGTCGATGGCGCCAGCCACTAAGCTCTTTGGTGACCTGCTGCGATCGTGCTTTGCGCGCATCGCCTTCGCGGCGCAATTCGTCCTGCGCTGACCGCCGGGCCATCATGGTCATGCGGGCGGCCTCTACCGTCATCTTGAGATCTTCGACCTCTGCGCGTGCGGTGTCTAGGTCCTCAAGCTCCGTCACAGCGCGTTGGGCTTCGACCAGTTGTGCGCGGGCCCGGGTCGCTTCATCCTCGTGCCGCTTCACGGCGAGCGACAGGCTTTCGAGCTTGCCTTCAGCCATATCGCGGTCAGCTTCAGCGCGGCTGAGTTTGCGCGCGGCATCGGTCACCGAGGCATCCGCATCCCGCCTTGCCTGACGTGCAGCCTTTTCAGCCTGTGTGAGTTCCGCCAGACGCTGTGTCAGGCTTTCATGCGCCGCGCGTGCTCCATCAACACGGGCAGAGGCTCGTGCGGTCTCCTGCTTCAGCGCTTCAAGTCGATTCAGCTGTTCCAGACGCAAGGCCGCTGCCGAAGGCGCATCTTCGGCCCAGGCGCGGTATCCATCCCAGCGCCAAAGGTCGCCCTCGAGACTGACGAGGCGCTGACCTGGCTTGAGCAACGGTTGCAGTCGCACTGCATCATCAGAATCAGCCAGGCCGATTTGTGACATCCGCCGCGACAGCACTTCAGGCACCGACACGTGATTGGTCAGCGGTGTGATCCCCTCTGGCAGCGGCTGGGTGCTGTCATAGCGGGGCAGAGCGGTCCAACCGGTTGGCCCGTCACCCTCGACTTCTGGTGCACGCAGATCGTCAGCCAATGCTGCGCCAAGTGCTTTCTCAAACCCCTGTTCAACCTGCAAACGGTCGAGTATTTGACCACCCTCGGCAGTATCCCGGTCAAGCAGTCGTGCCAGCGCGGTGGTCTCTGCGCTCAGTGCGCTCATTTCGCCTTCGGCTTCTGACCGCTCTGCCCGCGCATCGGCTTCTCGGCTCTGCGTTTCTGCGCGGGCGGCTTCTGCTTCTGTCAACACCTGATCGGCACGTTCCGCCAGATCACGAGCCGCTGTCTGTTCCGCGTCGGCCGTAGCTGCAGCGTCTTTGGCGTTGGTCAGGCTGTGCTTCGCGGTTGCGACGGCGTCGCGTGCGCGCGCAGCGTCTGCCTCGTTCCGATCAAGGGTTTTTTGGCTGTCGGACAAGAGCCGATGGGCCGACTGATGGCGGGCGGCAAGCCGCGCGACGTCTTCGGTTTTCTGGCTCAGATCCGCCTCACGCGATTGCAGCACCGCGCTGGCGTCGCGGGCGGCTTCAATGGCTGCCGAAAGTTTGTCCTCATGTCCCTCGGCAGCTTTGGCGAGTTCTTTGGCTTCCCATTCCAACTGCTGGATCGTCTCGCCCGCATCACGGTTCAGCCCGCTTTCCCGCTCCATATCCTTTGTCATCTGGTCAATGCGGCGGGTCAGGGTTTCAATGGTTTCCTCTGCGCGGCGTTCCTGCTCGGTCAGTGTGTCGCGCTGCAGAGTCAAGCGTTGAACGATTGCTGCAGCGATAGCGGCTTCTTCGCGCAACGGCGGCAAGGCGGCGTCGGCCTGTTCACGCGCCTTTGTGGCCTCGCGTGCGGCCATTTCAGCCTTTGCGGCTTCTGTCGTGCGCTCGCGCAGATGGGCGTCTGCGTCGGCCCGTGCGATGTCTGCATCTTTCCAACGGCGATACAGCAACAAGCCTTCCGCATGGCGCAGTTCTTCGCCAATAGCGCGATATCGCGCCGCTTGTCTGGCCTGACGAGCGAGTTGCGCCAACTGCGCAGCCAGTTGTTCGATCACGTCATCGACGCGCAGCAGGTTGGCCTCGGTGTTCTTCAGCTTCAACTCGGCTTCGTGTCGCCGCTGGTAGAGACCGGAAATGCCCGCGGCTTCCTCCAAGATGCGACGACGGTTCTTCGGCTTGGCGTTGATCAGCTCGCTGATCTGACCTTGCCGGACCAACGCGGGGGAGTGAGCGCCGGTCGAGGCATCCGCAAACAGCATTTGCACATCGCGGGCGCGCACATCTTTGCCATTGACCTTGTAGGCGCTGCCAACGTCGCGGGTGATGCGGCGAACGATGTCGATCTGGTCCTGATCATTGAAGCCAGCAGGCGCAAGGCGGTCGCTGTTTTCGATCTGGATCGACACTTCGGCAAAGTTGCGGGCCGGACGAGTGGCGGCCCCTGCGAAGATCACGTCTTCCATCCCGCCTCCGCGCATCGCGGTGGGCCGGTTTTCACCCATGACCCAACGCAAGGCCTCGAGAAGGTTGGATTTTCCACACCCGTTCGGCCCCACAACCCCGGTCAGACCATCCGCGATGATCAGGTCGGTGGGGTCAACGAAGCTTTTAAAGCCCGTCAGACGAAGTTTGGAAAAGCGCACCTGCTAAGCCTGCCTGATTCCCGTTTTGAAGGACAGTGTGTCGCGGGCTGTAGCTCTGAGTCAACGATTTGATTCCGCATGTTGTAAGCGGCCCCGGTTTATCCACAAGATATTGCGGTGTTTCGCGTTTGTCTTGGAGCAACATGCGCACGCGATCAGGCCCGCTGAGCACAAGCATCTTTACATTCTTAATTTTGAATGTAAATATATTCCAAAATCTGAATACAATGAGACTCGCCATGAACCGTTCCGTTTCAAGACCTGCAGACACCTATTCGCCCATCTATTTTCTTGCCTCGTTAGGGGCGGGCGGAATCGCGGTGACGTTCTTCATGTTTCTGATGTTTTGGGTGCCACATCCGGGGCAGCCGGTGCCTGTCTTCGAAGACATCGTGTCTGCATTCGCCAATGGCGGTGCGCCCATGCAGGCCGGAATCGCTGCCGCGCTGGTCGGGATCGCCATCTTTGCCTTTCTCAACATAAAATCATTGATCTGGAACCTGCAATCCCTGTCAGCCTTCAAGAAAACCGACGCCTATACCAAGCTGCGCGAAACCAATGCGGAAGCCACGCTTCTAGCGATCCCGCTTGCCCTTGCGATGAGCGTCAACGCAATGTTCATCGTTGGTCTGGTCTTCGTGCCCCAGCTTTGGAGCGTAGTGGAATACCTCTTCCCAATGGCGCTGATTGCCTTTGCCGCAATTGGTGTACTGGCCTTTCGCATGATCGGCGCCTTCCTCGGCCGTGTCCTGTCAAAGGGCGGCGTGTTTGATGTGACGGCGCATAACTCCTTCGCGCAACTTTTGCCTGCCTTTAGCATTGCCATGATCGGTGTTGGCTTTGCCGCACCGGCCGCGATGAGCACCTCGGCCACCACGGTAGCCATTGCCCTGATGCTGTCGACCTTCTTCGGCGTGGCCGCGATCCTTTACACTGTGATTGCCGCGACGACCGCGTTCGCGTCGATGCTTCAGCATGGGACTGCGCGGGAGTCCGGCCCGACGCTCATGATCATCGTGCCAATCGTCACGGTTCTGGGCATTCTCTTCCTGCGCCAGAGCCATGGTCTGCACGTCGCCTTTGACACCCATGCACAGCCCGGTGAAACGATGATCTTCCTCGCGCGGCTGCTGTCGATCCAGATCGTGTTCCTGCTGCTCGGTGCCGTTGTGATGATGCGCCAGGGGTATTTCAGCGACTTCGTGATGGGCACAAAGACGTCTCCGGGATCGTACGCTCTGGTCTGCCCTGCGGTTGCGCTGTCGGTGATGATCCACTTCTTTGTCAACAAGGGTCTTGTCGGAGCGGGTGCGATTGAAAAGTTCGGCGTCGCCTATTGGGGTGTGACCGGTATCGCCGTCGTGGCGCAGCTCGTCGCCATCGCACTGGTCTTGCGCCTCAACCGCCAGCACTTTGCCGGCCGGGCTGTTCCGGCCAACGCGGTGCCTGCTGAATAATCCCAGACTGCACGAACGTCAGAAAGCCCGGATCAGATGGTCCGGGCTTTCCATGTTTTGGCAAGGTCCCGCATCGCAGTTGCCAAGAGCAAGACATCGGCGCCGAGGCCCACAAAGTTGGCACCTGCGTCAAGATCTTGCTGGATCAGTGTAGGGTCACCATCAATGATACCAGCAACCTTTCCCGCTGCTCGGATCCGGCGCAGCCCGTCTTGTACGGCACTTCTGACCTCCGGATGTGTGACCTCAGGGAGATGTCCCATATCAGCGCAAAGGTCAGCGGGACCGATAAAGACCCCGTCCACGCCATCCACTGCGCAGATCTCTTCAATGGCATCCATCGCCGCGACACTTTCAACCTGAACAATAAGACAAATCTCATTTTCAGCAGTTTCCAAATAGTCTGGGATGCTGTTGAAGGTCGACGCTCGTCCGAGCATGTGCCCGACCCCGCGAATGCCTTTTGGTGGATAGCGTGTCGCCTGAACGATGGCGCGTGCCTCATCTGCAGAGTTGACCATTGGGCAAAGAAGCGACTGTGCACCAAGGTCAAGCACCTGTTTGATCAGCGCCGGATCATTGTGGGGCACCCGCACCACGGGCGAGACGTCATGGCCCGACAGCGCCATGAGTTGTTCATGTATCGTTGCCAGAGTGTTCGGACCATGCTCCCCGTCGATCAAGAGCCAATCAAATCCCGCAGAAGCGGCAATCTCTGCGGTGTAACCTGACGCAAGGTTGAGCCATAGGCCAAACAATGGGTCGCCCAATGCAATTGCGGCTTTGAGAGGGTTGTGGGGGGCAGGCATAAACAGGTCCTTTTTTGCGGATCAGATACCAGGTCCTGGAGCAAGACAAGTCAGTTGCTGTTGCGCCACAGCTTAACGGCCGACCAGATGGCGGTGCCGCCAAAGAACGCGCCCGCAATACCGACAACTTCGATCAAAGCGGCGGAGTTTGAAATGCCCCGGACCACGACAGCCACGCACAACAGCGCCAACCCCGCGAGGCTGAAGAGAAACCGAAACCACAACTCGCCGCGGGTGGGGCCTGTCATCGTCTATCCTTTGCTTTGCGCAGAGATAGGTTGCAGACGACGACAGACCAGTTGATTAGAACGTCACAGAAACGCCGGGCAAGTTCAGCGCCTTGATCAGGTCCCGAAGCTCTTGTCGCGCAGCAATGTTAGAGATGTTGAGTTGTTTGACCCCCACATCCTTGAGGTCCAGCAATGTCATGCCACGGGGGAACAGTTCGCGGAAAATGACCCGCTCGTTAAAGCCGGGCGCAACCCGAAACCCGATTCGCTTGGACAGTCGGTTGAGAGCCTTTTCCATCTTGGCTTTATTGACCATCTGTTGTGCGCCAAGACGGTTGCGTAGAACCACCCAGTCGATCGGAGGCAGGCCAGCCTGCGCACGCAATTGCCGGGCGTTCCAGACCATTTCGGAATAGACAGACGGCCCCTCGATTTTCTCTCCGGTCGCGTCGGTATGGGCCAAGAGGTCGAAATCGACAAAGCTGTCATTCAGCGGTGTGATCAACGTGTCTGCCAGTGAATGCGCCACTTGGCTCAGGCGTGTGTGCGAGCCGGGGCAGTCGATCAGGATGAAGTCGCTGTCCGGTTCAAGTTCTGCCACTGCGGCCGACAGCCGATGATCATAGATGTTTTCGCCAGGTTGCAGCGTGTCGGGATCAATCTCGGGCAGCTCCAAATAGCGCGGGGTCGGCAGGTCCAGACTGTCCTGTTCCAGCGTCTTCAGACGATTGGTGACATAGCGGCCCATTGTCTTCTGCCGCAGATCAAGATCCAGCGCGCCGATCTTGTGACCCATTCGGGCCAGCGCTGTTGCAACATGCATCGAGACGGTGGATTTGCCCGCACCGCCCTTTTCGTTTCCGACAACAATGATGTGTGCCATCTGATCGATCACCCCGAATTTGCAAAACCTATGACCTGATTGCGCAGCATCTTGCAACGGGGTGCAGAGCGATTTGCCCGAGATTGCGGCGGTCGGGACTCAGATGCTGCCTTTGCTATCAGAGATTGCAACGAAAACGGCCGCCCCAAAGAGGCGGCCGTTTTTTTACCATCTGGTAAAAAATATTTTAGAAGCCGAGACCTTCGTACTTCTTCTTGAACTTCGATACGCGGCCGCCGGAGTCCATCAGGCGGGAGCTGCCGCCGGTCCATGCAGGGTGCACGGTCGGGTCGATGTCGAGGGACAGCGTGTCACCCTCGTTGCCCCAGCACGAACGCATCTGCAGCATGGTGCCGTCGGTCATCTTGACGTTGATGACGTGGTATTCGGGATGGATGTCTTTTTTCATGTCGACACTCCTTACGCGTCTGCGCCCTTGCGGGGCTTGTAGTTTGCATCTTCTGCGATACGGGCCGATTTGCCGCGACGCGAACGGAGGTAGTACAGCTTGGCGCGACGGACGCGGCCGCGGCGGACAACCTCGATGCTGTCGATGTTTGTGGAGTAAAGCGGGAACACACGTTCCACACCTTCACCAAATGAAATCTTGCGAACAGTGAACGATCCGGCAATGCCGTCACCCTGACGACGGCTGATGCAGACGCCTTCGTAGTTCTGCACACGGGTGCGGGTGCCTTCGGTCACTTTGTAGCCGACACGGATAGTGTCGCCTGCTTTGAAGTCGGGAATGGTTTTCCCGAGGGCGGCAATCTGTTCCGCCTCCAACTGAGCGATAAGATCCATCGCTTCTCTCCTAAAACTGCTTGCGGTTGCTCCGCAAAGGTGTGCGCGTCCTCAGAGCTCTTGGTCTTCGTCCGGGTCCGCTTTTGCGCCCGCCAGAGATCAGGTCGTCTTTGTCTTGTCTCGTCCGGGACAGGTGCAGTTGGGCCTAGCGCGAAGAACACACGGAATCACCGCACCGGGCTGACACCCGGAACACGCGCCGTAAACCAGAAGCGCCGCGTGAAATCAAGCGCCGTTTAAGGGTGTGGCGTCTTGGCAAATGTGTCGAGCGCAATGGGCCAGAGGATCAGACAACAACTTCCCCGATCAGCATCTGAGGCCGTGTGTTCGTGAAATTCGCAATGTCGGCGATCACGGGCCCCGCAGCGCCAAGCGCCGCATCAAGTGCCGATTGATCAGCAAAGGTCATGGTCGCGACAGCGTAGCTTTCGGGCGGTGCATCCGGACCACCAGCCAGACCTTTGGTGACCAGCACTGATGAAATGTGCGCGCCCATGTGTTCATCGACCATCGGCATATGGGTGCCGAGGTAATAGTCGTAGTCAAAATGGGTGTCATCCGTGATTGGGTAAATCACCTGAAGCGATAGGGCCATTTGTGTCTCCTCCGAGTCGATCAATGCCACATGCGTAGCACGATAAGAGCTAGACCCGTTCGTTCATTCTGACGATTTGTTCCGGGCGCACCATTTAGCCCAAAGATCCGGACGACGCTGCTGTGTCACTGCCTCGGATTGCGCCCGACGCCATTCGGCGATTTCGCCGTGGTGACCCGACATCAAAACGGGGGGGATTGCCATTCCGCGCCACTCGGCCGGACGAGTGAATTGCGGGTGCTCCAGCAAGCCTTCGGAAAAGCTTTCCTCTTCGGTTGACGCATCATTTCCAAGCACGCCCGGCAGCAGCCGGACTGTAGCATCAATCAATGCTTGCGCTGCAATATCGCCTCCGGTGAGGACAAAGTCACCGAGGCTAACCTCAACCATTCTGTAGTGATCAATGACGCGTTGATCCAAACCTTCGAAACGACCACAGATGAGTGTTACGCCTGGCCCGGCGGCGAGGGTTTGCATCATTTTTTGCGTCATGGGTCGCCCGCGCGGACTCAGGTAGATCAAAGGCGCCATCGGTGCGATCCGTGAGCGTGCGTCATCTACTGCAGCCGCCATCACATCCGGGCGCAGTACCATTCCTGCGCCGCCGCCAGCAGGGGTGTTATCCACGTTGCGGTGTTTGCCGTCACCAAAGTCTCTAAGGGCAAGTGTCTCAAGTTGCCAAAGCCCATCTTTCAGAGCGCGCCCTATAAGCGAATGCCCAAGCAGACCCGGAAACGCGTCCGGCATCAACGTGATCACCTGCGCTTTCCAGACATGCGCAAGCTCGGGTATCTCTTCCATCAGATCACGCGGCTTGAGCGATGGTTTGATGGATTTGCGCCCATGAGACCTGTTGGGCGGGGATTTGGGGTCGTCCATCTGCGTTGCCTTTCGGTGACGCGACAGGCTTTAGTGGCTTGTTGTGAAAAACACCACCGGTCAGGCCGTGACGGGATCGGACACTGCATCGCGCATAGCCAGCATCGCTTCTGGTGAGGCGAAATATTGTGAAAGCGCGCCTGCTTCAGCCGGGCTGGAGCGCATCAGCCGTTCGATCAACCAAAGCTCGCGAAGCTGATCATCGGTCAGCTGTGACACATCGGTTTCATCCCAGCGGGCGATAATATGAGACAAGACCATTGCCACCTGTTCATCGGCTGTAAGAAAGCCGGGCACGCTCTGCACCGGCGATATCAAGCCTTGGAGGGTGCCTCGGATAACGGTCGGTTCTGGTGCTGTATCGCGTAAACTTTTGGCGGCCGACGAGATCAGCAGTGTCGCATGTGTCTTTTTGTTTATGCGGTGCTTTTCCTGAGTTTGGCCGACTTGCGGCAAAACGGCGATTGTGACTGTCGCAAAGCAGATTGCGCCGAAAACCCCAAGCACCATGAATGCAAGAGACACAGCAAATTCCTGCAGAGCGACCGTTACAACCCCTGGCGAAAGCCCGGCAATAACCAAAAGGAGGCGTCGTTTTACGCGATCCACATTACCCATCCCACACAACGTCTATCGGCGGATATCAGCGCGGCATGGCGAATTATCGCCGCCAATCAGGCAATCAAGATGCTTTTTTGCGGCGAGACTGAGGCCAATGATCAGGGATCGAGCCGCCGGGCCATTTTGCGAACAAGACGTTTTGCATCCTGAACATCTTTTTCGGGCAGCGCGCTTTGGTTGAGTGCCAGAAAGACCGCATCAACGCCCAGGTCAGGCTGGACGTTCTCTGGGGGCAGAACCGTTAACTGAGCACGGTCCAAATCGGCAAGGTCCAGAAGGGCCAAAACCGGATCAAGGGGCCCCAAAGGTAAAGGCGACGCATCCTCCAGAGCAAAGGAGGTCACGCGGGCCGGTGACACATCCGATGCGATCTCTTCAAGGATATCCTCCAGCGACCGTGCGCTATCGAACTGACTGACGTAGCTTTTGAAATCGTCAATGAGCCGCGTGCTTCGCAAGTTCTGCCACCACGTGCTGCGCAGCCATGCTTCGCGCTCGCGGGTGGAATAGTAGAAGGTGAGATCGGTTTCCGGGCCAAAGCGCCGGAACGCGGCATCGGCAAGGCACTTCATCACCAAGCCGGCACTGTCATAACATTCAACACCGTGACGGCCCGGCATGTGCCCAGATATGTCTTCGGACGAAAGAAGGATCGGCCGGGTATCCTCTATGGAAAGAGTGTCAAAAAATGCCCTAGCCGTGCGGGTCACGACGGCCAGGGTCCTTTTTCTCGGGTCAATTGAAAAGGCGCGCGCGGCTTCGGTCAAAGTGTCAAACGCGTCCTTGAGATAGACGCGCACATGTGGGTCCAGAACCTGCGCGTTTTCACGCAGCATGGACTGAACGCTGGTGGTGCCTGTTTTGTGGAAGCCTGCGTGGATGACAATTTTTGTTGTCACGAAAACAGGCCCTCGGGCGGGTCCGCAACGATGCGCCCCTGAGCGAGATCAACGGTGGGAACGACCGTTTTCGTAAATGGCAGGAGCACTGTTTGCTTTTGGCCTGGCGCGCGTAACTCCAGCAGATCGTCCGCGCCGTTGTTGATCACCGCCATAACCTTGCCGAGAAGCGCTCCACCAGTGTCGGTGACCTCAAGGCCGATAAGATCCGCGTGATAGAATTCATCATCCGGCAGCGAGGGAAGCCGCTCGCGGGGAACATAAAGCTGTGTCCCGCGCAGCGCATCCGCCTCTTCTTTGTTCGAGATGCCAGACAGGCGCGCGGCGAGGCCGTTTTTGATCTGCCGCGTGATTTTCACGGTGAAGCTGCGGCTGCCGTCCTCGGTCTCCAACGGGGCATAGGCGGCGATGTCTTCAGGAATTGCCGTGAAGCTCTTGAGACGCACTTCGCCCCGGACCCCAAAGGCGCCCGCAATTGCCCCGACGCAGACTTTTTCACTCACGGATTTACTCCCAGCCGCTTTGAGCGACTGGATAAACCAGACCAGTGCAAAGAGGCAATCGCCCGTCGCTGAGATCAGCCGCCGATGCTGAACACACGCGTCACGCCAAAGCGCACGCCCCACTGTTCGTCAGAGCCTTGCTCGACAATTGGACTGTCTGCAGCATCGTCGGTGAACTTTTCCCATGTGACCGCCCCCTCGAGCCCCCAGACATCGTTGATCTGGTACCGCGCGCCGAATTCCACGCCTGCAGACACCATGCCGCCATCGGGGTCATAGGCGGGCAGGGCAGCACTCGATTCGGAGGCCGTCACCCTAAAATAGGTGTCGCTGTAGCTGTCATCGCCAAAGAACAGGCGCGGACCCATTGAGAGGCGCAACCGGTCTGTAGGGCGCAGGATCGCGTCGGCACCGACTTCACCAACCCAACCTTCATGTCCGCCAAAGCCGCGGCGCACCGTGCCGAAAGCAGCAAAATTCTCGGTTCCATAGCGCATCGAAACGCCAAGTTCGAGCGCAGCGTCGATATCGTCCAGACCTGCCAATTCATCAAAATCGTCTGTTTTTCGTTCTTGGATAAAGCGCAAAGAACCGCCGATTGTGAGACCCATGTTGTCCGCCCAAGGGTCAGGACTGCCCAAAGCACGCCCGCTGCGCAAAGACAGATAATTGAAACGAAATCCAAGGTCCGGACCAACGGCGTATTCGTCCGAGCCGAAATATTCGGGGTTCATTGCCACACCGCCGCGCAAGGTGAACATCAGTCGCGGTGTTTGCGGCGCTGGTGCGGGCGCAACCATGACAGGTTGTGCGGCGCTTTGGTCCGGTCCCGAAGCAAAGGCGGGTACGGCGGCGGCGAAAACAAAGCTGATAGCGGCAGAAAAACGGGCGAGCATGGCAGATGGCTCCTTCAGGGCAGCATGCAATTCCTCATCGACATGGCGCGATAGGCAGGCAGCGTCAAGCAAGCCTGTGGTCTCAGGCGGATTGACGCACAAAAAAACCGCGCTCGGGCGGCACGGTGTATCAGGCAGCTTTGGTAAGTGGGATTGTACTTTGCCCGATCATCTGTCGGGAGGTGCAGATGGCCGGGTGGGCCGGCCATCTGCGAAGGCTGACTGCGATTATTCCGCAGTTGCCTCGTCAGCGGCCGGAGCGGCAGCTGCCTCAGCGGCTTTCGCGGCTTTCGCTTCGGCACGTTCCTGAGCGGCTTTGCCCGGTACGGCTTTCTTCGGGTTGTTGCGCTCTTTCTTCTCGACAACGCCTGCAGCTTCAAGGAAGCGCGACACGCGGTCGGTGACTTGTGCGCCTTGACCAATCCAGTGCTGGATGCGCTCCACGTCCATTTTCACGCGGTCTTCGCTGTCTTTCGGCAGGAGCGGGTTGTATGTGCCCAGCTTTTCGATGAAGCGGCCGTCGCGCGGCATGCGGCTGTCGGCAGCTACGATGCGGTAGAACGGGCGCTTTTTGGAACCGCCACGGGCGAGACGAATTTTGATAGCCATTTGGTCTTCTCCTAAGGGTCTGTTTGGACGGGCAGGGCCGTCACGATTGCTTTTGTTTGTGGTGTTGGATGACTTCCTGAATGATGAAATTCAGGAATTTCTTGGCGAACTCAGGGTCAAGATCTGCCTGGGTCGCAAGCTCTTCGAGCCGCGCGATCTGGTTGGCTTCGCGCGCGGGGTCTGAGGGCGGGAGGTCGTGTTGTGCCTTGAGCACACCGACGGCCTGCGTGTGTTTGAACCGCTCTGCCAGGGTGAACACGAGTATTGCGTCCAGCCGGTCAATGCTTTCGCGATGACCCTTGAGCAATTCTGCGGCGCGGGTCACGGGATCAGTGGTCATGTCAGTCAATGGCCCAGCCTTTCGGTTTGAACAGGGGGTCTTGGTAATGGGCGATTTCCATATCAATGCCGTGCGCAAGCTGTGTGCCGCGCAGCGCCGCCGGAGATGGATGGCGGTAGACAACGTCACTTCCGTCAACCGTGGGCGCGTCGTGGTCTTTCTTGGCGCCAAGGCGTTCGGCCAGTCGGATGCTGTCGAGGTTTTTGGGATCCAGGTAGCTGACTGCACCGTCCCAGCCCTTTTCGTCATAGAAGTAGCGGCGCACCCGTTGGGTCGCTTCCAGCGCAAAGCCTTTCCCGGCTTGATCTGGCCAGATGATCCACGCGATTTCGCGCTCAGGCCATTTTGCGGGAAACCAGCCACCAGCCATGCCCACTGTCTCGTCCGTGTCTTTCAGGTGGACCATCCACATGCCAAACCCGCGGATTTCCCAATGGCCTATCTCGGCAGCATAGAGCATCCAAGCCTCGTAACCATTGAGCGGACCGCCCATGAACCGTGACCGGTACGATGCGAAAGTGGCTTTGAAGTCGGGATAGTCTTCGGCCTTCGGGCTGCGCAATGACAAGCGCTTGGTCTCAAGGACGGGAATGTCGCGATGACCCATCAGAACACCTCCGTCAGGCTGTAGCGATACACCAAGGTGATTTCGCCGTTCTCGGCGATCTCGCCATCGGGCTCAGCGCCCAGCCGTTCGGCAAGGGCAATGGAGCGGGAGTTGGCAGGGTCGATATAGCTGACCAGCGTCGTCCATTTTAGAACATCCGTCGCGAAGTCGAGAACGCAGCGGCCCGCCTCGTAAGCGATGCTCTGACCTTCCGCCTGGGCATTCAGCAAGAAGCCAAGTTCCGGTTCCAGGTCACCGGGTTCGAACCCAATCAGGACGAAGCCGAGAACGGTGTTTGTCTGCGCGTTTTCGATCGTCCAGCCACCATGCCCGTGAAGTAACCAGCCGGAGGACAGTTGTGCAAATTCACGCCACGCGTCGGCACGGGTCATAGGGCCGCCGATGCCACGGCCGCGCTCGGTGCAGGCGATGTCGGCCAGGCAGTCGAAGTCGCCAACGCGCGGCGCACACAGAATCAGACGGTCAGTGTGCAGGACGGGCACCTGTCCCGAAAGCTGCGCGGCGATGGATGCCGGCACGCCGGTCGATGCAGTTTCACAGCCCATGCGATTCATGCTGCAGCCTCCATCCTCGGGTGGCGGTAGACGGTCGCCACCTTGTCGCGGAGTGTAATGTCCGGTTCGCGTACCGCGCCCATGCGGAGCGCCAAAGCCTGCGAGCGCGCGTTGTCGGGTGCAATGAAACTGGGCAGGTGGATCAGCCCCAGATAGGTTGCAGCGGCTTGACGCGCGGCTGTCGCTGCCTCGTAGGCGATACCTTTGCCTTCGTACTCGGCCGTCACGGCATAGCCCAGTTCGGGCTCCGGCCAGTCCAGTGGATGAAAGATACCGGCAAAACCGATGAAGGTGTCATCACCCTTGAACGTGATATGCCATTGCCCATGGCCCCGCAGATGCCACTGGCCAAGACCTATCATCAGCATGCGACCCACATCAAGCGGTTCCGCCGGGCCGCCGTTATAGCGGCTGCGCGGGTCTTGGAAGTAGGCGCAAAGCGGCTCGAAATCCTGAATGCCGGGGGCGCGCAGGATCAAACGTTCGGTCTCGATCACGGGAATCTCGAAGCTCATACCAGCGCCTCCGGTTCGGGATGGCGGTAAAGCATGTCTTCGCCCATGTTCGGGTTGTCATAGGTTCGCTCGTAGACCGCGCCCATGCGTTCGGCGAGGCGGATAGAGCGGGTGTTGCCCGGAACGATATTCGAAGTCAACGTGGCGAAGCCAAGGTCTTCATACGCCCACTGGCGTACACGACAGGCCGCCTCATAGGCGATGCCTCTGCCTTCGAAGCCGTCGAAGACAACCCAACCCACTTCGGGCTCGGGCCAGCCCTCCGGGTTCCAGATGCCGCTGATGCCTGCGGGTTTACCGGTCGCTTTGTCCTCGATGGTGAAATAGCCGTAACCGTGCCAGTGCCAGTGGCCGACGTTGAGCGTGAACCAGCGCCAGGAGTCCGAGCGGTTGGTATATCCGCCAAAGCCTTCGGCGCGGGTTTCATCCATCAGGAACGCGATCATCGCTTCGGCGTCGGTTTTTTCTGGGCCGCGCAAAATGAGCCGTTCGGTTTCAAGGACGGGTGCATTGGTGAGGCTCATGCGTAGGCCTCCGGGCTGCCGTCGATGTCAGGGCTGTGTCGGTAGACGATGGTTTCCTCGGGCGTTTCGCCTTCGGGTAGCGGGGCATCACGGTCCAACACAGCGCCAAGCCGTTCGGCCAGCGCGCGCGAGCGGGTGTTTTCGGGAGTGATGTAACTGACGAGGGTATCGAAGCCTTGCTCCCAGGCCCAAGCCAAGGCCGCCGTTGCAGCCTCTGTCGCGTAGCCTTTGCCTTCGGCGTTCTCGAACAGGGTCCAACCGATTTCACGCTCAGGAAAATGCGGGGGTTGGGTGATGGCGAGCTGACCGATAAACTCGCCATCGGCTGTATCCACCGCCCAGGCGCCGTGCCCCATCCAGTCCCACGCGACCACCTCTGATGATAGCACGTAGAACAAATGTGTCTTGTTCTTGGGCGCGCTCACATAGGCAGCACGCGGGGTCTGATAGAAGGCCCAAAAGGCTTCCATGTCGTCCATGCGATGTGGACGCAGACGCAACCGCGGCGTCGTTATGACGGGGGCTTCACGCATCGAGAATTATTTCTTCTTGCCGAACCCGCTCAGGCCCGGTGGCAGGCCCATACCGCCGCCCATGCCGGGCATCCCACCCTTGCCGCCAAGCGCCTTGGCCGCCTGTTCCAGCGCTTTCGGGTCCATCTGGCCCATCATCTCTTCCGGACTGGCACCACCCTTGCCGAACATGCCTTTCATGGCCTGTTTCAGCATGCCGCCTTTGCCCATCTTGCCCATTTTCTTCATCATGTCGGACATCTGGCGCTGCATCTTGAGCAGTTTGTTCAGATCCGAGACTTCCATGCCTGCGCCCGCCGCAATGCGTTTCTTGCGGCTGGCTTGAAGGATTTGCGGATTGGCGCGTTCGCGCTTGGTCATGGAGTTGATCAACGCGATCTGCTGGCGCAGCATTTTGTCGTCAATACCGGCACCATCCATCTGCTTTTGCATCTTCGCGGCACCGGGCATCATGGCCAGCATGCCTTCCATGCCGCCCATCTTCATCATTTGTTCAAGCTGCATCTTGAGGTCGTTCATGTTGAACTGACCCTTCTGAAAGCGCTTCATCATGCGCTCGGCCTGTTCGACCTCGAGCGTCTGCTGCGCTTTCTCGACCAGAGCGACGATGTCGCCCATGCCCAGGATGCGTCCTGCAATCCGGTCCGGCTCGAAGGTTTCGAGCGCGTCCATTTTTTCGCCGAGACCGACAAAGCGGATCGGCTTGCCAGCGACTGCACGCATGGAAAGCGCTGCACCGCCGCGTCCGTCGCCGTCCATTCGGGTCAGAACCACACCGGTGATGCCGATGCGTTCGTCAAAGTTCTCTGCGGTGTGGACCGCGTCCTGACCTGTCAGGCCGTCGACAACCAACAGAGTTTCGCGCGGGTTCGCGACATCTCGCACCGCTTCGACCTGCGCCATGAGCTCTTCGTCGATGGAAAGACGACCGGCGGTGTCGAGCATGTAAACGTCGTATCCACCAAGGCTCGCCTGCGTCTTGGCGCGCTTGGCGATAGCGACCGGATCTTCGCCTTTGACAATGGGCAGCGTATCGACACCGATCTGGGTGCCAAGGATTTGCAACTGCTCCATAGCCGCCGGGCGGTTCACGTCGAGCGATGCCATGAGCACGCGCTTGCCGTCCCGCTCTTTCAGGCGCTTTGCGATTTTGGCCGTGGTGGTTGTCTTACCGCCACCCTGGAGACCAACCATGAGGATCGGTGCGGGTGGATTGTCGATTTTGAGTTTGCCGGGATCTTCGTTGCCGGTCAGAACATGCTTAAGCTCGTCATGGACAATCTTTACGACCTGTTGGCCGGGTGTGATCGACTTGGTGACGGCCTGACCTGTCGCCTTTTCCTGAACCGCCTTGATGAAATCGCGGGCCACTGGCAGCGATACGTCGGCTTCCAGCAGGGCGACTCGCACTTCGCGAAGTGCGGTTTTGACGTCGTCCTCGGACAGCGCGCCCTGTTTGGTCAGCCGATCAAAGACGCTGCCTAGGCGGTCGGACAGATTTTCAAACATGGGCTTTCGCCTCCTTTGCCACTGGTTGTTCCCCCGATGTAAGGGCCAACGGCGCATATACCAAACGTCAAACGCCCCCACGGGCGTAACACGCTGGTGGGGGGCGATCCCGGACTGCGTCCAAGGGACCGGAAAGTCAGGCTTCCCGGAGTTGAGAGGCGTTTAGGGCAAAATGGCGCGCAGAGTCAACCCGCGCGCCTCGGCATTCCTCAGGCAGCGAGCGCCTCAAGTGCGGCGTCGGCTTTGGCATGGGACGCATCTGCGTCGATTGCAAGCTGATCTGCAGCGACGAATTGTACATCCGTGATGCCTATAAAGCCCAACACATGGCGCAGGTAGCCGCTGGCGAAGTCGATATCTGAGCCGATTTGTGTCCCACCCGATGTAATCGCCACAATAGCGCGCTTTCCTGTCATCAATCCTTGCGGACCGGCTTCGGAATACTTGAACGTGATGCCAGCTCGCGCCACGTGATCAACCCAGCTTTTCAGGGTGGCTGGAATGCCGAAGTTGTAGATTGGTGCGCCAATCACAAGGGTATCGGCCGCGTTGATTTCTTCAATGAGGGCATCGGACAGCGCAAGTGTTCGGCGATGTTCGTCGGATCGCTGGTCTTCTGGCGTCCAGTTTGCGGCAAGCCACGGCCCGTCAATGGCCGGCATTCCGGTACTCAGATCTCGTTGTATAATTGTCTCGGGTGCAAGGCGATCAACGATGCGCTGCGTGAGGGCGCGGCTTTCAGAGCCGTCGTGGCGAGCGGACGTATCAATCTGTAAAACGGTCTTGGTCATGGGGAGTCTCCAGTCACGAACTTGTTTGTCTGTGACACCTAATTAGGTATTGCCTCAGCGCACAAAATGCGAAGAAGTGCGCATCGGATGTGAGCATTTGCACAAAAGGTGGATCATGGAGCATTGGGATGAGGTGCGCACCGCGTACCAGGTGGCACGACAAGGCACTGTCAGCGGTGCAGCCGAGGTTTTGGGCGTCCACCATGCCACCGTCATTCGGCACATTGACGCGCTTGAGTCGCGATTGGGCGTCAAACTGTTTCAGCGCCATGCGCGCGGCTACACGCCAACCGAATCCGGTGAAGACCTGGCGCGTGTGGCGCAAGCAACCGAGGATCAGTTGCATCAACTTGTCGGACGTATCCGCGGCCGCGGTGCCGATGTCAGCGGTGACCTGATTGTTACGTCAATCATCGAGCTGTCCTCGTTTCTCGTGCCGGTGCTGACGGACTTTAAAGAAAATTATCCTGATGTTGTCGTCCGATACCTGACCGATGCCCGGGTGTTTCGGTTGGAGTATGGCGAGGCTCATGTCGCAATCCGTGCAGGCTCGGCTCCGGATGAACCCGACAATGTGGTGCAGCCGCTGACAAAACTGAAGATCGGCCTTTATGCGTCGCAGTCTTACATCGACAAGAACGGATTGCCGAAAGACGAAAGCGAGATGAAGGATCACGTGTTCGTTGGCAACGACAACCCGGATGGACGCGCACCTTTTCAGCGTTGGTTGCGATCCAAAGTACCATATGAGCGCGTTGTCTTTCGCGCGACCGACACACACAGCATGATCTCGGCAGTAAAAAGCGGTGCAGGTATCGGTTTTATGCCAGTGGCGCTTGGGTGCGGGGATCCTGATTTGGTTGAAGTGATGCCGCCGCTTGAGGAATGGGCCGCACCGCTTTGGCTTGTCACCCATGTCGACCTTCATCGCACGGCAAAGGTTCAGGCGTTGCTTGCGCATCTGAAGGACGCAGTCTCAGTCTTCGACGCACCGTGTTCCTGATATGACTGAGGCCCGTCGCGGACATCTGGCTATGTTGGCCTTCTCGGCGCTTGTGGCCGGGTCGTTTTCGCTCGGGTCAATGGCGGCCCCGCACATCGCACCGGACGCGCTCAATACGGTGCGCTTCGTCATTGCGGCGGCCCTTCTCGGTATGGTCGTGTTCGCCACGGGAGGAATTGATCGACCTGCGTTTCGGGCGCCTTGGAGATATCCGCTCCTTGCGGTGTTCCTGGTCGCCTATTTTGTCTTGATGTTCGAGGGGTTGAAAACCGGAGCGCCGGTTTCAATGGCTGCCGTGTTCACTCTGACGCCACTATTGGCCGCTGGCTTTGGGTGGGTGTTGCTGAGGCAGGTTCTGACCGGTCGTATGGCAGTTGCGCTGGCAATAGGCGGGGTTGGCGCGCTTTGGGTGATCTTCCGTGCTGATCTGGCAGCTCTACTGGACTTCCAGATTGGGCGGGGCGAAGTCATCTACTTTTTGGGATGCGTCGCCCATGCCGCCTATGCGCCGTTGGTGCCAAGGCTCAACCGGGGTGAACGGCCAGCTGTGTTTACATTCGGTGTGCTTTTGGCGGGTGCTGCCCTGTTGCTGATCGTCGGCTATCCATCTTTGGTCGCAACCCAGTGGGCAGCACTGCCTCCGATCGTCTGGGTGACGATTGCTTATACTGCTGTTTTTGCAAGTGCTCTGACCTTTTTCCTGTTGCAATACGCGACCCTGCGTTTGCCGTCGGCCAAGGTCATGGCATACACCTATCTCACGCCGAGTTGGGTAATCCTTTGGGAAATGGCCTTAGGCCGTCCATTGCCTCCTGGCCTGATCCTCTTAGGGGTTGCCCTAACGATGGCTGCGCTTGGCCTCTTGCTGAAAGATGACAGTCATGTGCGTGGCCGTATCATGTCAAAAAGCTAGCCGTTCCAAATCAAAGCCTTCCTCTTCAAGCAATGCCAGCACACCACGTTCGCCCGGCAGATGCGCCGCGCCGAAAGCGGCAACAACAGTTTCGTGCGCCGCGGTTGCGTCAAGCAGAACCGGAAGCCATGCGCGATTCCTGTCGATCAGAAGTTCTTTCTCCATCGTATCAAAAATGTCCGCTGCGGCATCAACGTGGATTGGACTGTATCGTTCGGCCAAAAGTGCCGACATCGCCCACCCCTCCGCTGGAGCCTCGTCAAAATAGCTGGCCAGAAGGGTTGCAAACAAGTCAGCGTTGATCGCTGGATCCACCAGTGCGGAAAGCATCATGTTGATCTGCACGTCACGTGGCTGATCAGCGAAGGTCGTGAATATCGTTTCAACATCTTCCAAAGCGGCGCGCGGTATGTCTCGGGTCGCCGCAATGTCTTCTATCAAGGCGTCCATACCGCCGGACGACAGGTCTTCGGACATTGCACAGGGTGGAACTGCAAGAAGGACAGACACATACCAAGGCTGGAACCGCGCAGCCAGAAACGGAGGCAAGCCTCGTGCGCTTAAGGCGTCAGACATTTGCGCCCATTGGTCCTCGTCAAGCAAGTCCGGCAAAGTGGCGTCCTGCATTAGCAATAGGCTCGGATCAGTGGCCAGCTGTTCTTGCAGCTCTGCTTCATCTTCTCGGGTCATTTCGAGAAAGAGAATGTCTGCAGCTTCAATTGTGGGTCTCAGTCGTTCAAGAGGCGCGGCCAAGCGAGAATCGGCAAGGTGCATCGTACCGATCAAATGGAGAACTTCGTCTCCTCTGGTCGCCCGCCAATGATTTCCTTCAGCATAGGGTGTATCGTCCAAGACTGATTGGAGACGCTCTTGCTCATCAGGGCCCAGCGTTGCGCGCAGGTCATTGCCGGAGCATGCCGCCAACAAGGGTTGGGCCACCAGAAAAGAGCAAAGAAGTATCAATAGGCGGAGCATGCCGGGCTGTCCTTTTGCACGTAAGTTCTTCAAAGCTAGGAGCTATACTTGTCAGCAGCAAGCCGGTCGCGCATTGATACCGCATGGAGCGTGAAGCCGATCTTTATCCGCATGTGAAAGCCTACCTTGAGGCGCAGGGATATACCGTGAAGGGCGAGGTCGGCGCTGTTGATCTGGTTGCACTTCGCGGCGACGAAGAGCCGCTGATCGTCGAGTTGAAGCTCAGGCTAAATCTGACGCTGTATCATCAGGCAGTCACACGACTGCGATTGACTGATCTTGTTTATATAGCGGTCCTCAAACCCACGGGGCGTAGCGCCCGAAGGGCTTTGCGCGAGAATCGCATACTGTGTCGGCGATTGGGTTTGGGGTTCCTGACGGTGCGGGAAGACGGTGTGGTCGAAGCGCATTGCGACCCGGCCCCTTATGCGCCACGCCAGACCAAAGCCAAACGTGAAAAGCTTTTGCGTGAGTTCCACCGGCTGGAGGGAGACCCAAACGCGGGAGGCGCCACGCGTCATGGGATCGTGACGGCCTACCGGCAAGATGCGCTGCGCTGTGCGATTTATCTTGCCGAAACAGGAGCCGAGAAGGGCGCAATCGTTGCCAAGGCGACGGGTGTTGCAAACGCCACAACGCTGATGCGGGATAATCATTACGGCTGGTTTCGCAGAGTGGAGAAGGGTGTCTACGATTTGGCGCCCGAAGGACGACAGGGCTTGGCTGATTGGGGTGACATCCTGAGCTAGGCTCGCGAGTTGCGCGTAAATCTTGTGCATCCGCAAGAATATTGTGCAATTGTGCTTGGAGGTGGCGATGCAAAGCAACGAATAGGTTGCTTTGCGTTTTGTTCGCCGTGGACCTGACGCAGTTTGACGCCGGTAAAATGGGGATACTCAGATGCTGAAAAAGACTCTCGCGGCGTTTGCCGCCACCTTGAGCCTTACAGGGGCTGCTTTCGCGCAAACGGATGTGCCGTTCGCTCTAGACTGGAAATTCGAGGGGCCGGCCGCGCCGTACTTTGTCGCCATCGACAAAGGTCACTTTGAGGCTGCCGATCTTTCGGTCGAGATTTCGGCCGGGCAGGGATCGCTCGACGCCATTCCGAAGGTTGCCACAGGGGCATTCCCGGTGGGTTTCGCGGATATCAACTCTTTGATCAAATTCCTGGATCAGAACCCGGGCGCTCCGGTGATCGCGGCCATGATGATCTACGACAAGCCGCCGTTTGCTATCATCGGACGTAAGTCGCTTGGGGTCGAAGCTCCCAAGGATCTCGAAGGCCGCGTTCTCGGTGCTCCGCCCCCCGATGGCGCTTGGGCGCAGTTCCCGGCCTTTGCTATTGCCAACGACCTTGACGTCGATGCCATTACGGTTGAGCCCGTTGGATTCCCGACGCGTGAGCCGATGCTTGCCGAAGGCAATGTCGCCGCTGTTACGGGTTTTTCCTTTTCATCTTATCTCAACCTGGTGCGCCTTGGCGTTCCCGAGGACGACATTTCCACCATTCTGATGGCGGATCACGGCCTTGCTCTCTATGGAAACGCGGTCATCGTGAACACCGATTACGCGTCTGAGAACCCTGAGATCATCAAAGGCTTCCTCGGGGCAATCGCCGCGGGTTGGAAAGATGCCATTGCTGATCCCGACGCGGCTATTGCCAGCCTGATCGAACGCAATCCGGCGGCTGACGCTGACCTGGAAGAACGCCGCTTGCAACTGGCTATAGACGCCAATGTTGCAACCGATTACGCGCTGGCAAATGGCATTGGTGGCATAGACGCGGATCGCATGGCGCAGGCGCTTGAGCAGATTGCGCAAACTTACGAGTTCCAAAACACTCCGGACGTGAGCCTCTACTTCACAGACGCCTATCTGCCGGATGCTTCGGAGCGCATGCTGAAGTAATTTGGATAAACGGGCTGGCCGTTTCATTCGGCCAGCTTATAAGTCAGGCGGTCGACGTGTCGAAAAATCTTATCGAAATCAAAGGCGTGCGCCATGCCTATCACACAAAGGACGGGCCGCTCCCGGTTCTTGACGGACTTGAGTTGAGTGTGCCTGAAGGCGGTTTCGCAGCCGTGGTTGGCCCGTCTGGATGTGGGAAGTCGACGTTGACCCGGCTAGTTGCTGGCCTGATGAAACCCGACTATGGAGAGGTCTGGCTTCACGGAGAGTTGGTCAAGGGGCCAAAGTCGATCGTCGGGATGGCATTTCAGAACCCTGTTCTGCTGGAATGGCGCACGATCTTGCAGAACGTCATGCTGCCTCTCGAAATTGTACCAACGAAGATGTCGAAGCGTGATCAGGAAGAGCGCGCCCGCAAGCTTTTGGCTCTGGTTGGTCTTGAAGGGTTTGAAGACAAGCGCCCCAGCGAATTGTCTGGCGGCATGCGGCAACGTGCATCTTTGTGCCGGTCCATCGTGCATAAACCGGAAGTTCTCATCCTTGACGAGCCTTTCGGCGCATTGGACGCATTTACCCGCGAGGACCTTTGGCAAACAATGCACAAAGTCAAAGCAGAGGAACCGTTCACGGGCGTGCTGATCACGCATGACTTGCGTGAATCGATTTTCCTGGCGGATCAGGTGGTTGTTTTGTCAGGCCGGCCTGCAAAGACGCAATACGTGATGGATGTCCATCTCAAAGGACAGCGTGACATTGAACACCTCTACACGCCTGAATCAGCTGAAGCGCTGAATATTCTGCGACACCAAATCCAGATCGCGCAGGGGCGGACGGATCACAAAGAGGCCGTCCAATGACTCTACGCACTATCCTTGTTCCGGTTGCGGCGATCCTGATCTTCGGTTTGCTTTGGGAGCTTTTGGTCTGGGCCAACGGCTGGCCAAACTATGTGATGGCCTCGCCCTCTGACCTGCCGCCGGCTTATGCGCGCTACTGGGAGCTTTTCATAGTGATGGGGTGGCAGACGCTGTGGCGCACGGTTGTGGGTTTGGTGCTCGCAATCATTTTCGGCGTGTTTTTGGGTATGATCATGGGGTTCTCGCGTTTGATGCGCGACGCACTTTATCCGCTGCTGGTGGGTTTTAATGCCATTCCAAAGGCAACGGTGGTGCCGATTGTCGCTTTGCTTTTTGTCGGCGATCACAACTTTAACACGGTGTTGATCGCCTTCATGATCTCCTTTTTTCCCATAGCCGTGTCAGTCTCTATCGGTCTTAGCACTTTGGAGCCGGAATACCGTGATATTCTGCGGTCGTTGGGGGCATCTCGTACCACGATTTTCTGGAAGATCGCCCTTCCAAAGACTCTGCCCGAGTTTTTCGGGGCTTTGAAAGTCGCGGTCACCCTGGCCTTCATTGGCACAAATCTTATGGAAATCGTGTCGCCACATGGGCGGGGACTTGGTGCATTGTTTGACTCGGGCAAAACCAACTCGGATTATCCGCTCATGTTCGCTGTTCTCATCGCCTTGGCGCTGATGGGGATCGTGCTTTATTACGTCGTCGTGGCTTTGGAAAAGATATTCGCGGGTTGGGCTGAGCGCTCTCCAAGCTATTAAGCCCCACGCCACAAGCACAAGACGAACCGCAAAAATTTTCCTGAGTTCAATGTTGACTCACATAAATGGCATGCCTAGTTATCCGCCGTCAGCACTCGACAAGAGAGAGTGACAACAGTCCTTCGGGGAGCGAGGGGCTTTAGTGAAAACCTTTGAGCAAGGAGACTCGAAGATGGCATTCAAACCGCTTCATGACCGCGTGCTGGTCCGTCGTGTTGAAAGCGACGAAAAAACTGCTGGTGGCCTGATCATTCCAGATAGCGCCAAAGAAAAGCCGGCAGAAGGCGTGGTTGTTGCGTGTGGCGAAGGCGCGCGCAAAGACAGTGGCGAGCTGATCGAGATGGCTGTCTCGGAAGGCGATAAGATCCTTTTCGGCAAGTGGTCGGGCACGGAAGTGACGGTCAATGGCGAAGAACTCCTCATCATGAAGGAGTCGGACATCCTCGGCATCATCACAGACGACGCAGCCGCAAAAGCTGCCTGAACGCCTGTCTTGATCGCAAACGAAACACTCTGACTAGATTAGTGGAGACCTAAGATGTCTGCAAAAGACGTAAAATTTGATACAGACGCCCGCGGCCGCATGCTGAAAGGCGTCAACATCCTCGCCGACGCGGTGAAGGTGACCCTCGGCCCGAAAGGCCGCAACGTCGTTCTCGACAAATCCTTCGGCGCACCGCGCATCACCAAAGACGGCGTGTCCGTGGCCAAGGAAATCGAACTGGAAGACAAGTTCGAGAACATGGGCGCACAGATGGTGAAGGAAGTTGCTTCCCGCACCAACGACGAAGCCGGCGACGGCACCACCACAGCGACCGTTCTGGCACAGGCGATCGTCAAAGAAGGCATGAAGTCGGTTGCAGCGGGCATGAACCCGATGGACCTCAAGCGCGGCATTGACCTCGCAACCTCCAAGGTTGTGGACGCGATCAAAAACGCAGCGCGCCCAGTGTCTGACAGCGACGAAGTCGCTCAGGTTGGCACCATCTCCGCAAATGGCGAAGTCGAAATCGGCCGCCAGATCGCCGATGCGATGCAGAAGGTTGGCAACGAAGGCGTTATCACCGTTGAAGAAAACAAGGGTCTGGAAACAGAAACCGACGTCGTCGAAGGCATGCAGTTCGACCGTGGTTACCTGAGCCCCTACTTCGTGACCAACGCGGACAAGATGACTGCAGAGCTCGACGACTGCATGATCCTGCTGCACGAGAAGAAGCTTTCTTCGCTGCAGCCGATGGTTCCGCTGCTCGAGTCCGTGATTCAGTCGCAGAAACCGCTGTTGATCATCGCGGAAGACGTTGAAGGCGAAGCTCTGGCAACTCTCGTTGTCAACAAGCTGCGCGGCGGCCTCAAGATCGCAGCCGTGAAAGCACCTGGCTTCGGTGACCGTCGTAAGGCAATGCTGCAGGATATCGCTATCCTGACAGGTGGCCAGGTTATCTCCGAAGATCTCGGGATGAAGCTCGAGAACGTCACAGTTGACATGCTCGGCTCGGCGAAGAAAGTTCAGATCACCAAGGACGAAACCACCATCGTCGACGGTGCAGGCGAGAAGGCCGAGATCGAAGCACGCGTTGCTCAGATCCGCACCCAGATCGAAGAAACCACATCTGACTACGACCGTGAAAAGCTCCAGGAACGCGTTGCGAAACTCGCAGGCGGCGTGGCTGTCATCCGCGTTGGCGGCATGACCGAGGTTGAAGTGAAAGAGCGCAAGGACCGTGTTGACGATGCACTGAACGCAACACGCGCTGCTGTTCAGGAAGGTATCGTCGTGGGCGGCGGTGTTGCTCTCGTTCAGGGTGCAAAGTCGCTGGACGGTGTTGAAGGTGCAAACAGCGACCAAAACGCAGGTATCGCGATCGTGCGTCGTGCCCTCGAAGCTCCGCTGCGCCAGATCGCAGAGAACGCAGGTGTCGACGGCTCCGTGGTTGCTGGCAAGGTCCGCGAAAGCACAGACCTGAAGTTCGGCTACAACGCGCAGACCGATGAATATGGCGACATGTTCAAGTTTGGCGTTATCGACCCTGCAAAAGTGGTTCGTACCGCGCTTGAAGATGCTGCGTCGGTTGCTGGCCTGCTGATCACGACCGAAGCAATGGTTGCTGACAAGCCGCAGAAAGAAGGCGCAGGCGCCGGTGGCGGCATGCCCGACATGGGCGGCATGGGCGGCATGATGTAATCATCGGATGTCCTCCTGGACATCTGTCAGCCCAAGCTGATAATTTCGAGCAAAGGCGCCTTCGGGCGCCTTTGTTTTTTCGGGGCTTCAGTTTGCCGATTTCAAAACAGATCAGCCCGCCGTTCAGTACTTTGACGTGATTGCCGGAAATGGTGTCTGGCAACTGCTTCCGCGACGCGTTAGCCAATTGCATGCGCATAATCATGCTAACCCTCCTGACCTTGATCGCCTTTGCCTCGAACTCGATCCTAAATCGTGTGGCATTGGCGAATGGCGATATTGATGCACTTGCATTCGGTGTCGTGCGGCTATGTGCCGGGGCCGTTATGCTGGCTGTTCTGGTGATGATGCGAGATCGACATGTGACCTTGGGAGGGACCGGTCGGTCGGTGGGTGTGTTCTCGCTGCTGGTCTACATCTTCGGCTTCTCACTTGCATATGAAAGCCTTGATGCCGGTCTCGGCGCTCTGATCCTCTTTGGTCTTGTTCAAATCACCATGTTCACGGGCGCTTTGATCACTGGCGAACGCCCATCTGCGCGCCGGTGTGCGGGGGCATTTGTCGCGTTTGGGGGACTGGTCTGGCTGCTGTGGCCGGGTCACTCTGCCGCGCCGAGTTTGTGGCATTCGACGCTGATGGCGATTGCCGGTGTCGCATGGGGTATCTACTCGCTAAACGGGCGCGGGACCTCGGATGCTTTGGGGGCGACGGCCGCAAATTTCTGTATTTCCGCTGCAATTGCAGGAATCGGAGCGGCTCTGGCGGTGGTCCTTTTCGGAGGAATTGATTTTGCGTCCGCGAGCCTGTTCGGTATCGCGATGGCAATCCTCGCTGGAGCGGTGACTTCGGGTATTGGCTATTCCTTGTGGTATACGGTATTGCCACATCTCCGCGGCAGCACCGCTGCTGTCACACAATTGACTGTCCCGGTGATCGCGATCGCAGGGGGGGCGGTGCTGTTGTCGGAAACTGTCACGTCGCGGCTGATCGTGGCAGCCTTGCTTGTACTTGGCGGGGTATTGATGGCCGTTACATCGCGCAGGTAGGCTCTTCCGTAAGCGTTCATCACAGCGTATCTGAAGGTCATGTTTCGTCAGCTTGTTCTTTTTCTTGCCCCAGTTCTCGCTGTCCTGTCCGCGGCTCCCGCGCGGGCGGACTGTGTGGTGCTCCTTCATGGTCTCGCGCGGACAGAGACCTCTTTTGCATTGATGCAGACAGTTCTTGAGGCCAAAGGATACACCGCCAAGGCCCCGGGCTATCCGTCAACGACCGCGCGCATTCAGACGTTGGTGGAAGAAACGCTGCCGACTGCAATTGAGAATTGCGGCAAGGATCGCGTGCACTTTGTCACTCACTCAATGGGCGGCATCCTGTTGCGGTTTTGGCTCAAGGACCATCGTCCACCCAATCTGGGGCGCGTCGTGATGCTTGCACCGCCAAATCAGGGCAGCGAACTGGTCGATGAATTGGGGGGACTGGAGCTTTTTGAATGGGTCAACGGACCGGCTGGCCTACAACTCGGGACGTCGCCTGATGGGGTGCCAAAGTCACTTCCACCGGTCGATTTCGAATTGGGTGTGATTGCTGGTACGCGTTCGCTCAATCCAATTTTTTCGAACATCATTCCCGGACCCGATGATGGCAAAGTATCAGTCGCCTCGACAAAGGTTGAGGGCATGCGGGCCCATCTGACGTTGCCGGTCACGCATACTTTTATCATGCAATCGCCTGCCGTTATTGCGCAGGTCGATCTGTTCCTGCGCACTGGACGCTTTGACCCGGAGCTGGATTGGACCGACGCGATCAATTCCGAGGAATTGAAATGCATGCTCGGCCTTTGTCCGGAGTCCACGGATGAGCCTTGAGTGCACGCTTGTCGGAGCAC
The DNA here is from genome assembly GCA_030431485.1 of Alphaproteobacteria bacterium. Classification (GTDB taxonomy): domain Bacteria; phylum Pseudomonadota; class Alphaproteobacteria; order Rhodobacterales; family Rhodobacteraceae; genus Marivita. Next base: position 151,027 of record JAUIIR010000003.1, read on the forward strand.
AGGCGCTAACGCCGGAGGGGTGGTCAGAGGCCCCGGTCTCAATATCGCAAGGAAACCTTCAGGCGACTGCGGAGGGCCGTCAGGTTGATCTGTCTGGCTATCTGGTTTTGCCCGGTATTGTCGATCCTCATGGCGATGGGTTCGAGCGCCACATGGCACCTCGACGCGGCGCATTGCGCGAAGCTGAACATGGCGTTGTCGCAGCCGCTTCGGAACTGGCTGCCAACGGGATAACTACGGCTGTGCTGGCACAATTCTTCTCGTGGGAAGGGGGCATGCGTGGCCCGGATTTTGCCGAGCATGTGTTCGAAAGCGTTTCTGTTGTCCGGGATGCGATTGCGGTCGATATGCGGCTGCAATTGCGTCTTGAAACGCATCTGTTGGATGAATTTGCC
>JAUIIR010000144.1 GCA_030431485.1 Alphaproteobacteria bacterium
TCTCGAAGGTTACTGGAGGTCGGCACGCTTTGTCCGGATCTCGATTATAGATCGACCGAAATCGTGGATGACAACATCAACGCCACATCAACAGCTGAGTGTGGTTAAGCGTTTGTGGTTGTTGTCGAAAGTGGTCGAGTGTTGATGAGGGTGGGGTGGAAAATCCACCCAAATCAAAGGGTTATCGGCTAACCAATTGGTTTTCCTAAGTAATTGGAATCGTTAAGATTTCGGCTCATAACCTGAAGGTCGTAGGTTCAAATCCTACCCCCGCAACCAAATCCTTCTGGAAACATAATAAATTTCGGTGGCTTGCCGATTGGCGAGAATTCTTGGATCATTTTTCCCATACAATATCATTGACTTAGCGCCGTAGGGTCAAATTACCCGGCAACGAACTGCCACTGCGTAGAACAGCGGATAATCGGCGTCGTCCACGTGATAGATGGTGGCGATTTATTTTATAAATCAGCGGCTTATGATGTATCCGTGTGCGCGATGCGTGCATGTTCGGATCGCGTGATCGCGTGGCGTTTCGTGTCTTCGACGAATTTCGATGCCGGTCAATGGTGTCCAACCGGCACCGAAACCGGATGATGTTGCCTATCGAACATTCGCAAACCCACGCGTGAAGCAAGCCCGGTCGGTCAAATTCCAGATAACCATCGCCAAGTTGCCCCAGGCAAAGGAGTTGTATGAGTTCGACTTCGAGATGGCGCAAGTCAACGAGACCCTGATCCGCGATCAGGCAATCGGCGATTTCCTCGACCATCGGCACAACCTCGTGCTGATCGGTGGCAACGGAACCGGCAAGACCCATCTCGCCGTCAGAATCGCTCGGACGTGAATCCGGGCCGGGCACCCGGTCCGGTTCTTCAACGCCGTCGATCTCCTGAACAAACTCGACGCCGATAGGGGGCAAATTTCAAAGCCGATTGACATGGTTGACCCGTTTGCGGCCACCCCGACGCACGGTTCTGACAGGAAGGGACATCGAAGAAATGTCCACAGAATTGCCGATACCCGCGCGGGTCTCAGGTTTCTAGTCTGGGCCTCAAAGAGGGAGAACGTTGCAATGGGCGACATAGGTCTGACACCCATGACATTGGCCATGGCCCGCGAATTCCGCGATGATGAAGGGGCGGACGCCCTTTTGGCGCTGGTATTGGAGCGCGCAGGAGACAACAGAGATGCCGCGATCATCAGTCGGCACGCATCATTGCCCGTCACAGCCGAAGGGCCGCTGAAGAATATTCCTTTTGGCGTCAAGGACAACATTGACTGCCTGCCTTTTGCCACAACAGGCGGCACGACCGCCCTTTCCGAATACATGCCAACGGAGGACGCGCCGCCGGTGGCGCGTCTGAAAGCGGCGGGCGGATATGTGCCGGTCAAATTGAATCTGCATGAACTGGCCTTCGGCATCACATCGAACAATGCTGCCCATGGGCCGGTGCGCAATCCATTCGACCCGGCCCGCGTGGCGGGCGGGTCGTCGGGTGGCAATGCAACGGCTATTGCGCGGGGCGTGATCCCTTTTGCCTTGGGGGCCGATACCGGCGGGTCCACTCGCATTCCTGCGGCGTTTTGCGGGATCGCGGGCTTTCGGCCCAGCACCGGGCGCTATCCGGACGGCGGTGTTTTGACACTGTCGACAACGCGCGACACGATCGGCCCAATGGCCGTCACCTGCGCGGATCTGGCGGAAATCGATGCTCTGATTGTGGAAGAGCCATCAGACCCCGCGCCATCACAGGCCCTCCGCATAGGCGTTTTGCGCGCCAAGGCAGGTCTTAGCGCCCCCGTGGATATCGCGATGGATGAGGTTTTTGCCAAACTGGGCTCCGCCGCCGGGATCACGCTGGTTGCGCTGGAGGTTCCGGAATTTGACGATCTGGATGCCCGATTTGGCAATACGATCGTGCTGTACGAAGCCTTTGGCGTCTGGACCAGGTTTGCGCGTGACATGGCTGGGATATCGCTGGCTGAATTTGCGGACATGATCGCAAGCCCCGATGTGCGCGGCATTTTTCAAGCGCTGCCAGACATCGCGGCAAAGGAAGCCGCCGCCTATGCCCGCGCCATTGCCCATGATCTGCCCGACCTGCGTACCGCCTATGCCCGGCTGTATTCCGACCACGCGCTGGATCTGATCGCCATGCCCACTGTTAGCGTTCAACCGCCCCTGATCGGTGAGGATGAGATGATGCAGACCGACCTTGGTCTGCGGCCGACTTTTCCAACCGTCGCGGCAAATACGGCTTTGGCTACTCTCACCGGCGCACCGTCGCTGGCTGTTCCCGCAGGGATGGACCGGGATGGTCTTCCCGTTTCTCTGATGATCGAAGCCATGCCAGGCCAGGATCGCTTCCTATTGTTACTGGGTCAACGGATCGAACGGATATTGGCAGGGTAAACTCCAGCGATTGTTGCCAGAACTCAAGTTTTCCCCTAGCGTTTTTGGTGTGGGGGCGCGGAAAATGGCATTTCACATAAGGGACATGACCGGCGAAGAAATTGCCGTTTTTGCAGATGTTATTCACGATCTTGCACGCATACCCCAAGATGTCGATCCTCGCGAAGCAACATCAGAGCGCATATTGCGCCTTCTTCGCGGGGATACCTTGGCATCCTATGTGTGGGAGCCTGCGAAGGGACGATACTACAATCCGGTTTCGGTGAACCACGATGAAAGCAACGTCGCGCAGTATGTTGCCAGCTTACAATTCAGCGACCCGCTCACGCATCGCATGCGTCGGCTGCAAGGGGCACAGATTGTCGAAAGCAGCTTTCCCATGAATGAGTTGGAAAAGACCGAGTTCTACACCGATTTTCTGCAGCCGGACGGCATGTATCACGGCTTGAATATCTTTCTTCCATCGAAATCTGGGAAAGTTTTTGATCTGCGGGTCTGGCGCAACCGCCACCATGAGCCTTTCTGCCAACGTGAGATCGACCTTCTGGATACACTGGCCGCGCATATTGGCCGGTCCTTGCAAGCAGGGGATGAAGGTTTGGCAATCCTTACCCCGCGCGAACGTGAAATCGGTCGCCTGATTGCGCGGGGCTGCACCGACAAAGAGATTTCGGACATCCTTGGTATCGGATTTTCAACGGTCCGGACCCATGTGAACCGGTGCTTCGAAAAGCTGGACTGTTCCAATCGGGCTGAGCTGAGTGCCCGGTTTTCAGCGACCCTACTGGGGTAGGGTCCTGTCCCCGGCATCCCCATTTTTGTCGATACCGCCCTCGCAGCCCTGTCTGCACACTGAGCAGAAATGGGGCCACTGTGCCCGGCAACAACGGGGATCATCATGAACAGCATGACAACAGCATTCACCAAGAAATTCGGCGTTTCTCATGCCTTCGCACAGGCGGGCATGGCGTTTGCAGGCGAAAAGCCCGAACTGGCCATTGCCGTCAGCAAGGCGGGCGGCATAGGGGCCATTGGCGTGGGCTTCATGCCACCAGAAGAGTTGCGAGCGACCATTCGAACCATCCGTGCCGCGGGTGTCGAGATGTTCAACATCAACTTCATCACCATTTTCGGCAATGACGCGCAGGTGCAGGTCGCGGCCGAGGAGAAAGTGCCTGTGGTCTCCTTCCACTGGGGCCACCCTCCGGCGGAGCAGCTTGACCTTCTAAAGGCGGCGGGTTGTTCGATCTGGGTGCAGGTCGGCACGGTCGAGGATGCAGAAAAAGCCATCGATTATGGTGCCGAGGTGATCGTGGCCCAGGGCCAGGAGGCTGGCGGGCACAACTATCAAGGCGTCGGTGGAGCAGAGCAGCCTGGTATGGGCGGCATGGCCCTGATCCCGGTGATGGCCGACGCCATCGCGGGGCGCGCGCTTTTGCTGGCGGCGGGCGGCATTGCCGACGGGCGAGGCGTTGCAGCGGCCTTGGCCCTAGGCGCGGATGGTGTCTGGGTCGGCACCCGGCTTGTTGCCTCCGCCGAGGCCTATGTCCACCCTGAGCACCATCGCCGACTGGTCGCGGCCAAGGGCACCGATACCACCCTCAGCAGCGTGTTTGGCCCTGAAATGCCATTCTTCAACCCCATGCGCCTGCACAAGTCGCGGGTGGTCAAGGAATGGAACCATCGCCTTGCCGAGGTGCCGACGGAACGCGACGAACTTGAGGTCATCGGCGAGACGATCTTTCTCGGTGGCAAGCATATCAAGCGTAAGTTCGACGTAATCCTGCCGACCGAAGACACCACCGGCGATTTCGAGGAAATGGCCTGGCTGATGGGGCAGGGCGTCGGGCTGGTCCAGGATATCCGCCCCGCAGGCGAGATCGTGGCGCAGATGATGGCCGAGGCGGCACAGGTCCTTGAAGACAAGGCCGCGCACGTCAAATGATGTCAACGGCGGAGTAAAATTAGGCCACGGGGCGGCGCAAAACTGGGCCACTTTGGGTTTACGCGGGACGCGGGTGATGAGCGGCGGCCAGTCAGCCGCGCTCTCCATGTAGCTGGCGGGTGAC
>JAUIIR010000145.1 GCA_030431485.1 Alphaproteobacteria bacterium
GTGCCGAAGCCGCGATCGACCGGTTTGGGATCAATTATGTGGTCTTTAACGATCACCTGCCACATCAGCGGCTTGCCGAAGGGCGGAAGCCGCCGCGTCTTACCGGGCAAGCGCTCAAGAGCGGGCGCAGCCCCGAGTCGCATCTGGCGCTCATGCAGGACCTGCATGCGCGGTCATCTGATGTCCCGGCCGCGCTGAACCAGTTGGCGGAACGACTTATCCGAAAAGGTGTCGTCCTAGGCAGTCATGATGACAGTAGGGTTGAAGATCGCACGGCCTGGGCCAAGCGTGGCGCAACCGTCAGCGAGTTTCCCGAAACTCTGGAAGCCGCACAGGCAGCCCGTGACGACGGTGCTCATATCGTGTTGGGGGCGCCAAATGTCGTGAGGGGTGCCAGCCATGCAGGAAATATCGCCGCGTCCGAGCTGATTGCGCGTGGTTTATGTGATGCCTTGGCATCAGATTATCACTACCCGTCGCCTCTGCGTGCGGCCTTTCGGATTGAGGAACTTGGACTTTGCGATCTTGCAAAATCCTGGGCTCTGCTCTCTTCCGGGCCTGCACGCCTTTTGAGACTAACAGATCGCGGTACTCTTGAGATTGACAAACGGGCTGACCTGATCGTCGTCGATCCCGAAATCCGTCGTGTGGAGGCCACGATCGTAGCTGGACGTGTTGCACATCTTACCGGGGCTGTCGCGGAGCGTTTTCTAAACGGGTGAAATGCTCACCCGCGTTTGATGTGATTTACGTGACCCATCTTGCGGCCCGGTTTGGTCTCGGCTTTGCCATAGAGGTGCAGGGCACAGTCTGGCGTCTTCGCCAATTCCGGGACGCGATCCATATCGTCGCCAATCAGGTTTTCCATGACAATGTCTGTATGACGCTGGCCATCACCCAACGGCCACCCAGCAATGGCACGGATGTGTTGCTCGAATTGATCGACGCTGCATCCGTTCTGCGTCCAGTGTCCGGAATTATGCACGCGTGGCGCAATCTCATTCACGATCAAACCGTTTGATGTCACAAATAACTCCACACCCATGACTCCGACGTAGTTCAATGCGTTCGCGATCTTTGCCGCAATGAGGACGGCATCGGTGCGCTGAGCGGTAGTCAGGCGTGCTGGGACAGTGGTGGTACGCAGGATTCCGTCGCTGTGTACGTTTTCGCCTGGGTCGAACGCGGCCACGGCCCCATCGAGACTGCGTGCGGCGATTACGGATACCTCGTGCGAGAAGTCGACAAAGCCTTCTAGGATGGCAGGTGCTCCTTGCAGGTCGGCCAGAGCCTGTCCGGCACTATCGCGTGACATGATGCGAGCCTGCCCTTTGCCATCGTACCCGAAACGCCTCGTTTTAAGAATTGATGGAGTGCCAAGCTCATCCAGAGCCGCCGCAAGGCTTGTAGCATCGGTCACATCCGCAAATGGAGCTGTTTGCAGCCCCAATTCCTGAAGAAAGGTCTTCTCCGTCAGCCTGTCCTGACTGACTCGCAACGCCTCGCGACCGGGGTGGATAGGGGCAAGATCCTGCAGGAGATCCAAAGCGGCGGTCGGGATGTTCTCAAACTCGTAGGTGATGATATCGACAGACGTGCCAAAGGCGCGCAGGGCGTCTTCGTCGTCATATGCGGCCGTTGTCACCTGATCGGCGACTTGTCCTGCCGGAGGGTTGGCACCGGGTTCAAAGACATGGCACCGAAAGCCAAGGCGGCTGGCAGCGACCGATAACATCCGGCCCAATTGACCACCGCCAATAATGCCGATGGTTGATCCGATGGGGAGCGAAAGCGTCATGATCTTATCCGTCGTCAGAAGGGGCGTCAGGGATTGAGGCCGAGAGATCGGAGCGCCACTGGTCGAGGCGAGCAGCCAGATCGGCATCCTGCAGCGCCAGAATGCCCGCAGCCATCAATCCGGCATTGGCGGCTCCGGCAGATCCAATTGCCATCGTTGCGACAGGAAAGCCGCGCGGCATTTGCAAGATCGAATAAAGGCTGTCGACACCCGACAGGGCCCGCGTTTGTACAGGTACACCAATCACCGGAACGCGGGTCTTTGAGGCCATCATGCCGGGGAGATGTGCCGCGCCGCCAGCTCCGGCGATAATCACCTGCAAACCGCGCTCGACCGCTGTCTTTCCGTACTCCCAAAGCCGGTCTGGCGTGCGGTGCGCAGATACGATTTTGGCTTCATAGGGCACGTTCAGTGCATCCAGCATATCGGCGCCTTCTTTCATCGTAGGCCAGTCTGACTGGCTTCCCATAATAATGCCAACCTTGATAGATTCTGACATGGCGCTATGCCCCTTCAGGTGTTCGGAGCGCGCACTATAGCCAGATCAGATCGGGTCGCAACTCGGGCTTGAACTCAGGCGATAATATCCGGCAGGAGCCGATCTTCGATCAGTGCGATCTTGTCTTTCAGCATCAGCTTTTTCTTCTTAAGGCGCTGCAATGTTAGCTGATCCGCCGTTCCTGTTTGCTGCATGGCGCGAATGGCTTCGTCCAGATCGCGGTGCTCGCGGCGAAAGACCTCAAGCTCGACCCTAAGGACGTCATCTGTTTTCATCGACAGATCAGTAGGAGCATTCATGATCCAGTGCAGTCCCCGAAAAGTGGCTGAGACCCGGAAGATAGCGCCAATCTGCGATTCCGCAAAGCCCTTGCGTCTTGTCTTTTGCACCCCCATATTTCTCACAGACCGGTCGCCAGAATGGGGCCGCACCAACACAGTCGCTTGCACTAAAGGACGTGTCGATGACGAAATTAACTTTGGGATCCTATCCCCATCTCCTCGGCTTTGAACAGCTGGAGCGATTGCTGGAACGAACAGCGAAATCCGGCAACGAAGGCTATCCGCCCTTCAATATCGAACAAACCGCAGAAGGCGCGTATAGAATCACGCTGGCTGTCGCAGGTTTTCGGGAACAAGATCTGTCCATCACCGTTGAGGATAGACAGCTTGTGATCCGGGGTCGGCAACAAGATGATACTGCGGACCGTGTCTTTCTGCATCGCGGGATCGCCGCGCGCCAGTTTCAACGCAGCTTTGTGCTCGCTGATGGTGTCGAAGTGGGTGAGGCGATCATGGAAAACGGGCTGCTGCACGTCGATCTGACCCTGTTGCGTCCCGAAACCGTGGTTCAGACAATCCAGATCAGGAAGGGGTAGACCATGAATACGCCGTTTGATTTCAAAGATGCCGACCAGACCAACCTTGTTTACGTTCGGCCCGTGGCTGTTGCTGACTTGCCGGATGAGGTTCGCAATGAAGTCGGAGACATGGATACCATCTACGCTGTTCACCGCGCAGATGGAGAGCGTCTGGCTCTTGTAAAGGACCGCAAGCTGGCTTTTATGCTGGCGCGTCAAAATGATTTTGCACCAGTGACCGTGCATTGAATTGTCTGAAGCGCAGTGCTGATTGTGATTTGTCGGGGTGATGGCTCACCCCGACATTTTTTTGGCTTGTGACGAGCGATAGCCTGAAGCCTGGTGCCTACTGCCCTGCAATCAGGCCAAGGCTTTCCAGCTTGAGGATCACTTGGTGAGCGCAGTTATCGACCTCAACATTCTCGGTCTCGACCCGCAACTCCGGGTTTTCCGGAACATCGTAGGGGTCTGAAATGCCTGTGAATTCCTTGATCTTGCCTTCACGCGCAAGTTTGTAGAGTCCCTTGCGATCGCGGCGCTCACACTCTTCAAGGCTTGTCGCCACATGCACTTCAATGAATGCCCCGAATTGCTCAATATCTTCACGCACAGCGCGCCGTGTGGTTGCATAGGGTGCGATCGGCGCGCAGATGGCGATGCCGCCGTTCTTGGTGATTTCAGAGGCAACATAGCCAATGCGACGGATGTTCAGATCGCGATGTTCCTTGCTGAATCCCAACTCGGAGGACAGATTCTTACGTACGATATCGCCATCCAAAAGGGTGACCGGGCGCCCGCCCATTTCCATCAGTTTGACCATGAGCGCGTTGGCGATGGTCGATTTGCCCGAGCCTGAGAACCCGGTGAAGAACACGGTGAAGCCCTGCTGCGACCGCGGCGGTTTTGTCTTGCGCAACTCGGAGACAACCTCGGGAAACGAGAACCATTCCGGTATGTCGAGACCTTCCGACAGGCGGCGGCGCAATTCGGTTCCCGAGATATTGAGGATCGTGACATCGTCCTTATCGGCGATTTCGTCCATCGGCTCGTACTGGGCGCGTTCCTGCACATAAACCATGTGCTTGAAGTCGACCATCTCGATGCCGATCTCGTCCTCATGCTCGCGAAATAGGTCTTGCGCATCATATGGGCCGTAGAAGTCCTCACCCTTGGAATTCTCTCCGGGTCCTGCGTGATCGCGGCCGACGATGAAATGTGTACAACCGTGGTTCTTGCGGATCAGCCCATGCCAAACCGCCTCGCGTGGTCCAGCCATACGCATTGCAAG